>NZ_AFWE01000218.1 GCF_000222585.1 Vibrio scophthalmi LMG 19158 | reverse complement strand
GGCGTAGTGACGCGATTTGCTCAACCGGTTGGTGAGTTGGGCCATCTTCGCCCAGACCGATAGAGTCGTGGGTGTAAACTTGGATGTTCTGCACTTTCATCAGAGCAGCCATACGCATTGCGTTACGTGCGTATTCCATGAACATTAGGAATGTTGCACCGTAAGGAACAAAACCACCGTGCAGTGCGATACCGTTCATGATCGCAGTCATACCAAATTCACGTACACCGTAGTGAATGTAGTTACCAGAGAAGTCATCTGCTGTTAGCGATTTAGAACCAGACCACATAGTCAGGTTTGAAGGTGCTAGGTCAGCAGAGCCGCCCATAAACTCAGGTAGCATTACGCCAAACGCTTCTAGCGCGTTTTGCGATGCTTTACGTGATGCGATGTTAGCAGGGTTTGCTTGTAGATCAGCGATGATTTGGTTGGCTTTCGCTTCCCATTCTGCTGGCAAGTCACCGTTTACACGACGCTTAAATTCAGCCGCTTCTGCTGGGTAAGCCGCTGCGTAAGCTGCGAATTTATTATCCCATGCCGCTTCTTTGTCTGCGCCAGCCGCTTTTGCATCCCACTCTGAGTAGACATCTGCTGGAATTTCAAATGCTGGGTGTTCCCAACCAAGGAATTCACGTGCTGCTGCGATTTCTTCCGCGCCTAGTGGTGCACCGTGGCAGTCATGAGAGCCTGATTTATTTGGCGAACCAAAACCGATGATGGTTTTAGTACAAATAAGAGTAGGGCGTGGATCTGCTTTTGCCGCTTCAATCGCTGCATTGATGGCGTCAGCATTGTGACCGTCAACCGCAGGGATAACATGCCAGCCGTACGCTTCAAAACGCTTAGGCGTATCGTCAGAGAACCAACCTTCTACGTGGCCATCGATAGAGATGCCGTTGTCATCCCAAAACGCGATTAGCTTACCAAGACCTAATGTGCCCGCAAGAGAACAAGCTTCATGCGAGATACCTTCCATCAAACAACCATCACCCATGAAAACATAAGTGTGGTGGTCAACGATGTCGTGGCCTTCTTTATTGAACTGAGCCGCTAGCGCTTTCTCAGCCATTGCCATACCAACCGCGTTGGTGATACCTTGACCTAGAGGGCCAGTCGTGGTTTCGATGCCTGGTGCGTAGCCGTACTCTGGGTGACCCGGAGTTTTAGAGTGCAGTTGACGGAAGTTTTTTAGATCATCAATAGCTAGCTCGTAACCACTTAGGTGTAGTAGTGAGTAGATCAGCATAGAACCGTGGCCATTTGATAGCACGAAACGGTCGCGGTCAGCCCACTCTGGGTTTGACGGGTTGTGGTTTAAGTGTGAACGCCAAAGTACTTCAGCGATATCTGCCATACCCATTGGTGCGCCAGGGTGGCCCGAGTTAGCTTGTTGAACTGCGTCCATGCTTAGCGCACGGATTGCATTGGCTAAAATTTTACGATCCATAATTATTTCCGAATATTGTTTCTGTCTTATGAGACACGGGTAAATAGATGTAGAAGAGGGAACGTTTTCGTTCCCTCTTTTAAATAGTTTTGGATTACAGTTTCGCTGCGATCATCTCTTCAAGCTTGCCTTGGTCAACAGCGAAGTTACGGATGCCTTCTGCAAGTTTTTCTACTGCCATTGCGTCTTGGTTATGATCCCATAGGAATTCAGCGTGGGTCATTGCTGCTGGGCGAGCTTGAGTTCCTTTAGAGTCGATAAGCTTCTCTACTACTTCACCTTCTGCGGCTTCTAGATCTGCGAGAAGTTGAGGAGCGATAGTTAGACGGTCGCAACCAGCCAGTTCAAGGATCTCTCCGATGTTACGGAAGCTTGCGCCCATCACAACAGTCTTGTAACCGTGATCTTTGTAGTAGTTGTAGATATCTGAAACAGAGATAACACCTGGATCTTCTGAAGCTTCAAAATCACGACCTTCTTTTGCCTTGTACCAGTCCATAATACGGCCAACGAAAGGAGAAATCAGGAATACGCCAGCTTCAGCACAAGCACGAGCTTGAGCGAATGAGAATAGCAGCGTTAGGTTACAGTTGATGCCTTCTTTTTCTAGGATTTCAGCAGCACGGATGCCTTCCCAAGTTGAAGCGAGCTTAATAAGAATGCGATCGTTCGTAATGCCTGCATCGTTATACATTTTAACTAGCTGGCGCGCTTTCGATACACTGCCTTCCATATCGTAAGAAAGACGAGCATCAACTTCGGTTGAAATTCGGCCAGGGATAGTGGTTAGGATTTCTTTACCGATGTTAACCGCAAGCATGTCGCAAGTGTCTTGTACTTGTTGTGCTTTATCGTTGCTTTGCGCTTTTGCGTATTCAATCGCTTGGTCAATCAGTGGTGCGTACTCTTCAATTTGAGCCGCTTTAAGAATTAGAGAAGGGTTAGTCGTTGCGTCTTCTGGTTGGTATTTCTTGATTGCTTCAATTTCACCAGTGTCTGCTACAACGGTAGTTAGTTTACGAAGTTGCTCTAATTTGTTGCTCATAATTGATCATCCTATTTTCTGTCTACGTCGATACGAGAAATGACATAGACATTTGCAAGCGAGTTAACGAATAGTTCATGGCTAAATTTAGACCGTTTCCACTCATTAACAGAAAACTTTTGTTCGTTAGTTAAATTGCGTTGAGCATTTGTTCTAACGATGAGTAAATGATGGGTTCATATTTATCTTATTGGCCGCCAAAGTCAATCGAGTAGTAATGAATTAGGTGAGCTTAATCACCATTAATTTCGACTGTCATCGCATCCTGTTGCAGCTAAACGTTTGCTTGCTATGGCAAGGTTTTCTGGTGTGACTCACCTAATTAGATTTTGCTGTGAACATTTGTGTTGGTGGTGATCATTTGTTTGGGGTAAAGTGGGTGGTGACAAATGCTAGTGCATTGAGCATATGTGCACCCTTGAAAGGGTGCTTTTGCTAAAAATTTAATTGCCAGACGGATGACATAGTGACCACGACACCCGATAAACCAATAAACAGTACCGATGTATTAACTGAGATTTCAGTGGCCTATTACCAAGATGGCGCGACGCAAGAAGAGATATCGAAAAAATTCGCGATATCACGCGCTAAAGTAGGTCGCCTACTTAAGCAGGCGCGCGATGAAGGCATTGTTGAAATTACAGTCAAGTATCACCCGGTTTTCAGTGCCAAAATTGAGCAGCGTCTGATTGAGCGCTTTGGTGTGAAACGTGCTTTGGTCGCCTTGGATCAACCGAGCGAAGAGGCACAGCGTCTGCAAGTGGCAGGCTTGGTGTCGAAGTACATGGCGGGCACATTGCAAAATGGCACTGTCGTAACAGTAGGACAAGGGCGCAATGTTTCTGCGGTGGCGCATCATATTGGTGTTATCCCACAAAAAGAGGTCAAATTTGTCTGTGGCATCGGTGGTATTCACCCAAGAGGCGGCATGTTTAACGCTGACCACATTTGCCGACAGTTTGCTAAGAGTTATGGTGGCAGTTCAGAAACGCTCTATGCTCCAGCTTATGCAGAAAACCGCGAACAGAAATTGGCGTTTATGCAAAATGCGACAGTCAAGCAAACCCTTGATTTAGCGCGTAAAGCAGATGTGGCTCTAATAGGCATTGGTGACATGAGTGAGAACAGCTACATGGTTGATCTCGGGTGGTTTAGTGCCGATGAAGTGGTGCAGGCACGTTTACACCAAGGTGTTGTTGGTGATTTTGCCGGCTATGACTTTTTCGATATTCATGGTGCTTCCGCGAAAACCGTGATGAGCGACCGGGTGATAGGGCTCGGTATTGACGAGTTTAAAGCCATTTCAGAAGTGATTGCTATCGCAGCAGAAAACAGTAAACCTCTCTCGTTACTTGGTGCGTTGCGCACTGGCGCGATTGATGTGATTGCGACAAGTGTTAGTAATGCCCTGACGGTATTGAACCTCGATGAACAAATTAGCCAAGGTTAGGAATCTGCAATTGTGGGTCGCTTGGAGTATTTAGTTCTTTAGTTTAAAACTATTCGATCAAAAAATTGCTGCAACGTGTGTAACTGGGATGCGTAAGTTTGCTCATAACTCGCATCCTGATTTACTTTTTAAATCAAATTTATACTTTGTGGGTTAAAAATTAGCCACCTTACCCACGGAGAATAATAATGAAACGTTCCTTGATCGTGGCAGCTATCGCGAGTTCACTTGCGTTTGCAGCTAATGCTAGTGACAAAGTTGTTGCGGGTTATTTTGCCGATTGGCAATACGATAATCCACAAAATCCTTATGCAGTTAAAGATATTCCGGCGGAAAATCTGACTCATATCATCTACGCCTTTTTAAGCATGTGTGGCCCTCATACCGGCGCTTCTGCTGAAATCCAAGAATTAGTCGCAACCCAATGTGAAGGAAAAGACCCTTACACCGCAATTGTGGTTGATTATAAATCCGGGTTGGAAATGGATTTTGGCCCAGTAAAAGTTGACGTCCCTTATAAAGGTCATTTCGCGCAGCTAGCACAATTAAAAGCTGACCACCCGAAAATCAAAATTCTTCCTTCTTTTGGCGGTTGGACAATGTCGGAACCTTTCCATGCAATGGCTAAGGATTCAAAAGCGATGGATCAGTTCTCGAAAACTGCAGCAGAATTGATAGCAAAATATGAGTTCTTTGACGGTATTGATTTAGATTGGGAATATCCAGGTGGTGGTGGCTTAACGACCTCTCCTTGGAATCCAGATACGAAGTTAAGTGATGAAGAGATGCTTAGCGAACGTGCGGCCTTTACCTATTTGGTTAAAGTAATGCGCAGCGATCTCGATAAACTTGAAGCTAAAACAGGGCGCGAGTACGAATTGTCTACAGCAGTCGGTGTTGGGGCGAAGGCGGCTCAAATCGATTGGAATTCAGCTAGCCAATACCTTACCAATATGTTTGCGATGACTTATGACTACTTAGGTGGTTGGGGCGTGCAAACGGGCCATACCACGAACCTACACGCAACAGCTCGTAGCTGGTGGGGTATGGGGTCAGATGTTTTTATTAATCAGATGATTGAGCAAGGTATTCCTCCGGAAAAATTGGTAATTGGTGCTGCATTTTACGGTCGTGGCTGGGAAGGTACTAAAGATTATGATGGTGAATTACCAACGGGTGAATTGCAGTCTGCCGGCGGTGCGCCATTTGGTACGGGTGAAAATGGCTACTTTATGTTTTGGGATCTCATAAAAAACTATGGTGAGAAGCAAGGCTACGTGTATAAATACGACGAGGAAGCTCAAGCTCCATATTTATGGAACCCGGACAAAAAAGTCTTTATCTCATTTGAAGACGAACGTTCAATCAAAGCTAAAGCGGCGTGGGCTAAGAGCGCGAACCTCGGTGGGATCTTTACATGGGAGTTATCGGGGGATCCAACAGGGGAGCTCGTTGACGCTATGAATGAAGGCCTTAAATAGATGATGAAAAAAATCCCCGCATGCGGGGATTTTCTTTTTAATGTTTTGTTTGTAAGCAAGACTTATTCAATCGGAAAGCGAGAATTGCTGCCCCATTCAGTCCATGACCCGTCGTACACTCGAAGCTGTTTAGTTTCATAGCCAGTGAGTGTGGCTGCCAGTAAAACAATGCATGCAGTGACCCCCGATCCGCAACTAAAAAGGTACTCTTCCTTTCCCGCCACAAGCGTGTTTTCCATCAGTGGGATTAGCTGCTCAGCGGTTTTGAGTTTGTGGCCATCGATCAGCTCGGCAAAGGGCTGGCAAACAGAATTTGGAATGCGACCGCTGCGAACACCTGCACGTGGTTCAGGCGTTTGACCAAGAAAACGCGCCTTGCCACGAGCATCAACCGTTAAGCTACTGTTATTACCAATTTGTTGCTCAACGTATTGCGCCGCGACAAAGTAATTAGGATCCAATTTGCCATTGAAATTGCCGACGGGTGTTTCACGGTAGCAAGTTGTCGTTGGGTAACCACATCGCTTCCATTCCGTAAGACCGCCATTAAGTACAAATACGTTTTGATGTCCCATGGCTTTTAGCATCCACCACGCGCGTGGAGAAGCGAAGGTACCGCTGTTGTCGTAGACAACAATTGTCGATTCGTTGTTTAGACCGATTTGTCGCGCAAGCTGATTAAAGCGTGCTTCGCTTGGCATCATGTGAGGAAGTGCCACGTCAGGATCACAAAAACACTTATCGTAGTCGAAACGAATTGACTGTGGGATCAGGTTCTCTTTGTCTTTTTCAGTTTCAGATGGAATTTGAAAATCGATACTGGCATCTAAGATAACCAAGTTTGGATCGCTGCTATGCTGATAAAGCCATTTCGCAGATACAAGGGGAGTGGATACAAGTGACGTCACGTTGCCTCCTAGTGGCAAGAGATAAAGTGGTAACTGACATGGCCAAGTCGGTCTGTTGCAATCTCAATTTGAGCGAGCTCTTGCAGGTTGCATTGTACGCTTATTGGTGCAGATATAACGTGAGTATTACCTTCACCCAAATCAAGTGTTAAGAATCGCCTTTGGCCATCGAGAGATTGAGTCAGTGTCGATTCGATTATTGGGACGGTGGTTACTTGGCTATTGCTGTCAGAATTGAACCACAATAGCGCAAGTAACAGTACTAATGCTGCGAGTAGGGCGGCAAGAAAATATTTAGGGTTATCCATAACCGACATCTCCTTATTATCTTACAACAGCCTTATTTAGGACCGCACACTGAGCACGTAGGCATTTTCATCAAATTCATATCGCGCCAAGACATCGTCATAGCATCAAGAATTAATACTTTGCCTTGTTTCGGCGTGCCATAGTTAGCAATTACCTTAATCGCTTCCATAGCCTGCATTGCACCAATAATGCCCACTACTGGTGCCATCACGCCGGCTTCAACGCAACTTAGAGCACCACCACCAAACAAACTACTTAAACACTGATAACAAGGAGCTTGTTCATCTTGATAAGTAAAGACGCTGATCTGGCCTTCCATTCGGATTGCTGCGCCAGAAATCAACGGTGTTTTATGTTGATAACACAAGCGATTAAGCTGATTACGTGTGTCGACGTTATCGGATGCGTCCAAAACTAAGCTATGGCTTTGGATAAGTATCGATAGCTCATCATCACTCAAGCGTTTATCTATGGTCGCTATCTCGATGTGCGGATTCAGCAACGCCAAAGATTGCGCTGCTGATGCCACTTTCTTTTTGCCGATATCGGCATCATGGTGCAGAACCTGTCGTTGTAGATTTGACAGTTCGACCACGTCATCGTCAATCAGAGTTAACTTTCCCACGCCTGCCGTGGCAAGGTATTGGCTTGACGCACAACCTAAACCACCGGCACCGAGAATCAAAATGGACGCTTGCTTGAGTGCTTCTTGACCGTCAAAATCAAATTGATTTAACACGATTTGGCGATTGTAACGTAGCATCTCTTGATCAGATAAGATCTCCACAGCAACCTCTAGTATAAAGTTGAGTTAAACAGTTGAATTTGTACTGTCTCGCCCGCTTCAACGCGGCCGCGCTCGCGTTCAAGCACAACAAAGCAGTTGGCCAGGCTCATAGAGCGGAATGCGCCAGAGCTTTGGTTACCAGTGGTTTCCACCACAAACTGCCCATTCTCAAGTGAATAAATGCCACGTTGATAATCGGTACGGCCCGGGGCTTTCTTGAAACCTGTTTTTGTGATGGCTGGAATGGATTGAGGGGCTTGCCATTCACTATGACCAGCCAGTTTTGCCAGCATTGGTTGAACCAATACATACATGGTTAACACGGCAGAAACAGGATTACCAGGCAAGCCACAGAACCACGCAGAAGAAAGAGCACCAAACGCAAAGGGTTTACCCGGTTTGATAGCCAGTTTCCAAAAACCAATTTCTCCAAGTTCTTCAAGAATGTCTTTAGTGTAGTCAGCTTCGCCAACGCTCACGCCACCAGACGTCACTACAACATCGGCCAGTGATTGCGCTTTTTCAAAGGTCTCTTTCAATGTTTGTGGGCAGTCAGGAATGATCCCCAGATCAATCGCTTCACAACCAAAATTCTCAATTAATGGTTTTATTCCGTAGCGGTTACTATCGTAAATTTGGCCAGCTTCAAGCGGCTCACCGAGCGGCTTTAACTCATCGCCGGTCGAGAAGAACGCGACTTTCGGCTTGCGAATAACGCTGATGTGGCTAATACCCAGTGAAGCAATCATTGGAATATCACGCGGGGATAAACGAGCGCCTTTGGCCAAAACCACATCACCTTGCTTAATATCATCACCAGTTGGGCGGATATTGTTTTGTGGTTTGACATTTTCTTCAGCAAAAACGATACCGGCGTCGGTCACTTGCGTGTTTTCTTGCATGATCACCGCATCACAGCCGGTAGGGATCTGCGCTCCGGTCATAATACGAATACAAGTTCTTTGCGGCCATTCACCAACAAAAGGTTGACCAGCAAAAGATTTACCTACCATCGGTAGCGTGTTTGTGTGCGCTAAGTCTGCTATACGTACCGCATAGCCATCCATCGCTGAATTGTCGAATGGAGGCACAAAAATCGGAGAAAGAATATCTTCTGCTAGAACAAAACCCAGTGCGTCTGCAAGCGGTAATTCTAAAGTATTTTGCAGTGGTTCAATGCGTGATAGCATTTTTTCCATCGCGTCTTCAATTGGCATCAAGCCAGGAGCGTCACAGCAACCCATGGTGTCATTCCTAATCTCGTTATAGTTTTGGCTAACTCTACCACAAATTCGCCGTGACACTAAGCGTGCCGTGGCGTTGAATCGTTCGCAGAATAGTCCCCCTAGTTAAAATATGGGTGTAATTATTAAAAAATCCGAGTATCCTTGTCAGCCATCCGCAAGGAGTAATATGAGGAAGTGGAATGTCAGGTCTTAGCGAGTCTGCATTGTTAGTAAAAGATGCACTTGAAAGCCGTGGATTAGAGACACCAATGGTGCCTAGCCAATTTAGTCGTGAAGAAAAAAAGGAAAAGATTCAACATCATATGAGAGAAATTCTTTCTCTGCTTGATCTTGACCTTACGGACGACAGTTTAGAAGAAACGCCGCACCGCATTGCAAAAATGTATGTGGATGAGATTTTTTCTGGTCTTGACTACCAAAACTTTCCAAAAATTACCGTGATTGAAAATAAGATGAATGTCAGCGAAATGGTTCGTGTTAAAGACATCACCTTAACCAGCACTTGTGAACATCACCTAGTGACGATCGATGGTAAGGCCGCAGTGGCTTATATTCCACGCGGAAAAATCATTGGTTTGTCAAAAATAAACCGTATCGTGCGTTTCTTTGCTCAGCGCCCACAAGTGCAAGAGCGTTTGACTCAACAGATTCTGGTTGCGCTGCAAACCTTGCTTGAGTCTGATGATGTGGCGGTAACCATTGATGCAACGCACTACTGCGTGAAATCGCGCGGTGTTATGGATGCGACTAGCCAAACGACCACTACGGCACTTGGCGGGATATTCAAATCTATCCCAGCGACGCGCGCCGAGTTTTTGCACGGATTACGTTAACCTTAGGGTAGACGACTTTTTTGTAAAAACCGCTTCTAGAGAGGCGGTTTTTTTATTTTGCTATTTTCCATCTATGCTCTGTGCATAGAGACACAAACGACGAGTATAAGTTTTGACCGATTCATTTAAATCTTTGCCACTACAGCCTGAGCTGCTAACGACCCTTGATTCATTGGGCTACACTCAAATGACCCCAATCCAAGCACAAAGCTTGCCTATCGTTCTTGAAGGTAAAGATGTGATTGGTCAAGGTAAAACAGGTTCAGGTAAAACGGCGACGTTTGCGCTGGGTTTGCTTTCAAACCTAAAGGTGAAACGTTTTCGTGTGCAATCTTTAGTTCTGTGTCCAACTCGCGAATTGGCTGACCAAGTAGCGAAAGAGATCCGTACTCTAGCGCGTGGTATTCATAACATTAAAGTGCTGACGTTGTGTGGTGGTATGCCAATGGGGCCGCAAATTGGTTCTCTGGAACATGGCGCGCATATTTTAGTTGGTACTCCGGGTCGTATTCTTGATCACCTTAGCCGCGATCGTATTGACTTGTCAGAGTTAAATACTTTGGTGCTGGATGAAGCAGATCGCATGTTAGACATGGGCTTCCAAGATGCGCTTGATGCGATTATCGATCAAACGCCTACTCAGCGCCAAACTCTTCTGTTTAGTGCGACTTTCCCGAAAGAGATCGAGGCGATCGCTTCTCGCATCATGAAGGCGCCACAACTGGTTAAAGTGGAATCAACTCACCAAACTTCGACCATTGAACAGCACTTCTACAAAATCAATGCAACGGAAGATCGTGACGAAGCATTAGAAACGTTGCTGATGGCGCACCGCCCAGAATCATCAGTGATCTTCTGTAACACCAAGAAAGAAGTAATGGCGGTTGCTGACGAACTACACAATCGTGGCTTTAGTGTTACAGAACTTCACGGTGATTTAGAGCAGCGTGAACGCGATCAAGCATTAACCATGTTTGCAAACAAGAGTATCTCCATTCTTGTTGCGACCGATGTTGCTGCGCGCGGTCTGGATGTTGATAACCTTGATGCGGTATTTAACTTTGAATTGTCACGCGATCCTGAAGTACACGTGCACCGCATTGGTCGTACTGGCCGCGCAGGTTCAAAAGGTCAAGCATTTAGCTTCTACAGCGACAAAGATGGCTACCGTACGGCTTTGATTGAAGAGTACATGGACATTGAAATTGCGCCTGAAGCGTTACCTCACCGCCCAGCGGGTGAACCGTTTGATGCGGCAATGACAACGATTCAAATTCTTGGTGGTAAAAAACTGAAAGTACGCGCAGGTGATATCCTTGGTTCTTTGACCAAAGAAGCGGGTATCGATGGTAAATGCATCGGTAAGATTAATATTCTAGCGATGGTTTCTTACGTTGCGGTGGAAAAATCAGTCGCAAATCGTGCCTTGAAGCAGCTGCAAAACGGCAAGATCAAAGGTAAAGCGTTTAAAGCGCGCATCATGAAGTAATCCTCTTCGGTACCTTAAACACGTCACTTAATTGGATGTGTCATTTATGAAGGCTCTATTCAATGTCGTTTTTGTGTCATTGGGGGAGCCTTTCGTTTATCTGCTTTCGAACACTTCCCTAACTGTAATCTAGCATTGCAACAAAACGTAATTTAGTCATTTTCTCGTTATGATGCTTATGCATGTTTTGTCTATCTATATTCTATCTCAATAAACAATCGCTAACCCTATGATTGGTAACGTATCCAATCAAGTCAGAAAATGAATCCCATTTAGACGATTAAATCTTAACGGCATAGTTTCTTAAATTGCATATCTATGCAGTCATGGTTTTTCTTGGGTTATTGGTTGTTACGTGCGTCTCATAAATAAGATGTTGTTTTATGTTAACTTTCATCAAAACGTGCACACGATCACTTGAATGTGAATTACCATTTCGGTCGTTCGATTCATCTTAGACTTTCGTTCACGTTATTTTGCGAGGGTATGCCTTCTTGCTCGAAGTCGGCAAGTTAATCCTATCAAGTTACCATAAGCGTTTGAATCAATGAGGTGTTCTTATAATGGAAAAACTATTTTTACTTACAGCGTCAGTCGTAATACTTGCTGGTTGTGGCAGTCTCAAATACCACAATGTGAAATTAGTCGAAGCGAATGAATTTGAACTGTGTGATATCGCGTACAACGGTGTGGATGAAATGTCTAAACTAGACGCTCGCACGGAAATGCAGATGCGCGGAAAAGATTGGGAATCTGCAACGTGTCAATACAAGGCTCGTGATGAACGAACTCGACGCGATGCATCTAACACTCCTGTCCCTATGATCATTCACGATCCTAATTGGCGTGACCGTGAAAAAGCTTTCAATAAAGCAAATGTGAAAACCACGGACCAGAGTGAAGTTAGCGCGGATAAAGATGTCATCGTAGTTGACGGCGATACCATCAAAGGTTGGTTAGGGCTTTAATTATGATGAAAAGCGCTCTAATTAGCGGTGCTCTCTTAGTACTCTTTGGCTGTGCAGCGCCTCAGTATGATTCTGTTTATCAGTCACAATGCTCGTTTAGCCTTGATGGCGATGAAGCTCTAACATTTAAAATTAAAAATGACACTGCTTATCTTTCAGGTGTTGTATGTGACGGATCGCTTGATGCTTTTGAAAACATGATATCGCAGCATCCACACATTCAGATGCTTGTTTTCGAGAGTATTGATGGTTCAGCCGATGATGAGACTAACATCGATCTGGCTTATAGGATAAGAGAGTACGGATTAGACAGCTATATTGCCAAAACTGGTCACATTGCATCAGGTGGTACTGACCTATTTTTGGCTGGTGTGAACCGTACCGTCGAGCCGGGGGCAAAAATCGGTGTGCATAGCTGGTCTGCGGGCGTGGATTTAGAAGGTAAAGATTTACCTAGAGATCATCAAGAACACAATCGCTATCTCGATTATTACACCGATATTGGTGTCAACCGCGATTTCTATTGGTTTACTCTTGAGGCTGCGTGTGCAAACGACATGCATTACATGTCGATGGAAGAGCTACGAAAATATGGATTTATGAAGTAATGAAAAAATGGCTCTTAATCAGCTTCTTGGGCATGAGCACGCCAGCAATAGCAAGTGATTACCTTTATCTAGATGTTGACTCTTTTCTAAATGAAACAAAGGGGTCGATTCTATATGGCTTTCAGTTCAAGGCAGACAATGTGTTAGATTTTGGCTATGAACTGGAATACAGCCGTTATAATGATGATACTTATTCATATGGTGTAAATATCAAACCTTCTTTTCATCTAGGGCGGTCAGTGTATGTGTCACCAATTGTTGGTTTGCATAAGTTCACTCAACAGATAGGCTCTGGTATCGTCTATGGTGGCGAAGTTCGATATCTTCTACCGTTTTTTCATCTAAAAGCAGGCTACAAAAAAGCAGATGAAGAGTTTAGCGATAACAGCAATTTCTTTGTCGGGGCGGGTTTTCGATTTTAAGCACGCGAGTAAGCCCGGTACGGAATGCACTAGGCGATAACTCCTTGTTCTAACTAGCTCGCTGTTCATTTGGTGGATAATATCTACTAAATGAACCCTGTATAGTTAACAGCAATTACAGTTACGTTTGAATTTGCTCATCTTGCCGATACCCGGGTTGAAGGTGTTGGTTGGGTCGAGCGAGTGATAAAATTCTTGTAGTTGCTGTTCTGCTTCATAGAGATGCCCGACATTATGCTCCGCGGGGTATTTTGCCCCTTTTTCGGTGAGCAGTTTTAACATCAGTGCTTTCATTTTCTTTGTATTAGTGCCTTTTTTGAAAATGTAGTCTTGATGGAAGACATGACACATAAAGTGGCCATAATAGAGTCCGACCACCAATTCATTGGTGATCTCTTCTGGCAGTTGTTCGACCCAATCAATGTCGTTACGTCGTAAGGCAATATCCAGTGCTAATATATCTTCCACTTCATTAGAATGTACGGCTTCATATCGAATTGCAGCTCCTGCCGCGGCAAAGCGATGTAGTAAGGCTTTTTTGCCCTCATCGGCGGTACATTCAAAATAATCGCATTCTTCTTGCTCTGACCACACATTCTCAAGGTACTGTTTCGCTTCTCGAATACCATCATCACTCATTTTTAAAATCAAATGGTGCTGGTATTGGTCTCTGAATTGCAACATTCTGGCTGGCAAATGCTGGGGGAATAATTTACTGAGCCAATAGAGCGCAAGATCAGGCAGGTCGTTAGAGACAAATGGAACCCGTTTTAGTATGGACTCGACTTTCGCCTTGAGTGAAAAGAACTTAGGTAAATTGTCAGTGCCTAAATGGTGAATAGACAAGAATACATCTTTACCGTATTTTTCCGCCAAATTGAAAATATCACGATGCATGTATTCACCCATCTCAGGCAGGTTTTCGAATTGACTCAGCATATCGCGGCGCAGTGTGGTCAGTTTGTCTGCATCGTTACAGCCGATATAAAAAAGTTGTTCTTTGCTGGGTATCGGATAGGTATCAACTCGGACAGCAAACACCGCCAGTTTGCCAGCACAACCACTGGACTCAAAAAGCCTACGTGAGTCAGCATTAAAGCGTGATGGGGTTTCGGCATTAATATCACGAACGCGTTGTTCATATTCATGATCAGAAGCCATGGCATCCCCGTTTTCGATTGAGCTTGCGGCAAAATTTCCCTGTTCAACATTCGCGAGGATTTGCTCCGGTGTTTCACCAAGATCGTTGATGCCAAGGTGATTAACGAGCTCTAATTGACCTTCTTTAGTGACGCGGGCGAAAAGCGCTAGTTCCGTGTAGGCGGGGCCTCTTTTCACTAGGGCGCCGCCTGAATTATTGGCAATACCGCCAACGACTGTCGCGCCAATCGTCGAAGACCCGATCACAGAGTGGGGAGCTCGATTGACCGATTTTAAACGCTTATCCAACTGGTGAAGACTGACACCAGGTAGGCTGATAATTTGTGCGCCATCATTAATTAAATGCAGCGTTTTAATACGAGTAATATTGATGACCACCACTTCGCGATCGTAATCATCGCCACTGGGGGCAGAGCCTTCGGTTAAACCGGTTTTTGCTGCCTGCATAATAATGATGCAGTTGGCAGCCACCGCAGTTTGCAGTAGCTGCCATTGCTCAACTAGTGAACTAGGGAACAATACAGCCAGTGCCTTGCCCTGACCAGAGCGAAAGCCAGAGCGGTAATATTCTGTTTTCTTTTCGTGAGTCAATACGTTTTCTGTGCCAACAATACGAATAAATTTTTCAATTAACGCTTGGTTATTCATAGACTTCCTTGTCTCGCTGTAAATATACAATGATCAACTTTGTTCCGCTTCACAGTGTAATAACAATTGTGGGGATGAGCTAGCGAGATGTTCTCAGCATAGGATCAAAGAGAGGACGTGCTTTTACTAGGAGAGGAAGGATTCATTATTTTTCAGAGAGTTAATCGAATTTAGCTTTGTGTTTATGACGATAAATGATGTTCACTATTTCCAAAATTGCTATTAATGACACGAAAATAGCAATGAGTTCTCAGCTTATCAGTGTGATGATGCTCACTGAAAACACGAGGGAGCGAAAATCGCTCCCTCGTGTTTATTCATTAACGAGTCTCATCAATGAAATTGTATCGTGTTTTAAAACGCACTGGTTGGCTAGTAGCAATGGGTTAACATCAGTTGCCAGTTCTTCTGCAGCGCTTTGCGCTCAGCTTTAATTTGACGATAGCGAATCAAAAGCAAAGAGTGCTCATATTTAGCCACCAGTCCGCTGCGTTTATGTTCCACCAGCTGTCGTTTCAGCTCGTAATAGTCTTTTATTTTACCAACTAACAATTCAAACTCGTCGTTTAGCGCTTGCTTAAGGTGTTGCATGTCAGGGCGATCTTCAATTTTTTCAAGTGCTTTCTTCAATGCTTGTTTCGCTTTAGCTTGTTCAATTTTTAGTTTGGGAGTAGTACGTAATTTATCGGCAAGTCCTAACCATTGTGAGCTCTTAATGAACCATTTAGTCGGATCATACTGCCACCAATAAATACCATTACGATAATCATTTTCAAAGATGTGATGGAAGTTATGGTAGCCCTCACCAAAGGTCAGCACTGCGAGAATTCCGTTGTCACGTGCCGTGTTTTTGTCAGTATAAGGTTGAGATCCCCATACGTGTGCCAATGAGTTGATAAAAAAGGTTGTATGGTGACTTAGGACTAAACGTAATACGCCAACAATCAATAACATGCCCGCAATATCATGATAGACAAGGCCAAGCGCCAGTGGAATGCCTATATTGGTCGCGATGGCGAGTAATAAGTAATATTTGTGTTGCCACATTACGACCCAGTCTTTTTGCAAATCACGGCAGTTACCGTAATCGTGGTAGCTCTCTTTGTTGTAGTGTCTCAGCATCCAGCCAATATGAGAAAACCACAGACCACGTTTGGCAGAGTATGGATCTACGTCGTTCTTGTCGACGTGCTTGTGATGAATTCGATGGTCAGAGCTCCAATGTAAAGCGCTGTTTTGCAGTGCGAAAGCACCACCGATAGCAAAAATCATCCGTAAAGCAGGGTGGGCTTGATAAGTTTTGTGTGACCACAAACGGTGATAGCCAGCAGTAATTGAAAGATTGCAGAACGAAAATGCAACCAGTAACCATAACCAGTGCTCAGCTTGATAACCCTGCGCCATACCATACCAAGGTACGGCAATAATTGCGGCGATAAATGTAATGAGGAATAACAATACATTAAGCCAGATTATGGGTGGTTTGACAGAGTGACGCATTAAAATATCCTTTTAGCGAACAGTTGTGCGCTAGATTATCAGCGTACACGTGTAAGTCAAATCACTGTTGTTTCAAATTGTGATGGTAAATTGTTTTAGAATGTTTTGCTTTTCGTCTGTTAATGCATAGTATGGATAAGGAACGGAATCCTTACAGGAAGTAATAAGGAACTAGCAATGGAAATTAAAGTAGCTGAATATAAAGACTACGAACGTATTGCGCATTTGCACGCGCAAAGTTGGCAGACCTATTATCAAGGGATATTAGGGGCAAACTACCTCGATCATGACGTTATCGATGACCGTCTGGTTATCTGGCAAACTCGTCTTATAAACCCACCTTTTAATCAGCATGTGTTGATTGCAGAGGATGATGGCCAATTGTGTGGATTTATCTGTGCTTTCGGTAATCATGACTATGACAAAGGGACGATTATCGATGCATTGCATATTGATGGTCGCTATCGTGGCCAAGGTTTAGGGGCGAAGTTAATCGCCGAAACGGCTAAATGGATTGATCAACACTTTGCTGATACTGGCGTCTATCTAGAAGTGATGGCTAAAAATGGCCAAGCGGTCGATTTCTATGAACATCTTGGTGGCGAGAATTCACTAGAGAGGTTGTGGGACGCGCCTTGCGGCAACCAAGTACCTGAATTGGTCTACACTTGGTCTTCGCCAAAACAGCTATTGAACATTCTATCAAATAGTTTGATCTCTACCGCAGAAACAGATTGAAACAAATTCAAAGCGCTGTCTTGATGTTGTTCGGACATTAAACCATGTACCGTTGGGTAAGTTACTGTAATTATAGCCACTTATCTAACGGTATTGACCATGAAAAAAACAATTTTGGCCTCGGTTATCCTGAGCTCACTGGTATTAGTGGGTTGTGGTGAGTCCGGCAACGCCTCAAAACAACCACCGTCCTCTTTAGTCGCAGCTGAGCCCGTTCTTAGTACCTCTCATCAACAAAGTAAGTCTTATATTGGCCGTGTTCAAGCGGTTGAAGACACCAATATTACCGCCCAAGTTTCAGGTTATCTAAAAGAACGTCATTTCGATGAAGGGCAAATGGTTGAAACTGGACAGCTACTTTATTCTATTGAACCTTCTTCATTTGAAGCACAGTTGGCTGCTGCCAAAGCCAGTGTTGCTCAAGCCAATGCTAACCTTAAGAAGGCACAGTTAGATTTTAATCGTGGTAAAAACCTTTTGCCTAAAGGCAGTATTTCTCAATCTGAATTTGATAACTTGACCGCGCAATTGCTTGGCGCAGAAGCCTTAGTGGAATCGTCGCAAGCACAATTAAAATTAGCAGAAGTCACCCTTTCTTATACTCAAATTAAAGCGCCTTTCGCTGGGCGAATTAGCTCTAGCAAAGTAAGTACTGGTGATCTTGTCTCACCTCAATCTGGCATCTTAACCACGTTAGTCAGTCTTGATCCTGTGCATACCATGTTTAGTGTTAGTGAGCGTGAGCGCTTAGAGATGGGTATGGATAGCGTCAAAGGGGATGGTAGTGAAAATGCCGATGCGGTTGAAGTGCAGGTCATTCTAGAAAATGGACAGCCGTTTGGTCATCTAGGTTCGCTTGATTTTCTTGGTAACCGAATTGATCTTGCAACCGGGACGTTAGCGATGCGTGCTATCGTACCAAATCCAGATTATCGCTTACTCCCAGGACAGCATGTCCGCGTCGAATTGCGTGAAAAAGTGCCGACGGACGTTTTAGTAGTACCGCGCCGTGCGGTTCAAACGGACTTAGAAGGTCACTTCGTTATGTTGGTTGCTGAGGGTAATGTCGCGGAACGTCGCAATGTTGAGTTGGGTCGCCAATTAGAGCAAGGCATCGTGATCAAAAACGGTCTCAATGGCGAGGAAGTGGTGATCACTCAGGGGCTACAGCGTATTCGTAACGGTGTGCCGGTGCGTATCGAATCACCTGCTGAACAGTAATCGGGGGCTAGATGCTAAGTCGTTTCTTTATCCAGCGCCCTAAGTTTGCGCTGGTCATTTCTATCATACTCACCTTAGCTGGGGCGATCGCGCTTGCTGTGCTACCTATTGCTGAGTATCCGAAAATCAGTCCACCGTCAGTGAGCGTTTCAGCCTATTACACGGGGGCAAGTGCGGAAGTTGTTGAACAAGCGATTGCCGATCCGTTGGAATCTGCTGTAAACGGCGTAGAAGATATGATTTATATGTCTTCTAAAAGTGCTAACGATGGTTCCTATAGCCTTAACGTCACGTTTGATGTAGGCACTGATCCTGATATGGCGCAGGTTAACGTACAAAACCGTGTGGCGCAGATTGAATCTAAGTTGCCGCAAGAAGTTCGTATGGCCGGTATTACGGTGAAAAAGCGTTCACCCGACCTCCTAATGGTACTGAACTTTTATGATCCTCGAGGTCACTATGATGACCAATTCTTGATTAACTACATTAATTTAAATGTAAAAGATCAATTGGCGCGTGTGACGGGCATCAGTGAAGTAAACGTGATCGGTGGCGGCGAATATGCCATGCGTGTTTGGCTTGATCCTGAAAAAATGGCCAACTTAAAGATCACCACTACTGACGTACATACCGCGCTTAAAGAGCAAAACGTGCAAGTGGCGGCAGGCCGTGTCGGTGCTGCACCCTACAACAATGCACAAGAAGTACAATTTAACCTTGTAACGAAAGGGCGTTTAGAATCAGTAGAAGAGTTTCAACATGTGGTGCTTCGAGCCAACAATGATGGTTCGACGGTTTATCTACAAGATGTCGCCCGTGTTGAACTCGGTAAGAAATTTTACGATGGTAGCGGTAAATTCCGTGGTCAAGATGCCTCTATTGTGGCGCTTTCTCTGCAATCCGACGCGAATGCGTTAGAGAGTGGACAGGCGGTGATGGCATTACTGGATAAACTCAGTGTGAATTTCCCTGAGGGAATGGCCTACGAAACCAGTTATGACACAACCGTGTTTGTTGCGGAATCAATTAAAGGCGTGGTCAAAACCCTAGTTGAAGCGATCTTGCTGGTTATTGCGGTAACCTACCTATTCTTAGGCAGTGCGCGTGCGACTTTGATTCCCGTTGTAGCGATTCCTGTTTCACTGGTGGGGACATTTGCAGTGATGCAGATGACGGGGTTCACGATCAACACTGTGACGCTATTTGGTTTGATTTTGGCCATCGGTATCGTGGTGGATGATGCGATCTTGGTTATCGAAAACGTCGATACCACCATGGCAAAAGATCCGACGATTTCACCTCGTAAAGCGACATTACTTGCGATGAAAGAGGTAACTGGCCCGATCATCACTTCAACGCTGGTTCTACTAGCGGTGTTCTTACCAGTGGCGATGCTACCTGGTATTACGGGCATCATGTACCGACAGTTCGCGCTGACAATCTGTATCTCCGTGGTTATCTCATCAATCAACGCGCTGACATTATCGCCAGCAATCTGTTCATTGGTCTTAAAGCAAGGCGGAGGCAATACAGCTCGTTGGTTCCAAGCATTCAACAATGGTCTTGAAGCGATCACCACTCGTTATGGCAAAATTGCTGGATTCTTAGTTAAGAAAACGGTTCTGCTCGTTGGCTTCTTTTTTGTTGCTCTTGCGGCGGTAGGCTTCTTCGCTAAGACCACCTCTACGGCTTTTGTACCACAAGAAGACAAAGGTATATTACTGGTTAACGTGCAATTACCTGACTCAGCGTCGCTTTCTCGTACCGAAGAAGTGACCGAAGAGTTGATTGGTATGGTTGAGCAAGAGCCAGGTGTTGATGGTGTGACGGTAGCCAACGGTTTTGCGTTTATGACCGGCGCTGCTGCCTCTAACGGTGCTTCGCTGTTTATCAAATTGCATGACTGGGAAACCCGTAATGGTTTGGATGGTGATCATTCATCTAACGCGATTGCACAACGTATTAATGGCCGCGCTGCAATGCAGTTGCCACAGGCGGTGGTGTTTGCGATGGGACCACCAGCGGTACCGGGTATGGGCGCAGCATCTGGTTTTGAGTTTGTATTAGAGGACTCACTTGGCCGAAGCCGTACTGATTTATCAATCTTGATGAACCAGTTGATTGAAGAAGCGAAAAAGCAGCCAGAAATTGGCTTTGCCTTCTCGACCTTCCGCGCCAATGTTCCACACTACTATGTGGATATTGACCGTGAAAAATCTCAGCAGCTTGGTGTGCCATTATCGAGTATTTTCCAAACGCTACAGGGTAACTTAGGGTCATTGTACGTTAATGACTTTACGATGTTTGGTAAGAACTTCCGCGTAACCATGCAGGCCGATGCCGAGCATCGTAGCGGTATGGAAGATCTTGAGCGTTTCCATGTGCGTTCGTCATCGGGTCAAATGGTGCCGCTAAGTACTCTCGTCAGCTATGAGCAAATCTTTGAGCCTGACGTCGCATGGCGTTACAACATGTACCGTAGTGCGGTTATTCAAGGCCAGCCAGCGCCGGGTTACTCAAGTGGCGATGCGATTGCAGCGATGGAACGTGTAGCCGCTGAAATGCTCCCGCAAGGCTACCAATATGAATGGACCGGGATGGCGTACCAAGAAGTTCTGGCCGGCAACCAAGCGATCTTTGCCTTTGCACTTGCGCTGATCTTTATCTATCTGTTCATGGTTGCTCAATATGAGAGTTGGAGTATTCCTTTAGCGATCATATTAGTGGTCCCTGTGGCGACATTTGGCTCATTCCTTGCGCTTAATTTAACTGGAACACCGCTTAACTTGTACGCGCAGATTGGTTTGGTTCTCTTGATAGCGCTTGCCGCAAAGAATGCCATCTTGATCGTCGAGTTTGCCAAGATGGAACGTGAAGATAACGAAGCGTCAATTGATGATGCAGCAGTGAAGGGCGGTACGCTGCGTTTCCGCGCTGTTAACATGACATCATGGTCGTTTATCTTGGGGATTTTCCCTCTGATCTTCGCCTCTGGCGCTGGACACATCAGCCAAAACTCTCTGGGTGTTTCACTGATTGGCGGTCTGTTGTGCGTACTGCTTGCTGGTACGTTACTTATCCCTGGCTTCTATGCCATGGTGCAACGTCAGCGTGAAAAGGTTCACGGCGGCAGTACTAAGCTGGTGGATTTGGACGACGAATAACCCCGTAGTTCTAAGCAGATAGTCAAAGCCCCGCAGAACATGCGGGGCTTTTTTATGCTATTGATTTGGTGATTATGTTTGGCTCATCCTGCACCAAGTTATTGATCCATTTTTTAGATCGTATACGTTGGGTTGATAAGAAAATCTTGGCAATTTCTTCCAGCATGACAATCGCAATCACCCATTCTAATGACCAGCCCAAGACGATCCCGGTAAAGTAGGCAAGGGGAATTCCGATTGCCCATTGTCCAAACAGATCGATGAATATGGAGTAGTTAATATCACCGCCACTTTTTAGCACACCACCAATCGCCACCATATTAAAGACCCGAAAGCCCATACCAAACAGCATGATGATGAAGGTGTTGGTTGCCATAATAGGGTCAGAAATCGGCGTTAGTGAGATAGCACTGAGCAATAGCGGTTTCGCTGCAAAACATACCAGAGCAATTGAAAATGCGGCTAATGTGCTGATAAATACATACCACCAGGCCGTTTGTTCAACGCGTTGATATTGATTGGCGCCAATTTCATTGGCGAGGATCACTGAGGCCGCAACAGCAAAACCTAAGAAGGCTGAAAATATTACACTTTCAATGGGCGCCAATAGTGAAAATATCGCAAGTTCTGTGACACCGAGTTGGCCAATCAATACATTGTAGAACAGAATTCCTCCCGCCCAAGCACTGTCATGAATGATCATCGGTAGGCCAATTTTCAGATAACGACGGCGATGAGTCGACGTTTTTGCCTGTAACATGTTCTCTTTTGAGGCGATAAGACATGGAAAGCGCTTAACGACGATATAACTGAGCAACAATGTTTGGAACAAGCGTGAAACACTGGTACCGATCGCCGCCCCCACGACACCAAGTTCTGGGAATCCAAACAAACCAAAGATAAGCAATGTGTTGAGTATTAAATTGAGCAAGATGGCATAGATACTGACCTGAGTGGGGAGTTTTGCTTGACCAATTGCTCTTAAAGCGCCTTCGAGTGGAACGCAAATAGCGGTACAGATCAACGTACTGGCCGTTATCCATAGATAGTCACTAGCAAGAAATATGTAGTCGCTATTATCTGATACGATCGAGACCACTTGTTCTGAATCGAAGATATACCAAAGCGAAAAAGGCGCAGTAACCAAAATGGCGACAAAGATAGATTGGAACAGCGTGATTCTTACGCCATCCATGTTCTTCGCACCAAAATATTGTGAGGCTAGCACACTTACCGCTCCACTCACGCCGCAGACCACGATCAAATTGAAGAAGAAGATCCGGTTACCAACGCCAACTGCTGCGGTTGCTGCTTCTCCCAACTGGCTTACCATCAGAATGTCAGTGACACCCAATAATGAAAAGAGCATTGACTGCAAAGAGACAGGTAATCCGATTTTAATTAGGTTTTGAAAGAAGGTTCTATCTGGAGTTGTGGCTATCATCGCATTACCCTCGACTAACTGAGAGATTTAGTTTATCTGCTACGATGAATTACGTATTTTCTTTAAGTATCCATTTGTTATGCGGAACTATCAACATGAATAATATGCAAGAGTGCGCATCGATTTCTGCGAAAACAGAGCATGAGTTCATTGACTATCATCATGTGCTTGAACTTGAACGATACGGATTTATCCAATGTGGAATTGCGCATTGCTGGGAATTATTCACTATCACTCGCACAAATATGCATAAACATATGCTGCTTTACACTGTAAAAGGCAAAGGGTGGCTTGAAAGTCATGAGCAGAGGTATCAATTAGAACCAGGGTCTTTAACCATCGTTCCAGCGGGAATACCAAATACGTTTGGTATTGAAGAGGAGGAATGGCGGATCGCTTGGGTGTTTCTTGAACCCAATAAAAGTTGGCAAGATTTAGTTCATCAACAAGTTGAGTGCCATTTGAGCTCTGTCACAGAGGCGATTTATGCGGCGATATTATTACTGTTGCGTGCGAGAATGACACTAATAGCAATCAGTGGCGACATCGTCGAAGCGACCAGTGCTCAATTGGCAATTTTAGTGAAAGCGTCACTGGATCATGAAATGAGCAGTAAGCAACTTCGCTTGAAACGCGTCTTTGATGAAGCGCAGCGACAACTGCACAAAGAGTGGGATGTTGAGCAGCTAGCCGCTCTTTTTCCCTGTTCACCACCTCATTTTCACCGCTTATGTAAACAGCACTTTGGCCATAGCCCGATGAATCATTTGATGAGAAGGCGCATGGAATATGCGTCACGTTTGTTATTGTCGACAGACTGGGCGGTGCAACATATCGGTGAGCTGGTGGGGTATCCGATTCTATCTAATTTCAGTGCAAGGTTTAAAGTGTGGAGTCATCAAACTCCGAGACAGTATCGCAGAAATCGTGGAGAGTCTTTGTTGTGATCTGCGTAGAGATAGCTTGAGCGCAAAGATTGCCGTAAACTTGGCTTTCAAATAAACACGACGATTAGATGTGAACATATGGAATTGAATAACTTTTTAGAGTTGCTTAAAGCAACCCCAAACACGATTGAATTTGAGCAAACTATGGCCGTGATCGATAGCCAATACCAATTTACTCCAACTTCGTTTAGTAATGGTACTGCGCGTAACCCCGCTGGTGAAAATAATGGCTCGTGTAAAATTTTTGCATTTGCGCAGAAACACCAACTCACCGAGCAACAAACGTTGGCACTCTTTGGGGGTTATTACCGCAATGATGTTTTGGGTAATCCTGATGGGGAAGATCACCAAAATATCCGTAATTTCATTGCCCACGGTTGGTCTGGAATTAAATTTGAAGGTGTCGCATTAAGCTAAGATTGCCCATGATTAGCATAATAAAATCCCAGTTTTGATAAAAAAGGAGCCTCAGGCTCCTTTTTTATGCGTATCACTTTGAAAAACGAAAGAGGCTCGACGAGAATTAAACCGCCAGTGGCATTTCGTTAGACGGATCTTGGCGTTTGTTGACGCGAGCAAGGCCAATCATCGCCAATAAAGACATCGCAAGCATCAATACCCCTAAAGGTAATTGGTTCGGCGCTGGGATCAAAGAGGCGCATAACGTCGCTAGGCCCGCACCAAGGTTTTGCATCCCACCAAGTACCGCACCACCTGTACCCGCGTGATAAGGGAGCGGTGACAGTGCGCCAGTGGTCGCCGCTGGAAATAAAATACCAGAACCAAGGAAGTAGATCGTCGCACCACCAATCAGTGTTAATGCGGTGGTTTGGCCAAATAAGCCGGGAACCAATACGATAATTGAACCGACGGTGATCGCGAATAAACCAAAATTAAGTGCCGCACGCTCTGAACGACGCGCTGCAATGAGGCTAGACAAGCCTGCACCCACCAAGTAACCCGGAATAGGTAACACAAATAGCAAGCTAACAGTGGTGGCTGGCAGTTTCAGCACACCGGCCAATAACACACCTGCAGCCGCTTCAAAAATAGCGACACCAGAGAACGTGGCGACAAGGCAGATCAAATAACCTTGAAAACGTTTGTTTGATAACACGTACTTATAGCTATTGGAGACTTTTTCATAACGACGCTTCTCTTGAGGTAATGTTTCAGTGAAGCTGGTGGCCATTGTAATGACAACCGCGATGCCAAATAGAGCTAAGAACAAATAGCTTGAACGCCAGCCAAACATTTCTGTTAATACGCCGCCAAGTACCGGTGCCATCAGTGGTGAAAAAATCACGCACATGCTGATCAGGCTGTTAACTCGATGAAGTTCTGCACCGGAATAACAGTCGCGGGTTAATGTGCGAGACATTGCACCACCACAACCGATACCCAAGCCTTGAATAAAGCTTCCAGCGAGAAACAGTTCGAAGTTGTGAGCAAATAGCGCCACCAATGTTCCCACAATGTAGATCGCCAAACCGCCTAAGATAATAGGCTTACGGCCGATACGATCAGACAGTGGACCATAGACAAACTGAGATAATCCGTAAGGAATCAAATAACAAGCCATGACAGCTTGAAGACTCGCCGGGGAAACCAAAAATTCATTCGCCATCTGACCAATAGATGGAACGTACATTGTTTGCGTCATTTGACCGACAGCGGTCAAGATCGCAACAAGAAACGTGAATTTGAAGATTGGTGAAGTAGCAGACATCCGCAAGTTACCTTAAAAAAAGTACAACAACCCTTAACGGAGCGATAGCTCAGCTAATTAAAAAATGTATAAGGGAATTAACAGCGGCGAGATATTAGTGTTTGTCTGACTTGTTATCAATGGAAATGTATGATTTTCAGCAAGATAAAAATCTATGATTTGGATTAAAAAAACTAATGCAAATTCAGCTAAGCAACGGGGTGTTCCGATAAGCACTGACGACACAGGCATTGAGACTGCTTTACTGTGTTTGACAGGTCGCGCTTTTCAATCGTAAAGCACCAACAATCCGTTTTTCCAGCGGCAATATCGCAATGGGTGGGCTTGGCGCACGTTGGGCAATCGTGTGTTGTTTGGCTGCCGCTTAAACGATCCATGATCACTTGCTGCTGTGTTTCGTCGAAATGGCGCCATTGGCTGATTTCTTCCATCGTGCGATGGCAACCACTACAAATTCCTGCGTTGTTCTTACAAGCTGCAATACAAGGGCTTTTCACTCTGTGCTCCGAGTTTCCTAAAGGGGACAATATAGATAACAAGCGAGTTGCTAACAAATGGAGCTTACCTCGAGGGCGTGAGCTCCATTTGCGAAGAAGTGGGATCAATCGGTTTTCGTGATGCTACCGAGCTCCAGAACGGGGGCGACATCGATATCTTCCGCATTCATCATCATTGATAACCGTTGTACTGAAGAAAGCAACAATGTTTGTTCCCACTCTTCGAGCTGTTGGTATTTGTTGATGAAGCTCTGTTGTAAAGGCATTGGGGCTTGCTCTAAACGCTCTTTACCTTGCTCGGTCAATACAGCATGCACTTTACGCTTATCGGTTTCACTGCGTTTACGTTCGATTAGGCCGTTGCGTTGCAAGCGATCAAGAATAATGGTTGCAGTGGCCTGGCTCATGTTGGTGTGGTTAGAAAGCTGCTTGATCGTGACTTCCCCGAGATCTCGTATTGAACGCATCAAAATCAACTGTGGGGCGGTCAAACCTGACTCTTTACTCAGCTTTTTTGAGTGTAAATCAATCGCGCGGATAATTTGTCTTAACGACACAAGAACTTCTTCGTGCTTTTCCAAGATAAACCCTTAAAACCTAGTCTTTTACGCTGATGAACATACCCTAAAAGAGCGGTAAATAGAAGTGAAAGCGAAAACATCACCCTACTCAATAAACATTAGAGGACAAATTGATTTGAGGTCGAATAATTTACGTCATGATCAAAAGACGAAGTGACTATTCATCGTTTAGGCTACTATTTTAATTAATAATGCCTAATTTGCCAGCCGTTATTGGCGTATCACACTAATGTGCGTACACTATTGAGAGATTAATCAAAATTCATCGTTCCAATAATCCTTTTAACTCTAAGTGATTGTTGATGTCGATGTATAGAATGAAAACTTAGAGAGAAACTATGACAAAAGGAATCGATAAGTACAGCATAGATAGTACTGATTACACAGTTGGTCAGGATAATGTGCAAAAGTGGGGTTTTGATGTTCACAACCCAGTGTTTGGGTTTAGTGCGGGTTTCATTGCGCTGTTTTTAGTTGCCGCTTTGGTGATGGATGCTGAGACGGCTAAAACGGCACTCGACGGGTTGAAGTGGAAAATTATCGGCAGTTTTGATTGGCTATTCATTTGGTCGGGCAATATTTTTGTCGTCTTCTGTTTGGTATTGATTGTGAGTCCATTCGGTCGTATTCGCTTAGGAGGTATTGATGCCAGTGCCGACTATTCGTACCTATCCTGGCTCTCAATGCTCTTTGCGGCGGGTATGGGTATAGGTTTGATGTTTTGGAGTGTTGCAGAACCTGTCGCGTATTATACGGGGTGGTATGAAACACCGCTGGGCGTCGAAGCTAATACACCTGAAGCAGCTCGCTTGGCGATGGGCGCGACCATGTATCACTGGGGATTACACCCTTGGGCTATCTATGGAGTGGTGGCGCTGTCGTTGGCCTTTTTTGCTTATAACAAGGGGTTACCGCTTTCAATTCGTTCTATTTTTTATCCGATTTTAGGCGATCGCGCATGGGGCTGGGCCGGTCATGTTGTTGATATATTGGCGGTACTCGCGACACTGTTTGGTCTTGCGACCTCTCTGGGTTTAGGCGCGCAGCAAGCGGCGAGCGGTATCCATCATGTCTTTGGTATACCGGCGGGATTAGGGCTGCAAATTGTCGTTATCACGGTGGTAACGTTGCTTGCAGTTGTTTCGGTCATCCGTGGTATCGATGGTGGCGTGAAGGTGATCAGTAATATCAATATGATCGTTGCTTTTGTTCTGCTCATTTTGGTAGCACTTGTTGGTTGGGCTGTCGCGATCGGTAATATTCCTACCACCTTTATGTCTTATGTTGAAAATCTTATCCCGTTGAGTAATCCCCATGGTCGACAAGATGAGGCATGGTTCCAAGGTTGGACTGTGTTCTACTGGGCATGGTGGATCTCTTGGTCACCATTTGTCGGTATGTTTATCGCACGCGTATCACGTGGCCGAACAGTGCGCGAGTTCATTACTGCGGTTTTATTAGTGCCGACAGCAGTGACGATGTTGTGGATGTCCGTATTTGGTGGTCTGGCGATCGATCAAGTTGCCAACCAAGTGGGCATTCTTGGCACCAAAGGGCTGACAGATATCTCATTAGCGATGTTCGAAATGTTTGATGTATTGCCGTATAGCCGCATATTGTCAGTGATAGCCATCGTCTTAGTGCTGGTTTTCTTTATCACGTCATCAGATTCTGGCTCGCTGGTTATCGATAGTATTACCGCCGGTGGTAAGGTAGATGCGCCAGTGCTACAACGTGTGTTTTGGGCGTTTATGGAAGGTGCAATCGCCGTAGCCTTGTTATGGATTGGTGGTACCGAGGCGATACAAGCCTTACAAGCCGGTGCGATTTCAACGGCCTTGCCGTTTACCTTCGTCTTATTGATGATGTGCGTCAGCTTGGTGATGGGTATGCGCACCGAGAAATACTAAGATTAAGACCAACTGGTCGCAAATCTTTAAGTAAAAAGGGACGCTTGCTTGCGTCCCTTTTTACTGCGCTGCTTTTTGTAGATGCAACTTTACCATTATCACTGTGTTGTTGATTTTAATTTAATGCAAGTTGGTCGATTACTCCCACAATTGGCCGACAAATGTTGAGGGTGAATAATGGTAGGCGAGTTGCGCTTGCAGTAGCTCTGCCGTTGCTACCGCGTCTGTGAGTGCGTGGTGTGGAGAATACGGCGGCAAATTATAGCGAGTCCGCGAGCGACCTAAACGAACAGATTGTGGCGTGATGCCGCGTAACTTGTTCCACAACCCTCCATTTTGTCGACGCTGCACATTGGCTTCGATTGCCATCGTATCAATGAGTGGAAATTCAATTCCTTCTGTAATTCGATCACGTAAAGCGCGATCAAAAAACGCTCGCTCAATTCGTTTGTAATGCACGACCATCACCTTCGTTGCCATCTGCTCAAGTACTTCCTCGAAAACATCACTTAAGTCTGGAGCGTCAATGAGATCACTGTGAGTGATCCCATGAATCACAATTGACTCTTCCTCAAGTTGCTTACGTGGCTTAATCGTCCAATGTTTGGCTTGGTTAAGATAGATTCGATTTAGATCAAATGGCACGGTTCCAATAGTGATAATGTCGTCGCTATCAGGGTTCAAACCTGTCGTTTCAAAGTCCATTGCGAGGAACTTAACTTGCTCTATTGGTGTGTTGGCCGGCGGTAACGCTTGTTGATAGAAGCGCTGGAGTATTTCATTTTGGCATAGCTCTGCTTTGTGCGCGTATTTTTGCTGCCAATTGATCATCGGCGCCTGAGTGAGTTTTTTTAGCATAATGTCCTCACTTTAAAGCGCTATTGCCTTGATAGCGGAATTTTAAGAAATTTTGCGCGTTGCTTAAGACTTGGAATGCATCTTTCAAATTACGGCGCTCAAATTCAGACAGATTTTCGGGCTCAATGTTGTTATCTGGCTCAATGTTGTTTTCCACGTCAAACGCTTGGTGGCGGATACGTACCATAGAAATAAATTCGAGAGCATCGCGTATCGCATGTGCCTTTCCTTTGGGTAAAATGGCCGCATCGTGGATGTCGTCTAAACGTTCAAAAGAATTTTGCGACCGTGAGCCAACGGCGAGCGCATGGACGCGAACCAGATCAGCCAGTGGTGCGGTGCCACGTCTTTTTAGGTTAATGGAGTTTTTATGCTGGCCATCTTTTTCCACAACAAAATCTTTGAAAAATCCTAATGGTGGCGTTCGATTCAGTGCATTTCGGGCTAAACAAGCGAGAAAACGGTTGTTTTTACGTGCTCTTCTAACAATAAAACCATTGAGTTGTTCAGCCCATTTCAGCCGGCCGTAGACACCATCTAGATCGAAAAAAATCGATGCATTGAGTAAGGCTTTTGGATTTGGATTGTCAATCCAATCGGCAAAGCACTCTTCCCATTCGCTCCGCGTCATGCGCCACTCTGGATTGGTTGCCATAATATCGCCAGTGCAATAGGTATAGCCGCATTTTGCTAGGCCATCACACACTAAGGTTGCCATGTTGGCGAAGTAGTCACCATGTTCGGCGGGGTTATAGCTATTATCAAGGATGATCGCATTATCTTGGTCGGTTACCAAAAGTTGTTCGTCACGTCCCATAGAGCCAAGCGCAAGGAAGCAATAAGGGATGGGGGCTAACCCAAGTTGCTCTTCGGCTAATTCGACAATACGCTGTTTGAAGCTGCGGCCAATGACCGACATTGCACTGCCAACCATATGTGAATTGGCATCTTCATTGACCAAGCGAACAAAACTGTCTTTGACTTGTTCCGATAGTACCGCGAGATCGTCAATGCTTTGTTGTTGAAAAATGCTGCTAACGAGTAACAGTGAGTTCTGCGATTCATAGCGGACGATATCGGTGGTTTCGATAATACCGATTGGTTGGCGATCTTTAAGCACAGGGAGATGATGCACATTGTAACGCAACATGGTGAGCATCGCTTCATAGACATACGCATTGTGGTCTAGTGAAATAACTTCGGTGGTCATCACTGAGGCGACTGCGTCGTGAGGGTTTAGGCCTTGTGCCAATACGCGGGTACAAAGATCCCGATCGGTAATAATACCGACTAGGCCAGAACCATCGTCGTCATCATTTTGCGCAATGTCCGGATCGATAATCAACAAAGAAGAAACATTCTCTTCTGCCATTTTTATCGCGGCGTTTTGAATGCTTTCGCTTGTGTGTACAAAAGGTGGGGCCGCTGTAAGCAATGTGCGTACTTTAGATGTCGTGAGATCGTTGTCGTTATGAGACGAGGAAACGGCTTGCCTTAAGCGGGTGTTATGCTCAACTTCGACAAAGTCAGCAAAGCTTTCATGGTGATCATAGAGCTCTTGAAAGACTGCCTCTGGAATGCAGTAAATCAGAGTGTCTTTAATCGCTTTGGCAGGAAAGCGGACTTTATTATTGGTTAATAGCCCCATTTGGCCAAATAACGCCCCTTCATCTAGCCGATTATATAACTCACCTTTACGACGATAGACCTCAACAATACCGCTGCGCACCATATAAAGGTCATGTATATGATCACCGAAATGAATGATCGGTGTATCTTCGCGATAATAAGCAATTTCAACGTGGCGACAGATGTAACTTAAAACGTCATCTTCGAGTTCGTCAAACGGAGGGTGTTGCGCTAAGAAATGTTTGATTTCTAAAAGTTCTGCTTCCATCGAGCAACCCATGGTATTCAATATATGATAGTTAAATGGTACATGATTCTTACTGATTGTGCCGAGAAAGGCATGGATGTGGCCTTAAACAGATCTTTGGACAAAGGGACTAAATAAAATAGCGAGGAGCATGAGAGGAGCTGAAGCAGGGAATAGTTGTATCAAATTTGGCTACGCGATGGCATTAAATAAAAGGCTTAGCGTATCACTAAGCCTTTTATTTTAAGTGCTTATTGAGCGACCAGGTAGCATAGGCAGTTAGTGCTACAAGCGGTTCAATAAGTTGGTGTGATTCATTGGAGAATCAACCTAGTGCGGGCAGGATTCCGATGGTGATCAGAATTTGGGCTGACACAATCATCACACCCACGCCAGTACAGACCATCAAGCCAAGATTACCACCACCGACTTGGTAGGGCGCATTGTGTTCAGTACGGCGAACTTTATGAATCATCACAACCGGCAGGAATATCGCTAATATTGCTAAGGCGATTGCCGCATAACCAAGTGCCATAATGAACCCTTGCGGATAGAAAAGTGCAAAACACATTGGTGGTGTAAAAGTGACTAATCCGGTAAGCACTCGAGAGTTTTTCTGTTTGTTGATGCTGTCGCCAAGAAATTCAAATAGACCTAAGCTGACACCTAAAAATGAAGTCAGCAGCGCGAGATCAGCAAACAGACCGATGATGTTGGCAATGTTATTTTGCTGAACGGTTGCAGACAACGTTGAAATAAGTGCGGCTAAACCTTGGTTGTCGACTAATTCTGACTGACTGACGACGCCAAGGGTCACTAGCTGCCAAAAAATGTAGATCACAAGCGGGATCGCAGAGCCAATCACAATGGCTTTTTTCAGTGCGGGAGTATCACCATCGAGGTAACGAACGATCGCCGGAATACTGCCATGAAAGCCGAATGAGGTAAAAATAACGGGAATCGCTGCGACAATTAAACCTTGCTGAATCGGCATGCTGAGCAGATAAGATTGAGTGACATTCGGGGCAAGGAATAGCAAAACGGTTGCCATGGCGACAAGTTTCAGAGTGAACAGCACTCGGTTTACTTTATCGACGGTCGCAGTACCGATAACCACAATTGAGGCGACGAGTAAGGTGAAGATCACCGTGCCACTGGCTGCTGATAATTTTAGGTCAAACCACTGATCTAAACGTTGATTGAATTGTGATCCGCCACCAGCAATATAGGCAGCACACAAAGAATAAAATAAGAATAGCATGGCAAAACTGGCAAGGTATTTGCCTTTTTTACCTAAGATCTGTTTTGCGAGTGTATGCAGTGTTGCATCGCTGCTTGCGTGCTGGTGGAGCTCAACCATGATCAACGCGGTGTACGCCATTAGAGCCCACAATGCAGCCATGATGGTCAGTGAAGTTGAAAACCCTATGCCTGCCGAGGCGAGTGGCAGAGCTAGCATCCCTGCGCCAATTGTAGTACCGGCAATAATCAAAGTACTACCTAAAACCTTTGATTTACTCATCTGTATAATATTCTTTACGTTAGTGGTTGCTTGAGTAGTAAACTACCCAGTGAGGAACAGTTCTATAGACTTATTCACCCTACTAATTGGCATTTTGTAGGCTATTTAGCTAAACGTCAAGTGGGTTGTACAGATATAATTCCATTGTTGTACATATTAATTTACAGATGTGGATTGTAGCGAATTTAAACGTTTGCCTGTGCGATGGTGCAAAGTTATCACTCAAAGCGCTTTTGCCTTTCATGCGTCTGTCATATAAAGTCGTTACAAAGGAACGGCTGAGTGCCCAGTGTACTTAAGCTAATAATTAAAGAAGGAGGTCGACATGAGTGACCAAACATTTAACGAAGAAAGCTTAGAGCTGCTCGACGCAATTGAAATTGGTATTGATTTATCAAATTACGAGCAAGACTTCGAACAAACAGCGGACGAGTTACTTTAGTAACGACCCCATACAAATCCGACGCTTTGAGTGACGTGATTCTCCCCGATAAGCCAGTGCAAATGCGCTGGCTTTGTGCTTTTATCAATATGTCCTGAAAAAAAAGCGAATAGTTATGAATTTTCTTGCTCATCTCCATATTGCGCATCACTGTCGTTCGAGTTTACTCGGCAATCTATTAGGTGATTTTGTCAAAGGGGATCCGAGCCGAGATTACACGCCTGAGATTGCCGCTGGTATACGACTGCATCGATTTGTTGATAGTTATACCGACAGTGCGGTGATTATGCAGCGAGCGAAACAGTTTTTCCCGCAAGGGCCACGACGATATTCCGGTATTGCATTGGATGTCTTTTGGGATCATTGCTTAGCGACCCATTGGGCTCGTTATCATGCTCAGCCCTTAGACCTGTTTTGTCAGCGATCAGAAACGATCGTAAAAGAAACGAGCGTGACACACCTACCAGAGCGTTTCGCATTGGTAAGTGAGAACATGTGGCGTGGACGATGGTTAGAGTCCTACCGAGATTTGGAGAATATTGAATTTGCTCTGAAGCGGATGTCGGAAAGAAGATCAACAATGGCGCCATTGACGCAATGCTATCCCTATTTGCAGCGGCACTACGACGATCTGCAGCAACTGTTTGCTGAGTTTTATCCCAAACTATTGCTTGCTAGCCAAGATTTCTCAGCTGAAAACTAGTCACAGTAGGGCGCTTGAGTATAGAATCGCTGCCGTTAATTGATTGAGTAGCAGAAATATGTCACAACCATTTGCGAATTTGGGCCTTGAGCCAACTCTTGTTGAAACCGTCAGCCAATTAGGCTTTAACTCTCCTACGGAAGTTCAGCTTCACGCGATCCCTCCAGTTCTCGAAGGCAAAGATGTCTTAGCGGGGGCGCAAACCGGTACGGGCAAAACAGCGGCGTTCGGTTTGCCGATCATTCAGCGCTTAAGCAATCAAGATTATTCACGTGATCCACAACGCAATGATGTCTCTGCGTTAGTGTTGGTACCAACTCGAGAGCTTGCTCAACAAGTCTTCGATAATCTTACGGCATACGCTGTTAACACGTCGCTAAAAATAGTGACAGCGTACGGCGGTACCAGTATGAATGTGCAAACAAGAAACCTACATCAAGGCTGTGACATTCTTATCGCCACCCCAGGTCGTCTACTTGATCACATGCACTGTAAAAATGTTTCATTGCAGCGTACACAAACATTAGTCCTAGATGAAGCAGACCGCATGCTTGATATGGGTTTTTGGCCTGACTTGAAGCGTATCTTGGGCAAGATGAGCTCCGACCGTCAAACGTTGTTTTTCTCGGCGACATTCGATAAAAAAATCAAAGATCTTGCCTATAAAATGCTAAACAGTCCCGTAGAAGTGCAGATCGCAGCGCAGAACAGTACTGCCGACACGGTAGAGCAAATGGTTCACCCTGTTGATAAAAAGCGTAAGACAGAATTGTTGGCCTACTTGATTGGTTCGCGTAATTGGCAACAAGTACTTGTGTTTACCAAAACAAAACAGGGCAGTGATGCGCTTGCCAAAGAGCTTAAGCTTGATGGTATTAAAGCCGCTTCTATCAATGGTGATAAGAGCCAAGGCGCGCGCCAAAAAGCACTTGATGATTTTAAAGCTGGTAAAGTGCGCGCGTTAATCGCGACAGATGTCGCGGCACGAGGTTTGGACATCAATCAACTTGAACAAGTGATCAACTTCGATATGCCGTTCAAAGCGGAAGATTACATCCATCGTATTGGTCGCACCGGGCGTGCGGGTAAGAAAGGTTTGGCTGTATCACTGATGAGCCGAGATGAAGAGTACTTGCTAGAGGCAATTGAACGCCTGTTAGACAAAAAATTACCGCAAGAGTGGCTTGAGGGCTATGAGCCTAGCTTAATTGAAGATCTTGAACCAGAGCATCCATCACGCCGTAATAGCCGTTCATCAGAAAAGCGTCGAATGAAGGCAAAGATGAATATTCATTCTGGGCGCGGTAAACGTCGCTAGAAGCGTTAAACTAGGTAGTCATGAGATAAACCAAACGGCCTCGTCAATACGAGGCCGTTTTTTTGTGTTTGAATAAGAAATGAGCCTAGCTTGGTCGTGAAATATCCGCGATCAATGAAAAGAAACTCACTCCTGTTTCCAACTTATCACTAGCCAATAAGTCCCTTGATATCTGCAATGTCAAATCCAAATATAGCTGCATTATCTATATAGAGTGTCATACTTTAAAATGCCATCGTGTTAGATAAAATCGTGACCAAAAAGTTGCTATCAAAGCTGGATCTGTGCTTGGTATTCTGTTGACGCGTTGCGGTGTAGCTTTGAATAGCATTCCAATATTAATAGCCACTGTTTTTACTTATATCAATTCATCTGCAATGATTGACTTTTCACTGCGATTAAATCAATGGGTGTACTAACGTAGACGGTTGAAAAGCGTTTTACGATATTTGAAATAGTTTTCATTTGTTGCTTGTATAAATGAAGCGAATTAACGTTTTTGTTATTTTTACGAGGAATTGTATTTTGTTTACTCTACTTTCTTTTAGTATGTCATCTTGAAAGTTGAATGATATAAAATACCAGTCTAAACAACTTATTTTAGAATTGTCAATTACATTGCTATGTGATCTTTAGCCAGGTTTTTGTAAGTATATCGTTTGATTAGCAATCTAATGTTGATTGTATTCTTAATGACTATTTTGTGATTAAAGCAGCTATGTTAACGGTGGTTGTTGTTTGTCTGATATATGTTTCATCTTATTGTTTTGGTGAATGGTTTATATGGTTAATTAAGTAAGCGTGATTATTTAAAGAAGGGATTGAATTGGTTATATAATGAAAGTCTTTAATATGGGTCTCAAAGTATGTACAACTTTTGTGTTGTTTTCACTTGTTGTTCCTCATGCTTCAGCTAGCCAAGATGAATATGAAGTAAGTGCAATGTCTGCGGAACAAGCTTTAGAAAAAGGCCGATTAATGCGGGCACAATATAAAAATTTGGAATCTAGGGTATATCTTAAGCAAGCGGCAGATAAAGATAGCGCAGCGGGTTCATTTTTGTACGCAATGGAGCTGAATAATTACAAAACAAACGAGAGAACACCGTTAGACACAAGACAATATCTGCTCAAAGCTGGCGAATTAGGTAACCGCCGTGCAATGTACCAACTTTATAGACATACCGATTGGCTACGAAAGGTCGATGTTAATTTTTGGCGTTCACAATACTACACCAGTGTGATTTTGTTAGGACGAGACAAGCCCGCACAGGCGATGTACGAACTGGCGCGTTTTCATCGTGACTACGATGAAGAGCTATCGTCCTATTATCTAGATAAAGCGATTGAATTCAAACATCCGTTAGCTTTGATGGAAAGAGCGGACAGTCTGGTGGATCGAGACGGAAGTGCTGTTCTTTCAGGAGAGATCTCTGATAAAGCTGAATCATTATATCTTTTAGCTGCAGAGACAGAATATATACCGGCGATGAAGCGTTACATCGAGGTTTTGGAAAGTACTGGTCGTTATGAAGATGCTTATCAATGGCGTGAAAGAGCATTACAAAATGGTGATATTACATCGCTAGCTGTGATGGCGAAGATATTGATTGGACAAAGTTCGAACTATTCTTTTGTTCCTTCCGATAAGGTTACCGCAAAAGCTTATATGGATTTGTATCTCTCTTCTGCAGGAAGAGAGCGGATGACATCGCTTTACTCTGTGATTTCAAATGATGAAGAATTGCTTTCATTAACGATTAACGCCGAAGAAAAAGAACAAGCCTTAAATATATATCTTAAATTTAAGAAAACCGTAAATTTTTATAATCATGATAAATTTTGGGATATCCAATAGTGGTTAGATTTACTTTATGGTTCTCTGCATTTCTAGATTGAGATCGTGTTTTATTAAATTTGGTGTTTATTATGTATGCAAATAAATATAGTGTGCGGTTAGTTTTATTTTGACTCGTTGATTGATTTGTAAATATTTAATGGGTCTGGGGTTGAACTTTAATTTATGTAGTTGGTGATGGTTGTTTTTAATTGCTAGTTTTATCATTATAAATAATATTCATAATTTTGACGTTGAATTTACATAACTAAAGCAATTTCAGTTTATGTTGTTTTTTGTAAATAAACCTTAAGAACACAGAGTTGGTATGGAATTGGAGGCTTGAAATGTCTAAAGAAGGAAGTGTCGCTCCGAAAGAGCGAGTTAATATCAAATATATCCCATCAACAGGGGACTCTCAGGCGGAAATAGAATTACCGTTGAAAACGCTTGTCGTTGGTGATTTTAAAGGGCATGCAGAAGAAACTCCTCTTGAAGAAAGAGAGGCGGTATCCGTTGATAAAAACAATTTTGAAGCAGTGATGCGCGAGAGTGATTTAAAAATTTCGGCAACAGTTCCCAATAAACTAAGCGATGAAGAAAATGCAGAGCTACCGATAGAGCTAAGCTTTAAATCGTTAGCGGATTTTTCACCAGATGCTGTCGCTGCTCAAGTTCCTGAACTAAATAAATTGGTTGAGTTGCGTGAAGCTCTAGTGGCTTTGAAAGGTCCACTAGGCAACATTCCTGCATTTAGAGAGCGCCTACAAACGTTACTCAATTCAGAAGAATCGCGTGAAAAATTGTTGTCCGAGCTCAGCTTAGTTAGCGACAAAGAAGAGCCCAAGGCGTAATTAAGCTCTTTGTTATTTAATCAGATTTAGGAATGAAATTGATGTCTACCACTACAGAAGCCATCCCAGAAGTACAAGCTGCCCAGCAAGGGAGCTTACTCGATGAAATCATGGCTCAGACACGCATAGCGCCAAGTGACGAAGGTTATCACGTCGCCAAAAAAGGGATCGCCGCATTTGTTGAAAATCTCATTGGTTCTAATCAAGTCGATGATCAAATTAACAAATCACTTGTTGATCAGATGCTTGTTGAACTTGATAAGAAAATTAGTGCGCAAATGGATGAAATACTCCACCAAGAAAGCTACCAGCAGATGGAGTCATCATGGCGCGGTTTGAAATTGTTTATCGACCGCACGGATTTTCGTGAAAATAACAAAGTAGATTTGTTGCACGCGACCAAAGCTGAGTTATTGGAAGATTTCGAATTTGCACCAGAAACAACGCAGTCTGGTCTATATAAACATGTTTACTCTTCGGGCTATGGTCAATTTGGTGGTGAACCCACTGGTGCGATTATTGGTAACTTTGCCTTTACGCCTTCCACTCCTGATATGAAGTTACTTCAATTTATGGGAGCGCTTGGTGCAATGGCTCATGCACCGTTTATTTCGAGTGTTGGACCTGAGTTCTTTGGTATTGAGTCATTTGAAGAGCTGCCTAATATCAAGGATTTGAAATCAACCTTTGAAGGGCCTAAGTACACAAAATGGCGTTCTTTACGTGAGTCTGAAGATGCGCGTTATCTTGGTTTAACAGCACCTAGATTTTTACTACGCGTACCTTATGATCCAATAGAAAACCCGATTAAGTCTTTTAATTATCAAGAAAATGTTAGCGCTTCCCATGAGCATTATCTGTGGGGTAACACTGCATTTGCTTTCGCCACTCGTTTAACTGATAGCTTTGCTAAATATCGTTGGTGTCCCAATATCATTGGTCCTCAGAGCGGTGGTGCAGTGGATGATCTTCCTGTTCACGTGTTCGAATCCATGGGGGCTTTGCAAAGTAAAATTCCAACAGAAGTGCTTGTCACTGATCGTAAAGAATTTGAGTTAGCGGAAGAAGGTTTCATTGCGTTGACGATGCGTAAAGGCAGTGATAATGCTGCGTTTTTCTCAGCAAATTCGATTCAAAAGCCACAAGTATTTCCGAATACCAAAGAAGGTAAAGAAGCGGAAACTAACTATAAATTGGGAACGCAATTACCCTATATGATGATCATCAACCGCCTTGCACACTACGTTAAAGTCCTGCAACGCGAACAGATTGGTTCGTGGAAGGAGCGTCAAGATCTGGAGCGAGAGCTCAATGGTTGGATCAAACAATATGTTGCTGATCAAGAAAATCCACCAGCAGACGTACGTAGCCGTCGTCCACTTCGCGCTGCAAAAATTGAAGTAATGGATGTCGAGGGTGAGCCAGGTTGGTACCAAGTCTCCTTATCTGTTCGCCCTCACTTTAAGTACATGGGTGCAAACTTTGAATTGTCGTTAGTTGGTCGATTAGATCAAGCATAACGATGACTTATATCGCCCCAGAAGAGAGCGCATTTGGTGTCGGATTTCTAGAACGTTTAGAAACTGGCACCAAGCCGATGTCCTTAACGCAAGGACCAGATGCCATGGACGTACTTCAATCAATAAAGCGTAACGTTTCAAATATACTAAATACACGTCTTGGCGAAGCGCAAAGCGCCCCGATGTTGGGTTTAGTCGATTTTAATGATGCAACATTGGAAACGTTGGATTTGTCATTGCGCATAAAGTTTGCAATTCAAAACTGCTTGGTGAGTTATGAGCCGAGATTACGCAATATTGAAATTCGCTCTGAATCTGATCCTTACAGTCCACTTATGCTGCGCTTCAATATTGTTGCCGAAATAAATAGTGAAGCGTTGCATGACCGTGTACAGCTAAGTTTGTTGCTGGACCAGAACCGCAAGTACCAAGTGTATTAGAAGATTATGAACCAAGATAAGTACTTCAGAGAAGAACTTGCCTTTCTTAAAGAGCAGGGTAAGCAGTTTACCGAGATTCATCCTCAGTTGTCGCGCTTTTTGCATGGACGAACAACTGATCCTGATGTGGAGCGCTTACTCGAAGGATTTGCATTTTTGACAGCTCGCCTGCGTGAAAAAGTGGAGGACGAATTTCCTGAGTTGACACACTCAATAATTAATATGTTGTGGCCCAATTATCTTCGCCCGGTACCGAGCATGAGTATTGTTGCGTTTAGTCCAGATAAGAGTGTGAGTGACAAGCATCAAATAGGTCGAGGTACGCAACTCGATAGTAAGCCAGTATTCGGCACGAAATGTCATTTCAGAACCTGTCGGGATGTCAACATCTATCCGATTGAATGTATCGACGTAACTTCTCACCATACAAGAGAAGCGAGCTTGATTGATATCTCACTTAGCTTATTGGGTGAGAATAGCGTTGGTGACATTCATCTTGATGATCTCCGTTTTTACTTAGGCGGCGATAAATACAGCTCACAGATGCTTTACCTATGGCTGAATCACTATTTGGATAAGGTTTGGATTGAGGTGGATGGAACGCCTTTTTCACTACCGAAAAACGCACTTAAAACGGTCGGTTTCGATAGCGAGCAAGCGCTATTGCCTTATCCAAATAATGTCTACGAAGGTTATCGTGTACTACAAGAATATTTGTCGTTCCCAGAAGCATTTCATTTTTTTGATATTACGCAACTCAAATCGGCGTTACCTAAATCAGTAACCAACGATTTTAAGTTAAAAATCAGCTTTACCAAGACTTTACCGACGGATGTCAGAGTTAGAAAAGACAATTTCCAACTTTATTGTACACCGGTAATCAACTTGTTTGATCATGATGCAGATCCTATTGATCTGACAGGAAGGCGTTCTGAGTATCGTGTTGTTCCTTCAAGTCGTTATCCTGCTCACTATGAAGTGTTCAGTGTTGATGGCGTCTTTGGTTGGCAAGATAAAACCCAAGCGAGCCAACGTATTCGTGGCGAGAAACGAGTTTATTCTGCGTTTGAAAGTTTTCAGCATGAAGTTGAGCGAGCAAGAAATCGAGAAGCTTTGTATTACCGTACTCGAGTTAAGAATAGTATTCGAGGAGATGGTTTTGACAATTTTATTGCCTTTATTCGCGGAGATGAAACACAGTCGATGCAAGTCGATGAAGCGGTCTCTCTCAAGTTAACGTGTACAAATAGATTGTTACCATTGGAGCTGGGTGTTGGTGATATTTGCGAACCGACAGATACCTCACCGCCGTTTGCCACCTTTAGTAATATTACGGTGCCATCACAATCGTTACGCCCAGTTTTGGATGGTAGCTTACTGTGGATGTTGATTTCTAACCTGTCGCTTAATTATCTATCTTTACTCTCTAAAGACGCCTTAAGCAGTGTGCTAAGGGCTTACGACTTTAGAGCTCTGGTTGACAGACAAGCTGAAAGAGTTGCTCAGTTACGACTTGAAGGTATTCAGAAAATCGAATCACAGCCAGTGGATAAAATTTTACGCGGTTTACCAGTAAGAGGCCTTAAATCGACGATATATATCGACCAAAACTGTTTTGGCTCGGAAGGTGAATTATATCTGTTCGGCACCGTTTTAAGTCATTTCTTTGCACTTTATGCCAGCATCAATTCATTTCATGAATTGGTGGTGATTAATGCGTCCAACCAAGAGAAGTACACATGGGGAACCCAGGCAGGAATGCAGCCGTTGATCTAGAAATGTCAGAGCTTCAGGAATCCCTGCTAGCGTTGCCAGATGATGTACGAAACTACAACTTTTATCAGTTGGTTGAGTTGTTACAGAAGATTCATGCGTTCAATCCTGAATCGGAAGATTGGGAACGAGCATGTCAGTTGGTATTTAGTGCGAATCCAAGTTTAGGTTTTGCGCCTGCGGATGTGATTGATCTAGAAAAGCGTGATGACGAACGTTTGATTTTACAAACGAATTTTTTTGGTTTGACGGGGGCACAGTCGCCACTGCCGGGTTTTATTTTACAGCAGTTGGTAGAAGAAGACCGAGGTGGTTTTAAGCGCCCATTCTTAGATTTTTTTAACAATCGTCTGATCAACTTGGTTTATCGCATTTGGCGTAAATATCGTTACTACGTTCGTTTTCAGCCCGATGCACAAGATCAGCTCTCTTCTCAGCTGTTTGCTTTGGTCGGGCTAGGTGATGCGGACTTACGTGGAGAAACGCCGATTAACTGGTGCAAGATGCTTGCGTATTCAGGGCTGTTGGCGGGACGCAGCCGCTCACCACAAGTTGTGTCAGGCATTATTGCCCATTGTTTTGATTTAAAGGAAGTCACGATTACTCAGTGGGTAAGGCGCAAAGTCGCCATTCAACCCTATCAACAGTTGAGTTTAGGTCGACAAAATGGCGAGTTGGGCGTGGATACCTTGTTGGGTGAGTCGGTGATGGATTGTAACGGCAAATTTACCATCTGCATTGGTGGGCTAACGCGCGAAAAATTTGCCGATTTCTTACCTTCGGGAAAAGAGTACCAACCATTATGTAAATTGGTTGAGTTTATTTTACGAGAACAGATGGCGTATGACCTGCAACTCACCATGCATGAAAGTGAAGTGCCCGAAATGACGCTCTGTCGAAAGAACAGTGTCGCCCTAGGTTGGACGTCATTTTTGGGTGGCGAACTATCAGACAAAAACGTGCTTATACAAGTAAGGCAATAGAATATGCAAATCGAACAAAGACTCTCCATGTTAGTTGTGAATGCTCAACAACTACAGTCAGGCTTATCTGCACAGCGTATTTTTACGCATGAAGGGGGGGTGATTGGATCGTCACCTGCAGCGAAATGGCGGTTGAGCGATGCATACAGTTCCGTGCAAGCGCAGCATTGCGAAGTGGCGGTCATTGATGGTGAGTTTTGTATCGAAGATCTTTGTGGAGCGACTTATGTGAACGGTTCGCATATGCCATTGGGGCGGGGCGCATTTGCAAGACTTGAGCATAACAACGAAGTGGTGATTGGTCCATATCGTCTACGAGTGACTCTTGCGAAAAATGAAGATGAATCAGTCCAAGAGGGTCAATCAATTGAGCAGCTTTTTGAAACAGATAGATTTGACTTATTGCGCGAAGATGAGCTCGATTCGGTTAGTGATGAGTATGAGACAGAAAACCATCAATCAAGTGATCCGATTGCGGCGCTAGATGAATTATTTAATGACTTTAAACAAGAGCAGTCACTGCTTCAAGAAACGCAGTTAGCAACGGATGAGCAACAAACCATTGTGCCAGAAAATGATATTCAACGTGGCCAAGCTCAGATTACTCCACAAGCAGATAGTGATTACGAAATGACATCATCAATCAGGTTGAAGAAAATTCTAGGGTTACACCGAAATAAATCAGATGGGCAATCGCCGACGTTAGCGCAGACCGAATCGGCTACCAATGTATCGTCGACTGCACCACACACAAATAATGACACTTTAAACGTACCAGAGGGCTTAGGGATGAACGATAAGGTATTAGATTTATTGGAAGAGGAAGTCGCGAAAAGTTTTCCTCCTACGGGCGATGAGCAGAATCGTTCGTCAGCAAGAGCCAATCATTTACTGACAGGACCGATGCTTAATGGATTAGGTGTCGATGTTGGCAACAGCCATGATATGGACAAGATGCATATGTTGTCTGAGGAGCTTGGTCAATCGCTTCAAGCTTGCGTGAAAGGTCTTTTACAACTGAATCAACAAGTATGCGAAGGTCGATTTGGTGTAATGAATCGCAATCTACAACCGATTGAAGATAATCCATTGCGCTTAGGTCTTTCATACGAAGAAACAATTCGTACGTTATATGACACCGACAAGAGTTTGGTGCATTTATCAGCGCCCGCGGCTATCTCGGAGAGTTTGAAGAATGTCCGCGACCACAATGAAGCAATGCAACATGCAACGGGTGAAGCACTAAGTCAAATTCTCAATGCTTTCTCTCCTCAAGTATTACTGCGCCGTTTTCAACACTATAAGCGAAACGGAGACCTTGATAATCAAAGTCCTGAGTCGTGGGCGTGGGAAATGTATTGCCATTATTATCAAGAGCTTACTTCTGACCGTCAAAAAGGCTTTGAAAAATTGTTCTGGGAAATCTTCGAGCAATCATACGACAAAAAAGTACGTGAAAAACAGTTGGAGTTATAACGGTGAATATACGCTCTTTTGCTCTACTGATGCTACTGACAGCGTTAACAGCATGTAGTTCATCAGAACCCATCGCTCCACCTGAGCAACCAACGAAAGTAACGTTTAGCTTAGTCAGTGATGAAGGTACCAACCCAAACATTTGGGGAGAAGCGGCGCCAATCGCGGTTCAGGTCTTTGAGTTGGTCGATGACTCAATGTTTATGTCTGCTGATTATGATCAGATGAAAGACGACTATGAAGGCGCGCTACGCAGTAACTTTGTCAAAAATTACGATTATGTCCTTACGCCAGGGCAGTTCAAGTTTGTCAATGAGATAGAGGTTGATGAAGAAACCAACTATATCGGCATCATGGCACACTTTTCGGAGCCGGATCTAAGTGAATGGAAAAAGGCCGTAAAAGTGTTGAACAAAGGTAGGGAGTACCATTTGTTGATGTATTTCAAAGACTACGATGTGAAATTAGAAAGGGTGGAATAACAAGATGTTTACGCGTAATCGTGTAATTTGGAATGAAGGCTTGTTTATCAAGCCCCAGCACTTTCAGCAGCAACAGCGTTACTTTGAACATGTGCTTGATGAACGTATGGGCTCGGTTAACCGCTATCTCTATGGTGTTTCTGAGTTAACACTTAACCCTGAATACCTTTCGTTTGGTCGTATATCGATCGAAAGAGCAGTAGGGGTCATGCCTGATGGGACGGTTTTTCGTATACCACAAGAGGATGTACTGCCCGATGCGCTCGAAGTAGAAGATTCATCGCTTGCGTATCAGATAGTGTATCTTGCGGTGCCGCTGCGCAGCGATTCACTGATGGAGATTGATTGGCCGGAAGAGCGGGGAACAGGGCGCTATGCTAGCAGTCGTATTGAAGTTCGCGATGTGCATACCGTTGGCGGCGACAGTACGACGTTAGATGTGTCACCTGTGCGTATGCAATTAATGCTAGAAAAAGAAGATCGCAGTGCTTATGCATCGATAGCGATTGCTCGTATTTTAGAAAAACGTCCGGATGGTAGCGTGGTCTTGGATCCTGATTTTATTCCTTGCCACCTGAATGTATCAAGCAATGCGTCTTTACACCGATTTATTAGCGAAATTTCGGGGTTAATGGGCGAGCGAGCTAAGAATATCTCTCAACGTATTGCTTCGCCGTCTCAAGGGGCTGTCGCAGATGTGTCGGATTTTATGTTGTTGCAGGCGTTAAACCGAATTCAACCTCAGATTCAACACTTAGCTCAGTTGCGCAATTTGCATCCAGAGCGTTTATTTGAATGCCTAGCATGTGTATGTGGAGAGTTAGCGACATTCACGGATGAGAGCCGCCTACCGCCGACATTGCCTCATTACAACCATGATATGCCGAGTAGCGCATTTCTGCCGCTTATTCGAAATCTAAGGCAGAGCTTGAGTATTGTACTGGAACCGCGCGCCGTTTCGATCCAGTTGGATAAGCGTAAATATGGCTTGATGGTAGCACCAATCCAAGATCCTCAATTGATCGAAAGTGCTGAATTCATTATTGCGGTAAAAGCCCGTATGCCGCTTGATGAGTTACGTCATCTCTTTGTTCAACAAACCAAAGTATCGACCGTTGAAAAAATACGTGAGCTGATTTCGTTACAGTTACCGGGTATCCCACTGAACTTGCTACCCGTTGCGCCAAGACAGTTGCCTTATCACGCAGGTTACGCTTATTACCAGCTTGATAAAACGAGCCCTGCTTGGTCGACACTCGGTCACTCAAGTGGGTTTGCCTTCCATGTGGCTGGGGCATTTGAAGATCTTGATCTTCAATTCTGGGCGATTAGGAGTTGATTATGGATATCGATAAAAAAAATAGTCAATACAGTAGTTTACTGTTTGAAAATGTAGAACAAATTAATCACGACCAAGATTACTGGTTCCAGTTGAGAGGGGAAAACCGTAACCTTTTGATTGATGCGGCGACACCACTGTTTGGTTTGTCACTGAGAGTAAGAAGTCTGACTGACTGCGACAATATAGAGCAAATCTATAATCAAACGGTCGAAGAAATTAAAGCGATAGAAATTGAGTTGACCGAACAAGGTTACGAACATGCCATTTTGATGGCTTATCGCTATATCCTCTGTGCGTTCCTAGATGAAGCGGTGATGGGAACAAGTTGGGGGGCATCTAGCGTATGGGCCGAATACTCCATGCTTTCGCGTTTTCATAACGAAACGTGGGGCGGAGAGAAAGTCTTTACTATCTTAAGTCGTTTGGAAGGAGAGCCAAAACGTTATCACACGTTATTGGAGTTCATCTATCAATGCTTGGTTCTCGGGTTTGAAGGTAAATATCGTGTGATGGAAGGCGGGTACAACGAACGTCAAAAAGTGATCACGCGTTTACATAGCACTATCGCCGGTCTAAATGAGCGAGAGTTGCAAGATCTCACTTCATCGAGTGCGCTTGTAGCAAAAACCAAGTACCACTTGAGTCGACAATTACCAGTTTGGTCAATTTTAGTTGGATTTATTGTTATTTGGCTGGGCGTGTTCCTTGGCTATTCCAACTTACTGCACGTCAAATCTGCAGATGTAATCAATCAATTAAATCAAATACTCTAATTATAAAAGGCTAGGTGACCGTTGTGATCCGTATTGAATTATCAAAGTTGATTTCAAAACTTAATGAACAGAGTAAGTTAGCGCTTGAACAGGCTGCGTCATTATGTATTGAACGTCAGCATCCTGAAGTGACTTATGAGCATCTGCTCTATGTGTTGTTGGATAATCCGTTATCCGATATGCGGATTATCTGTAAACAAGCAAATTTAGAGGTTGATTCGCTCAAACAGGCCGTCGGCACCAACTTCATGCGGGAGCAGGTACTCGATACCTATCCTGCGTTCTCGCCATTGTTGGTTGAGTTGCTACAAGAAGCTTGGTTACTTTCTACAACAGAGCTCAATCATAATCAACTTCGTTCAGGTGCGATTTTTCTTGCCGCTTTGATTCGGGCTGATCGTTATTTGCCGTTAAACCTTATCCAAGTATTCGAGAATATCAACAAAGAGAGCTTAAATAAAAATTTTGATCTCTTGCTCCAAGATTCTTCTGAGTCAGACCAAGAGAACACAAAAAAACTTGATGCTAAACACTCGGCACTAAAGTCGTCTGATTCGTCACCACTAGAAAAGTTTTGTACTAACGTGACAGAGCAAGCGCGCAACGGAGAACTCGATCCTGTGCTCTGTCGTGAAAATGAACTTAACCTGATGATCGACATTTTATGCCGCCGTCGAAAAAACAACCCTATTGTCGTGGGGGATGCAGGTGTAGGTAAAAGTGCGATGATTGAAGGGTTAGCATTGCGCGTTGTGGCGGGTAATGTTCCTGAGCAGCTTAAAAATGTCGATCTTTGCTCGCTCGATCTCGGTCTTCTTCAAGCTGGAGCCTCCGTTAAAGGTGAATTTGAAAAACGGTTGAAAGGCGTGATTGATGCGATAAAAACCGCATCTAAGCCAATTATACTGTTTATCGATGAAGCGCATACGTTGATTGGTTCTGGGAACCAAGAGGGTGGCAGCGATGCGGCAAATCTACTTAAACCTGCGCTTGCCCGTGGTGAACTCAGTACGGTAGCCGCGACGACGTGGAAGGAATATAAAAAGTATTTTGAAAAGGATCCGGCATTAACGCGCCGCTTCCAGCTGGTAAAGCTTGAAGAGCCGAGCATTGAACAGGCGGTTGATATTTTACGCGGGTTAAACACTGCTTACGAGAAAGCGCATAATGTTCTGATCACTGACGATGCATTAAAAGCTGCCGCTGAATTGTCGGCTCGTTATATATCAGGTCGACAATTGCCAGATAAGGCGATAGATGTTCTGGATACTGCTTGTGCGCGTATTGCGATTAATATCACCACCCCCCCTAAACGGCTAGCGCAACTTGAGACCTTATGCCATCAGCGTCAACTCGAAATTGACATGTTAGAGCGGGCTCAGTATTTGGGACAAGAAGTCGATGCTCACCGTTTAGATCGGCTATGTAGTGAAGAAGTCGCCGATGAGGAAGAGAAAGCCGCGTTAACCGAAAAATGGCAACAGCAAAAAGCCATTATTGAAACGATCATTTCGCTACGAGAGCAACTGTTATCTAATTCGTCTGTCAATACAGAGTTTAACGACGCGTTAAATGATGTCGATGAGCAACCAAGCCGTGGTGAGTTGTTGGTACAACTTAAAGCGCAATATCAGGCGTTGGCCGATATTCCTCATACGGACCTATTGATGCACCCACAAGTGGATGCACAACAAATTGCTGAAGTTATTGCGGATTGGACTGGGGTACCCGTTGATCAAATGAACAGTGATGAACTGTATAAAATTACTCATCTTACGAGCTTGCTTGGCGAAAGTATCAAAGGACAAGATCCCGCAATAGAGCGTATTCATCGCCATTTGTTGACTGCTCGAGCAGATCTGCGTAGACCTGGGCGTCCTAAAGGCGCTTTCCTATTAGTCGGACCAAGCGGGGTTGGTAAAACTGAAACGGTGGTCCAGCTGGCACAGCAGCTTTATGGCGGAAAACAATTTCTGACCACGATTAATATGTCGGAGTACCAAGAAAAACATACGGTGTCTCGCTTAATTGGATCTCCTCCTGGTTACGTTGGCTATGGTGAAGGTGGGATATTGACTGAGGCTATTCGTAAGATGCCATATTCAGTTGTGCTATTAGATGAAGTTGAAAAAGCGCACCCTGAAGTATTGAACATTTTCTATCAAGCCTTTGATAAAGGTGAACTGTCGGATGGCGAAGGCCGATTGATCGATTGTCAAAATATCGTTTTCTTCTTGACGTCTAACTTGGGATACCAAACGATTGTTGACAATGCTCACGATCCGGAGTGTCTTGATGAAGCGCTTTACGAAGAGTTGGCTGGATTTTTCAAACCAGCACTATTAGCGCGAATGGAAACGGTATTTTATCTACCTTTGGCACGCGATGTACTGGAAAAAATTGTCCGTGGAAAGCTGGCTAACCTTGAGAAAGTGTTCCAGCAGCGTTATGACGCTCAAGTGGTCATCGAAGATAGCTTGATTGAAGAAATCCTGAATAGAGCAAATCGTTCAGAGAACGGCGCGCGTATGCTGGAAGCTATTATTGAAGGGCAATTGCTGCCGCCGATTTCCTTATCACTTCTTAATAAACTTGCCGATAGGCAACCGGTGAATCGTATTTATTTAGCGGCTAATGAAGGAGAGTTTATCGGAGAGGTCGAGTAGTCATGACTCAATGGTTAGTGTATGCAACGGAGCTCGTTGTGGCTCGGCAGCCAAATCAATTAGCGAGTCGATTTATTGAAACGATTCGTAATGAGCTAGGGCTTGATGTCTGTATGTTACTCGTCCCTAGTTCTGATGGCCGCATGCTGACGCCACATGAGGGCAACTCACTACTAAATTGGTCTGTGACCGATTTTGATTGTCCCTTTGCTCATGTTTTACAATCGGCAAAACCGATTTGTTTGGGATCTGATGAACTGGCGTTTTGGCGATCCAATCGCCATTTTAGTGAATTAACACGTCAGGTCGGCTTGATGGATAAGGTCGCCATTCATCCTCTACCGGTTGGTGTTGAACAAGTTCAATCTGTTTTGCTTATGATTGGTGAAAGTCGTATCGTTGATGGAATATTCCACCAGGTTGAGTTTGTAAAATATCTTGAAGTTTTTACTCATCAATGGTCATTGCTTAACGAAATTCAGCGTGAAAATCAGGGGCGAAAAGTGCTGTCTGAATCGTTATCAGATGCACAGCAAGATGATGTAAGACGCAGTGTCATAACTCGGTTGTCGACCACCTTGATTGGTGATAGTGAGCCGATGATAAAGCTACGCGAGCAAATCATCAACGCGGCATCGTCTCAGTTATCGGTGATGATTCAAGGTGAAACAGGGACGGGTAAAGAGCTCGTTGCTCAAGCTGTGCATGAACACTCTTCGCGCAGAAAGGGGCCTTTTGTGGCGATCAATTGTGCGGCTATACCCGAAAACTTACTTGAAAGTGAGTTATTTGGTTACAGCAAAGGGGCCTTTTCCGGAGCGGAAAAAGATAAGTTAGGTTTGATCGCTCAAGCGGATGGCGGCACATTATTTCTCGATGAAATTGGCGATATGCCTTTGAATCTTCAATCTAAGCTACTGCGCGTGCTTGAGTCACGTTTGTTCCGTCCTGTGGGTGGGAAACAAGAACAGACGTCAGATTTTCGTCTTGTCTCAGCGACACACGTAAATCTCTTACAACAGGTGCGTCAACGTGAGTTTCGTCAAGATCTCTATTATCGGTTACTGCAATACCCCGTTACTTTGCCTCGCCTTGCGATGAAGTTGGGCGATATAGAACTGCTGAGCCAACATTTTGTCGATTTGTTTAACCGTCAACATAATACTCACATTCGCGGGCTTGATTACAAAGCCGTTGACCGCTTATGCCAATATGATTTCCCTGGCAATGTTCGAGAGCTTAAACATTTGATTGAATTTGCTTGTGCGCAAACTCCAGATGGAACACAGATTGAAGCCAGTTGCTTCGAGCATCGACTGTCGAACGGAGTATCACCAGTAACCTCACAATTTAACCCTGTTGTTAAAACGGAAATTGGCGAGAAAACTTCCGAAGTACAGGGTATCCATTTCAATCCTGATCACGTTAATAACTTAAAGCAAACCGTTAACGAATTTGAGCTGCATATTATCCGAGACCGACTCAAGCAATTTTCAGGAGATCGCGCAAAAACAGCGGAAAGCTTGGGTATTCCTAAGCGTACTTTGGCTTACAAATGCCAAAAGTTGGAGATAAAAACACCATGATACGACTTTGGTTTTCTATCGTGATTTTCTATTTGTGTTCATTTGGCATTGCGAATGCATCTGATGTGCGACTCGCTCAAGCTGAACAATGCGGCACAATCAGCGCAAGACTAGAACGACTTGCCTGTTTTGACACATTATTTCAAACGCCGACACCGGATGTTCTAACCCAAGTATCAAGACCGGATGTCCCTGATTCTTGGCAGCGAGCATTCGACAGCTTTAGTCAGTATCAATCCGGTGATTCGAGTCATTTGACAGCTGAGGGGACTTCCGAGCGTGGCAATGCTTGGGTCACCTTGGTTGCCCTTAATGACAAAACGGCTTTTTCAGACAATGCCAAACCGATTTTGGTGATGAGTTGCATCGATAACCTAAGTCGCGTTGAACTGGCATTTCCAAGTGCTATCGATGATTCTCAAGTCAATATTTCAATACTTGATATGCAGGCACAATCCTGGCGAAGTGATGATACTGGCTTGTTGTTTTCCTCTGGACGAGGTATTCCGGCAATTAACATGATGAAGGCGATGGCTAAGCAACCAAGGTTGGTATTGCGCTCAAATTCAAGAATCGTCGATGGTTTGCGGTTTGATGCAAATGAACTTTCATCTTCACTGACAGCACTACGTACCCGCTGTGGTTGGTAAGGAAACATTATGGAAATAGCCGATTATCGCCAATCTATTAGCCAGCCAATCAAGGGAGATAGCCCCGTAGGTGAACGATTGAGTGATGACCCGTTATTTGATTTCGTTGAAGATCAAATGATGAAAGTAGGGTCACTGTCACATGCGTCTGTGCAATGGCCTGAAGTCGAGCAAACAACGGTCACGCTGCTCAGTGAGAAGAGTAAAGATCTCAAGTTACTGCTTATTTTATTGCAATGCCTTCATAATAAGGTGACGCCGTCACGCTTTGTGGTGTCATTGCAATTACTGACTGACTTCATGTTCCTTTATTGGGAAGAGTGTTTTCCGGCTCCCGGGCCAAAGGGGCGTGTCGCCAGAGGAAAATTTTTCAGTCAAATAGTACAACGATTTACACTGGTCATCGACAAATTGGATTTTGATCAGTTTAAAAAACAAGAGCGAAATACACTTAAAGAGGCGCTAGAGTCTTGGCATTTATCTGTCAAGAATGCTGATTTGATGTCTGATTCTGTCACCAGCTTAGCAACCAAAATTACGAATGCATTGACTCGAACAGTCGAACGAGAACGTATCGAGCAAACTGCACCTGAGAAGGTAGTTAGTGCACCAATAGCGTCTAGCCAAAAGGCTATTTCGGTGGACAGTTCGAGTGACAAAGCGACCAAACAATCATTGCTGAAAGTCGCAGATGTTTTGTCAGAGCAAGAGTTCGGTATTGCGTTGGCAATTCGAGTTCGTCGATACGCTGTTTGGTCAAGCATCGCGTCATTACCAGAGCATGACGCCAATGGAGAAACTCAGTTGCGTGGCATGATGCAAGAACGCGTTAAAGAGTATCACGATCAACTGCGAGCACCTGATCTTGAGTTGTGGCGGAAGGTCGAACAGAGCTTAACGATGGCGCCATTCTGGTTTGAAGGCCAGCTTATGAGTTACGACATTGCTAAAAATCTAGGTCAATCGACTTGGTGCGATGCAATTCTTAGTGAATGTGCGCAATTTGTCTCGCGTATGCCGGATTTACTCTCATTGAAATTTAAAGGTGGTGAGCCTTTTGTTAGCGACAAGGCAAAAGAGTGGCTGCTCAGTCATCAAAATGTGAGTGGTCAACAAGCAACAGTTGGTAACTGGGAAGAAAAAGAGCAAGAGGCGATGACGCTCGCGAAGGATGCGGGTATAGCGGTAGCACTCTCCATGCTTAATGATGGACTCATCGCGGCACGAGAGCCAAGAGATAAATTCTACTGGCGATTGCTATCAACCAATTTACTCAATGCCAATAACCTTGATGCGATGGCAAAAGAGCAATACCAAACTCTTTACTCACAGGTGGCCACCATGAGCGTCAATGAATGGGAACCCTCATTGGTCGAACAATTACAAAAGCATACAACGTCAGAATAAACGAAGGATAAAGCTCCATGTGGAAATATTTAGTTAGGATCGCGAGAATGCTTAAACCAAGCCTCGCAGCAGCGATGCCTATTCTACTGATTAGCCTATTCATTATTGTGAATATAGCAATTTGGTGGGCAGGTCCGTGGCTAGAATTTAAAGGGAATTTACCACTAGACACCGTGATGGAACGAGCGGTAGCCAGTTGTTTATTCTCGCTGGGCGCTTTGGCGATTTGGGGTATTTGGCAATGGAAAAACTTGCAAGGTTTTAAAGCTGAAAAACAGTATGAAGAACGGTTACGTCAAGATCCGATTAAAGCGTATGAGGATCGACAAGAGTTAGAGCTTAATCAGGTTATGGTGAACATGAAAGAAAGTTTACCACAACGTGATTATTTGTACGCTTTGCCTTGGTATCTTGTTCTCGGTCTCGAAAATGCGGGTAAAACCAGTTTGATTAACCGCAGCGGCCAGAATTATGTTTTCTCATCGGTGATGAGAGCTTCAGGTCAGAAAAGCGAAAATCCATATTCGTTCGATTGGTGGATTGGTGATGAATCGGTAATGATTGATCCTGATGGTGAATTACTGACTCAAGGAAATCATGCTGAAAATAATGATGGGGAGATGGAACGCCGATTATGGTTGCACTTTGTTCAATGGCTGGCGAGAACACGTAACCGTAGACCACTAAATGGCATCGTTCTAACGCTCGATGTTTCGCGTTTAGCCACCGCCACCGCCACCGAACGAAAAGCTTATGCCAATCTATTGCGCGCTCGTCTACGTGAATTAATGGAGACATTGTCAACTCGTCTTCCGGTCTATATAACATTGACTAAGCTTGACTTGTTGCAAGGATTTGAACCGTTCTTTAAGCACTATTCTCGTAGTCAACGTGAAGAGGTGTTGGGTTTTACCTTTTCACTTGATTCAGTCGATGACCTGGACAATTGGTTGCAAGAGTTTACGGCTGAATATAGCGACTTTATTACGCGTATCAATGATGTTCTGCCTCATGCCGTATCGGGGCCGATGACATTAGAAGATCGTAATGCGATCTATAGCTTTACGCGCCAAATCTCTGGCCTAAAAGAAATCCTCTGTAAGTTCTTAAGTGAGGCGCTTGCCAGTGATCAGTTTTCTACTTCTGCGTTGGTTCGTGGCGTCTATTTTACGTCGGTGTATCAACAAGGAGTACCGACGAACGCGTTTGATGATGCGGCCTCACGACGCTATGGGTTGGAGCACGCAATAAATAAGGCGCAACAAGCGAAAAACTCAACGGTTTACTTTACCAAAAAGCTATTTAATAACGTGATTTATCCTGAAGCTGGTTTGGCGTCAGATAATGTTCGGGTGACTAAGCATAATCGCCGTGTGATTGGTTTAACCGTGCTGACTTGCTCAATCGCGACGGTATTGCTGGTGGGTACTTGGCATCGCTACTACTTGAATAACATTGAACATTCGGACGCTGTGTTATCCAAAGTAAATGAATATAAAGGTGAGTTGGCTGCCAATATTAATTCAACCTCGCAACTCGAAATGCTAGAACCGCTCAATAAAATTCGTGAAGCAACATTAGAGTTTGGTTTCTTCCGTGATAAGCCCAAATACGTTTCAGATTTTGGTTTGTATCAAGGCCATACAATCGGGCCAATGGTAGAAGAGACTTACTTGAATTTATTGGAAAACCGATTTTTACCTTTGCTGATGGCCGATCTTGTTGTTGAGCTCAATCGAGCTAAAACGGACGAAGATAAGTTAGCGGTACTCCGAGTCTATCGGATGATGGTCGATAAAGGCGGCCGTTATAAAACCTATGTTTTGGATTACTTTACCCATTATTGGCAGCAAGAGTTTGCCGGCCAGCGTGATATTCAGACATCCTTAAAAGGACACCTAGAGTACGCAATGTTGCATACTGATTTGACCGCTGATCGCATTAATGGTAACCAAGATGCAGAGCGCGTTCTGCGCCCTTATGACAATGTTATTACGAAAGTGCAAACTGAGCTAAGTGCAATTCCTAATGATCAGCGTGTCTACCAAAACTTAAAGTTAAATTCGCAGATGGTACTTGGACCGTCAATCAACCTACGTAATCTTGTTGGACCCGTGTTTGGAGTAGTGTTTGAAGAACAAGTCATCAACAGCAGTGTCATTTATATTCCTCAAATGTTGACCAAAAAGGGATTTGAAGAGTACTTCATGCCAAAGTCAGAGGCTATCTCTGAGTTGGCATTGATTGATAGTTGGGTACTTGGGTTATCGAAGACCGCTGAATTTAGCGAGGCCGATAAAGTTGCGTTACGTGAAAAAGTGCGCAACCTATATGTTGCTGATTACACCAATACATGGCGTGTTGCTCTTAACGAGATAAACATTCGTTATTTCAATGATATCAATGACGCGAGTGCGGTTCTGGAGAATCTAACGGGTAACATAGAGCCGATTCAACGATTGTTACGTGTATTGGAAAGCAATACACAAATGTACACGCGTGTAGGCGCTGATGATGAGGCGCAACAAGCGTTGTTAAAGAGCTCTAAATATCGTGTAGCCGCGCAAATTGATGCACCGTTCTCCGAACTAAATAGCATGTTGAGTTCGGTGGGCGATGAACCGGCCTATATCAATGAAGTGATTGCCGCGGTAGAAGGACTACACAGCTATGTTAAAGCGATAAAAGAATCGCCAGATGTCGGGATGGCTGCTTTAGACGCGAGTAAAGCACGAGTTAAACTTGTCAATGCTGACCCAATATATACCGTCAAACGAGTTGCGTCAGGATTACCAGCGCCATTAAATACGATGCTTGAAAAACTGGCCGATGAAAGTTGGTATGTGGTGAAGCAAGAGGCGATCAAACACCTTGAAGTTCGTTGGCACAACGATGTTTATAAAGAGTATCAGCGTAAACTCGCGGGCCGTTATCCATTTAATCCGGCATCGAAAAAAGACAGTTCATTTATCGATTTTGAAGCATTTTTTGCACCCGATGGCACGCTTGATAGTTTTTATAACAGTCAGTTGAAGGTATTTGTCGAAGAAAACTCAGTATTTACCGACGAAGGATCGAACGGAAAATCAATTGTACGCAAAGAGGTTCTTGATCAACTAAAGCAGGCGAGACGAATTCAAGAGGCTTTCTTCAATCGAAAAGGGGTACTCGATGTCAGTTTCTCTGTTGAGCCATTACTGCTCAGTGGCGATAAACGTCGCAGTGTGCTCAATGTTGATGGGCAATACTTGTCCTATAATCATGGGCCAAGGGACAGTGTTGAGTTCATTTGGCCTAATACGTTCCGTGACTCAGCGGTGTCTAAAGTGACATTGGTGCCAAGCAAAAACAACATCTCACCTCGTAGTATTAATATCCGCGGGCCTTGGGCATTTTTCCGTCTACTCGAGCAAGGGGAGGTGGTAGGCGCAAGTGCAACATCCGTTGACTTTAAATTCTCAGTGGATGGTGGGCAGATGATTTATCGACTCAATTCGGAGGCGGATATCAATCCGTTTACCGAGCGACTGTTTAAGTCGTTTAAATTATCTAAAACGTTGTACTGAAATAAGGTCATCGAGTGATATGACGATCACTTGATGACTTACATCAATTAATGGGCAGCGACTGCGACATGCATGCAAATGGAAACGCCGCTGTCCTTTAAGGAGTAGCGGCGTTTGACGTTTGGCAATAATCGGGTCAGTAATACGCTATTCTTCGCCGCTATCAGTACTGTTCTCTTGCCTGTCGCAACCCTTGATCACTTGTGCAGGATCGAAGCATTCAGTTGGGTAAATCAAATCAGCGACACTTACAGGGTTTAAGCGCTTATCTGGTGCGATTTGGAAGCGCGTGGCGGTGATTTGATTAAACATCTGCCAGTGATTGAGTAGGCATTGATTGATGTCATCAGTTTCATCTGACCAAGTTTCACTTAAAAAAGGTGTTAGGCTGGCAGCCCCATGCGCATACATGATCATTTGCCACTTTATTTCCCATACTTTCACCGGCGTTTCCGGGAACGAATGGTTGTATTCTTCGGCCATATTATTCACCAGCGCTTCTAATTGGCCAGAACGGTCTATAAAGTAGTCAAATAAGGCATCTTCTTGACGCACGGCATCAGCGATGAGCTGTATTGGTTGTTTAAACATCAACATATGTGCGAGTAAACGAACTGAAAACAGATAAAGCCGTTCATTAGCGGGTGCTTGATTCGGTAGGTTATCGATGATGGTATGTAGATAACTACCCATAAACTTATGCAGTTCATCACTAATGGCATGCCAAATTTTTTCTTTACTGCCAAAGTGGTGGCGGATCAAACTGTGTGAAACGCCAGCTTGCTCACTGATATTGCGCAGCGACACTCTTTCATAGCCGAGTGTACAAAACATATCGGCCGCAACCATCATAATTTGTCGTTTGGTGTTCTCAGCGTCTTGTGCACTTCGACGCCCTTGTTTTCTTTCGGTCATTCGTAATTACCAACCCTAACTAACCGCGTACTTTTACCAGAAATTCTCTAAGATTTCATTAAGATTAGTTTATTGACCACGTGGAAAATAAACGTTGATCTCAAAATAAAATTAAATATACTGCACAACTGTGTAGTAAGGGTGAGTTCCCCATGAGTAACAAGCTGACTTCAGCTGTAAAAATGGCACTATATTTGTTCGATTCTTAGTCTAAGAAGAGGCGGGTAGTGAATGTTGTGCTTGTGTCTTACTGATTTGAAATGTTTATTTGGCTAGGTGGACTAGGCAACAAAGAGAGCCTTACATATAAAATGTGGGTTTGATCATTGTTTACGTCGTAGGTCACTACCACTCGAATCAATCCACTGCCAAGGAATAATTGATTTGTTTTTGCCAACCCAGCACATGTTGCTGGGTTTTTTGTACCTTTCACCCTGCCATTTATTTTTATGGTATTTCTTTTGGTTGCGACTTTCGTCGAATAGATATATTGCGATTAAAAATCCATTAAATATATGGATTTGCTGCTTTTGTTGATATTAATGTTATTTAAATGGTGCGACTAAAGTCTAAATCGAGCTTTATTGTTTATATTATTTATTTAATATTTCTATCAAATAGCGGTCATTTTGTAAGTTATTGATATTATTTAATGAAAACAAAATGGAAAATCATAAATCATTGGCTATTCAAGTGCTTGTAGAACAAATTACAAATCTGACATTTAAATAGTTATTGTAAATCAATGGCATAAATCAATTTAACAGTAATACAACATTTCATTCCTTATGGGATCTTCCTCAACTTTATGTAAATAATATTGCGATTTATTTGAAGTGTCATAATTCCGGATTAGTTTTAATTAATAGAACAAGTCGATGCATAGATATTGACTGGATGACAAATTCACCTGTTGAACTAATTAAATGTTTGATATTTGAAAATAGTTTTGTCTATTTACCTTGCTGTTAAGAATGGAGTCTATTGATGAAAAAGATCGCTTTGATCACAGGATCTAAAGGCGGAATTGGATCTGCTATTTCCTCACAACTGGTCGCTGATGGCTACCGTGTAATTGCGACTTATTACACGGGCAAGTTGGGATGTGCGCAAAAATGGTTTGCAGAAAAACACTTTACAGAAGATCAGGTACGTCTGTTTGAACTAGACGTGACCAATACTGCAGAGTGTGCCGACCGTCTTGCGACGTTGCTGACTGAAGAGGGAACGATTGACGTCGTGATCAATAACGCAGGCATTACACGCGATGGCGTGTTTAAAAAAATGACCGCGGATGCTTGGAAAGAAGTTATCGAGACTAACCTAAATAGTGTTTTCAATGTTACTCAACCTCTGTTTGCCGCAATGTGTGAAAAGGGTGGTGGGCGTGTTGTGAATATCTCTTCGGTTAACGGAATCAAAGGTCAGTTCGGCCAAACTAACTACAGTGCAGCGAAGGCCGGCATGATCGGTTTCAGTAAAGCGCTTGCTGCCGAAGGTGCTCGTAGTGGCGTGACGGTTAATGTTGTCGCACCTGGTTACACGATGACACCTATGGTTGAAATGATGAAGCCTGAGGCGCTGGAGTTTATCAAGAACCAAATCCCAATGAGTCGTTTGGCTGAGCCTGAGGAGATTGCTCAAGCCGTTAGCTTCCTTGTTAGTGACGCAGGTGCCTATATCACAGGGGAAACCTTGTCGGTAAATGGCGGCTTGCATATGCAATAACAAGGAGTATTGATAATGGAAAAAGTCTATATCGTTGCGGCAAAACGTACCGCAATTGGCTCTTTCGGTGGGGCGCTAAAAAACACAGATGCGGGAAATCTTGCAGCAGTAGCGATTAAAGCAGCACTGGAACAGAGCCAGATTAATAATGAATTCATCGATGAAGTTATCGTCGGTAACGTTATTGGTGCAGGCCAGGGCATGAGTGTTGGTCGCCAAGCCGCTATGTTTGCAGGCATTCCTGAAACGACACCTGCATACACCCTAAACATGGTGTGTGGGAGTGGCATGAAAACCGTGATGGATGCGATCAGCCATATTCGCTCTGGGGATGGTGACATCATCGTCGCCGCTGGAGTTGAAGTGATGTCTCAAATCCCATTCATCGTGCCAAGCCAAATCCGAGATGGTCATAAGATGGGAAATATGGCTCTGACGGATTTGCTTATTAACGATGGCCTCACGGATGTGTTTAATCAATACCATATGGGTGTGACGGCAGAAAATGTCGCCAAAGAAGTCGGTATTACGCGTGAGCAGCAAGATCAATATGCCTTGGCCAGTCAGATGAAGGCGGTTGCGGCGATTGAAGGTGGGAACTTTAAAGCAGAGATCGCACCGGTTGAAGTCAAGGTTCGTCGTGAGACGCTAGTATTCGATACTGATGAATATCCGAAAGCAAACGCGACGCTAGAGAGTTTACAAAAACTCAGACCTGCTTTTGATAAAGAAGGTTCGGTTACGGCAGGCAATGCGTCGGGTCTTAATGATGGTGCGAGTGCAGTGATTCTTGCGAGTGAAAGTGCTGTTAAGCAACACAACCTAAAGCCTCTTGCAGAAGTCGTGAGCTATGCTCAAGCTGGCTTAGATCCGAAAATTATGGGCTTAGGCCCTGTTCCGGCAGTCACAAAAGCTCTTACCAAAGCAGAGTTAGCGACAGATGACATTGATTGCTATGAATTGAACGAAGCCTTTGCTGCGCAAGCGTTGGGGGTTATTCATCGCCTTGCCGAAGAGCATAACGTCCCGGTCAACAGCATCCTTGACAAAGCAAATCCTAATGGTGGCGCTATTGCGCTTGGTCATCCTTTGGGGGCATCGGGCAATCGAATTTTAGTATCACTGATTCATGAATTAAATCGAAGTAACGGCCAGTATGGCGTTGCATCTCTATGTGTTGGCGGAGGTATGGGTACCGCTGTCATCGTTAAATCAATCAAATGGAATTAATATCAATCACTTAGGAGTGTTAGTCATGTATACAGACTTTTTCAAAAACTTTAGCGATCAAACTGAAAAAACCCTAGAGCCGTACGTAAAATTCAATAAGCTTGTCACTAAGAATGTGGAAGTTCTTACGGAGCTTCAACTGAATGCTATTCGCACTTACAGCGAAATGGGCCTAACGCAGATGAAAGCAGCGGGTGAAGTAAGAGATGTGACGTCTCTAACGGCATTCAATAGCCAGCAGCTTAATGTATTATCTAAGCTCTCTCAGCAAATGACTAATGACAGCACTAAGCTTCAATCAATTGCTCAAGAGTTTAAAGATGATGTTGAGCAACTCACTTCGGAAAACCTTAAGACAGTGACTCCAGCATAACCACTGACTTTGCCGCCTTATCGATTAAGGCGGCTTTTTCCGATCATAGGAGTTGCATTATGTTTCAACACTTCTTTTCGGACTACCTTGTGAAGCTCCAGGAATCCAATCAACAGTGGTGGAAAGATCTCGAACTAAACAGGGCGTCCGCAAATACGCCGCTTAATAAAGCCATGCAAGAAGTTAACTTCGAAGACACGGCAAAATTGTTAGAAAATGCTGCAAATCAACCGACGGTTTTGCTCGAAATTCAAGCGAAATGGTGGAAGCAGCAGCTTGAAATCTGGCAAAGTGTGGCGTTGACTGGCAACACGGAATCTATCGTGGCGGCAGAGAAAGGCGACAAGCGCTTCAGTAGTGAAAGTTGGCAAAATGAGTTGGTTTTCAACTTCATTAAACAGTCATATCTACTGTTCAGCAAAACATATTTAGAAACCATCGATAGCGTCGAAGGCGTGGATGAAAAAGCCAAAGAACGTCTAACGTTCTTTTCCAGACAAGCCCTCAATGCAATGTCACCGAGCAATTTCATCGCGACCAATCCTGACCTACTTAAACTGACAATTGAACAAAACGGCGAAAATCTGCTTGCTGGCTTGGATCAATTTAAGCATGACTTAGACTCGAGTGCAGACATATTGAAGGTCCGTATGACCAACAATAACGCTTTCCGTCTTGGTGATGATGTAGCCAACACTCAAGGGGATGTCGTTTATCGAAATGATCTTTTTGAGCTAATCCAGTACCGTCCACTGACTAAACAAGTGCATGCGACACCGCTCCTCATCGTTCCTCCTTTCGTGAATAAATACTACATCCTAGATCTCCGTGAAAAGAACTCAATGGTTCGTTGGCTCTTAGAGCAGGGGCATAGTGTATTTATGATCTCGTGGCGTAACCCAGGGCAAGCACAACATAAAGTTGAGTTTGGTGATTACGTAACAGAAGGGGTCGCTAAAGCCGTATCAGCGATCGAGGATATTACGGGGCAATCGCAAATTAACGCAGCTGGTTATTGTATTGGTGGCACGGTACTCGCGTCGACCATTGCTTACTACGCCGCGAAGCGAATGAAAAAACGTATTAAGAGTGCCAGCTTCTTTACTACGTTACTTGATTTTGCTCAGCCTGGAGAAGTTGGCGCATACATTAATGAGTCAGTAATTAACGCAATTGAAGTTCAGAATAACGCGAAAGGCTATATGGATGGACGTTCATTGAGCGTAACGTTCAGCTTACTTCGTGAGAACAGTCTGTACTGGAATTACTACGTTGACAACTATCTAAAAGGGGTCAGTCCGGTAGATTTTGATTTGTTGTACTGGAATAGCGATAGCACCAATGTTGCCGCGCCAACACACAACTTTATGTTGCGTGAACTTTATCTTGAAAACAAGCTGGTTCAAGACAAAGGGGTCAAGATTGGTGGTGTGTGGATTGATTTGGATAAGATCAAAATCCCAAGCTATTTTATTTCAGCAAAAGAAGATCATATTGCTCTTTGGCAAGGGACATACCGTGGTGCGCTCAATGTGGGCGGTAACAAAACTTTCGTTCTTGGTGAGTCTGGACACATTGCAGGAATCGTCAACCATCCGGCCAAAAACAAGTATGGTTACTGGACGAATGATAGCCTTGATGAGAACGCAGAAGAGTGGCTGGCTAATGCCGATCATCATGAAGGTTCTTGGTGGAATCATTGGCATGAATGGCTATTAGGTTTTAATCCTGACGAACAGGTAGAGCCTTATCCGCAAGGGAATGAACAATTCCCGGCGATAGAAAAAGCCCCGGGCCAGTATGTAAAACAAGTGTTGCCGATTGAGCAGGAAGAAATGGCCTAATCGGCACGGTTGTTGATAAACGATCGTCAACATCTATGTTTGATCTTAAAGGGGCTTCGTGCCCCTTTTCTTATTGGAATTCTTTCGTTTTCGGTAACTTGTACTTCAAATTAACTCTCTTTTGAAGGAGAAGAGCGATATTTAATAAATCGACTTAGAAGCAAAATTAGTCACCAAATAACCAATAGTCGTGGACGATAATTTAAGCCATCTCTCATTTTGCGCTGTTGGGCGGCAAATTCCAAACTTAACAATGGCTTTCATTTGCTTAACGCTTGATAGTAACCAATACGTGTAGGACGGTTAGTTGTTTAGTTCATCGTTTAGTCGGCATCATCGTCGCAATTACGATGACGACTTAGTGTGGTATAGGGAGTTATTTCACTTGGTCTTGTTTAATGAAGTATCATCTAGGCTATTTAGTTACTGTGAAAAATCAATAAAGTGGATTCTTGCTCTGGTCAGTCTGTCATTACTTAATGGATGTTTGGGTATGCCAGATACGGTTAAGCCGGTTGATGACTTTGATCTCAATCGCTATTTAGGGACTTGGTATGAGATCGCACGTCTTGATCATTCCTTTGAAGAAGGGCTTGAGCAGGTTTCAGCAGACTATCTTAAGCTACCCAATGGCGGAATATCGGTAAGAAATCGTGGTTATGATCCTGATGAGCGCGAATGGGTCGAAGCTAGCGGTCAGGCATTTTTTGTTAATCAAGATGATCAAGGCTACTTACAAGTTTCCTTCTTTGGGCCTTTTTATAGCTCTTACGTCATTTTTGAACTGGATAAAGATGGCTATCAGTATGCGTTTGTTTCAGGCCCAAGTTATGACTATCTTTGGCTGCTCTCTCGAACGCCAACGGTTAGTGAAGAGTTAAAGAATCAATTCCGTCATAAAGCACACGCATTGGGCTTTGATACAGACGAGTTAATTTTTGTAAAACAAGATCAATAAGTAACACAATAAGTGGAGTCATCAGGCCGGAGAGTGCTGATGAGTTATGTGTTTAATCAATAAAAGCATAATCAGTAAAAGCATAGCTATAGAATACTAGCGTATTCAATTGAATGAGATGCATGACTCAAGCTGCTCTTTATCCGATGTATTTTACCAATCAACGAAAGTCATGAGGAACCAATGCGGCAGATATTCGGCTTGACGTTATTATCCACTCTTAGTGTGGCCTTTAGTCATACTATTTCGGCCCAAGTTGCATGTCAGCATGAGTTCCGCGAGTTAACTCGATTAGTTGAAGAGAATTATGCAGGTTATGCCGACGTCGCTCGTCAAGATGTCGAGCTAGCACAGGAAAGAACACGAGAAAGAATTCAATATAACCCGGCGATAGATTGTTTTGCTGAACTGTCCAATTGGCTGACTATTTTTGCTGATCCACACTTAGAAATTCTACCCATTGAATCTGCTGAGCAACACCGAGACAAAAAAATCGCGATGACAGAAATAAAGGCCGCTCAAGCGAGTATTGATTGGTTGTCCTCTGACGTCGCACATGTCCGTTTACCGATGTTTGACGATTCCGCCCAGCAGAGCCTATCTGAATTTATCCACCGAAATCGGCAGCAGTTGCACGCGGCGGAAGGGATGATCATTGATGTTCGTGGTAATCAAGGTGAGAGTTTTATTGCGATGCGTCAATGGTTGGCGTTAATTGGTTCCGAAGAATACCTCTCGCGCTGGCATGTTTTGGCATCACCTGCTAACAAAACACATTATCAACAACGCTTAGAACAAGTAGACTCCGTGCAGTTACCTAAGGTCAATGCGATGTATACTAAGCTGCTCAATCAAATGGACGCATATCCAAATACATGGATAGAGTATTTATGGCCAACGGTAAACAGTGACCTCATCCTACCGAATTTACACACCATCTATTTGTTAATTGATGATGAAGTGGCGAATGCCGCAGAAGAGTTCGTGATTGCCGCCCGTTCAAACTCTCACGTCACAGTGATGGGCACTCATACTAAAGGTGCGCTTGATTATGGAGAGGCGGTAACTTATCCGATAGGAGTGGGGGACGGGTATCAAGTTTTGATCCCGAGTCAGAAGCGAGTGTGGTATCAGTATGGGCCAATTGATAACTCTGGATTAGCCCCGGATGTATTTGTTCGTATGGAGGGAAAATCGTTGGTTTCTCACGCTTATCTTACGCTTAAACGCAGCATGATGCCTTAGTTAGATTCGTTATCTTCGGTTCGTCTTGTATGCCTTCTATATTCATGTCAAATACGCTTCATTAGAAGTGTTAATCTTATTTTCACTCAGTTCATCGTTGTCGTTCTTCCTGATCGTGCTTTATATCTGTGCCGTTAGTTATGTTACGTGAGTTGTATAGCGGTCATTATGCTTCAGTCACGATACGGTAGTCATTACGGAAAAGACATGACAAATCGCCAGTTCTCCCCGTAGTATATTTATATTAGCAATTGCTTATTTTGGTTTGACTTAACATCTTATATAAGTATTATCTAATGTATCAGTTTAAAAATTAAGCAAAGGATTGACTGTGATGTACGAAGTACCTTGGTTATCGTTATTCGGAGGCATGCTATTGGGTATATCTGCAGTGTTGCTGTTGTTAATTAATGGCAAAGTCGCGGGTATTAGCGGCATTCTCAATGGTGTTGTGAGTCCAAATGCAGGAGAGCGTGCATGGCGTATCCTCTTCTTAGCCGGCATGATGATTGGTGGAGTTGTTGCGCTGAACTGGCTTGGTGTCGCTAGACCCGCATTAGCAAATACCGGACTATGGCTTTATGCCATCGCGGGCTTGTTGGTTGGTATTGGGACCTTCGTCGGAAATGGTTGCACCAGCGGTCACGGTATTTGTGGAATTGGCCGTTTATCGAAGCGTTCGATTGTTGCTACTAGCGTTTTTATGATCGTTGCGGCTTTGACGGTCTATGTTCGTCTGCATGTATTGTGATGAGGTAATGATGAATAGATCAGTTGCGATGACCGCTCCATTGTTAAGTGGCTTACTCTTTGGTTTGGGTATGGCATTGTCTGGCATGATTGACCCGGCAAAAGTGATTGCATTCCTTGATATTACTGGTCAGTGGGATCCAAGCTTAGCTTTTGTTATGGGTGGAGCTCTCTTGGTGTTTTTACCGAGTTACTTTCTGTTGATCAAACCACGAAAAGAAAGTTTAAGTGGTGACTTATACTGTTTACCTGTCAATAAAGATATTGATTGGAAACTGCTTACAGGCGCTGCGATTTTTGGTCTTGGCTGGGGGATTGCCGGCATCTGTCCTGGGCCTGCTGTTGCCAGTCTATTCTACGGCAATGCTGCGATCCCACTGTTTTTGATATCGATGTTCGTTGGTTCTCAGTTAGCCAAACGTTATTTCGTTAAATCTACACATAGTGGTTAACCCCTTGCTGCTGAGCGCAGTGAATAGCCTAGTGACTATTCACTGCGCTCAATGTTATTGATAATGGGCAATGATCGCTAAGTTGATATCGCAAAATGTCATCGCGAGCAAATAAATCCTGCTTAGCACTATCAATGACAAAGTGGTGGCTAACCACGATGTGATCGATAAGCGAGCGGAATTGATGGGTACGACTCGGCTTGTTGCGACTGCGAACAATACAATCTGCATTGACGTTGCGCGTAGAAAGGTGTGCTTGGGAATACCGAGCTATCTCTTTCCATAACCAATCGTTAGGGTAGGCGAGATTATGGTTGAAATCGCCACTGATAATATAGGGCTGCTTTCTTTGTTCACGTTGCAGAATCCAACGGTTTAACTCTACGCCCTGTTGTTTCAGCGTCTTGCAGTTGTCGTTTGACTTATACTGACCGCTGCACCGTGCTTTTAGATGAAGACTTAGCAGATGAACGGGTTGCTTGAAGCGATCGTGTAGAACGATGTAACTGGCGAATCTAAGCTTATCTCGACGCTTGTCACCCAACAGAGAAAAGTCACTCGGATCGGAAACCGAAAGTCCATTCTTTACCGCAAATCCAGTGTATTGGTTGATATCGTTAAACTGTAAGTGCTGGTTCTTAGCATCGCTTCGATCCGACAAATAGATCGTATAGTTCTCTCCCACGACGCGCTGGATTGCTGCTTTACTCGAAACCTCTTGAAATGCAAGGATTGGAGTGTCGATCTGACGGAAATAGTAAGACATTTTGCTAAAATCAGCGTTTGATCGCAATGATGGTTTGAAACGCTTATTTCCCTTGATATCTAGCCACTCCATGTTCCATGTCGAAATTTTAATCTCTTGTTGCGCTAGTGTTGGTTGTGCGTATAAAACCACTACATATAGCAAAATGTGACATTTCACAGCACAATTCATTAAAGATTTCTCATAAAATTTTAGCCAAGCCATATCCGACAAGCCCTCGCAAAAAATCAAGTTTAAAAGCGAAAAAAATGCAATTTTCACGCTTTTCTTTGTATCTGAGATCTATGCCATTAAGATCGATTTGTTATTGCTCTCTAACTTATATTTATTGATCTAAATCAATACTTTTGACTCGTGGTTTGAGTTTAATACGGCACAACATATAGTGTCAGCCGAACAATAATTAGCCCTATATAGTGTATTTGTGGATAACTCTGTGAGTATGCTGGGTAAGGAGATAAAGTGAAACCAATCGTAATCAAGCGCGATGGCTCAAGAGCGCCATTTAGCCGAGATCGTATCCAAGCAGCAGTGGAAGCTGCAGCTGATCAAGTAGACAACGAAATCGCCATTCATGCTTTAAATGTAGCATTAGCGGTTGAGCTACAGCTAAAAGATCACGATGAAGTTCATATCACTGAAATCCAAACCCTAGTTGAAAACGAATTGATGCAAGGACCATTCAAGTCTCTTGCTCGTTCATACATCGAATATCGCCACGACCGCGATATCGCACGTGAAAAGCAAAGCACATTAACGCGTGAAATCGAAGGCTTAATCGAAGAAAGCAACGTTGATCTCATCAACGAGAACGCTAATAAAGATGGTAAAGTGATCCCAACGCAACGTGATTTACTTGCTGGTATTGTGGCGAAGCACTACGCAAAGACCCACATTTTGCCTCGCGATATTGTACAAGCGCATGAAGAAGGCGATATCCACTACCACGATCTCGATTACGCACCGTTTTTCCCAATGTTTAACTGTATGCTTATCGATCTTAAGGGCATGTTAACGCATGGTTTTAAAATGGGTAATGCTGAGATTGATACGCCAAAATCAATTTCAACGGCGACTGCAGTGACAGCGCAGATCATCGCGCAAGTGGCGAGCCATATTTACGGTGGCACCACGATCAACCGCATCGATGAAGTATTGGCTCCTTATGTCTCGGCCAGCTACGAAAAACACCTACTAACAGCGAAAGAGTGGGATATTCACACGCCGGAAGCGTTTGCTATTTCACGTACCGAAAAAGAATGTTATGACGCATTTCAATCATTGGAGTATGAAGTAAACACACTACATACCGCCAATGGCCAAACCCCGTTTGTAACGTTTGGTTTTGGTCTAGGCACTAGCTGGGAATCACGCCTGATCCAACAATCGATTCTGAAGAACCGTATCGCAGGTTTGGGCAAAAACAGCAAAACAGCGGTATTCCCTAAATTGGTTTTTGCAATCAAAGATGGCCTAAACCATAAAGCTGAAGATCCAAGCTACGATATCAAACAGCTTGCGCTTGAGTGTGCTTCAAAACGCATGTACCCAGATATCCTTAACTACGACAAAATTGTCGAAGTGACCGGCTCATTCAAAACCCCAATGGGTTGCCGTAGCTTCTTAAACCCATATGAAGAAAATGGTGAACTAATCCACGAAGGTCGTAATAACCTTGGTGTTGTGAGCTTGAACTTGCCACGTATCGCATTGCGTTCAAACGGTGATGAAAAAACGTTCTACCAGCTACTTGATGAGAAATTAGATATCGCTCGTCGCGCACTTGAAACGCGTATTTCTCGTTTGGAAAACGTCAAAGCACGCGTTGCGCCAATCCTGTATATGGAAGGAGCATGTGGTGTTCGTTTGAAAGCGGATGATTCAATTGCCGATATCTTTAAAAACGGTCGTGCATCTATCTCGCTTGGCTACATCGGTATCCATGAAACGGTTAATGCACTATTTGGTACAGAGACACACGTTTACGACAGTGAAGAATTGCGCCAAAAAGCGTTGGATCTTGTGAGTTACTTGAAGAAAAACGTTGAGCAGTGGGCAGAAGAAACGGGTTATGCATTTAGCCTATACGGTACACCGAGTGAAAACTTGTGTAGTCGTTTCTGTCGTATCGACACCAAAGAATTTGGTGTGGTAGAAGGTGTAACGAACAAAGGTTATTACACAAACAGTTTCCACTTAGATGTAGAAAAGAAAGTAAACCCATACGATAAGATCGATTTTGAAATGCCTTACCCGCATATCTCAACGGGTGGCTTCATCTGTTATGGTGAATTCCCGAACATGCAACGCAATATTGAAGCGTTAGAAAACGTGTGGGATTACAGTTATAGCCGCGTACCGTATTACGGTACCAATACACCAATCGATGAGTGTTATGAGTGTGGCTACACCGGTGAATTTGAGTGTACGAGTAAAGGTTTTACTTGTCCGAGCTGCGGCAACCACGACTCTAGCAAAGTGTCAGTAACCCGCCGTGTGTGTGGCTATCTTGGTAGCCCAGATGCTCGCCCGTTTAACTTTGGTAAACAAGAAGAAGTTAAACGTCGCGTTAAGCACCTTTAATCGTTGCTAACACACTGAATGGTAACCAGCTCGTTTAGGCGAGCTGTTTTTTTTGCAGAAGAACTATGAATTATCACCAATACTATCCAATCGATGTCATTAACGGTCCAGGCACTCGTTGTACTTTATTCGTTTCGGGCTGTGTTCATCAATGCAAAGGGTGTTATAACCAGTCAACATTGCGACTTGATAGTGGTCATGAGTTCACCCAAGCGCTAGAAGACCAAATCATTGCCGATTTGAATGACACGCGCATCAAGCGCAAAGGTTTGTCTCTTTCAGGAGGTGATCCGCTTCATCCGGCTAATGTAGCTTCGGTACTAAAACTGGTAAAACGTGTACGCAACGAATGTCCAGGGAAAGACATCTGGCTTTGGAGTGGTTATACGCTTGCGGAATTGAGTGATGAGCAACGAGCAGTGGTCGATCTTCTTGATGTACTGGTGGATGGAAAGTTCGTGCAAGAGAAGAAAGATCTTAACTTGGAATGGCGAGGCAGCTCAAACCAAGTGATACATCGGTTCAAAATTTAGAAAAGGCAGCGAATTCGCTGCCTTTTTTGTATCTAGCAATGTCGCATTTATTAGAAAATTCAATTTCATCAGTCATTTACGCGTGCTAGTTTTAACTGGCATTGAGTTAAGACGTGAACCTGTCATCAACGTGTTGATGCAGTAATTTTCGTCATTAGATGGAATTGAGCTGTATGGATTATGAAGTAACGACGCTAAGTGAAAGACCGGATTTAATTGACCAAGTAGCGAACCTAGACAATCGTTCATGGCCCGTATTTTTACAGCACGGTGATGCAGACAATTGGCATCATCTGTATGAGGCCTTTAGTGAAACCGTGTTAATTTTACTTTCCAGTGATCAAGTGATTGGGGCGGGTTTTACGATCCCAATTAAGTGGGGTGGCGGCGTAACGAGCTTACCTGAAACGATCGATGATGTTCTTGAACGTGGTTTAGCTATACAGAATTCCAAGTTACCAGCGAATACGTTGATCCCGATTGCCGCTTTAGTTGACCCAAGTGTTCAGGGAGAAGGACTAAGCGCGAGCATCTTGTTAGAAATGAAAGCGCTCGCAAAACGTCTGGGTTTAACCTCTTTAGTGGTTCCAGTACGCCCAACTTATAAATCCAAATACCCAATTCAATCGATCCAAAGTTATGCTAGTTGGTTACGTGATGATGGTCTTTATTACGATCCTTGGTTGCGTGTTCACCAAAAACTGGGAGCGAAAGCGATTCATATCGCCAACTGTACGTTGACCGTTAAAGGTTCGATTGCCCAGTGGTCGCAATGGACCGATATGATTTTCCCACATTCAGGCCAGTACATTGTGCCCGGAGCATTATCGACACTTGAAATCGATAAAGCGAATGATTGCGGTATCTATCGTGAACCCAATGTATGGATGAAGCATCCGATGAGCGACGAGGTCTCGTGATACGAGAAGATATAGAATGACGAAGCGGGGTAGTGCCCCGCTTTTTTGTGCGCGTGATTAACTTGGACTGCTTCTAATACCAACCAACATCGAGGAAAAATTTTAGTTGGAGCTTGGTTTAGTAGTCGTAATTTAAAAAAAGTAGTGATAACTTGAAACTCATATTACTAACGTTGAATTTCAAAGGGTTGTGACTTTCATGTTTACTCATTTACCGACACCTCAATTAGATCCCATTCTTTCGCTCTCCGTTGCTTATAAAAATGATCCACGCAGTGAAAAAGTCGATCTCGGTATTGGTGTGTATAAAAACAGCGCCGGTGAAACACCGATCATGCGCGCAATTTCCCAAGCTCAAGATATCGTGGTCGCCACGCAACAGACAAAGTCTTATGTAGGCCTTGCGGGCTGTGAAGAGTTCAACCAATCCATGGTCAATCTAGTTTTGGGTGGCACGTCAGTATTAGATCGAGTGAGTGCGGTACAAACACCGGGTGCGAGCGGTGCGCTGCGTATGCTTGGCGACTTAATAAAGGTTGCTCAGCCTAATACCACAGTGTGGATTTCTAATCCAAGCTACGTTAACCACAAACCCGTCATGGAAGCGGCCGGATTAAAAGTAAGTTACTACCGCTATTTCAGCCCACAAACCAAACAAGTCGACAAAGGAATGATGTTGGAAGACTTAGCGAAAGCGGGCAAAAATGATGTGGTGCTTTTGCATGGCTGCTGCCATAACCCGACGGGTGCGGATATCGATTTTGATGCATGGCAGCAAATCACGGCTCTTGCGCAGAAAAATGGTTTCACACCTTTCGTCGATGTTGCTTACCAAGGGTTTGGTGATGGGCTTGATGCGGATGCCAAAGGTTTGCGCTATATGGCCGACAACGTTGATGAAATGCTGATCACGACTTCATGTTCGAAAAATTTTGGTTTATACCGTGAGCGCACCGGCGCAGCCATCGTACTTGGTCAATCAACGGTTGATGCGAACAATGCCAAAGGAAAACTCCTAACATTGGCGCGTTCAACTTATACCATGCCACCTGATCATGGTGCAGCATTAGTGAAAACTATTCTTCAAAATCAAGAGTTAACTGAGGTTTGGAAGCAAGAGTTAAGTGAAATGCAACAGCGTTTGTTAAGCCTACGCAAAAGTTTATGTGATGAGTTGCGAAATGCCCACAATACTTCACAATTTGATTTCATCGAATCTCACAAAGGGATGTTTACTGTGCTAGGCTTTAGCCAAAGTCAAATGTCGCAACTGCGTGAAGAATATGGCATTTATGGCGTGGGTGACGGGCGTATTAATATTGCTGGTCTAACTGAAAAAGACATCCCATATGTGGCCGAAGCAATAATTAAAGTCTCTTAAGACGGTTGTAAAAAGACTCTTCGGAGTCTTCAAGAAATAAATGAAATTTGGGGGAATGAATGAAAAAATCGTGGAAGGCGTTAGTTCCATTATTATTGTGCGGTGGCTTAGTTGCTTGTGCGAATACAAATGAGCAAGCCGTCGACAAGGACAGCAAACCTCAAACACCGCCAAAAGTTGAACAACCGGAAACCTCACCAGAAACTAAGCCCGCGGTGACGCCCGATGATAAAGTCACTCAACAGCCGGAAGTCAAACCGAAGCCAGAGCCTGAAATCAAGCCTGTCGAAAAGCCCAAACCACCAGTCATTGAGGCGCAACAAACTGCTGATGGCCGTTTGATTTTAGGCGAAAAAGAGTGGGTGTATATTCCCGGTTTAGAGCAGTCGTTTAAAGCGCGTATTGATACTGGTGCGACCACATCATCAATCAGTGCCGTTGACATCGTATCATTTGAACGTGATGGTAATGATTGGGTTAAATTTAAAATTGAACACGATGGCATCAAGAGTAAAGAAATCGCTCTTCCGGTTGATCGATGGGTTAAGATCCGTCAATCGAGTGCAGAAGGCACTCAGCGTAGGGCTGTGGTTCAAGCGTGGATTCAGATTGGTGATTTAAAAGAGAAAACAGAGTTTACCCTAGCGGATAGAACGCATCTTACTTTTCCAGTATTGCTGGGGCGAAGCTTCTTTAAAGATGTGGCTTTAGTCGATGTGAGTAAGAAGTATATTCAAGACAAGCATAAGTAACCTGTTTTTCATATCCCAATTACGGGGAAAAACAAAAAACCGCTCAATGAGCGGTTTTTTTATAAATTTCTGAGTTAGCGTTATTGAATTTCAATAAGCTCTACATCAAAAATAAGCGTCGCTGCAGGTGGAATAGGGCCTGTACCGCCTTTTCCATAAGCCAGTGTGCTTGGAATGTAGAGACGGAACTTGTCGCCTTCTACCATGTAAGTTAAACCTTCCTGCCAGCCTTTAATGACTTGGCCAAGACCAAATGTAATTGGCTCTCCACGCTCAACCGAACTATCAAAGACTGTACCGTCAATGAGCGTACCGTGGTAATGAACTTTAACGCGATTTGCCGTTGTTGGATAAACGCTTCCTTCACCTTTAGTCAGAACTTCATACTGAAGACCACTTTCGGTGGTAACCACACCTTCTTTAGTCCCATTTTCTAGCAAGAAAGCTTGGCCAAGTTGGAAGTTTTCATCAGCTGCTTTGTGGTTAGTCCAAGTACGGTAAATGAAAAAACCGGCAAGCACAAAAATGATGATTGGAAATACAAATTTAGACATGAATCCTTTCCGTTAATTTATTTTTTGATTAGGTAGTTAATGGTGTCAGCAATACTATCGACATTCTGGTGACCAGAAGTAATCACTTGGTATTTACCGTTAACAATGAAAGTTGGTACTGAGCTGATCTGACCTTGCGTAGTAATGTCATCTGCCAGTTGTATTGCTTGGAATAGCTGAGCCTGCTGTTCTTCGTTTAGGTTGTATGGCGAGATCAGGTTTCGGCTTTGAAATGCGTTATCGATGGCCGCTTTACGTTGTGCAATGGTCGAACCGTCACCCATTTGTACCGCAGAAAAAAGCTCAAGCATCATTTGGTGATCAGGTTTATGGCCAAGTTGCATTTCTGCTGCGTAGTAAATCATCGCACCAATTTGTGCACTTTCGTTAAAGGTCACGTGGATCTTACCAATGCTTTGATCGATTAAACTTTCCAGTTTAGGAATTTCCGCTTCCATTTTGCCGCAGTGACCACAGTTCAACGAAAACACTTCTGTTACTTGCGGAATACGGAAGGTAGATAGGTTCGCGGGCAGTTTTGAATATTGCTCACCTTCAACTGGTACGGTGTTGTCAGAACAACCCGCTAATAAAGCCGAAGCACCTAGCAAAAATAGTGTGATCATTTTTTTCATAAAAGTTTCTCGTTACGTGCGCGGCAAAGGCGCATTTAAAGTGGTTTGATTTTACCGTTAAGTCAGGATTTAACAAACGGTTATAACTTCAGAGTAGCAATTTCTAACAACTTATCGTCATATGTTTGTAGTTATGAACGAGAAACGTGAGTGTTTGCGATAAAAATGAGCAAGCAAATAACTTTTTGTTCAATCGGTCTAAAGAAATCGACTAATAGGGCGATATAACGTCTGTAAGCAATCGATTTAGATGGTAGTCAGATGAGAGCATTAATAGCCTTAAGTATGTTGTTGGCCCTACCGGGATGTGGTTCGTTACCGGATGATATCCTTAACGACAACATGTTGACCATAGCGCCGCAAGGTGAACAAGACGTAATGCACCCAGATTGGGGCAAAGCAACAGTGAAACCAAAATCCGGCGTGCAAGGTCCCTATGGCGAAAAGAATGCGTACCAACCACACTCACTAGAAAGTTTTCTAGCAAAGCACAATTTAAATTATGAAGTGCTACCGGGTGATTACAAGATGGTCAAACTGGTCGATACGATCAAGTTCAATACGGGATCATCGCAAGTGTCTCGTCAGTCTGCTTACTGGCTCGACGTTATCGCCCGCTACGTTGCGTCCCAGCCAGGTATTGATGTAGTGATTGATGGCCATGCTGACAATACTGGCGCCGCGAAGTTCAATGACAAGCTATCGGTCAAACGTGCCGACGCGGTCAAGCAGTCTTTAGTCAACAATAGCGTTGATCAGCGTTCAATATTTACACGTGGCTATGGCGAAGCTGAGCCTGCTTGTAATAATGCTACTGCAAAAGGTAAAGCCTGTAATCGACGTGCAGAAGTCCTGTTCATCTTATCGGCGGATTATTAAGCAAACCGTACCCATCTAGACGAATTAGCACGAGAATAGCGACACTGGCGCTATTCTCGTTTTTGTATCTGCCTATAATTACTCTCAAGACGTGCCAATAGGAAAATTACGTGGCTGAACAACCCAAATATATCGTTGCGCTGGATCAGGGCACAACAAGCTCCCGAACGATCGTGTTTGATCATCAAGGCAGTGTGGTCGCCAATGCGCAGCGTGAATTCAAACAGATTTATCCTCAAGCCGGCTGGGTTGAGCATGACCCGCTTGATATCTATGCAAGCCAAAGTGCAACGTTAACCGAAGCCTTAGCAAAGGCCGGGATTCGTGGCGACGAAATCGCAGCGATAGGGATTACGAATCAACGTGAAACCACCGTGGTGTGGAATAAATTAACGGGTAAGCCCGTGCACAACGCAATTGTATGGCAATGTCGTCGTACAACGCCGAACTGTGATGAATTAGTTGCACGTGGTTTAGAAGCGTGCATAAAGACGAAAACAGGCTTGGTACTTGACCCATACTTTTCGGCAACCAAGATACAATGGATCTTAGACAACGTTGATGGTGCTCGGGAACAAGCCGAGCGGGGCGAATTGTTATTTGGCACGGTGGACAGTTGGCTTATTTGGAAAATGACGCAAGGAAACGTTCACGCAACAGACTACACCAATGCTTCACGTACCATGCTGTTTAATATTGACGATAAGGCGTGGGATGATGAATTACTGCAATTGTTTACGATTCCAAAATCGATGTTGCCACAGGTGCAATCTTCTTCATCGTATTTTGGTGATGCAAACATCGCAGGCCATAACATTCCTATCTGCGGTGTCGCCGGCGATCAACAAGCAGCGCTGTTTGGTCAAAAATGCACCCAAGCAGGTCAAGCCAAAAATACCTATGGTACGGGCTGTTTCTTATTGATGAATACCGGGCAGCAACGTGTTAATTCAACTCATGGACTATTAACGACACTCGCTTGTGATGCACAAGGTCAGCCGTGTTATGCCCTTGAAGGCTCTGTTTTCATGGGCGGCGCATCCGTTCAGTGGCTACGTGATGAGTTGAAATTACTGAACTCTGCTCAGCAATCGGAAGAGATGGCGACACAAGTAAACTCCACCAATGGTGTTTATGTGGTTCCTGCTTTTACAGGGTTGGGCGCCCCTTATTGGGATGCGCATGCCAGAGGTACAATTGTGGGGTTAACCCGAGGTGTTAATGCCAATCATATTGTCAGAGCCACCTTAGAAAGCATTGCGTATCAATCAAAGGACGTATTGGCGGCCATGCAAGCCGATTCCGGCATGACATTGGAACATCTCAATGTAGATGGTGGTGCGGTTAAAAATAACTTCCTAATGCAATTTCAAGCCGATGTATTGGCAACCCCCGTTGTTCGGCCTCAAGTTGGTGAGCTTACCGCTCTTGGCGCAGCTTATCTGGCGGCGTTGGGATGCAAAACATGGCCTCATAGTGAGCAAACGGCCAGTGCCAACGCGATAAATGATATATTCACGCCTTGCCAAGATAACCACAAACAAGCTCAACGCTATAAAGGTTGGAAGCGCGCGGTGAAGTGCGCCCAGTTATGGGCAACATTAGACGATGAGTAATAGATAGACTGAATTGTCTTATTTAACTGATTCAGGCTTGTTTACTTCGTTAAACTTTGAGTAAGCGCTGCATAGCAGGCTTACTCTGCTTACTCTTCTACTACCTAGACGATCGAAATAAAACGTTAGACTTGTTTGTGTTTGTCTTGGTGCATTTTGACCAGGAAGTAAACATTAACGCACGCGATGAAACCATTAGTCAGAACCACTGGCCAGGAATCAATCATTAAGCCGTAAGCGGTAAAAAGCGCACAGCCAAAAAAGTTGATGATACGTAACTTGATGATATCTTTCATAGTCAGTGATAGTGCGACCATGATGGATGCAGCGTAGCCTAATAGTTCGACTCCGTTAAAGTCCATTGTTAACCCTCATTTTATTGCGATGTATTGGTACTACTTTGTGTTTTAGCGGAGCGGTTAGCTTGGTATGCGTCCTTCCCCTATGAGTTCTAGGAGATAGGAATTGATTACGCTGCGTTGAACTCAAAGTCTGTACCAAAAGTCATTCTGAATGCATGGCATGTGTTGTTATATTTAGCATTGCATTGACAGATGCTTATTGTGTTTAACAAAAGCATAGCAGCGACAAAACTGTGATTAAACCCTCGAAATGCAGAAGATTGAAGGTTAGCGATTACGCAAACGGTTGGGGAATGGAAGGTTATGCAACGAAGTGTTAACTAAAAAGCAAAAAAAAGCCCACATATAGGCATGTGAGCTCAACTCTATTCAGACTGAAAAATCAGCTTTTACGGCGATAAGTTATTTCTTTACGCCTTTTTGAACTTGTTTGTCAGCTTCGGTTAGTTCACGAATGCGACGGCTGATGTCACGACGTTCTTTTGAGATTTCAGCGCTTTTGATGATGTGGTCATCAACACGGTCTTCGTAATCCGCTTTCATGTTTTTGATGATTGCAACGATTTCATCATGAGACATGTCTGCAACGATGTAATCCATCAAGTTTTCTAAAAGGTCTACACGTTTACGGTTATCACGAACTTTTTTCTCGTTATCGATAAGCTCACGTTTTAACTTATTCTTACGACGCGCCTGAGATACGATTTCAAATACACCACTCATAGGTTCCATTCCTAGTTTTAACGTTAACTGACAATGATTAAATCATAACAGAGCGGGGGTTTACAGTACTAAGATCAATCATTTCGCCAACTTGGTGCTTTTATCAGCAATTCGTTTCAAGATAGATTGAGCCTATCGCTGGAACGATATATTATTTTGTAAAGTCACTTGAATGATAACGTGTTGAATTATGCGAAGTTCCGACATTATCTTACCAAAGCCTGAAGCGTCCTCAGATGAAACGCGCAGTGAAAAACTTGTCAAAGCGTACATATTTGAGAGAACACAGCAAGAAATCACCGAAGTCGAGCTAAACCGCGCTAAAATTGTCATTATTGATGAAAATGGCAACTTGAAGCGAGTGCCACTCTTGGCAGAACACTGATTCATATCAAAGTTAAAATAATAAGGAAGTATTATGAATATTGAGCTATCCCCGATTGAAGCACGAGTGATTGGTTGTCTTATCGAAAAAGAAGTCACAACACCTGATTACTATCCCCTAACGCTCAATAGTTTAACCGCCGCTTGTAACCAAAAAAGTAACCGCGAACCTGTTTTGCAACTGAGTGATTCTGATGTGCAAGCCGCCGTTGATAGTTTGCTCTCCCGCCGTTTAGTCAGTGATGAGAGTAGCTTTAATAGCCGTGCAAACAAGTTCCAGCATCGTTTTTGTAACACGGAATTTGGCGATCTGAAGCTGAGTAAGCAGGAAAAAGGTATTGTTTGCTGTTTGCTACTTCGTGGCGCTCAAACGCCGGGTGAAATTCGCACTCGCACCAATCGCCTTGCTGAATTTTCTGACGTAAAGGAAGTCGAGGCGTTACTAGAAAAAATGGCCAATGCAGAAACGGGCGCTCTCGTCGTTAAGTTGCCACGTGAAGCGGGTAAACGAGAATCACGTTACCAGCATCTGTTTAGCGGCGAAGTAGATATTGAAGCGTTAGCAGCCTTAGCACCGTCATCAACAGGTCAATCGGCGAATGCTCGCATTGTTGAGTTGGAAGCGGAAGTTACGGCATTAAAAGCGGAAGTACTCGAATTACGAGCGACCATTGAACACTTGAATGGATAGCAAAATTGTTACTTATTGGCGCGTGTATTTTGTTCGTACTCGCGCCAATCGACTCTACTGTGGTATCACAACCGATGTTGAGCGTCGTTTTAAGATGCATTGTGCTGGTACCGGGGCAAAGGCATTGAAAGGCCAAGGGCCACTGACATTGGCTTGGCATCATCCTGCTGGCGATAACCGTAGTATTGCGTCCAAAGTGGAATATCAATTAAAACAACTCGGCAAGCCGCAGAAAGAGGCTTTGATCTGCGGTGAAATAGAACTTAGTTCGGTGCTTAATGGTGGCGATTATGCGCAGATTATTATGTGCAGATAGGTCAGCTAAGTAAAAATGTATTACGCTTAATAAAACACAAAAAATTCAAATAAAATTCTGATGGTTCAGCATTGTACTGAACTACTAAAATTGCTAGGTAAATAAGAGAAATTGTATGTATAAAACGGCTCTAGCTACGCTACTGTCTGTCTTCTCGTCCGTCGCGTTAGCGCATTCAACTCAAGTGTTAAACGGCTATTGGGAATACGATGAATATTTGTCGTCTCATCCAAGTCAAAAGGCCTTAACGGGTAAGCTCGCGCAAGCGGTGAGAGAGCATCCTGCAGCTATCAATGAAGTGCAAGATAGACCAATCTCAATCTCGGTGGTCTATCCAGGACAGCAAATCTCAGACTACTGGATTCGAAATATCAAAGCGTTTGAAGCTCGCTTAGATAAGTTAGGTATTAAGTATGAGATTAATCAGGTGTTTACTCGACCGAATGTCGATGTACGACAGCAAAGCTTGTCACTGCTTGAAGCAATTCAGAATAATTCTGATTACCTCATTTTTACACTAGATACCACTCGCCATCGAAAATTCATCGAACACGTGATTAGCTCGACCGACACTAAACTCATTTTGCAGAATATTACCACGCCAGTGCGCGCTTGGGATGATCATCAGCCATTTATGTATGTTGGTTTTGACCACCAGCTTGGCACACAGCACATCGAAAACTACTACAAAGAAAAAGCCGCAACCGGCAGTAAGTATTCCGTGTTGTACTTTTCAGAAGGCTACATTAGTGATGCGCGTGGAGATACCTTCATTGAAGAGATGAGCCATCATGACGGCTATAAGTTAAGTTCTTCATTCTACACCAAAGCGACCAGAGAATCGGGTTTCAACGCAGCCATGAATGCGGTGGAGAAGGATCCGGATATTTCATTTATTTATGCTTGTTCAACCGATGTTGCACTGGGTGCCGTCGATGCGCTAAAACAGCTTAAACGTGGCGATATTTTGGTTAACGGCTGGGGGGGAGGCACTGCTGAGTTAGAGGCGATTGAACAAGGTGATATTGATGTGACGGTGATGCGTATGAACGATGACACCGGCATAGCGATGGCTGAGGCCATTAAGTGGGACTTAGAAGGTAAGCAAGTTCCACATGTTTATTCGGGCGACTTTGAAGTGGTAACGAGTGCCGACAGCGGTGAAAAAATCGAACGCTTAAAGCGTCGTGCATTTAGGTACTCAGACCAATAATGAAACTGTGGAAAAGGCGAACGGGCAAACACCAACTTGCAACGCTATTAACGCATTCAATCTTTGTGACAATTGGTGTGCTTACCTTAGTGGTCGTGCTACAAAACTACCAAGTAAACCGCCAAGTGGTCACACAGGAAGTTGCTCGTTCAAAGCTACAAACATCGAGTCTGATACAAGAAATATTTACATTCAGGCTCGAATCAATCGAAATCCAGCAAGATAGCTACAGTCGAAGCTTATCGCTGGTCGATTCTTTACGCGGTGACAGTGAAGAAAACATCAGCTTATTCTTCAATGGCATTGACCAAATTGATCCCGATCTTTCGCCTGATTTTCGCTTTATCACCAAAGGCGAGCAGATGACGTGGAACGATGAAAATCACCGTTTTTATGGCATTGATGATCAGCAGTTGATGCACATTAGCCATGATCTTGTCACTGGCAGTGATTGGTATATCTCACAAACACCTTCTGCTATGGGGATGCGTTATCTGATGATTCGCCGTACCTCGTTAATAGCAATGAGTAATGGTGAGGTGGTCGGTGATCTTTATGTGGGCATTGTACTAAACAATAATTTTTCTCTTATTCGTGCATTGCTGGATGGCAGTAATGTCGATGAGGTTGTGTTGACGGTCGGCAGTGAAATCATCGCGAGTAGCCTTAAAACGAATGCTCGTCACATTCGATGGCTTGAAGAGTATTCGCCAGAGCTCAATGCCAATGATTTCATGGTTTCGAGGGTTGATTTAACCATCAACGATGTCGCTACTTTTATTACGGTTTACACCATTCAAGATAACTCTCATATCGCTTTATTGATGCAAGGTCACTACCTCTGGGTTGGTGCTGCACTATTGGTGATAGTGTTAATTGCGTTGTACAGCCGGTTTTGGCTCCGGTTGAGAGTGTCGAAAGAGTTGAATAACTTAATGGTCTACACCGAGCAGAGCATAGAAGCTAAGCAAGAACAACGGTTTGAAGGCTCTGAAATCGCGGAATTTAATACTATCGGCCAGTCGTTTCAGCGTTCGTTTAAAAGATTACGCGAACAAGAAAAGCAATTTACCGACTTGTTTAACTACTCACTGTCGCCAATGACCTTATGGGATACATCAGGCCAATTACTGCGAATGAATCCAGCAGCGGAACGCACATTCTGTAAAAGTGATGAACTCTATCAATTATTATTAGACAAGCTTATCCCACAGATTCGAATGGCGGCAAATGGGGCGTCATTGACGGGAATTAATATTGCCATCAGCGATAACACCTACCGTTGGAACTTCTCGCCCATCATTATAGATAACCAAACCCGACACATTATGGCGCAAGGACAAGATGTCACTAGCTTTGTCGAAGCAGAGCATCAAAGTAAAATGGCGCGTGAAGAAGCCGAAGAGTTAGCGCGGATTCGAGCGGACTTTTTGGCCAGAATGAGCCATGAATTGCGCACACCGCTAAATGGCATCTTGGGTGTTTCTCAGTTGCTCAAAACCAATTTGACTAAAGAAAATGACATCGAGCATATGGATGTTTTGGTCAATAGTGGCGAACATCTATTAGCGGTACTGAACGATATTCTCGATTTTTCAAAAATTGAACAGGGTAAATTTCATATCCAAAGCCGAGATTTCAGATTGTATGAGATCGTCAATACGATAGAGAAAACTTATCGACCGCTGTGTGATGAAAACAATGTACAGTTTACGATGCAAAGTAATATCGATGCAGGGCAATGGGTTTGCAGCGACCAAATTCGCTTAAATCAGATCATGTTTAATTTGGTCAGTAACGCGGTTAAATTTACTCATTTTGGTTCAATTAATGTCAGTCTTAACCTCAAGGCTTATGGCGGCGATACGACACTAGATGTTGTAGTGGAAGATTCGGGCATTGGTATTGATAATTCACGCCTTCAGCATATTTTTGAGCCTTTTGTACAGGCAGAAACGACAACAACCCGTGAGTACGGGGGGAGTGGTCTAGGTTTAGCGATTGTTCATAGTTTAGTTGAATTACTCGAAGGTTCTATTTGGGTTGAAAGCGTCATTGGCGAGGGGACACGCTTCAATATTACGCTGCCGATTCAATTGCTTGACAATGAAGCATGCCCTGAAGACAACCAGTTGCTCGTGAAACCCGAAACACTATTTGATCGTCCATTAGAGGTATTGTTGGTTGAAGATAACCACACGAATGCCTACATCGCCCGTGCATTTTGTGAAAAATATGGAATGAAAGTGACTTGGGTGCAAGATGGCTACAACGCCATAGAGCATTTAAAACACAATCCGGCTCTCGATTTGGTTTTAATGGACAATCAGTTGCCGAGTTTGGGTGGAATAGAAGCGACCAAAATTATCCGTCAAGAATTGCATTCATCGGTGCCAGTCTATGCTTGTACGGCGGATGGTATGCATGATACCAAACGTGCTTTTATCGATGCGGGAGCAAATTATGTCATCGTTAAACCGATCAAAGAGAGCGCACTTAACAAAGCTCTGATTCATTATCGAGATACTTTTTTCCAAACTAGCCATGTTAGCAACGTAGATAAGTAACGCTCAGTGAGTCGGGATGACTGCTTACCCAGAGTGCTTTAGAGTGGCTTGGCTTGGAAGGATTTTTCAAGCAGCGTTTGTTTTAGTGTCTGGGTTAGCTCGATGGTGTGATCAAATTTGACACCGATTTTATGGCCGTGTTGGGTTTTCTCAATGCTTACGACGAAATAAGTTAATTCTTGCGGCAGTGCATTTGAAAGTTCACAGTCAATCTCTAGTACATGCTCTTTTTCTAAGTTGTTTTCACCCGCAATAGACAAAGCACAGCCTGTGATCGAAAAATCGGTCATGGTCGCTTCGTAGGTGACGGTGTTGGCGGTAACTTGGGCTGGGATGTTGATCGAGTAGCGCTCATAATTGCGAATCGGTTTCGATGCAAAATGTTGTGGCATACGGATCAACAATAACCCAGTTGGTGCGCTGATGCAGGCGAGTACAGAGCTCTTGAACGCAATGATATGGCCAAGTTTCGACTGTGTTACCGCTCGAACGACAACAGAAACGTTGTTCAGTTGGCGCATGACCAACATTTCTTGCGATTTTTTTGGCAACTCAACGATGAGATATTGGCCAAGCTTACACCCTATGTAATCGGCATTGTATGAGTGTGTGTCATTGGGGCCAAACTCAAGATTGATCGATAGCTTGAGGCCAGCGGTCAATAATGGGATGAGCTGATCAACGTTATTTTGCGGCATAGTCATGAGCGTACGTGGAATACATATCGCCTACTATAACGTTGAATAACAATAAGTTGAACCGTATCACTTTAGGTGAAGATCATTTTGGGATCTTCGTCTGATGGAGAGTTCATTTTCAAGCCGTCGCAGTTCTTGTGCATCGCAATCAAAATGCAGCTTGGTTCTACGTCTCACAATGTCATCCGCGGTGAAGGCCCACTCATTTTCGACCAAATAATCTAATTCAAAGCGGTGTAAGTCAGCAATGATGATTTCGTTATGAGTCTCGGCATTTTTCACAACATCCCACACAGCAGTACCATACTGAGCCACGAGTCTTGCAACGGTTGTTGCTGCAAGCGAGGGATGTGCGGTAGTGACTTGATTCAGTAGTACCGTTCTTTGCAGGCCAATAGAGCCGGGAAGGGGGGCTGTCGGTTCTGAATGTGGCGGTGATAAGGCAAGAAAAGGTTCTAACGCTTTGATAACCTTTACGGAAAGCTTACGGTAAGTGGTTAATTTACCGCCGAAAACTGTGAGGAGAGGTGGAGCATTATGCACTGACTGTATTGTCAGATCATAGTCGCGGCTGAGCGCTTGCGCCGACACCGGCTTTTGCTCATTATTACTAGTATCCTTCGCCATGTCCTCGAATAAAGGGCGAACACCGCTAAAGTTATCAATGACATCACTCGTATCAAGTTGACGGGTGAAAAATTGGTTAGTGAGCGAAAGCAAATAGGCGGTTTCCTCTTCACTTGTCGTCGCGCTATAAGCATCACCTTCAAATGGGATATCGGTAGTACCAATCATTGAAAAACGGTCAAGGTAAGGAATAACAAAGACGATTCTTTTATCCTTATTTTGCAAAACGTAGGCGTGTTCTCCTTGATAGAGCTTAGGCACGATGAGGTGCGATCCTTTCACTAAACGCATACTATGTGGGCTTGTTTCTGGCGTGTATTGCTCGATGAAAGAAGCAGCCCAAGGGCCCGTTGCGTTAATTAATACGCGGCTATAGCGAATGGATTTCAGATTTGTTCGCTGATCAAAAATAGTTACCTTCCATAACCCACGCTCGTATTCACTCTTAATCACTTGGCAATAATTACGCACTTCAGCGCCTGCTAAACGGGCTTGCTGCAAGTTAGCTATTACCAAACGGGCGTCGTCAATCCAGCAATCAGAATACTCAAACGCGGTGGTTATGTTTTTTTCTAAACCATCGGCTGGGTCGACTTTCATTTGTCGGGAAGGCTTAAGAATGCAGCGCCTGGCAAGATGATCGTATAAAAATAGTCCGGCTTTGATTTGCCATTTTGGCCGTAGATGGGACAAGTGTGGCAGACGAAAGCGCAAGGGTTTAATGAGATGAGCGGCTTTAGTGAGCAAAATCTCTCGTTCATTAAGCGCTTCTTTGACTAAACGAAATTCGCCATATTCAAGATAGCGTAATCCGCCGTGGACGAGTTTTGAACTGGCTGAAGAAGTTGCACAGGCAAAGTCCTTTGCTTCGAACAATCCGACACGTAGTCCACGATTGGTCGCTTCTGCAGCAATACCCGCGCCGTTAATGCCTCCGCCAACAATGATGACATCGAGCGTGGAATCTTGGTTTATTATCGACTTTATCGACTTGCCTTTACTCACTATAAGTTCCTGATATCAGGGCTAATAGTGGTAATTATAGACAACCGCTAATAACGGAATGTGAAAATTGTCTAATAACCAACAAACAACATTAAAACAGGCTGTTGATCAAGCGTTGCTCTTCATCAGTAACTTTAAATCGGGCGCTATCATCCAATTTGGTATTGATGACACCACGTAACTCCCGTAACTGGCTTGGCGTGAGTTGATGCAAGCTCGCTTTGAGTAACTCAAGTCTTTTTGAATCATGGTATGAGCGCTGAAGATAGGTCGTTGTTCTGGCGTTGTGGACAGTTGCCATTAGAATCCCCTTGTTTTGAAAGCAAAACTAAGCCGCGCCACATCCTTATGGTAATCGTTTTATTTTGGTCGTCGCATCAGTGCGTGCTTAGAGGCATTTAGAATAGATAACTGAGGGGAAATAATGTCCGAATTGTGTCAGCTAAAGGCGAGAACTCGGTGAAACTGACATTCGTTTTAGGCTACTTCTGCAGCCACTGTGTGTAATCTATAACTCAGAATTACCCACAGTGACGCATTGATAAATAGCGCTGTTATTGCACTAGACCACTTGTTACTGAGTGCTTTGCTCTGTTTCAGACGAGTGGTTAACTCGTACCGAGAATTTGCTCGCCAGTGAGTGCAGTTCTGGCAGCATGCGATAAATCAAATAGAGCTGCTGTAGCACCATTCTTGCCGAACTGTCATCTTCATCGCGCCATTCTGCAAGGCGAGCTTCCAGCGCAGGATCATCAATATTTGACGTCGTACATTCTGCAGATTGATCGTTTAATTGGCAGTAGAGAGATTCAAGGTGATGGTGAATCACACGGTGCGATTGCAAAACAAGCTGATGAGTACAATCATTGTCGATTCGCGTTCGATGAGCGCCTAAGGCCGAAATATAGCTTAGTAGGGCATGATTGAGCGTTAACAGACGGAAACTTTCATCCACGGCTGAGAGATATTTACCCGGTTCCACCAACATCGCACTGATCGCTGACGTTAAATTGGCATCTTGGTTGTGGGCATTACGACGTGCGATACGGTAGGCGAGGCTATCATTTTTACCAATACGATACTGGCCAATAATCTGTGCGAGGTAATCCTTATTGGAGCGAATACCTTCAGCCATCACTTTATGTAAACGCTTCGATTGCCAATCTGGCAAGATGAAGGTGACGGCCGCAACGGCAAGCGCGCAGCCAATCAATGTATCGGCTAATCGCGGTAACACGACAGCATAACCTTCGCCAAGCTGATTAAAACAGAACAACACTAACAGAGTAATAAATCCGGTCGCATAACCATAATTGGCGATACGAAAAGCAAAGAATGCCACACCAGAAATGACGATAAACACCAATTGGCTCTCTTGGGACGGGAATATAGCCAGCAGTGGCGCTCCCACAAGTAACCCCACCAGAGTGCCTAATACTCGCGCCACCAATTTTTGTTTTGTCGCACTGTAGTTAGGTTGGCAGACGAATAGGGTGGTTAGCAAGATCCAGTAGCCACGTTCAATATCAAACAACTGAATAATGCCATAACCGAGGGTTAAGGCGATCGACATCCGAATCGCATGACGAAACAGCATCGAATCTTTGTTGAGATTAGAACGAATGCGCTGCCACATGATCTTTGGCGTGTGTGCATCAGTATCGTCAAGAACCCCTTCTTCTAAACGGCTGACATCTGGGTTGTTAACGTTGCTCAGCTGTCTATCGACCGTGGCTAGGTTATTAAACAGATAACCGAGTTGCGAGAGTAACGAACGCCATTCGGGTTTGTTCTGCTGCTGCAAGTAGGTAAGAGAGGCCTGTAATTCATCGAGTGCCAAGATGGAGTCGGTATATTGAAAGTCCTTACCTAAACGGATTGCCGTCGCGATTTCTCGGCATGCTTTGGCCTGAACTTGCAATAAGTGTTTAAAACGAAAGAGTACGTCAGAACGATCAAAATGCGATGCAAGCTCTTGATAGCGATAATGGCTCGAACTAGCACGTTCGTGAATATCTTGGGCGATAAAATAGATATTGAGAAAACGGTCACTGGCACCATCGATATGGCCACGCTTGGAGCGACTCAGTAATGTGGCCTTACATTGATTTAGCGCGGTAACGGTCAATGCGTTGAGGTTTGCCTCTTTAATTCGATAAGGCTGGGGATGAAGGTCGGCAACAGGGTGAAAGAGTTCACTTTTCGCATCGAGATAATTGCCTAGCTCATAAAAAACTTTGGATAGACTTTGCTGTACCGGTTGGGTTGGCCAAAACGCATGCCAAATCATCGACATCAAATAGTACCAAGCGGCACCACTGAGTAACATTAATGGCTGAAACCAAAGGTTGGTGCTTTCGTGAGCCCCTAACATGGCATAGATAGCGATCAATAACGAACCAAAGGCAATACTGGCATATCGAGGACCAATTGCCCCCAGCATAATAAAACCGAAGGTAGAGACAAACAGACCAATGGCGAACAGTGGTGGATATTTGAAAAGTACTTCAATCGAAACGGAGGCAACAGCGAAGCAAATAAAAGTGATCGTGAGAGATTTGAGACGACCAGTAAAGCTATCCTCACTTTCGGCTAATGCAGCAGCGATCACCCCAAGGATCAACGGGATGACCAACGAGTTAAGTTGGTAATACCAAGTTGGAATGACAACACCTAGCAGGGTGGTCAGTATTAACAGACTGTAATTAAACGTCTTATTAGCCCAATAGAGGCGGAGTTGACTCAAAAAATGCACTGTAATTCCAAATTTTACCGTAACTGAGAGCGAATCATAGCAGAGTCTCTATGGTAAACTTCTGATACAGATAAAGAAATAAGTTTAGTTGTTGATAAATTAAGCGTTGCGATTATTGACAACGAATTTTCAATTCCTTTTTCAAATCGGAACAAGGATACGATATGATAAAAGCAACAGAATCCATAGGCTTATTACAATGCAGCTAACTGCAAACAAGACTGCAAAGTTCTTCATCCAAAACGAATATCATCATGTTAGCCTCGATAACGATTTTATCGTATTGAGCTCAGAAAGCTGTGAAGAGCGCATTCCCTTTAATATCTGGAACGGTCGCGTTGAACTCAAGCGTGGGTTAATCTGGGGCGGGTTGCAGTTCTTCGCACATCCTCAAGATAAACGTCAACAAAGTTGGCTTGTGCAAGGTTTGCCGTGGGAAAAATGCCGCCAATTTGCTCGCTACGCAATCAATCATTATCAGCATTGGCATAACGAGCAATGTCGTCAGTTAGTGGAACATTTACCGCAGTGGGAAGAGCAGGTCAGTGTATTTCATCGTGCGCAAAGCTTTGTCACTCATGCTCAAGTTTCACAATGGCTTGATACGGTAAATCAAGATTTTAGTGCCATGTCGATGTCGCTAGAAGATGCGGCGTTGCGTATTCCCAAGCGGATGAGCAAAATAGCCCCATGGATCACCGATTCCGAGCAACAGCTTGAACAGCGTAACCATGACTGGATGCTCAATGAACTGGACAATTGGAAAGTACTATTCTCGCAAATTGAATCGTCACCTCTCAATCTATCGCAGCAAAAAGCGGTATTGCTAAACGATAACAATAACCTTGTCTTAGCCGGCGCTGGCTCAGGTAAAACCAGTGTGCTTACCGCACGTGTGGCCTACTTGTTGCAAAGCCATTTAGCGCAAGCCTCAGAAATATTAATGCTTGCGTTTGGTCGAGAAGCGGCCCAAGAAATGAGCCAGCGACTAAGCAGTAAGATTGGTTCAGGTTCTGAGCCGGTGAAAGTGAACACATTCCATCAGCTTGGTTTGCAGATCTTGCGCCATGTGGAAGGGGATCAAGTTTCGATTTCTCAAGTAGCGACCAATGACAATTTACGTCAAGCCTGGTGTACTGATTGGTTAAAACGCCATTGGATGACCCCCACTAGCTACAAACGCTGGCAAAAACATCTATCGCAATGGCCAATTGCCTATATTGCCGGTGACGAAGAGTTAGGCAGTCATGTAGAAAACCCGAAATTAATCGCTTGGTTAGATACTCAGTTGAGCCAACTAGCGGCGATGGAATGCAGCAAAAAGCAGATCCAGCAACAGCTGGTTGAACATCGTGAATATACACGGCTTAACAGCGAGTTAGCACTAGTGTGGCCATGTTATCAAGCGTGGCTAGAAATGCTGAAAGAACAAAATGAAATCGATTTTAACAGCATGATAAGCCGTGCAACCAGTTACGTGCAAAAAGGTAAATTTACCTCACCTTGGAAATACATCATGATTGATGAATACCAAGATATTTCGCCGCAGCGATTGGCATTAGTGGAAGCACTGTGTAACCAAAGCAAACACCAAGACTGCGTGCTATTTGCCGTAGGGGATGATTGGCAGTCAATCTACCAGTTTGCGGGTGCAGATGTCGACTTGACCACTGGCTTTGCTGAACGTTTCCCTAACTCTACGTTACACTATCTCGATACGACGTATCGCTTTAATAACCAATTGGGTAACGTTGCCAATGCCTTTATTCAGCAAAACCCTAACCAGTTGGAAAAAGAACTCAAGAGCCACAAAGAGCAAAAAGGCAAAGCAGTTACCTTGTTGCCAATGGCGAATGTTGAGAAGGTACTCGATCAATTAGATCGTAAAGCGAAGACAAAGCAAACGGTATTAATTTTAGGCCGCAATCACTACCACAAGCCAGAGTTGTTTACCGATTGGCAGAAACAGTTTAATCAACTCGATATTGAGTTCATGACCTGTCACGGTAGTAAGGGTAAAGAGGCGGACTACGTAGTGATTGTCAATGTCGATGAAGGCCAGTTTCCTGCGCGAGTGAAAGCGATTCACCTCAATGGTGCGTTAACGCAATCGAACGATGATTTCGCTTATGCAGAAGAGCGACGTCTATTTTATGTGGCATTAACCCGTGCGAAGAAAAAAGTATGGGTGGCGTATAAAGGCAGTGGTTCTACTTTTGTCAAAGAGCTACTTAACGATGATTATCCAGTGAACCAAGCATAGTTTGCATTAAGTCAGTGTTAAACGTTGTATAAAAAACCGAAGCCAATGCTTCGGTTTTTTCTTATCTCAGACTGAAATCAGCACTTGCCGTTAAACATTGATAGCAAGAATTAAATACGCTCGGCAATGTATGCGTCGTAATCTGGAATTTCGATGTCTACTTCTTGCTCGATAAGATCTGAGCTAAAGAGAAATTTAGCGGTGGCACGGTTCGTGGCAACCGGAATGTTCCATACACTCGCGATACGTAGAAGGGCTTTTACATCTGGATCGTGTGGAACGGCATTGAGGGGATCCCAGAAGAAAATCATCACATCAATTTTACCTTCAGAAATCAACGCACCTAACTGTTGGTCGCCGCCCATCGGGCCACTGATCATGCTCTTAATTGCAAGGCCAGTTTCTTTACTTAGCATATGGCCAGTTGTGCCCGTTGCGTAAAGAAAGTGTCGTTGAAGTTTCTCTTTGTTCTCTTTTACCCAACGCAACAGCTCTGGCTTGCAGTTATCGTGAGCGACCAGCGCGACATGTTTATGTGCTGGCATAGTACGCGTTGTTTTTTGCATCTAATATTCCTAATTATTGATATAAAACGTAGGGCGATACTCTGAAGGAGACAGAGACTCGGCGATCACTTTAGGGTTGAGACTATTCGGTGTCAAAGCTTCTATGATAGGAGCTTCAATTTTTTCATATTGCATCCCATTCAGGTAATGAATCGCCTGTTGAATCGAGAGACGTCCTTGCTTAACCATTTTGTCGGTTGGGGCAAATTCGACACGATTTCGTAGCAAACCGCGATACACGCCATGACTAAGGTAAGTGGAGATGAGACCGATTTGTCCAGTTTTTCCTGCAGAACGCAATTCACTGATTGCCGCTTCAATTGCCACAGCGCTACCCACGATGTAGTCGATTTGATCACCTTCAATCGCCTTTTGCACTAGATTGCGTTGTAGCTCTTTATCATTATCAGCCCAATACGTTTCCGTGATGCGGACATCGCTGTCTTTAATAGCGGCTAGTAGACCGTGAATAACGGGTTTCGTTCCACCGCTTGATTTTGGTCCAGGTAACAAGGCGACATTAGTGATGCCACTGCCTAGTGGATGTTTACGCTTGAGGTATTCGCCGGTGTAGTAACCCATCCAGTACCAATCAACGCCTACTTCACCTTTGAGGAGGCTTTCTGTCTCTTTATCGACAATCAGTTTATTCACAGTGGCGAAAATGGGGGTATTACCAACATAGCTTTTCAGATCAGAGAAGTAGATATCAGGTGCTACAGTACCTAGAATAATTGCGTCGGCATTCCAGTTTGTACACAGCGCAAGCTGTTCTTTTTGTTTTTCGTGGTTTGGGTAGCCACCGGCTTCGAGTACTCGTAGTTGAACGTTGTTTTTACGTGCTTCGTCCACCATGCCATAGTTAACAGATAACCAGTAGGAATCTTTGAGGTGAGGGTAAATGGCACAAATTCGTAACGGCTCTTTGGCGACAGAATGAACGCTAAACAATAAGCATGAAAGAAGAAGTGAAATTTTGATAAAGCTATTGGGCACAGAAACAAATGGCATGACGGTTTTCGTTGGATTAAATAGTGTAAACACTGCAGAATATAGCGCATTCTGAGAGAGTTAAGAAGTGATGAATTCCCATGTTACTTGCTAAAGCCAGCATTGGCCGTAAGTTGTTGTTTGCTTTTTTGGCGATGGCACTGTTGGTTCTTATGTCGTCCGTTATCGGCGTTTTTGGTTTTTCGTTTGTGGCGAAAACCGAACGAAATGTAGTTAATTCCGCGATCCCTTCGATGATAGAGGCTCGTCAAGTAGCAGAGCTTAGCTCACGCATTATCTCGTCGGTGCAAAACCTAACCAATGCGCGAACCGAAGCGCAACGTAAACAATCGGGTAAGGAGCTGTTTGATCAATTGGAAGCCTTACTGACTCATATCAAACAATTAGGCTCAGATTCTTTTGATTCTCAGTTACTTAAATCTCTTGAAACGAATGTACAGCAGATCATCAACACGTTGGGCAAGCTCGGCATCGTCGTCGAGAAGAAGCTGTTTCTTGAGCACGATTTAATTGTACGCACGGAAGATATGCGTACTCTTGCCCAAGAATTGGAGCAACTTACTCGCACGCAAGTCGCAAATACCAGCACTATTGCGGTGGCGAACGTCACGCACATTTATGATTTGCTGGCAAAAAAGCAAACAGAGAAAGCCTACCAAGCACTCGATGCTCTAGTCGAAGTTGATTTGGATCTCTCTGAGCGCTTGCATGAACTGCACCTATTAGCGTTCCAAATGCTAAATCAAATCGAAGAAATTCGCACGATTAACGATACTAAGCGATTAAGCAGTATTCGCGAGCAGTTCAATAATAACTTGTCAATCATGAAGCGCCGCGTAACGGCAGTGGAAGATCCGACACGCTCAGTACAAATGTCTGAACTTCTCACCCAACTTGATAAGCGTGGTGTCGTATTTGACGTTGTGTTACAACGTCACGATAACGAACAAGAATCACATCAGTTGATGCTCGATACGCTCAATCAATTCACAGCACTGAATACGACCGTTAATAAGTTGGTGGATGATTCCAACCAAGCGACAACGGAAGCGGTAGACGAGTTAAAAACCACCCTTAATTTTGCCCAATTGACCCTTACTATCATAACCGTGTTAGGGATGATAATCGTGGTACTCATCGTATGGAAAGTGGTTTACGTGTCGGTATTAAAGCGATTAGCGGAGTATTCTTCTGCGTTGCTATCGATTGCTCAAGGTCAATTGAAGGTCGATATTACGGTAAAAGGTAACGATGAATTGGCGCATATGGGACAAGCGATCATCACTGCGCGAAATACCGCACATGCACTGAAAGTGGTGGCGGAGAGTGAACGCACCGCTAAGCGCGAGCTTGAAGAACATAAAGGGCAATTAGAGGAGTTGGTCACTGAGCGTACACATCAGTTACAAGAAGCGAACAAGCGTCTTAACCTTGAAGTGGTTAACCATACATTAGCTCGCCAAGAAGCAGAGCAGGCGAGCCGTGCAAAGTCTGCATTCCTTGCGACCATGAGCCATGAAATTCGTACGCCAATGAATGGTGTGTTAGGTACGGCTCGTCTACTTAAAGATGCCGGGCTAAATGCTCAACAGACTTACTATGTTGACATCATTAACCGCAGTGGCAAAACCTTGCTTGCGATCCTCAACGATGTGCTTGATTACTCGAAAATTGAAGCGGGTCACTTAGAAATTCGCCCGGTTGATTTCAATCTTCACTATATGGTTGAAGATGTTCATCAACTGTTAACCGGCCGAGCGAAAGAGAAACACCTTGAACTGAACACCATCATCGAAAGTGATATCGCGCCATTTTGGTATGGCGATGTTACGCGTATTAGCCAAGTACTGACTAACCTAGTTGGTAACGCCATCAAGTTTACTGATGATGGACATGTTGATATCTACGTTTCATTAGAAGATGAAAATCAGGTGATGTTCGAAGTATCAGATTCGGGTATTGGTATTTCGCCACAAGAAATGGAAACACTGTTTGATGCCTTTACACAAGCGTCGGGTGGGTTAGGTGTTAAAGGTGGTACTGGACTTGGTTTAGCGATCAGTAAGCGTATCGTAGAGGCGATGGGCGGTACGCTAAACGTGGAATCCGAGGTCGGTCAGGGGAGCCGATTCTGGTTTACCGTTCCACTTGAATTGGGGCAAGAAGTCGCGAAGAAGGAGAGTCAGAATCAATGCGTTCTGAGTGCCAAGGTGTTGTTGGTGGAAGATAATCCAGTTAACTGCCTGGTTGCAGAAGGATTCCTGACAAATTTAGGCCACCAAGTCGTGATTGCCGAAACCGGTGAAGAGGCTAAGCTATTGTTTGCCGAAGACAAGTTCGATATTGCCTTGTTGGATATTAACCTACCTGATTGTGATGGCCGCGATCTGTTGGAACAGCTTCGTCAAATGGAGCAAGATGCCCAAATACCAGCGGCAGATCTAACGCCTTTTGTTGCCGTATCAGCGCATGTGTATAACGAAGAAGTTGAGAGTTATCTTGCGGCAGGTTTTGATGGTTACTTACCGAAGCCGCTAGATAAAGAAGCGTTATGTGAACTTATTCAGAATCATCTGGAAGGAAAGACTTTGTTACTCGATCAGGCTAATTTGCCTCAACCTTGCACCAACCACCTAAGCGTCATTAATGAAGCGGTGATCCTTGATGATCTCAACGTGCTTGGTAAAGAAAAAATGCAGCACATTGTGGAATTGTTCCTCAATGGCAGTGATGAGATATTAGCCTTACTGACTGATGCAGAACAGGCGAATGACAACGTTCAAGTGAAGCAGTTGGCGCATAAATTGAAAGGTTCAGCGGGAAGTTTAGGCTTAATGGCTCTCCACCAAGTGTGTGCCGATATTGAGAGTGCCAGCAACCCGAGGCAGACCTACCAAATTTCGAAAACTAAACTGGTCGACGTTTTACAAGAGTCCAAGTTGGCATTATTAGCGATAGTCGCCTAAATATAGTCAGCAAAATAGTGATAACTTTTAGTTGTTCAATAACGGATTAGTAAAGAGTAACAAGATTAGATCATCCAAATGGCCGATAGGGCAATTAACGATTGTGCGGTGTAGTAAGTGAACATTACGACATGGCGAGAAAAATCGGAACTTGCTCTAAATCGGTCAATGGCTAAAACCAAATCCGACATAATAAAAATGATCGCTCCAATACCCGCTAACACACCGATGTGTTCTGGAGAGGTTTGCCACGCTTGAATCGCATTCCAAGCCATAAACAAAATAGCAGCTATATAACAGCCTACATGCCAGCGAACCTTTTTCATATTTGGCGCCAACAAGAGAAAGATCACCACGCCAATAAACGCTAATAAGATAGGCAACAACAGATTCGTGTAACTCGGAATAATGAGCGAGAAAGCGAATCCGTAGCAGATCTGTACCGTTAAAAAACACCACAAACCAGCGCGAAAATGATCCTTTGGCGACATCAGAAGTGCATCGCCTAATACCGACAAAGATAGCCCTAAAGCAATGAGATTATTGTAGTCGTTGTTGTGACTTGGACTGCCAACCACCAGCAACGCAAGTAATACCGCAGGGAGAGGCTTGCTAAGGTAGAATAGCCAACGCGGCCCATGGCTAATCGTGTAAATATGCACTAAGCAAAGTGAAACAATAGCAAACCACATATTTTTCCTTTAGATATAAACCATCTGTATTGATCCCCGTAACCTTAGCGGTTGTTACTCAAAATTTCTATATGATGTTGAAAATTATTAAGCTTTTACCCGTCGTCTAATGGAAAAGTTTGGATTTATTGAATGTGGTAGTCATAAAGAGCAATTTGAATGTGAAAGTGGTCAATTTTGTCTGCTAGCCACTATTCTTATCAGACCTATATGTACAGAGGTCAAGGGTATGATTAATCCTGTTTGTTGGTTTGAAATCTATGTAGATGACGTTGAACGAGCGAAAGCATTTTATCAAGATGTCTTTAACGCTGTTCTTGAACGCATTGAAACACCGGATGGATCAAATATTGAAATGTGGGCTTTTGGTTCGGATATGGAATCTTATGGTGCGACGGGCACAATTGTTAGAATGCCGGGTATGGCGGCTGGAGGGAATAGCGTCATCGTTTATTTTTCTTGCGAGGATTGTTTAAACGAAGAACAGAAAGTTGTCGCAGCTGGAGGTAAGGTCATTCAGCCCAAAATGTCGATCGGCGAGCATGGGCGGATCTCATTAGTAAGCGATACGGAAGGCAATATTATCGGATTACATTCTAGCCAATAATCTTTCTTCGTTGATTTGAAACGCGATCGACAAGGGCGTTAATAACGAGATTTAGGCTTAGCACTTGTCATGCTAAGCCTAGAACTAAAAGCGGAAAGTTAAGCAATCGCGTTTTCTAGGATGACGCGGCTTTGCGTCAAATCAATTGCTTGTGTTTCACCTAACGCAACCATGCCATGCTTTTCAAGTTGCTCAAGAACTAAATTGATTGCTGCTGCTTTATCGCCGTTATGTTCGGTTAGTTTAGTCGGTACATTAAGGCTGTGATAGAAGCCTTCAATCGCGTCGATAGTGCGCTCAGCAAGCTGCTCACCGGAGTCTAAACGGAACACCTCACGGCCCATCTGTTCAAGTTTGCCGCGTTTAAGTTCAATCTGATTACGCAATAGAGAGGGTTGTACGATCGCTAAAGATCGCGCGTGATCAACATGCCAAAGGGCCGTTAATTCATGGCCAATCATATGAGTCGCCCAATCGTGTGGTACGCCGGAACCAATCAAGCCATTGAGCGCTTGGTTTGCCGTCCACATTAGGTTTTCTCGCCATTGGTCATTATCACGTTGGTCATATTGGCTAGCGAGCGTTAAAAGATTACGCAATAACACTTCAGCATAGCCATCTTGTACCATATGGCCGTGATTGTAGGTCAGATACTGCTCGCAAGTATGAACCCATGCGTCGACTAAGCCATTGATAAGTTGACGCTCAGGCAAGGATTTCATTACATCCGGATCCATAACCGCGAATTGTGGTTGAACAAAAGGGGAAAGAAATGCCAGTTTATCTTGCGTTGCTGCTTTTGTGATAACCGCTCCAGAATTCGATTCAGACCCCGTTGCCGGCAGGGTAAGAACTGCACCCAGAAGTGTTGCTGAACTTACTTGATGTTGGCCTGTTAAAATATCCCAGCCGTCGCCATCGTAATGAGATGCCGCAGCGATGTACTTACAGCCATCAATAACCGAACCACCACCGACGGCAAGGATCATCTCAATCGCCTGCTCTTTGACAATCGCCACCGCTTTATCGAGCGTTTCTTTGGTTGGATTCGCTTCAACACCCGAAAACTCACACCATTGATGATTCTCCAGTGCAGCTGCAACTTGCTGATACACACCGTTAGCTTTAATTGAACCACCGCCATAAACCACAAGTACTTTAGTTGTAGTAGGAATAGAACTCGCGATAGCGGCAATTTGTCCTTGGCCGAAGAATATTTTTGTCGGATTTAGATAAGTGAATTGCATAGACATGGCACACCTCGTAGGGATTGGTTTGTAGAACCAATATTATTGATTTATTTATTACTTAATGGGGACTGTCAAACTCGATTGCAACTCAATGATCGTTGAATCTCGTTAATGAGCGAATAGCGCTTTAATCAGTTGTTGTTTGATAATGTTGTGTCGTACCTCTTTCACGTAGCAAAAATACGTAAAGCCATATTAATTGAGCACATTGTTGATTATACGAACAAAAACGGGGAAAGAATCATTTACAAATTTGCTGTTTTTTACTGGCAGTGTTTAAGCGATACTCAATTCCCCTATAGGAGATCTAGTCAATCTTCTCAAACACCCTCAGTCAAGAGGGTGTTTTTTTTTACCGTCAATACCTTACTCCCGTCGTTTAGCTCGTCGACAGTTAGATGGCATGACCGTTTTTCACCAGCTCGTGCTCATACTGATTGCTATCAAGATTATTGCCCTCAAAACGGTAGCTTTCTGGGACAACCACGACGCCGTTGGGGGAAATAGTAAAGCGTCGTGCATCATCAATACGATTTAAGCCAATTTGTGTTCTTGGTGGGATCTTGACGTGTTTATCGATAATACAATTTACTAGTTGGCAACCTTCGCCAACTTCGACATCGTCAAATAAAATACTGTCAACAACGGTCGCGCCATCCAAGATACGTACGTTGGGTGAAACAATCGAGTTTTGCACGGAACCGCCAGAATTAATGACGCCATTTGAGATCATCGAGTTAATGAAAATGCCTTCATTTCCAGTAGCAGAAGAAACGGTGCGAGCTGGTGGATATTGCCTTTCATAAGTTCGAATTGGCCAATCGTACTGATAGAGATTCATGGGTGGAATCGGCTCCAACAAATCCATATTGGCTTGGAAAAAAGAGTCAATCGTGCCCACATCACGCCAATAACAATCCATCGCCACACGGCCCAAAGGATTACAAAACTGATAGGCATAGACTTGTTGGCTTTCAATCAGCTTAGGAATGATGTCGTTACCAAAATCATGGCTAGAATCGATTTTTTTGGCATCTAATTCAAGTTGTTCGCGTAACACATCGGCATTGAAGACGTAAATACCCATCGAAACATCGGCAATATTGGGGTCATAGGGGTTAGTAGGGGGAGCACTCGGTTTTTCAATAAACTCGGTAATAACCGAGTCGGCTCTGGTTCTCACTACACCAAATTGATGAGCTTCTTCCTTGTTGACGCCCATACAAGCGATGGTCAGTTTTGCGCCATTCTTTTTATGTTCGGCAATCAACGCAGCATAGTCCATACGATAGATATGATCACCCGAGAGGACCACCACATACTTGGCATCACTGCGCTCTAAAAGCCATAGATTGTGGTAAATCGCATCTGCCGTGCCTTCATACCATTTACCGCCGCCACGCATTTGTGGGGGAACAACAGAAATAAATTCCCCCAATTCTGGATTAAGTAATGACCAGCCATCACGAAGATGTTTCTGCAACGAATGCGATTTGTATTGTGTGAGCACCAGTACTCGTCGTAGCCCTGAATGAAGGCAATTGCTTAATGTAAAATCGATAATCCGGTATTTTCCGCCAAAGGGAACGGCGGGTTTCGCCCGATCATCGGTTAACGGACTTAAGCGTGAACCGACACCTCCAGCGAGGATGATGGTTAATGTGTCTTGCATGGTGACTCTCCGGTTTCTGACGTTGCCTGCAAACAAATAAGTTGCTTACCTTATTGAGGTTAGTACAAGAAATAGGCCATGATGCAAAGTATTGGTTTTTCTGAATATTTACTGTTTGAGTTGGCGAACTACGTCTCATTAGGGTGCAACGTTGTGTTGCTTTGCACTCCATTGGGGATTGGAAAAATAACCAGATAAAGGAAGTCGCGTTGAGTCGCGAGTATATAAAAACGCCTTATAAAAATAAGGCGCTTACATAAGGGGGGGATTCAGGAGTGAAGCATGAAAACGACTAAGCGGTCACGGCCACTTTCTTATCACGACTCTTGAGGAATGCATAAGTAAAGCCCGTTACTGCCGTACCTGCTGCAATTGCGACTAAGTACATCAACACCGGTGAAACTGCATTTGGGATCAACAGGACAAACAAGCCGCCATGTGGTGCCATCAGTTTTGCTCCGAACAACATTGAAAGTGCCCCCGTTAACGCGCCGCCCGCCATACATGATGGGATAACGCGAATAGGATCTTTTGCAGCAAATGGGATCGCACCTTCAGAAATAAAACACAGACCAAGAACGAATGATGCTTTACCCGCTTCGCGTTCACTTTGCTCAAATTTACTTTTTGCAAGGAACGTCGCGAGCCCCATACCGAGAGCTGGAACCATACCGGCTGCCATAATTGCTGCCATTGGCGCGTAAGTTTGTGAGGCCAATAAGCCAACACCAAAAGCGTAAGCCGCTTTGTTCACCGGACCACCAAGGTCAAAACACATCATGGCGCCAAGGACAATACCAAGCATTACCGCACTGTCTGAGCCCATATTGTTAAGGAAATCCGTCAGCGCAGTCATAATGCCAGCAACAGGGCCACCGACAATATAGATCATGACTAAACCGGTAAATAAGGTCGCAACAAATGGAATAATCAGGATTGGCTTAAGCGCCTGCATCGATTGAGGTAACTGCAGTTTGTCGGCAATAAATTTAGCCGCGTAACCGGCGATGAAACCTGCGGCAATACCGCCTAGGAAGCCAGCACCAGTTGAACTGGCTAACATACCACCAACCAAACCTGGCGCAAGGCCCGGACGATCTGCAATAGAGAAAGCAATAAAGCCCGCTAAGACAGGGATCATCAGCGCAAATGCAGAGCCACCACCGATGGTCATTAGTGCGGCAGCCAGTGTGCCTTCTTTTTCAAATGCATTAATACCAAAGACAAAGGATAGGGCGATGATTAGGCCGCCCGCCACAACGACTGGAAGCATATGAGATACGCCAGTCATTAGGTGCTTATAGACACCTTTCTTTTCGTCTGTTGCTGAATTTGTTGCGCCAGCGCTCGCAGTGAAAGGGGTCGCGTTAGCAAAAGCGGTTGTGATTTCTTGCTCGGTTTTCTTGAGAGCAAGTCCCGTACTGGTTTTATATAATTTCTTGCCATTAAAGCGCTCTAGAGGGACTTCAATGTCAGCGGCAATAATCACCAAATCCGCATCAGCGATCTCTTGAGCACTCAATTGGTTTTTCGCGCCCACAGAGCCACGGGTTTCCACTTTGATCTGGTGGCCCATCACCTGCGCTTGTTTCTCTAACGCTTCCGCCGCCATAAAGGTATGTGCTACGCCTGTTGGACATGCGGTAATGGCAACAATGCGTTTTTGCTGCTGAGAATCAGTACAAACCGGCTTAAATTGGGAAGCAGATTCAAGTAAGACTGCCTGAGTGTCGGCGTCTTTCAAAACCTGTTGTGCGTTGTGAATGACTTCTTCAACATCAACACGGTACACTTTTTTACCCACAAAACGTCGGTCATCAACTTCACGGTTCGCAGCGATAATCACAATATCACTTGCGGCGATGGTTGCTTCGCCAATCTCAGTGTAAGGGATCACATTCGATTGGCATTCTATATTGGCTGTCCAGTTTAGTGCTTGAGCCGCTTTTTCCAAAAGCCCCGCAGCAATAATGCTGTTAGCAACGCCGCTTGGACAAGCGGTAATAATAGTTAGATTCATAACATCGACCTTTTGTTATTTGAATTCAGACGAAATTGGATTGATTTCTACTTGTTGTTGTAATGCGATAACTTCTGCAACCTCGGCGACACCAACACCCACTTGTGAAACCGCAAGGGCAGAGAGTGCTGTGGCGAAGGTGAGTAATTGATGTTTTTCCATTTTTTGCATGTGTCCCCAGCATAGTCCGGCGACAAGGGTATCCCCGGCGCCCACCGTGCTAACGACCGTCATTTTTGGTGGTTTTGCCGCTAGCCATTGGTCTTGGTTTAGCCACATAACGCCTTTTGCTCCAAGTGAAACGACGATATTGTCGATCCCTTTCGTACTGAGTTGTTCAGCGATAGCGATCACGTCTTTTTCGCTTGCAACGGGTTGTTGGGCAAAATCAGCCAGCTCTTCGTCATTGGGTTTAATTAGCCACGGTGCAGCTTCGATACCAGCTTCAAGCGCAGCGCGGCTCGAATCAAACAGGACCTTTTTGCCTTTATTTTTGAGTTTACGCACCCAGTTGGCACACATTTCTGGTGTCACGCCGTTGGGTAAGCTACCCGCAAGCACGAAGAAGTCATGGTCGCAGCAAAGCTCATCGAGGGTTTGTTCAAACAGGTCAATCGCGTGCTGGTTAACCGTTACGCCGGGAAAATTGATGTCGCTAACGGCGCCATTGCTTTCGACTAGCTTGACGTTGATCCTTGTTGACCCCTCTACGCGAATGAATCGATCCGTGGCGCCCATCTCTTCAAATAACTGACAAAATAGCTCTTGATTATCTTGGCCAAGAAACCCTGTCACGGTGACGTCTGCACCTAAGTCGCTCAACACTCGTGCGACATTGACACCTTTACCTGCCGCATGAAAATCACTTCGTTCAACTAGGCTGACACCACCTTGGACTAAGGCCTGCAAACTACCCGTTAGATCCAATGCTGGATTTAGGGTAATGGTCACGACTTTATTGATTTTGTTTGTAGCTTTGATATTCATCGGGTTATGCCTCACCTAGACCAGATTCGATCGCTTGTCCAATTGCTGCCAACGCTTGTTTTGCATCGTCGCCCTGAGCAACAAATTCCAACTGGTGGCCGTGTTTAACACCAAGCGCGATAACCTTCATTAAGCTTTTTGCGTTAACAAACGCGCTGTCGGAATCAATGTTACGCACAGTAATAGTGGCATCGAATTTTTTAGCACTTGCAACTAACATCGCGCCCGGGCGGGCGTGCAACCCATGAGCGTTGCGGATGTGGAAAACCGCACTATTGCCATCAGCGGTTTGAGCTTCGTTGGCACTAATATCGACCAATGGATTAAATAGTGTGATCAGCTCTTCAGCGGTCTTATCGTTTAAACTTCCAATGGTGTGGTTAGCAATCAACGTCTGAATGACATTAAGCTGAGCTTGATGCGCGCCATTACAAGCGGAAAAAGTGATCAGTGATGTGACGTTTTTGCCTTCGTAGTGGCACTGATTGGCAGTTGAAACAAATGCCATACCGGTTTGATTAACACCTTTGTTCGAACCTAGTAGCCAAACGCCATCACCAAGGTGGGTTGGGGCTTTTGCGACCACATCAGCGACAAATTCGTTGTTAACGCTGCCACTGTTTTTAAGTAAGCCAGCTGAAACTGCCGCCATCTGAATCATATCGCTGGCCGGAAAACCAAGCTGGATGTGGCTGGCATCAAAGTCGATATTAAATTGTGTTTCACCGTTTAGCAGCGCAATGATTTGTTCCGCGTTGTTGGCAGTTTTCAGCGCGGTTTCAACGTTGTCATCAGCTAAAACATTGGTTAGCTGCTTTAAGATACCTAAGTGTTCATCACTTTTTGCCGCGATGCCGATGGCAAGGTAAACCAGGTTGCCGTCACCCCAATCAATGCCTTGAGGAAAATGGGAGATAGTGACACCAGTCTGTTTAACTAAGTCACGAGTGTCGACAGTACCGTGTGGGATAGCAATACCGTTGCCGAGATAGGTCGAATTTTGCGCTTCACGCGCCGCCATACCTTGGTGATAACCTTGCTCTACTAAGCCTTTTTCGACCAGTTGCTGAGCGAGAGAATGAATGGCAGCGTGCTTGTCCGCAAACTCCTGATTGAGTGATACGTCTTGTGTGGAAAGCTTTAGCATGGAGGCCTCGTAGGGTGTTATTCGTTGTACTTACAATATCGCTGAATCGGTTCAGCAACTAGGTAAAAAAATTCAGCAAACCGCTAGGTAATAATCATGATATTTGAGATATACACGACAAATTGGTTGTTTGCTGAATCCTTTCAGCTTTAATGCTGAATCCATTCAGCGTATAATGCAAACATTGTTGAGATCATTGTTTATAAACTTTGATCTAATCCACAGAACGTAGATTAGAATATGACACTGGATGAAATAGCGAAATTGGCCGGCGTATCGAAAACGACAGCCAGTTATGTGATCAATGGTAAGGCTAAGACTTACCGAATCAGCGAGAAGACACAGCAAAAAGTGATGGCGGTAGTCGAACAACATAATTATCGACCTGATGTTGCAGCAAGCTCACTTCGAGTTGGAAGCAGTCGCTCGTTTGGTTTGGTGATCCCAGATCTAGAAAACACCAGTTATGCAAAATTAGCGAAATTACTTGAACAGAATTCGCGCAAAGCGGGTTACCAAATACTGATAGCGTGCTCTGATGATGACCCACAAACAGAAAAGAGCGTGGTGGATGCTTTAGTCAGTCGCAAAGTCGATGCGTTATTTGTTGCGAGTTGTATTACTGATGCGAGCGAGTTCTACCTGACACTACAGAGCAAGGGGACACCGGTTGTTGCCATTGACCGTCCACTGGATGATGAGCATTTTTGTTGTGTGATCAGTGAAGACTTTGGTGCGGCACATGAGTTAGCTATGTCAATACTTAGTGACGGCGTCACTAAAATTGGAGTGATTGGTGCGTTGCCAGAACTCAATATTTCCCGTGAACGTGAACTCGGCATTCGTTCTGTCACCAAAGAACAAGGCATAGAATTACAGTTAGGTTATGGCGAGCATTTTAATCGTGAACAGGCACAAGTAATATTTCAGCAGTGGGTAAATGAGGGGAATGTGCCCCAAGCGCTTATTACAACGTCTTATACCTTGCTGGAAGGCGTTTTGGATGTATTACTTGTTCACCCTGAACTGATTGGTCAGATTAAACTTGCGACGTTTGGTGAT
>NZ_AFWE01000219.1 GCF_000222585.1 Vibrio scophthalmi LMG 19158 | reverse complement strand
TAACTTTTTCATCTATTTTTTCCTTATCCATTACGGAGATACTCCCTTCCTTAAAATATCTAAATAAGAAGTAATCATCATCGGATAATTCACTATGGATTTTTGATAAATAATATAATTCAGCCTGCGTGTAGTCACTATCTTGACCCGCTTTTGCAAAAATTAGCATTTGCCACTGTATCGAACCGACTGAACCAAGGGCTATTCCTGATTCAAATATAGGATCATGTTTATCTATCTTTTCATAATTGTATTCTATAAGCATCTTAATCGCAGGAATGTAATTATGGTTAGCTGCAATTGTCAGCAAATTTACTGATAACAACTCCAATTCTTCGCTTTCTGCCTTTAACTGTGATGAAGGGGTTTCTTTGACTAGGATTGTTTCTACATAATCCATTAATGGCTGATAGTAGTACTCTTCCGCAAAGCGAATAACTTCATTTACATGATGGTCACGTGATTCTCGAGTCTCGCCAGGGTTATCGATATGTTGCCTTTTTAGTAAATAATACTGTGCCCGTAAATCTCCTTTCTCAGCAAGTTCTTTAAATCCTTGCTGGGCTGTAAGCCAATTTTCCTCAGAACAAGTTTCGATTCCCGTGGGTATCTCTTCACCTATCGATTGACCGACTTGTGAACTCAAAGATCCTTTGCCAAAAAGCCAGCACTCTTCGCCACCATTCGATAGAGCTAATGCCGCAAATGGATTTCCCGCTTGCATCGCTCTGTATAATAGCCCTAATATTTTCGGACGTAATTCCAGATTACTGGCACTAATACGCGCACGCCATACCATGGCATCGGTATTCCCTTGCTCGATTAATGGCTCAAGTAGATCCCCATATCCCGTACCATGCTGTAATTTCATCAAAAACTCATAAAGATCATCCTCAGGTTTAACTGAACTAGAAATATATGGGTCGTCTGACTTCTTATTGATATTATCTTCTATATAACTCTCAAATAGTGGAATATCATCTTGCGGGTTGGGGCCGCACGCTGTAATGCTTAATAGGAGAAAGATACTCGAGCATAATTTCACTAACAGCTTACAATGTAATTTCATCAATACTCCAATTTATAATAATTTCATTAGTTTGTTCTAATCGCCAATGATTTTCAGCCAAATCAGTTTTGCGACTAACGATAGCGAGAGTTCCCTTACCTAGCGACGCATTAGGCACGCATCTCATTGGATACGCAGCATAGTTATAACGCTCAACGCCGCCAATAATCCCTGTCATGATATGGCATTTACGACGAGTTAAAACCATATTCCCACAAAGAATATGCGATAAATATGTGAAGTTATCGATATATTTCATATCACCTGTTTCGTTAATAAACTCAGCCAACTTAAACCACTGCTTTTTATACCCTTCCCACTCTTCAGAATAATCTTTGCTGTATTTTGGCAAATCGGCCATGGCAATTAACGCCTCCTTCCATTGGCGTTGATTGGTTTCATCGCTTTCGGTTTGGTCTTCTGCCAACCACTGCATAATTTTGACTATCGCTTGTGCTTGACTGTTATTATCCCATTCAGCGGTTACCAACTGACCGTTACTGTCTACACGGTTACGAGTTTGCCCTTGGCATAACGCTGTGAGCAAATTCGCCAAGGTTTCTGGAGGCAGTGCAACTATCCATTTTCTAATTAAATCGATTTCATGTTTTTCTGTTTTATTAATATTCATCGCCAAAAACGGG
>NZ_AFWE01000220.1 GCF_000222585.1 Vibrio scophthalmi LMG 19158 | reverse complement strand
TTCTCATATCTTAGCATTAAAATCTAAGAGAGAATGGAGGCGCCTCCCGGAGTCGAACCGAGGTCCACGGATTTGCAATCCGCTGCATAGCCACTCTGCCAAGGCGCCTTCGTGTTCCTTCGAGCTTTGCATTACTGCGTTCCTCTTGGGTACGGGATGCATTCTACGGATTCGCACAGATGAGTCAACACTATTTTTTGTTTTTTGAATCGTTTGGCTAAATTACCGCCAAACAAGCGTGAATTGGCTATTTTTCTATCAGTTTCAAGCGCTAATCTAATGACTTTACTACTAAAAATGCTTTTTGAGATTAAAAAAAAGCGAACCTAAGTTCGCTTTTCAAATTGATCATTGATGCTCTTCAGCGAGCAAGTCGTCTTTAGCAGCCATCAGATACTGGGCCATCGACCAGTAGGTGAGGAATGTCGCGATATACAATGCGCCGTAACCCAGCCAAATCATCCAGTCATCATAACGCCAAATCAAGACCCATAGAGCAAACATCTGTGCAACCGTCTTAAATTTACCAACCCAAGAAACCGCGACACTCGCTCGTTTGCCAATTTCAGCCATCCACTCGCGTAGCGCTGAAATAATAATTTCGCGACCAATCATGGTTACTGCAGGGATGGTAATCCAAATATTATGATAGTGTTCTGTAATCAATATCAGGGCGGTCGCGACTAATACTTTATCAGCCACTGGGTCAATAAATGCACCAAAACGCGAGGTTTGGCCCAACTTGCGCGCCAACATACCATCTAACCAATCGGTAAAACCAGCCACCCAGAAAACCATAGCGGCCGCAAATGGCGCCCAGCTATAAGGAAGATAAAACACTACGACAAAAACTGGAATTAAGAACAGTCGTAATAGAGAAAGAATGTTAGGAATGTTGAAACGCATATTTATTGGCTCTTATCGTTTGCGTATAGCGCTGTTTACTGCCTAAAAACAGGCTCATATGGTGCTGGATTTTTGTTATTGTTTCAATGCTTGATAAATGTTTTCTGCTAAAGAATGACTTATGCCTGGTACTTTGGCTATTTCTTCAGCACTGGCTCGTTTCAACTCCTGTAATCCACCCATATATTTGAGTAAAGCTTGACGACGTTTAGGACCAATTCCTTCTATGCCTTCTAAGGCACTGGTACGTCTGGTTTTTCCACGCTTGGCGCGATGACCAGCAATGGCGTGATTATGACTTTCGTCACGAATATGTTGCATTAAGTGTAGCGCGGGGGCATCGCTCGGAAGATGAGACTCTTCACCATCGGTGGTGATTAACGTTTCTAAGCCCGGCTTACGGGTCACTCCTTTTGCGATACCAATCAACCTTGGCCGCTTCGGCCAATCTTGCCAGTGTTGACTGATGATTTCATAAGCACGATTTAACTGCCCTTTGCCACCATCGATAAACACCACATCTGGAATCTTCTCAATATCAAGTTGCTTTGAATAGCGACGTTCTAACGCCTGCCCCATCGCAGCATAATCATCGCCGCCCGTTATCCCGGTGATATTGTAACGACGATATTCCTGCTTCACAGGGCCTTCTTGATTAAACACCACACAAGAAGCGATCGTGCTCTCCCCCATGGTGTGTGAAATATCAAAACACTCCATACGCTGGATAGACTCAAGCCCAAGCAGATCCCTCAGTTCTTTAAAACGCTGAGAGATTGTCATCTTATGGTTTATCTTACTGGTCAATGCGGTCAACGCATTGGTGTTGGACAATTTCAAATAGCGGGCTCGTATCCCTGTAGGATTGGCATGAAATTGCACTTTCCGCCCTGCGATAGTTGATAATGCCTCTTGGAGTGGCGCGACATCCTCAAGTAACCCTTGATTCAAAATGATACGAGTCGGAACAGTCCGAGCTTCATTATGGCTAAGGTAATACTGGCTAAGGAAACTGTAAAAAACTTCTTGCTGGCTGGTATTGTTGGGGATCTTAGGAAAATGACTACGGCTACCCAACACCTTACCTTGGCGAATCATCAAAATATGAATACAGGCGATGCCACTCTCTTGGGCAAAACCGAGCACATCCATGTCATCCATCGAATCATCGGAGACAAATTGTTGCTCTTGTACGCGACGAATGGCTTGAATTTGGTCGCGAAATTTAGCCGCCTGTTCAAATTTAAGCGCTTGACTCGCTTGCTCCATTTTCCCGATTAAAGTTTCCAGAACTTGCTTGTCTTTACCCTGCAAAAACAACCGTACATAGTCCACTAACTCAGCATAATCGTCATCAGAGATAATGGTGCTTACACAAGGACCGGCACAACGGCCAATTTGGTACATCAAGCAAGGGCGGGTTCGATTGCTATAAACCGTATCTTCACACTGACGTACTGGGAATATTTTCTGAATCAAGTGCAAGGTTTCTCGCACCGCCCCGGAATCGGGATAAGGGCCGAAATACTCACCTTTTTTCTTCTTTGCTCCACGGTGCATCGATAAGCGCGGATGCTTGTGAGCGCTAATGAAAATATATGGGTAGGATTTGTCATCACGCAGTAACACATTGTACTTAGGCAAATACTGCTTGATGTAATTGTGTTCAAGGATCAGCGCTTCTGTCTCAGTATGGGTTACTGTGACATCGATTTTAAAGATATGACTGACCAGCGCGCGCGTTTTCTCACTATCAATCGTTTTACGAAAGTAGCTCGACAGGCGTTTTTTGAGATCTTTGGCTTTGCCGACATAAATAACCACCAACTCGGCGTTATACATTCGATAAACACCGGGTTGGTTAGTCACTGTCTTAAGGAAAGAGACCGAGTCGAAAGATGAACTCACTACAATGTCTCGGTGTCTAGCATTCCATGGCGAATAGCAAGGTGGGTCAATTCGACATCACCGCTAATATTCAATTTGGCAAACAGTCGATAGCGGTAACTATTGACGGTTTTTGGGCTTAGGCTTAACTGCTCTGAAATGTCAGTCACTTTTTGCCCTTTGGTAATCATCATCATGATTTGTAATTCGCGCTCAGACAAATCGGCAAATGGGTTTTCCGATGCTGGAGAAAATTGGCTTAACGCCATCTGTTGAGCGATTTCTGGTGAAATATAGCGTTGACCGCTATTCACCACTCGAATTGCATTGACCATTTCATCAGGACCAGCACCTTTGGTTAAATAACCAGCAGCACCAGCTTGCATCACTTTCGTTGGAAACGGATTTTCCGTATGAACAGTCAAAACGATAATTTTTACATCTGGATTAAAACGCAGGATCTTTTTGGTTGCTTCTAAGCCACCAATACCCGGCATATTCATATCCATCAATACGACATCAGAATGGTTATTACGACACCATTTTACTGCATCTTCACCGCTTTCAGCTTCCCCTGCTACGTTCATTCCACGGACGTCTTCAATAATACGTCGTATCCCTGTGCGAACCAGCTCGTGATCATCTACAAGGAAAACACTAATCACACTTGTATCTCCACACTATGTTAATTGGCTCTGCACCCACCGAGGACAGTGGATAACAACTTAGTTGCCTATTTTAACTTAAAAAATGAAATTTATACTACTCCGATGAATATGTGCTGAAATGTAAAGTTTAGCAAGTACTAATTTTTAGTTATGACGCCGTAGTAGCAAATATCCTGTTTATCAATGGATTAGCGTCAAGTGTTGAGATAGCTAGCATTTTGAGTTTTTGGTCGCTTTTATTTTGTAACAATCATTGAAAATGAAACCAATTTCATTTAATTTGCTCCGGTTGATAATTTGTATTATCAATTCCAAAAACTAACGAGTGACGTTGGTAAAGCGATAACGATTAAGGATATTTTATGAAAAAGCTACTAGCAGTGGCGGCTCTAGCTGCAACACTACCTCTTTCTAATGTTGCAATGGCTGATGCAGACATCGGTTGTGGTCTAGGTACTATGGTTTTTGACGGCAAGTCAGGCAAAGTATTTAAAATTCTAGGTGCGACGACTAACGGTACATCTGGTAACCAAACTTTCGGTATCACTTTTGGTACTCTAGGTTGTGACGGTAACGGCACTATTTCTTCTTCTGAGAAGCTAGCTCTTTTCATCGACGGTAACATGGACAACCTTGCTCGTGATATCGCTAAAGGTGAAGGCGAAACTCTAGCAACACTTTCTGAAGTATGGGGCGTTCAAGCTTCTGACAAAGCAGCTTTCAACGAGCTAGCTCAAGAGAACTTCGCAGAAGTATTCAAATCTGAAAACGTAACTTCTCAAGAAGTATTTGCTAACCTAAACACGCTAGTTGCAGCTGACGCAACTCTAGCGGGTTACGCAATCTAATTTCGAACTCAGTTCGTGATTAAAGTGCCCTCTTTAGGGCACTTTTTTATATCAGCCTCTTCATCACGAGGCTCTGGTCATATTTTATATGACCGTGTCTATCGTTAAGTACTTTTGCCTCGAGAGTATTTAGCCATCTACACAATGACCTTTCTACGGATTTGAATGAACTATTCTGTATTATCTAAAGCACTACTCACGGGATGTGGATTATGTGCATCCTCACTGGCGTTTTCAGCCAATAGCCTTAACGTCGAACAGCTTGCCCAAGATCCGTATTGGTTAAAACTAGGCCATTATTTACCAGCGACACTTTCTAGCCATAAAAGTACGGTGGATAACGACGAATTTTACCTCGCCCAAGATGGCTATCGCTCACCGCAAAGTGAGTTACAAGCCACCATCGACGCGCTTTATAATGCAGATACTTCGATAGCCGAGCAAACTCGCTGTCAGTACCCTGCGCGCTATACTTGGCTGCAAAACCAAAAAGGCGAACAAGCGGATCTCAACTGTCCTGAGTTAGAAACATGGCGTGAGGTACTCGACCCAGAAGGGTTAACCTTGGTTTTCCCGACCGCCTTTATGAACAACCCCTCTTCGATGTTTGGCCACACCCTATTAAGAATTGATGCCAAAGACCAAACTCGTCATAAGGAGCTGGTTGCGTTTGCGATTAACTTTGCGGCCGAACCAGAAACTGACGACAACGCAGCTTTATATGCCCTTAAAGGGCTGATTGGCAGCTATCCCGGTCGATTTACTGTCATGCCTTATTATCGCAAGGTTCGCGAGTACAACGACATCGAATCACGCGATATTTGGGAATATCGTCTGAAATTAAATGAAGCAGAAGTAGAGCGAGTGCTGCTTCACCTTTGGGAAATGCAACGGGCAGAATTTGATTACTATTTCGCTGATGAAAACTGTTCCTACCAATTACTCGCATTACTTGAGTTAGCACGAGATGATCTCTCGTTAGTCGAACAATTTCCGATGCACGCGATTCCATCCGATACCGTAGAAGCGTTGAATCAAGCGGGACTGCTTGAGCAACCCAACTATCGCGAATCATTTGGTACACGATTATTGCATCAAGCGAATGAAATTGATCCTGAACTCTTTGATGCTGCGGTTGCAGCCAAGCAAGGGGATTTTCCTTCTGCCGATGAATACAGTGACACCGAACGTGCGGCGATTTTAGAGTTCTCTTACGAGTGGCTTAACTTTGAGCTATACGACTTGGGCTTAGAACGCGACCCAACCGCAAAGCGTTTAACCGAACTGCTTTATCAACGCAGCCGAATTAAAGTCGATTCTCCGTTTTCGCAAGCGCCTACACCGGAAATTTCACCAGAAAAAGGCCATGCCTCTGCTCGTAGCGGATTAAGTTACCAATATAGTGACCACTATGGTCAACAAGCCACGTTAGAGTGGCGTGTTGCTTACCACGATTTATTGGATTCACAGCAAGGCTTTATTCCAGGAGCGAAAATCAGCTTCTTGGATACACAAGTCAGTGTCGATGAACAAGGCACTTCGCGCTTCGATCGTTTCTATCTTATCGATGCAATGGCTCTGGCGCCAAGCAATCGCATCTTTGATAGTTTGGCATGGAATGCGCGTATCGGTTATGACCGAATGCCAAACGACGGCAAGCTAGAAGGTCGATGGTTCGGCCAAGGTGGTTACGGTAAAGCATGGGGCGATGCAAAAACGCTGCATTTTTACAGTTTACTGTCTGCTGAGATAAGTGGAGGTCAACTAACCGATTATGAGGCCACCTTCGGCGCCGGCATCGAAGCGGGTTTGATTTACCAACTCGCAGACCAACACCGGATTGGTCTAGAAGGCCAATACCTTGCTCTGATAGATAGCGATGCCGATCAAAATGCCAAAGCAACCGCCAGTTGGCATTGGCAACTTAGTCGCAATACCGCATTGCGCAGCCAAGTGAGCTATTTCAATTGGGGAGAAGAAGAGTTAAGTGGCAAACTCACTGCCTATCTGTACTTCTAACCGAACCTGAGCCACCGACAAAGAGGGATACGTATTCGTATCCCTCTCCTTTTCTACTTCATTTTCATTCAACAATTCCAGCCACCAGCCGCTTTAACTTTGCGTCAGCTCGTCGACTCGTAATACAATCCCTAATCACTCCGCGACTATGCATCTATAATTCGCTCGCCATTGATAGGAATACATCGTTGACGATTCAACAAGGTTTTTTACTTACGCGCCAAGCTCGCGACCTCAATAACAGCACGCAAATTGAGCTCTGGCTGGCGACAGACCAAGGCCCCTATCAGCTGTTGGTTGATGGTGAGCGTCCAGTATTTTTCCTTGAACTGCAACAGCAAGCTGGTGCGATGCAAATTGCTGCGGAGCTCAATATTGCTTGTGAAATTAAACCATTACCACTGAAACATTTTAATCAAGCAGCATTATGCGCTTGTTACTGCGATACCATCAAGGCTGCTCGTCAACTCGCTGAGAGCCTAAAACAACATGACATCACGGTTTATGAGGATGATATTCGTCTTGCTGACCGATTCTTGATGGAGCGTTTTATTCAAGGTGCGATTGAGTTCACTGGCTCTCAATCACAGCGTAAAGACTACACAAAAGTCACGCAGGCTAAATGCCGCAAAGCCTCTTACCAGCCTAATTTGAACGTCGTCTCATTGGATATCGAATGCTCTGAAAAAGGGGTGTTGTATTCGATCGGCTTAGCCAGTCCGATGGATAGCCGCGTGATCATGGTTGGAGAGTCGCAAGAATGTGATACGCCAATGCAGTGGGTCAGTAATGAAAAAGCGCTGCTCGAAGCTTTAATCGCGTGGTTCGCGGAATTTGACCCTGACGTGATTATTGGTTGGAACGTGATTGATTTTGACTTTCGATTGCTGCACAAACGGGCGGAATGGCACAATGTAAAACTCGCACTTGGACGGGCTAATCAAGCTAGCTTTTTTAGAAGCTCAAATACCACCCAGCAAGGTTTTATTTCTATTCCAGGTCGCGTCGTAATGGATGGCATTGATACACTCAAAACCGCCACTTATCACTTTCGTCGCTGGTCGTTGGAGTCTGTCTCTCAAGAGCTATTGGGCGAAGGAAAGCAGATTCACAACGTACACGATCGTATGGCTGAAATTAACCATATGTATCGTTATGATAAGCCCTCTCTGGCCCGTTACAACCTACAAGATTGCGTTCTCGTTAATAAGATATTTGAGCAGACACATTTACTCGAGTTTGCTATCGAACGTAGCAAACTGACTGGAGTGGAATTGGATCGAATTGGCGGCTCCGTTGCCGCCTTTACCAACCTCTATTTACCACAACTTCACCGCGCCGGTTATGTGGCGCCCAACTTGCAGCCGGAAAACTGGCTCGCGAGTCCCGGCGGTTACGTGATGGACTCGCTTCCTAATCTATACGATTCGGTCCTCGTGTTGGACTTTAAAAGCCTCTACCCCTCGATTATTCGTTCCTTTTTGATCGATCCATTAGGGCTGATAGAAGGACTCAAACTTGAATTAGGTAACAACGCTAACCAAGCTGTGGCCGGCTTTCGCGGCGGTCAGTTCCATCGTAACGCACATTTTTTACCTAAGATGATCGAAAATTTGTGGGCGGCGCGCGATGAAGCCAAACGCAATAATGAAAAAGCTTTCTCGCAGGCAATCAAAATCATCATGAACTCTTTTTACGGTGTATTGGGTTCATCGGGTTGCCGTTTCTTTGATACTCGCCTTGCCTCAAGCATTACGATGCGTGGGCATGAAATCATGATACAGACCAAAAAACTGATTGAAGATCAGGGTTATCAGGTGATCTATGGCGACACTGATTCAACCTTTGTCTCTCTCAATAGCCAAGTTTCACAAGCACAAGCCGATCTGATTGGGCAATCGTTAGTCGAGCATATCAACCAATGGTGGACGCAGCATCTCAAGCAAGAATACAACCTCAACTCTATTCTTGAGATTGAGTATGAAACTCACTATAAAAAATTCTTGATGCCGACCATTCGTGGCCAAGAGACTGGGTCGAAGAAGCGTTATGCCGGATTAATTGGCGAAGGTGAACAAGAAAAGATCATTTTTAAAGGTCTCGAAAGTGCGAGAACCGATTGGACGCCGCTATCGCAATCTTTCCAACAACAACTCTATCAGATGATTTTCCACGGTGAAGACCCATCCGATTATGTGCGCCAGTTTGTCGAGGATACCTTAGCGGGACGTTACGATGAGCGCTTAGTTTACCAAAAAAGATTACGTCGCAAATTAAGCGATTATCAGAAAAACGTGCCGCCACAAGTAAGAGCCGCACGTATGGCCGATAATATCAATGAAAAGCTAGGCCGCGCATTACAATACCAAAATCGTGGCCAAATCGAATATCTGATGACCATCAATGGCCCAGAGCCAAAAGATTATCTTAGCAGTGCGATTGACTATCAGCACTATATCGACAAACAGTTAAAACCGGTCGCAGAAGCCATTTTGCCGTTTATCGGCCTCGACTTCAAAACCCTCAGTGAGCCGCAGTTAGGACTCTTCTAGCTCGTTGAGTACGCGATTACGATCCGCTACATAGTGGCGTAATCCCGTTAAAGGAATCGACTTACTGTAAAACCAACCTTGAATCGATAGATGGTTGCGTAATGGGATGCGTTCAAGTTGGCTTTCAGTCTCCACCCCTTCAACCACCACCGCTAAATCAAGGTCTTGAGCAACACTAATCAAGCCATTAAAGACCTTCTGCCCTTTAATGTTTTCAATCGTTTGCACGAAGCTACGGTCAATCTTTATTGCATCAATATCGAACATAGTGAGATAGCTCAGTGATGAGAAACCGGAACCAAAGTCATCAATATAAACTTTCGCCCCAACACTGTGTAGGGCGTGCAGTGAAGCGGAAACAAGATCCTTATCTAACAGTAGAGATTGCTCAGTGATCTCAACATGAACATATTCTCCTACTCTGCTGATATAGGAGGTTAACTGCGTCATGAGCTCAGTATCAATAATCGTTTCTGGCGTTAAGTTAACACTGGTCGGAACCGCCCACCCTTCAGCAATCGCAATCTTCAAGTCATGCACAACCTGAATCACCGCCCACCGGTCAATGTCTTTCATCAACCCCGCTTGTTCGAAAGCAGGCAGAAATGCGCCCGGATATTCAATATTGCCTCGTTTATCCATTGCGCGAATCAGAGCTTCACTGCCAATAACTTGCCCCGTGACTCGACAAATCTGAGGTTGGTACTCCATGCAAAATTCTTTTTCCGTAAACGTGTGCAGTTTACGCTCCAGATCTTGCTGACGTTTATGAGCATTGACCAACTGAGTAACACGATCATCACTAAGGGTATGTGCTTCTTCAGCTCTTCTCGAATAAGTGGTATCAAGCGAGGAGAACTGGATGGTTTTTTCACCCATCGTTTTGTTTAGCATTAAAACAAAAGGCGCATAAATCAAACCTGATACACCAATGTTGAATAACTGCAAGAAGCTGGCGTTGATATCGCCTTGTGTCACTATCCAAGCATTAAAAAAGACAGGACTGCTAAAAGGCATTCCCGTCACCGGAGCGCTCACTAATCCAAAACTGACTGCAAAATAAGCCACGATAGTATTGGCGACTGGCGCAAGCAAAAAAGGTAAAAACAATCTCGGATTAAAGATGATGGGTAAGCCAAACAACAGTACTTCATTGATGTTCAATAACCCCAATGGCAAACTCGCTAAGGCAATCAGTCGGTAAGCGCGATTGGTGCTCAATAGCAGTAGCGCACACGTCAGACCTAAAGTGGCACCTGCGCCGCCAACAAACGTAAACACCGCAAGGAACGAATGGTTAACGAAATGGTCAGTGACACCATAAGTCAGCATGTCATTTTGCGCGACATCAACCGCGCCTTGTAATACATCAACCCATGGCAATAAACCGTAGTATCCGTGTACACCAAGAAACCACAGGAACGAGTTCACCATGGCAAAAATCGCACCAAATTCTAATGGTGAATCACTGTATTGGATATCAAAAATAGATAAAACGCTACTCGCTTCGATGATAAAAATTATTGCAGCATTAATCGCCAACACACAAATACCCGCCAATACACAAGGCAAGATTAAGTTGAGTGATTCTTTTACAATCCGGCCAAGATGGTTGTTACGAACAAACTTCATCCAGCGCAGTTTATAGAGGTAGGAAATCAAAGGAACGGCATAGAGCGGCGTGATCATCGAAATGATCAATTCGAAGACAACCGTACTGCCAGTATAGCTAAATAATTGATTAAAAAGAGACAAATAAACAATCAGCACCAGCGCAATTGGAGGTCTTGGCAGACGCCAACGCATGGCCAAGATATACGCTAAAGCGGCAGTAAGTAGAATGGGGAAAAGGTCGTTAACGAAATAGTAGAGTTGAAACAGGGTGACGACCCATTGCTCATCTTTACCGAACAAAAATTCGCCAAGAGAAGCAACAAATAAGATCAATGAAATGATCATTAAACAAGGCAGTATCCACAGCAAGCCTTCGCGAACCGCCTGCAACTGCTCCGCAATGATCTTTTTCACTCTCATCAAACTCTGTGTAACGACAATTGACAATCTAATAGCCCCAATTTAACGTTTTATTATCTTCAATATAATAAAACAAACAATTACTTAGGGCTGTGAAGTCAATCACCTAACACGGTGCAGATAAAATCACCTAGTTGATATATACATCAGTTGTGTAAATATTTGTGACGCATTTCAATAGGTGCAAAGACCCTTAGAGACAGCAAAAATACTTCGGTGACCTAGCCGATTCTAAATTCCGTTTTCTTATATTGCTTCACCAACCACTCGCCATAAGAATCCAATATTCCAAGCACAGAACGTTTGGCCACCACTCGGTTTGACAGCAAGATCACCAAGCGTTCAATTTCAACTTGGAAGCTTGGGTAGTAGCGCAGAAAATGCTTACCACAGGCCACAGGATCATCATGCCAACCCTTCGCGCGTGGGATCACCAGCGAATAACTCGCTCTGAGCAGTTTTTTAGCGATAATTTGCTGTGCTTTAAGTTGCTCAGCATCCTCTTTTGCACGCACGATTCGATTGCGATAAACCGACAACCAATCCTCCACATCCATATTCCAGTGCTTAGCGATCTCCCAGCTTGGTTCATAATCGCCAAAGCACTCAGACAGATCTTCACCATGCACACAAACCGCGCAATGGCGTAATAAAAAACCCCATGAGAAAATGCTATCTAATGAGGCGATATCACTAACTAATGCGGTTTTGAAGGCAACTTCGGTTATATGTGGGTGTGACTTTTGAAAATGCCAACGCACTGTATTGAACACCGTACTGCGTTTATCAGCAAAACTCTGCTGAGTAACGACAATAACGTCCAGATTGGAACGCTGTGGCACGGCGGTTTTACGCGCGACACTGCCAAAAACATAAACACTGTGCAGGTTATCACCCAAGCCCGAGCGTAAGAAACGCACCAAATCTTGGATCGCTTGACTATACTCAGCTTGAAACGGCAAGGCTGGATTAATTGTGGCTAAAATCATCAAAGAATCGTGGAATATGACAGATTATGGGACATGTTCTCTTAGTGTCGCTTTTCGATCAAGATAATCACGCTGAGAATCGCTGAAAACTAGCAATATCAGTGCGAGTTCAAATAGCATCTTCCAATTAGTTGGGTATATAATGCCGCCCTTACAACTCATATGAAGGAAATTGTTCATGCCTAAGGCGAGTGAGCTAAAGAAAGGTTTTGCGATTGAATCAAACGGCAAAATCCTACTGATTAAAGACATCGAAGTGACGACTCCTGGCGGTCGTGGCGGCGCAAAAATTTACAAACTGCGTTGTGTTGACCTAAACACTGGTGCACGTGCTGACGAGCGTTATAAGTCTGACGACGTGGTAGAAACTGTTGACATGTTCAAACGTCAAGTTGCTTTCTCGTATGTTGACGGTAATGAGTATATTTTCATGGATAATGAAGATTACACTCAATTTACTTTTAAGAAAGAAGAGATCGAAGAAGAGCTTCTTTTCATTACTGAAGAAATTAAAGGTCTTCAGGTTGTTCTGGTTAACGGCACAGCTGTTGCGCTAGAACTTCCAGCAACTGTTGAGCTTGTTATCGAAGAAACCGATCCTTCAATCAAGGGCGCTTCAGCGGCTTCTCGTACCAAGCCAGCTCGTTTTGCAACAGGCCTAACAGTGCAAGTACCAGAGTACATCGCAAATGGTGATCGCTTGATCATCAATACTGCTGAACGCAAGTACATGAGCCGCGCATAATTATGGCTGAACTCATTTCTTACGACGATGCAATCGACACCGCTTACGATATCTTTCTTGAGATGGCGCCTGATAATCTGGAAGCTGTTGATGTGATTCTATTCACTGCTCAGTTTGAAGATCGTGGCGCAGCAGAATTGGTTGAGACCGGTGATGATTGGGCTCAACATGTCGGCTTTGATGTTGATAAAGAAATCTATGCGGAAGTACGTATCGGTTTGGTCAACGAAGAAAATGATGTGTTAGACGATGTTTTTGCTCGCCTATTGGTAAGCAGAGATCCTGAGCATAAGTTCTGCCATATTCTATGGAAGCGTGACTGATTAACCTCTTGTTATACAGTGACATCCATATAAACAAAAACACCCAAGCTTAAGCTTGGGTGTTTTTTTATTATTGCTTATCAGAGAGCTCCTCTCTTTCCACAATAATAAAACGACTTCAATCCATCGATAACGTGTTAACTGTCGCCCTTGATAGTCTCGACACGAGCTTTCAATTTTTGACCAGGGCGGAAAGTGACAACACGGCGCGCGCTAATCGGAATATCTTCACCCGTTTTAGGGTTACGTCCAGGACGTTCATTCTTTTCGCGTAGGTCAAAGTTACCAAATCCTGAAAGTTTCACTTGCTCGCCATTTTCGAGTGCTTTGCGAACCTCTTCAAAAAATGCCTCAACCGTTTCCTTGGCATCTCGTTTACTGTATCCAAGCTTTTCAAACAGGTTCTCTGCCAAATCGGCTTTAGTGAGCGCCATAGAATTTTCCTCAAAAGCTGTGTTAAACATCACTGTCGCTAGACAGCGCCAAAGCATTTCGCCTCGTCAATCAATAACATAGAGACATTACTTGGAAAGTGTATGCCAAGCTTCTGATTTTCGCCAACATTTTTATAGCAAGTTAACACTTTTATCATAATTATCAGCGAGATAAACGTATCAAACATGGCATTAATATGATATTAAAAATTTAAATACCCAAAAACCTCAGAGTTAAATCCCGCAGAAATGCAAATTATGAGAATTAACAACTAATTGAGTCAATTTGATTTTTTTTATACAATACGACTAAACTCATAAAAATCAGTTGCTTATATCAGGCACTACAACAAAAAAACCTTACATTGGTTGTTCTAATACAATCAACAATACAAATTAACCTAATTCTAACAGATGAAACAGCTGATAAACTCAACATAAAAGCAACTTGATGCACATTAATTCACGAGCTTTCAGAATATTTGTGACCAATCGCTCGTGTGAACAAGCGACCATCTATTTACAATATGCGAGCATCTGTGGGTTAATGACATAGAAACGACAACTTAAATACTAATGTTGGCTTAGATGAACAGTGATGTACCCGTCACTATATGGATAGGAAGCAGTTTGCTCCAATTTACTTTGTGGCTAAGAACCTTATGGTTCGCAAGCTTACGGCTACATTTTAACGGATGCTCAAATGTTTGAGCCTTTTGTGCACCCCATTTTATTGTTGCTGCTCGGTGTCGCGTCTCTGGTATTAGGCTGGACGGTTTATTTCGTCTACTCACTTAGGATATCTGGCGGTACGTTCGAACGAAAGATCAGTATTCCCTATCTTTTCTATTCGCTTTCTGTCTTTGCTTGGATCTTAAGCAATGCGTTTTTCTATTCTCCTTTGTTACTCCAAGCAGATAATGACGCCGTTGTCTTTATGGCACTATTCGCCAATCTCGCCTCGTCTTCTGCGTTCGCTTTTGCCTATCTCGTTACTCGCCAACTCGTCACCGATATTGATTCCACGCTCTCTAGATATTTACAAAATGCGCTTTTTATCGTGCTTATTTCGGCGGCTATTTATTGGAATCATCGTGCCGGCAGTACTGTCGAAGGTGTCTCTGTTTATGCGATCGGCCGATTTAACATTCAGCTTGGCGAACAAGCTGCAACATTCTTTCTTTCTGCCATGGCTCTGATTGTTCTGTCGTTTCGTAATATTTTGCTTTACTCACGACACGCAAGGCCGCTACAACACATTAAGTCACTCTATATGTTGTTTGGCATCAGTGTTTTTATGGTTTCAACCATTGTCATTCACGCTTTTATCCCCCTCATTTGGAAGAATTTCACCCTGTCATGGTTACCGCCAGCACTGGCTGTGACTGAAATGCTGCTGATGGGGTATGCACTTGTCACCTCACGCTTCTACAGTAATCGGCACATTCTGTTTTCATTGTTATCCGTACTGCTAGCCTGTATCACGGTCGCTCTGCCACTAGTGCTGCTCATTAATTCTATTTCACTCTACGACGCGGCAATCATCGTGCCCCTATCTTGCCTAGTGACAGGGCTTGCGTGGCGAGTTATTTTTCGCACCACCACTCACCTAGCCAGTCAACTTGTCTATGGGCAAGCACTCTCTCCGACCCAAAAACTCAATGCGCTGACCCGTGAATTCCAAAAATCGACCCATTCTGCGATCAGTCAAATTGCACAAACACTTGATATTGACCAACACGATCTGCAATTGGTCTACAACTTACAAGATGAAAAGGCTTATACCTCACAACTGTACAATCAAAACAGTGTGATCATTTTTGAAGAAATTGAGGAACAGGTACTCACTCATTCCAGTGTCAGCTCTCTCTTAAAACAGCTGCACGTAAAAATGAAACGAGAGGGTGTTGCACTCGTTTTGCCCATCTTTGATCACGAAGATCAAATGAGTCATTTATTGATCGCCCGCCAAAAGTGCAGTGGGCACCTCTACTTCTGTGAAGAAATACATGCCTTGCAGTATGTATTGAAGAAAGCGCAAGGCTACATTAATGCCGACAAAAAAGTGCATCAGGCGCAAGCATTGGCTAATTCAATCGCTCATGAAATGCGTAATCCGTTAGCACAAGTTCAACTGCAATTTGAACAACTCGACACTAAGCTGCAAATTAGCGCACCAAAGATAGAATTAGAACAAGAACTTATCAAAGGTAAGGTGGCGATTGAACGTGGCCGTCAGTTAATTGATATTATTCTTCGCGAAGTCAACGATGCATCTCTTGAACAAGAGCCCGCGGTTCAAACGTCAATTAAGCAAGCGATCGAACAAGCGGTTGAACGTTATGCTTTTGAATCTGACGAAATGCGTCAACGCCTGCACATCAGTATCGAGCAAGATTTTCATGCAAAAATCAACGACACCCTCTTTAACTTTGTGATATTCAATTTATTACGTAATGCCAGTTATTACTTCGATTCTTATCCACAAAGCCATATCGACATTCGAACCATTGTGGGGAAATATGAACACTTTTTGGTGGTACGAGATACCGGCCCCGGCATTCCTAAAAGTCTCCAAGCACGTATTTTTGACGACTTCTATTCACACAATAAAAGTGGCGGAAGTGGCTTAGGCTTAGGCTACTGTCGACGTGTCATGAAAGCGTTTGGTGGCTCGATTCAGTGTTATTCTAAACTCGGTAAATTCACTGAATTCCATCTGTCATTTCCTGTCGATTCATTGGTTAGCCCTGCGAACTCACCGGTAATAACAGAAGAGAACACCGCATTTGTACCGATTAACATCGGGAAGCAAAATGATAACGCCGACAATGAATACACAATTTTGGTGGTTGATGACAAAGAAGTGCAACGCCAATTAGTAAAACTGCTCCTTAATCAACTCGGTTACGATGCTATATTGGCAAATAATGGCCAAGTTGCACTAGAAATAATACAAAGTAATCGTGTCGATTTAGTGTTTATGGATATCCAAATGCCCGTGATGAATGGCTTTGAAGCGGCAAGCATCATCAAACAAACCTTTCCGCAGATCCCTGTCTATGCCCTTTCTGGTGAGTCGGGTCAGCGAGAATTAGATAAAATCCGTCAGATAATGGATGGCCACTTAACCAAACCGACATCAAAAGAAGCTTTGCTCGCCACCATTCAAGGTGAAAAGCAAAAAACACCTATCGGCGCCTAGTGCCGCATATTCTCATTTTGCCTCTCTTACTGACGAGCAAATAACGAAATCTTCATTCAATTTAAAAGATTCATCACCCAACGTCCTAATTTCTCATTGCGGTTTATCACCGCAACGCTATCTATGTTGGCATTCAATGTGCTTATTGATCTGGTATCGAACTTCGCGATAGAACTCGCAGTACCTTATTGGAGAAATGTTATGGAGATGAAGCGCCACACCTACTATCACTTGATCCATCATGGCATTAAATGTTTACTCGTGGATAGAATTGGCCACTTTACTGAGCCTGAATATCACCAATACCTTAATGTCATGACGGGGAAATCAAGTTGCTTTTCAATGAGTAATGAAGAGCTTATCGGCACTGTCAATGCTTTACGTGATGAGGGATACCTTGAAGAATTAAAGACAACGATTCCCCACTAACACGACTGACCAAAAGAGTGTCGTTTCGATTACACGCTAACGGGTTGGTGTTCCTAGGTGAATTGGGTAGACTGAGAGCATTCCGATACTGATTCGATAGCTGCAGAACCTAACAATGAAACAATTGCTCGATTTTATCCCTCTCATTATCTTTTTCGCCTTGTACAAGATGTATGATATTTACATCGCCACTGGTGCTCTTATCGCCGCAAGTGCTATTCAGATCATACTGACTTTCGCCTTATACAAAAAAGTCGAAAAAATGCAGTTGATTACCTTTTTAATCGTCGCAATTTTTGGTGGTATGACGATCTTTCTTCATGATGACAACTTCATAAAATGGAAAGTGACCATCGTCTACGCTATGTTTGCCGTTGGTTTGACGATTAGCCATCTAATGGGCAAGTCAGCCATTAAAGGGATGCTTGGTAAAGAAATTACCTTACCTGAACAAGTTTGGGCGAAAATCACTTGGGCGTGGGTCATCTTTTTCCTCATCTGCTCAGGATTAAACCTTTATGTCGCATTTAAATTGTCCCTTGATGTATGGGTAAACTTTAAAGTCTTCGGCTTACTAATCGCAACATTCGGCTTTACCCTGCTCTCCGGTGTTTACATCTACAAGCACATGCCAAAAGAAAAAGAAGAGCACAGCGAGTAGCTTTGGTGCTTTGGCTGCGCTATATAGCTAATGACCTTCATTAGCCAAAGCAGTATAATAGTTAAATAAGCGACCATTTTTAGGTCGCTTTTTAGTAGATAACGCCGATTAATTTCAGTTCACTTAGCCGAACTGACGTCATTATGTTGTGGATGTCAAAATGAGTCAGGAAAACAGTTCACCAAGGGGGCAACTCCTTCTTCGTACCTTAGCCATGCCAGCGGATACTAATGCCAACGGGGATATCTTTGGCGGTTGGATCATGTCACAACTCGATTTAGCGGGTGGCATTTTAGCCAAAGAAATTTCAGGAGGCCGTATCGTAACCGTTTCAGTTTCGAGCATTACCTTTAAGAAACCGGTTCGAGTGGGCGATGTGGTGTGCTGCTATGGTGAATGCACCAAAATTGGTCGTACCTCAATGAGCATTGATCTTGAAGTGTGGGTGAAACCCGTCAAAGAGCATGGCATTGAAGATCGCTTTATGGTGTGTGATGCCACCTTTAACTACGTTGCGATTGACTCAACAGGTAAGCCACGCGCTATCGTCGTATAGCGAATACGGTAAACATAACGAATTAGACTCACATTTTCCCTATGCGTTACTTTAAATTTTCCATCCCTCGCGTAGAGTTACAACTTATCCAATCAGCTGACAAGGACACCATATGTGGTATGTAATTTTCTCTCAAGACGTAGAGAATTCACTTGAAAAAAGAATGAGCGTTCGCCCTGCACACTTAGAACGTTTACAACAGCTTCAAGATGAAGGTCGCTTGTTAACCGCAGGCCCAATGCCAGCTATTGACTCAGATAACCCAGGCGACGCAGGATTCACAGGCTCAACGGTAATCGCTCAATTTAACTCGCTGCAAGATGCGCAAGATTGGGCAGATAATGACCCATACATTGCCGCTGGTGTTTATCAATCGGTTATCGTAAAACCATTTAAGAAAGTATTTTGATCATGAGAGCACGTTTGGCTTCAGCGTTACTGCTTGCCAGTTTTTTGATGGGGTGCGCCTCTGATGGAAATCAACAGCGCCAATTAGAATTGCTTGCGTCTAACCGTGCCAGCCTATTAGCTGCTGAACTGCCGTTAGAAGCGGGCCCTCTGTCGATCATGCGTGCATCGTCAAAAGGAACGACGATTGAAATCATGATGGTATACAACCAAGAGCAGCAAGGTGCGAAACCATTGCAACAAGTGTTGAATACCAGCATTACTCGTTACTGTACCAACAAAGACACCAAGGCCAATTTGGATGCTGGATTAAGCTACCGAATCAAAATGCGCAATAGCCGTGGTCAATTGATGGCTGACGAGTTTGTATCACAAGAAACGTGTACGACAAAATAAGCGATATCGAAAATTACTTATCATGAACCACTAAAGAAAAAGCCTGCGACACTTCATTGTGCGGCAGGCTTTTTTGTTCGCGCTCAACCAAACGCCACCACCATCAGCGCTAAGCCAATAAATATACACAAAGTAAATTTCAGTAATGCACCTAGCTGACGACTTCCGCCGTTCGGCGCTTTATTACAACATGACATATCTCTTTCTCGACAGAAGTTTTAACTCTCAGGTTAAGCTCTCCCCTTACGGTAAGGTCAATATGAATATTTTATTGCAGATACCTTACAATGAAAGTTGGTTAAATATATGGCTATTCATACCTTTAACTACTCATTCACTCCAATTACAAGCATAAATAAAGCTTAGTAATAGAAAAATTATCTAAAAGTGCATTGACGCTCGAGGATTGGAGTTCTAACTTTTTTAAAAGGCAGAACAACAGAGGATCCCGTTATGAAACGTGCTAGCAATACTTACCGCCTTCAACTCATCAAGGAAGTCGCGACGAGGCAGCATCGACTGAAAAGCGGTGATCCCATGGCGGAATATGTACAACACCTAATTGATGATGAGCCAGAATTCGATAAAAACTACGAAGCAAATCATCGTTTTTCAGGGTGTCACTTTGATGACCATGCTGGTGGTTGGGTGAGTGATAAATGGGGAATGAAATAACTAAGCAGGAAAAGGCGAATGAGTCGGGGTGAATAGCTTAAACCATAGCAAAAGATCTCGTTCATTTAATCGAACAAGTCGCTTTGTGAATTGATCATCTCTTCGCTTTCATTGTTAGACTGCGCGCCATTGTCGCGCAGTTTTTTACGCCGGTAACGTTGGCGACACAACTTAATCACATGCAACTGCTGCGCTGAGGTCATTGATAGCCAATTAAAGCGTTCTTCGCGCTTACGCATGCAGCCTTTGCAATAGCCTTTTTCGTCAACCGAGCAGACCCCAATACAGGGACTTTGGATAGAAAAGAACTCTAACTGCTCCATACTCCCTCCATAAGTAGGTGAATTACAAAATAAAACATCAAACTATGACCAAAAGCTAACACAAACATTGATGCATCACTTATAATTATGACCATTGAAGCTTTAATCAAGTATACATGCGTATACCTTATTGTTTTTTGGAGTTTATATCTATGAAGCTTAGTTCAAAAAAGCTACTTGCAGCACTTTCTCTTCCTATGCTGATGACTGCGTGTGCAAGCAATGGTGATGATGTGAAAGAAATCACAGCAGCCGATCTACAACACCACAACTGGTCTCTAATCAGTGTTGATGGTAAAGCAGTAACTGCAGAAGAAGGCCAAGCTCTGCCAAATCTAGAAGTCGGCGAAAAAATGACGGCAAATGGTAATGCAGGCTGCAACAACTTCTTTGGTCAAGCAGAACTGAAAAACAATCAATTCCGCATTGAAAAAATGGCACTAACCATGAAAATGTGTATGGGTGAGTCAATGGATGTTGAACAAGCATTCTCACAAACGCTTTCAGATTGGAGTGACATGACACTGACTAAAGATGGTCTAGTGTTAAAGAACGATGCGCACACGCTAACGTTCAAACTAAGTGATTGGAAATAATCTCCCCTCACTTAGCTTTGCAATATTCTAGCAGCCTTTATTGGCTGCTTTTTGTTATCTTGAAACAGCGCATTTCTCTATTCCGCCTAGCCAAGCTCTGCTATTCCCTCTCGCTTAGATAGTCATTTATTCGCCCCCGATTACCTTGAGTCCCTCAACGCTGGAGAATAATTTAGCCGAACACTTATCAAAACGCACACTTCCCATACAATTAGCTAACAATATTGCCAAATACCTAAAAGAAATCATCTTTTTTACGTCATAATGAATGAAATTGGTCTCAGATCCGGTCTAGCACAACAGACCCATTGATTAATGAAGCCCCATAAATAACGATAGGAACTATTATGACAAGGCTGTTAACTTTTATTTTGACACTTTTTATTAGCTTTTCTTCCACTGCTGCGGATAAATGGCAAGAAACCATGACCCAAGCGCGAGGCCAAACGGTCTACTTTCATGCCTGGGGCGGAAGCCAAGAGATCAACAACTACCTACGCTGGGCCGCTCAACAGGTTCAACAACAGTACGGTGTCACTCTCAAACATGTAAAAGTCACCGACATAGCGGAAACCACATCTCGATTACTGGCTGAAAAAGCAGCGGGTAAAAATGAGGGCGGGAGTGTCGATATGGTTTGGATTAATGGTGAAAACTTCAAATCAATGAAAAATCATAATTTGTTGTTTGGTCCTTTTGTTGATGCCCTGCCAAGTTGGCAAATGGTCGACAAATCGCTGCCTGTCAACAGCGATTTTTCAGAACCGACGCTTGGTTTAGAAGCGCCTTGGGGCGTAGGACAGTTAGTCTTTATTCACGATAGTGAACGCCTTAATAACCCACCACAGTCTTTTGCAGAATTACTCAGCTACGCACAAGCTTTTCCTAACAAAATCACCTACCCTCGCCCACCAGAGTTTCACGGTACAAGCTTCTTAAAGGCATTATTGATTGAGCTAACAGCCAACGATACGGCATTGAGTCAACCCGTTACGCAAGTCGATTTCAACACCGTTACCCAGCCGTTATGGCAGTATCTAGACGCGTTGCATGCCGTTGCGTGGCGACAAGGGAAGCAATTCCCAGCAAGCTCATCAGAAATGACGCAGCTTCTCGACGATGGCCAAATCGATCTTGCTATTACGTTTAATCCCAACGCCGTTTTCTCAGCACAAGCCACTGGGAAGCTTGCAGACACCACCAAAGCCTATGCAATGGAAGCGGGCGCACTATCAAATATCCATTTTTTAGCCATTCCTTGGAATGCAAACTCCCCTCAAGGAGCACAAGTGGTGATCAACTTCCTTCTTAGTCCTGAAGCACAGTCACGCAAAGGCGATTTAAATATATGGGGTGATCCCTCTGTACTACAAAATCAGCACTTACAAGGTTCAGCGAAACAGACCAAGTTATTCCCTTCTGTGGCAGAGCCGCACCCTAGTTGGCAAGTCGCTCTCGAAAAAGAGTGGCAAAAACGCTACGGCAACTAATTTTAGCCAGTAGTTTTGAGTAAAGAATGATGAGAGCCCGATGTTTAGACTATCGTACCTAGTAGTGATTTTGGTTGGGATTCTACCGCTGATTCCCGGCCTAAGTGGCGTGATACTCTCGTCGTTTAATTACATACCATCGCTAGGTTTTACACAGCCTTCCTGGCTTGGTTACGTGCAATTAGTGACATGGAGTGGTTGGCAACAATCGCTACTAATCAGTCTTTTTAGTGCATTATTCAGCACCTATCTTGCGGCTTTTTTCTGCTTTGCGGTTTTGCAGCAATTGTGGGGACGAAAATATTGGCACAAAGTGGAAACGCTACTCTCCCCGCTGCTTGCAATGCCTCATGTCGCCTTTGCCATTGGTTTCGCATTTTTATTTGCTCCCACAGGTATGTTCGCTCGGGTTGCCAGTCAATGGTTCGATATTACCGCGAACAGCGCTAACACGACTTGGTTGGTCAACGACCCATACGCAGTGGGCTTAACTATAGCGTTAGCACTAAAAGAGATACCTTTTCTACTCCTAATGAGCATTCCTGTGTTGCAACAACTCAATTTACAGCGCAGCCAGCAGGTCGCTTATTCATTAGGCTATTCAACTCAACAAACTTGGTTAAAGTTAATCTTTCCACAATGGTTGGCCAAAATGCGTTTCGCGCTATTTGCGGTCATTGCTTATGGCGTATCCGTGGTTGATCTTGCCTTGATCCTTGGACCAACGAATCCCCCCACTTTAGCAGTGCTGGTTTGGCAATGGTTTAATGACCCCGATCTCGCCTTAATGCCACGCGCGTCTGCCGGCGCAGTTGTGCTATTCCTATTGGCAAGCGGCCTGATGCTGATGGTGATCGGTATTGAAAAGTCACTGACGCAATGGTGGAAAACGTGGCAATTTTCAGGTCGATTCGGTTGGCGATTACCCGGTTTAGCCATTTTTTCCATCTCAGCGCTACTCGCAGCCCTGATTTTTCCACTGCTGTTATTGTGGAGTTTTGCACATCGCTGGCGCTTCCCGGATCTCTTACCGAGTCGCTTTAGCGACCGTTTTTGGCAACTTGAATGGGCCAACATGGCACCGACGTTAACAAACAGCCTAGTTTTAGCGCTCATCAGCGCCAGCATCGCATTATTACTGGCCCTGATTGCACACGAATACAAAACTCAGCACAATCGTCATATTCCTGATTATGTTATTGCGCTACCGATGCTGCTCCCGCAGTTGTCGCTGCTATTTGGCTTACAAGTTGCGAGTTTATATTTATCCAGCGAACGCTACTTTCTCTGGGTGACATGGTCTCATGTTTTCTTTGCTTTCCCTTTTGTTTATCTGGCGCTTGATGGGCCTTGGAAAAGCTATAATCTCAATCTGTCTAAAACAGCCCTCAGTCTCGGCAAGTCACCACTGCGTGTTTTCATTCAGATCAAACTGCAGTTGCTATTACCAGCGATCTTTTACGCTTGGGCTGTGGGCGCCAGTGTGAGTCTTGCGCAATACCTTCCCACACTGATGCTTGGTGGCGGACGTATCGCCACAATTACCACAGAAGCGGTCGCGCTATCGAGTGGCTTTGATCGCAGAGTGACGGCCATTTATGCTTTGTGGCAAGCTCTCTTACCCTTTGTCTTTTTCTCAATGGCTATTTTGCTTGGTCGCTTAACGCTGCGTCGCAAAATAGGTCAATCCAAGGAATATCGTATTCATGACACTTTCGCTCGAAAACCTCGTCATTTATAAACAAGACGGCCAAGCGCTGTGCTCACCAATTAGCCTGACGATTAGTAACGGCGAAGTTATCGCGCTAATGGGACCAAGCGGCTGTGGCAAATCTACCCTGTTCAACCTTGTTGCCGGCCATTTAAGTGACGAATTTCGCTATCAAGGTACGATGGTATTAAATCAGCAAAATATTGACCATCTGCCCGCTCATCAACGCGCTATTGGCATTCTATTTCAAGACGACTTATTATTTCCGCACTTAAATGTTTGGCAGAACCTCGCGTTTGCTCTCCCTAATAATGTTCGTAAAACTGAACGCAGAATCCAAGCTCTCGCCTGTTTACAATCGGTCGATCTCATCGAGCTGGCTGACTCATTTCCCGAACAAATTTCCGGCGGCCAACGCGCCAGGATCACTTTGTTGCGCATGTTGCTCGCCAAACCCAAACTTGTTCTCCTCGATGAGCCTTTCAGTAAATTAGACAAAACCTTACGTCTACAATTTCGCGACTGGGTGATGACGCAACTTGCGATCGCTAATATTCCCACCTTGCTTGTCACTCATGATATTGATGACGTGCCAAGTCACGCTCATATTCTGCAATGGCCAAATCCAGTGATTAATAATGACAATATGAGCATTAAGGAATAAACATGCTAGATCGGTTCAGTATCCAAATAATTCGCCAACCGCTGCATTGCGCAGCAAAAAAACTTGATAGTGCCAATATCAAAGCGAATCAAGTCACACTGTTTGGCTTCTTTCTCGGCTGTTTGGCACTACCGGCGTTAATTGAACAACACTATCTTTTGGCGCTGATTTTTATTGTTCTCAATCGAATTTGTGATGGGTTAGATGGTGCATTAGCGCGCATTCAAGGCATTACGGATGCGGGTGGCTTCCTAGATATTAGTCTGGATTTCTTATTTTACTCATTGATTCCATTTGGTTTTGTATTAGCGAACCCAGAACAAAATGCAATTGCTGGTGCGTTCATCATTTTTGCCTTCATTGGCACCGGATCTAGCTTTCTCGCCTTTGCTGTCATGGCGGGCAAAAGAGGGATCGAAAACCCGGTTTATAAACATAAATCACTCTACTATATGAGCGGCCTGACCGAGGGAACTGAAACAATTGCGTGCTTTGTACTGTTCTGTCTATTACCCCAATACTTTGCCGTCATCGCTTATGTGTATGGCGCAGCATGTTGGTTTACGACTGCAACACGGATTTACGGGGGTTATCAGGCGCTGAACCAGTAATGCCTAAATATTGGGGATAAGATCCCGTAAATATGTAATTGATGAAAATTAAGTCGCAACTAGGATGGCAAGTATAATTTTTTCAATAAAACTCTCCACTTATTTTTCAATTCAGCTAATTATTACGCAAATTTGTGCACATCAGCTTGTCGTTAATAACACTCGAGGCTATGCACTTTAAAATATAATTTGTGAGAAGTTTGTGTTAAAAAAATAATTACCAGAATAGAAAATCGATTTTCTTCTGATGGGAAAATTAAAGAATTTATACTAATAGATAAATACCAGAGTTCGTGTTTAGACTCAACGACATCACTTGTTGACCCAAATTCCACCGCAAACGTCGTGCTAAGTTTGACCACTTATACAACTCGTATAGACCATGTGTTTTTAACGATTGAATCTCTTGGCAATCAGACTGTAAAACCAAATAAAATTGTTTTATGGCTCGATGAAAATGAGTTCAACGAAGAGTCCTTACCCGGAACACTGAAAAAACAGAGAGAAAAAGGATTAGAAATTCGTTACACAGCCAACACGGGATCGTACAAAAAACTATTTCCGGCCATCGAGGCATTCTCTGATACGCACATCATTACCGTTGATGATGATATTTTATACCCATACGACCTTGTTGAACGTCTATTGAATCATCACACAAAGCAACCTTTGGCTATTATTGGTTGCCGAGCTCATAAAATCGTTCGTAATACTGATACTACGCCGAAGCCCTATACAGAATGGCTAAACGAAGTTGATAAGGCCGACAATAATGATGCCTTTCTCACTTCAGGTGGCGGAACTCTTTTCCCACATACTATTGATCGAAAAGCATTTTTAAATAAAGACTTAGCATTAAAATTATGCCCTAATGCTGACGATATATGGATCAATTATTTAGCAAAAGCGTCAAATATCGAGATCAATAAAATGCCACTCAATACTGCGTATAGAAACAAGTTTCACTTTCTTTCAGGTGATACGCCTGAGTTAAAGCATATCAATGTATTAGGTGGAAAAAACGAACGCTGCCTGAGTGATATGCAAAAAGAATTTGGCTTCCATTTATAATGAAAAAGCCCCTTTCGGGGCTTTAACTATTTAGAGAACACTAAACACTTCAATGAAGCTTGCTCATTGATGTCAGCAAACTCGGGGGGATTATCAAGGCGTTCAATAAACTTCAGCTCTGGCGCTTCTTGTTGCATACCATCGATAAGAAAGCTGCAATCCACCGCTGGTGAGTTAACACAGGCCAGCACTTGACCACTCTCCGTCAGCAAATCTGGTAAACGGCGCAAAATCTTCTGATAATCTTTGGTCAGCGCAAAACTGCCTTTTTGAAACGATGGTGGGTCAATAATGATCATATCGTAAGGACCCGCTTTCTTTATCTTACCCCACGATTTAAAAATATCATGGCCTAGAAAACGTACCTGATTGATATTGTGATCATTCAATTTATGGTTGTCGCGACCTTTGTTCAAGGAGGAACGCGCCATATCCACGTTAACCACTTGGTCTGCACCACCCGCAATTGCCGCAAGTGAAAAACCACAAGTATAAGCAAACAAATTGAGAACATTGGCATGCTTCGCATGCGCTTTGACCCAATCTCGGCCTAAACGCATGTCTAAGAACAAACCAAAGTTTTGGTTGCGACCAATATCAAGTTGGTATTTTAAACCAGACTCAACCACCACTGGGCGAGAATCAAAATCACCAAGCAACACTTCTGATGGCGCGCCATCGTTATAGCGATGTTGCAACAAAATGGTACGACCATGTTTCTCTTGCCATGTCTGTGTTTGGCTTAATTGCACTAGACCTTGCTTTAACTGCTCTAAAAATGAGTCATCGACTGGCTTAAACAGATTTACAATCAATTGACCTTGTAGCCAATCACACGTTAACTGCTCTAGTCCTTGCCAACATTGACCTCGGCCATGGAACAAACGGCGCACTTCATCTGGTGCAACATTGAGCTGCGCTTCCACATGATCAAAAAAAGTCGCTAATTGATTAATTTGCATAATACTTCTTATTTCTTAATTACTGGCCAATTGAGCTGCCAAGGAGATAACCACTGTTCAATCCCCGCCTGTACCGACGAGTTCAACCATTTACTGCCCAGTTGAGGATAGTCACGCGGATCACAAATGAAATCAAACGACTCACCCAAATATTCAAAACGCAGCGCAAACGCATGCAAATAGCCACGATCAGCGTCACTGGCAACGTTATAAATTGGATCGCCAACAATAGCAGAGCCAACCGATTTCAGTGCGACGCGGATCTGGTGGGTTTTGCCGGTGTGAGGTTTACATAGAAACAGTCGCTCACCGTCCTCGCCTGCCAATGAGAAAAACTGCGTTACTGCAGGATTTTCTAAGCTATTCAGTAGCATCCATGATGAACGGCGTGAGCGAGCCATATCACCACGAACCAAGCCCTGTTTCTTTTTCGGTTTTTTACTGCCAATCGCAAGGTAGAACTTGCCCACTTGACGTTGCGCAAACAGCGACGACAACACACTCGCAGCCTGACTGTGTCTCGCAAGGATCAACAAGCCCGACGTCATTTTATCTAAGCGGTGGACCAGAAAAAGCTGGTTGTCGCCTGATTGTTTGGCCACTTCCTGCAATAACATGGTGTCGCCATCATCTTTATGGACGGAAACATCAGGATGCTTATTGATGATGAGAAAATCAGAATGGTTAAAGAGGATATCAAACATGAAAAAGGCTCCATTTGGGAGCCGAGAGTATATACACTCCTCTGCGCCATATAAAGGCTTGAGGAGTGTTGAGTAACGTTTAACTTTAAATCAAACGCTGGTGCGACAAGCAGGCGTGATTAAGCAATTCGAAACTTACCCACCAGATCCTCCAGTTGCGACACCTTCTGATTCAATCCAGCCACATTGGTTGAACTGCTGTTGGCCAGTTCCAATGAATGAGCCGAAATATCACTAATAGAGGTAATGTCCGCGGCTATTTCACGTGTCACCGCCGTTTGCTCTTCTGCTGCTGTCGCGATGGAGTTAATCATGCTTTGTACATGGCTCGCTCCTGCCACAATCTCTTCCAAGGCATTGACGGCACCTTCGCTCTGACTCACGCCAATTTCAACCAAACGGCAGTTGTCTTCAGTAAAGCTCACCGCTTCTTGCGTTCCCGCTTGTATAGATTGAATAATACCGGCCACCTCTTTGGTCGCATTCGTCGTTCGCTCCGCCAATGCTCGCACTTCATCTGCAACCACAGCAAAACCGCGACCAAACTCACCTGCACGCGCCGCTTCAATCGCCGCATTCAATGCGAGTAAGTTAGTTTGCTCAGCGATATCTTCAATCACTTTGATCACCGAACCGATCTTTTCACCATGACTGCCGAGTTGATTCATTTGCGTCGACATGTCACCCATTTGCTGGCTAACTTGTTGAATACTTGCCACCATGTCACGAATAACATCTCGACCACCTTCAGCCGTTTCTTCCGAACGTTTCGACTCTTCAAATGTCGCACTGCCTTGCTGCGCCACCTCGGCAATTGTTAAGCTCAATTCTTCCGCCGCCGTCGCGATTAAACCCGCTTTATCGGCCTGAGCAGAAGCGCCATTCACTGCATCTTGGCTAATCGATTCCAGCTCTGTAGTGACCAACTTAACTTCATTAGATACGGTAGAGATAGAGCCGATCAGCGTGACTAATGAACCCTGCATTCGGTTGATTGATACCGCAAGGTTGGCGAGTTCATCACCAGAATTGTCAACGATGGCTTCAGCGGTAAGATCACCCTCAGCAACCGCTTGAGCAACTTCATCCAACTTACTGAGTCGAGTGGTAATCGAATTCGACAAGATATAAGCAATGGCACAAGTGAGTAGGAAAACGATCGAAGACAAAATAACAATCGTATATTCAATGGTCGTAAAAGAATCGCTGAGCCCAAGCAACGCGGTATCAGTATCCGCAATCTCAGTCGTAGCGACTTCATTTAGCATTGTTTCAATTGGGATTAAGAATTCATTGTAGTAACGGCGCAATAACGGCATAACAGCCGCAAAGGTATAATTACCTTCCAACATCGGCGCAATATTGGCTTCAAAACTCTCAGTAAATTGAGCCATCAAGCGCTCTATTTCTTCCACACGTTGTAAGTCGCCAGGACTGCTCGCTTCAAGCAATTTAAGCTTGGCGACAATATCGGCAAATTCTTGTTTATTAGTATAATAATCGTCGATAGCCCCCTTCACTCCTGTGACAGCCCCTGTGGCATCACGGTAAACATCACCAGCTTCATCAATCATGATGAGATAACTAACCACTTCCGGCACATCATCAAGACGAATTTCATCCGCAACAGCGTGTGATGACAATACTTCTTTCCAAATCAAACCAACCATTAGAATCAAAACTGCGAGAATTGAACCAAATCCCAAATACAACTTCTTTCTTACTGACAATGTCAAAATACACCTTCCTAGTGGTAATAAAGCTTAAATCTCACGCGCTTAGCACGATTTACCGATTATCATCTTGTTATCGTCTCGTCGTCAGGCTTCTTTATTATTAATTGGCTCAATATAAAAAAGCCCCCTAATAAAGGAGGCTTTATGCGAGTTAAGTCACAGCGTTACCATTACAAAATGGAAAAAAGGAACACAGCCATAATCGCAACTGGACAGACAATACGCACATACCAAGGCCAAATCTTCCAAAATAGTCCTTGAGCGATCTCTGGGTTTCCTTCTTTTAGTTCATTAAGTAATTTGTTGCGATTCCAAATCCACCCGACCACAATCGCCCAAATAACACCAAGTAACGGCTGCATGTAGACAGTCGAAATATCCGCTACCAAACCAAACAGTGAACCAAAGTTAAGTGCGATAACAATACTCAGCACTAAGATCGCACCACCAATTGCCCAAGTTGCTTTACCCCGTGTCATATTCAGTTCATCTTGAGCACAAGAAACTGGCACTTCAAGCAATGAAATAGAAGAGGTCAACGCCGCTATCACCATCAAGACAAAAAAGCCCGTGCCGACAATAAAACCCATACTTCCCATGGTATCGAACATGGCAGGTAAGACAGCAAAAACAAGGTCACCTGAGCTCATCAGTTCACCGGCTGCATTAAAAATTTCCACCCCATTATTCTTGGCCACAAACATCGCAGGAAGAATCAATAAGCCGGCACTAAATGCTACAGCGGTATCAATCGCAGCAACTTGCGCTGCCGTTTTAGGGATGTTCACATCTTTCTTAAGGTATGAACCGTACACCATCATCGACCCAACACCCAATGACAGCGAAAAGAACGCTTGTCCCATCGAATCAACAAGTAAACTCGGAGTGACATGTGAAATATCCGGGATCAAATACATTTTAAGCCCGTCAATCGCTCCATCTTGCGTCAGGATATAGATAATCATCACACCAAATAGCACGAAGAGCATCGGCATTAAACGAGTTGACCATTTTTCAATACCATCAGCGACCCCTTTTTGCACCACGTAGATGGTTAAAAGAGAGAACAAAACAGCAAGAATGACATTGCGTGCATCGCCAAAGTTCACCAACCAATCAGCGGCACTTTGTAAACCGACAATCTCTAATACCGGTGCTGCGGCAAACCCCATTAACCAACCAGCAAGAATGGAATAGAAGCTCAAAATCATTGATGCGGCAATCATGGCTATTACGCCAAAAAAGCTCGCAGCCGCACGATTTTTGGTCCAAACGCTACGTAGTGAAGCGATCGGATTAGACTGGCCGTAGCGACCAATAGTAAGTTCAGCCACTAGCATTGGAAATGCGAGTAGAAACACCATCGCTAGATAGATGACTAAAAATGCCGCGCCGCCATTGCTCGCAGCTTTCGTTGGGAATCCCCATACATTGCCAAGACCAACAGCAGAACCTGCCGCCGCCATAATGAAACCTAATTTCGTAGAGAAATGGCCTCTTGAATTACTTGCCATAATTGTTTACCGCTTTTTGTTGTGTGTGCATTGTTGTGTGTCATCGCAGGCGTCAAACAGGGTGGTGTAAATCAATGTTTACACTTCATTAGAAATTTAGTGTCGCACGATGTATGGCAAGTAAAACAGTTTGAGAATAAAATTGAAACCCCGATAGGGATATTTACCACTCAGCACACAATTATCAGTCTTTAATTGCTACCTTTTTGACCATATTTAACATTTTATAACAATTCACTCCAACTCATTACACGTATCGCCTATTTGTTAAGCGGTTTGTGCTCCATCCTAGTTTCTGACCATTAATTACCTAATTTCGTTCGGCTTTTATTGTTATAGCTCGCAAAATCGGCCAAGATTGAAGCAATCATCCTTATCTAGGAATCTCGATGGAACAGTTCTATCACTACGTCACGCTTGCAGGTATCGTGTTGTATTGGATTTTGGTGGCCGGTGTCACTTTGCGAGTAGTCCTCAAGCGCCGCGCTGTCAGCGTTTCACTTGCTTGGTTGATGGTGATTTACATCATCCCAATTGTTGGTGTGCTCTGCTATTTCTTATTTGGTGAACTCAACCTCGGCCGTAAACGGGCCGATCGTGCTCGAGAAATGCTGTCTCCTTTCGTGGAATGGTTCTCTAAATTAAGTCACTGCCAAGCACACTCAACAGAAAACTTCGGTCGACATATTTCTCGCATTGATGAGCTATGTAATAACCGTCTTGGCCTACCCGCCCTCAGCGGCAATGAATTGTCTTTGCAAAGTTCACCACAAGAGATCATGCGTTCGGTGATTGACGACATCAATCAAGCCACAACAAGCATACGAATGGTCTTTTATATATGGCACCCAGGAGGAATGGCAGATGAAGTCGCTAACGCTTTAATTGCTGCTGCCCGTCGTGGTGTTGAGATCAAACTGTTACTTGATTCAGCGGGTAGCCCACGTTTTTTCCGTAGCGAGTGGCTGGCAAAGATGGAACAAGCGGGTATTCACGTCGTGCAAGCACTCGCTGTGAGCCCTTGGCGGATTTTTCTGCGTCGTCTAGATTTACGCCAACATCGCAAGATCATCGTGATTGATGAGAAAGTCGCTTATACCGGTTCGATGAACATGGTCGACCCCGCCTTCTTTAAACAGAATTCTGGTGTAGGTCAGTGGATTGACATCATGGTACGAGTGACAGGGCCAACGGTAAATGTGCTTTCTGCTATCCATAGTTGGGATTGGGAGGTCGAAACGGGCGAGCGTAGTTTCCCACTCATGCCAGAATGTGATGTTGACAAGAGTAGCTCAGAACACCCCATTCAAGTCGTACCATCAGGTCCCGGCATGCCTGAATACTTAATTTATCAAGTATTGACGTTGGCAATCAACCAAGCCAATGATTCGGTTCGCATCACGACACCGTATTTTGTTCCAAGCTCTGATTTACTCGAAACATTAAAAATGACGGCGCAGCGAGGCGTTAACGTTGAGTTAATCATTCCCCATAAGAATGATTCACTGATGGTGCAATGGGCATCAAGAGCTTTCTACAGTGAGCTAATGGAAGCGGGTGTAAAAATCTATGAATTTGATGGCGGTCTGTTGCATACCAAATCGGTCGTGATCGACGAGCAGTTTTGTTTAGTCGGCACGGTGAATATGGATATGCGTAGCTTATGGCTCAATTTCGAAGTGACCCTCGCAATTGATGATCAAGAATTCACGCAGAAAATGCATCAACTTCAGGCGGGCTATATTGCGCAGTCCCATACAGTCTCCTTAGACGAGTGGCGACAGCGCTCAATCTATTTCCGCTTCTTGGAGCGCACCTTCTATCTATTTAATCCGTTACTGTGATTTAATCACATCATCCCAGACCGAGCTATGCTCGGTCTTTTTTCGCCTATTCAGCATGATAATGCCGACTACCCTTGCTTTGTCGTTATGAGCATGTTTTAAATATACCCAGTAAATAATCCCACGATTTAGGACAAGGACTGCTTATGTCAGAAGGAAAAAAAACCACATTCATCACCGCTGGTCGCGATAAAAAATGGACCAACGGTGTCGTTAATCCCCCAGTTCAACGCGCGTCAACGGTTGTATTTGATACCGTTGCCGAGAAAAATCACGCCATTCTTAATCGCGCAAAGAAAACCCTTTTCTATGGTCGTCGTGGTACCAATACTCACTTTGCGCTGCAAGATGCCATGATTGAAGTCGAAGGTGGCGCGGGTTGTGCTCTCTACCCCTGCGGCACCGCTGCGATTTCCAATGCCATACTTGCTTTTGTCGAAACGGGCGATCACATCTTGATGGTCGATACCTGTTATGAACCGACGCGAGATTTCTGCGACAAGATCATGAAGAAAATGGGCATTGAAACCACCTACTTCGACCCAACGATTGGCGAAGAGATACGCGATCTCATTCAACCAAATACGAAAGTGCTGTTTTTAGAGTCTCCCGGTTCTATCACTATGGAAGTGCAAGACGTGCCGACACTGGCCCGCATTGCTCATGAGCAAGAGATTGTGGTCATGCTCGATAATACTTGGGCGGCGGGGGTTAACTTTTCCCCATTTGATTTTGGCGTAGACATCTCCATTCAAGCTGCTACCAAATATATTGTGGGCCATTCAGATGTGATGTTAGGTACCGCGGTCGCCAATGAAAAACACTGGGATCAACTGCGTGAACAGAGCTACTTGATGGGGCAATGCGTCTCCGCTGACGATGCCTACTTAGGCTTGCGAGGTATTCGAACCTTAGATGTGCGCTTGCGTCAGCATGCTGAAAACAGTTTAAAAGTCGCTCAATGGTTACAAACTCGTCCTGAAGTTGACCATGTACGTCACCCCGCTCTTACAACCTGCCCAGGGCATGAATTTTTCCAACGAGATTTTACTGGCGGCAATGGCTTATTTTCTGTGGTATTAAAAAGCAGCTACCCTAAAGCAACCACAGCATTACTCGACGGTATGAAACACTTTAGCATGGGGTATTCATGGGGAGGGTATGAGAGTCTTATACTGGCCAATGAACCGAAGAGCTTTAATAGTTTACGCACTGTCGCGCATCCAAACTTTACCGGCACCTTAGTTCGACTGCATATTGGGCTGGAAGATGTTGACGATCTCATCGCCGACCTAGAGCAAGGTTTCGCTCGTTACAACGCACTCATTTTAGAAAAAGAGACGTCTTATTAAATCGCTCATCCGTTGTTTTAACCGATAACTTGGTTAAAAAAGCCCGCATATAAACCGCGGGCTTTCTCATTCGCATCCATATGGTGGGATATATCCTCAGTGCGTGATTGTGTTACAAATGCGCCTTTTTGGGACAGGTTTGCAAATGATCATCAACCATCCCCGTCGCTTGCAGAAAAGCGTAGCAAATCGTTTCGCCAACAAACTTAAAGCCGCGTTTTTTAAGAAATTGACTCATCGCCTTAGACTCAGCACTCGAGGTCGGCACCTCTGACATCGTCTTCCAGTGATTAATGATCGGTTTATGCTCGACAATTTGCCATAATGCATTTGAGAGTGAACCATATTCTTCAACCAGTCGAAGTGCCGCTTGTGCATTACTAAATACAGACCTAATTTTTCCACGATGTTTGACCACATCAAACTGGGTAATGATCTCTTCCGTTCTCGCCTCAATTTGTTCGGCACTATAGCGGCTCAATTTGGTCAAATCATACTCTTCAAACGCTTGCCGGTAACCCTCTCGTTTTTTGAGAATAGTGATCCAACTAAGTCCCGCTTGCGCGCCTTCTAGAGTAATAAACTCGAACAGTGTATTGTCGTCATACACTGGTACACCCCATTCGGCATCATGATATGCCTGCTCTAACGGATGTTTTAGCGCCCAAGCGCAAGTTTCTTGTTCCATCATCGATTCTTATTATGTTGCGGCCTTCACCGACTCAGATATCCCTTCAGCTTAACTCGGAATAGCAACACGGTGGAAGAGCCTATAAAGCACCGGAACCACAATCAACGTGAGCACGGTAGCAAAACCCAAACCAAACATAATTGTTACCGCCATCGGCTTGAAAAAAATGTCCGGCAGCAATGGCACCATGCCCAAAATGGTCGTGATGGCCGCCATACATACCGGTCGAACACGACTTAACGCCGCGTCAACAACCGCGATATAAGCCTCTTTGCCTGATTGGATCTCAATGTTGATTTGATCTAATAGCACAATACCGTTTTTCAGCACCATGCCAGATAAGCTCAAGAAACCAAGTAATGCCATAAAACCAAACGGTGTATTGAGTGCCAGCAGACCAACCGTCACCCCTATTATCGCTAACGGTACCGTACACCACACAATCAGAGGTTCCTTAACCGTGTTAAACAAAAACACCGTAATCAAGAACATAAATAAGTAACCCATCGGCATAGTTGTAAATAGTGATGCTTGAGCTTCACCTGAAGATTCATATTCTCCGCCCCACTCAAGGCTATAACCCGGTGGTAATTCAATCGCTTCAATCAATGGCTGAATTCGTTTTTGCAAAGTCGCGGCGGTTTCTTCACCCAGCAAATCAGGATCGGCCATAATGGTCAGCATACGTTTACGATTCTTACGCACAATGATGGGATCTTCCCAACGCAAATCATAGCCTAAGGTGACTTGCTGCAGTGGAATGTATTCACTAAGCGCAGGACTCCAAATTTTCATCCCTTCGATATTACGAATGTCGACCCGCTCATCTTCCGGTAATCGTGCAACAATCGGCATCAAGGTCGTACCATCACGATAAATACCAACAGATTTACCAGAGAAAGACATCGCCAGAAAATCATCCACATCGGATTTGGTGATGCCGTAACGTCGCGCTTGGCTTTCGTTAAACAAAGGCTCTAAGATCTTGGTTCTTTCACGCCAGTCGTGGCGAATATTGGTCGCTCCCGCTTCCGCGCGCATGATCTCTTCCACTTGCGCACCAATTGAGCGTAATACCGTTGGATCGGAACCGATAATGCGGGCTTCGATTTTTGCTCCACCACCAGGGCCAAGTTCAATTTGTTTTAGCTTGTAATTTACTTCTGGGAAACCATTTTCTAAGTGTTCTCGGAACTGACTCATCAAGTCAGCGAGGACTTCATAGTTCTCCACTCGCGTGGTTATTTCACCATAAGCGGCATAGCTTTTTTCCGGAGCATAAGTCAGCATAAAACGTTGTAAGCCCTTGCCTGCTGTCGTGGTAACGTGACTCACCCCCTCTTGGTTAACCAGCCACTCTTCCATCGCTTTTAGCTTGGTATTGGTGGCGCGAATATCCGTCCCCTCGGGCAACCAAACATCCGTTTGGAATATCGGCGTTGTTGAAGAAGGAAAGAAGGATTGCTTGACATGCGTAAAGCCATAAATACTACCCGCTAGGCCCATTAATAAAACCACAATGGTGAGCCAAGCTCGTTTCATACAGAACTCTAAAAAGTTCTTGTAAACGACAAAAATAACCCCGTTGTACGGGTCACTCTCTTCATCGCCTTGCGGCGTTTTCATACCTCTAAAGAACAAATCAGCAAAAAATGGCGTTAAAGAAATCGCGGTAAACCAACTCAACATCAAAGAGATCAATAACACCGTAAATAAAGTACCGCAATATTCACCCGTTGAGTCTTCCGAGAGGCCGATAGGGGCAAACGCTGTCACCGCAATCACTGTCGCACCGAGCAATGGCCACTTGGTTTGCGTGACAATATCAGTTGCAGCTTGTAGTCTTGTCCTCCCTCGCTGAGTACCAATTAAGATCCCTTCCACCACCACGATGGCATTATCCACCAGCATCCCAAGCGCAATCACTAATGCACCTAAAGAAATACGTTGTAAATCGATTTGGAAATACTTCATAAAAATGAAAGTCCCCAGAACCGTCAGCAATAAGATCAAACCAATCAGCAAACCTGATCGCAGCCCCATAAAGAACAACAGCACAATGATCACAATCGCAACGGCTTGCCCCAAACTCACCACAAAGCCTTGTACCGATTTATCAACTTCTTTCGGTTGGCTGTAGATTTCAGAAATCCCCACACCGACCGGTTGTTGATACTTCAGCTCCGCCAGTCTGCGATCAAACCGCTCGCCAACCTCGACGACGTTGACACCTTGAGCAAAAGAGACCCCAACATTGAGCGCTAATCGACCATTAAACGTAATAATATTGCTCGGAACTTCAATATAACCGCGGGTGATGTCCGCTACATCGCGTAAATAAATCAACCCTTGCGCACCACTTTCGGTAATGATCAAATCGCCAAGTTGGTCGACATTTTCAAACTCGCCAGTGGGATGAATACGGATATACTCATCGCTAATCCGCACCGCTCCCGCAGAAGAGACGATGTTTTGAGTGGAAAGTAAGTCGAAGACGGTATTGGGGGCAAGACCAAGACTGCTCAAACGTTTCATCGATATTTCAATAAAGACTTGTTCTTGCTGCTCGCCAGAGACTGAGACCTTGCTGACACCATCAATCAATTCCAGCTCACGCCGCAAATAATCAACATAGTCCAACAGTTCTTTATAGCTATATCCTTCACCAGTGACCGCGAGCAAAATACCGTACACATCGCCAAAATCATCAATGACCTGTGGGTCGTTAACGCCCGGAGGTAGCTGGCCTTTAAGATCGTTAACTTTGCGACGTAATTCATCCCAAATTTGCGGCAGATCATCCGGCCCATAGTTATTTTTCATCGTCACGGTAATTTGTGATAAGCCACGACTCGAGATGGAGTTAATTTCATCGACATACGTCAGTTGTTGAATCGCTTTCTCTAGCGGATAGGTCACCTCTTCTTCCACTTGCTGCGGTGTTGCCCCCGGATAAGAGGTCACCACCATGGCGTCTTTGATGGTAAAAGCTGGATCTTCTAAGCGGCCCAAACCAAAAAATGAAGCCACGCCACCAATTAAGAAAATTAAGGCAATCATCCAGCTGATCACACGATTACGAATAAAGTAAGCCGCTACGCCTGTGATTTCACTATCATCTTGCGGTGTGTTTGAGGTATTACTCATTATCAGCCTCCTTGCCAATGACCTCGACTTTCATACCATCTCGAAGCTTCGCTACGCCTGCTACCACCACTCTTTGCTTAGCCTGTAACCCAGCCAGCACTTGAATCGTTTTCTGACTTGCTTTTCCTACCGTTATTTTTTGTTTGGTCACCGTACTGTCATCGTTTAATACCCAGACGAACTTGTTGCTTGGATCCAAATCATCACCATCAGCGTTAAAGATCGCCTCAATCGGAATTTGAACTCCACGCTTTAAGTCCAAGCCAACTTGCTCACTCCTAGAGGTCACTTCAACGGCCATGCCATCCAAGATATATTCATCTTCGGGCATTGGCAGTGAAAGCGTAACATTGAATGTGCCTGTTTTTGGATCTGGCTCAGTGGTGAATTCTTTGATGGTGGCGTGATATTCTTTACCACTTTGTACTTTGACGATGGCGTCTATACGCGCCAAATTATCTTGCTGTGGCTGATTAACATAGATGCGGTCTGGTAGTTGAATTAAAACCTCCACATCATCAAGACTGTGAATATTGACGATTTGCTGCCCCACTTGCACATTTTCAAACTGATCGACTGACACGCGCGATATGATGCCATCCACTGGAGCTTTTAATTGTGTAAAGGACAAACGTAGCTGTGCTAGTTGCAATTCAGCCCACGCAATTTGGCGCTGTGCAGCAATTTCATCAAATTGTGACTTAGCCAGCAGCCCCTTATCAACTAATGGCTTTGAGCGACGATACTGGCTGTTGATTACCGAATAGCGCGCAGAGGCATTATCCACATCAAGTTGAAAATCGGTCGGTTCAAGTTGGGCAATCATCGCGCCTTGCTCAACTTTGTCGCCTTCTTTCACGTAGAGCTTGTTGATTTCACCAGAGACACGAAAACTCAAATGAGAGCGCTCGGCGGCATTCGCCACAGCGGGAAAATAGAGACTGTCTCCTTGAGAGGCGCTATCAATCGTGACCACCGTAACCTTAGGCAAACCAAAATCGGCGTACTCCACTTTTTCCCCACAGCCAACCATGGCAAGTACGACGGTTATTGTGGATAAAATCACTGTAGTTTTCATTTTATAATCCCCGTTCTTTCACCCACTCACGTACTTTGATGCCCGCTTGAATACCACTAACGCCGGAAATCACAATTTGATCGCCATCTTCTAAGCCCGAAACAACTTGTTGACGGTCATTAAGTTCTACCGAGACTTTCTCAACAATCCCATCGGCTTTTACACGCCATACGCAGGTATTGCCGTTCTCTTGAAATAACGCAGACCCGGGAATACGAGTTGCCGTCGATGAAGCGGCAACCACCTGAACCGCCCCTGACATACCGGGTAAAATGCCAACATTAGCCGGGCGCTCCATCACCATGGTGACTTTATATGAACCCGTTTTAGGATCGGCCTCAGTATCTATTTCTTGAAACGTAAGCGGGTACTGACTATCAGGAAACGCATCAAATATCATATTTGCTTCAGGATCAGCACCGCTTGAAAAACGGTTGAGGAGATGATCAGGCAGTTGGAAGAATACCTTGATCAATTGATTGGTTTGAATATTCATCACCCCTTGTTTCGCGGCAATGTACTCGTAGTTTTCACCGGGGATCAGTGAGATAGTGCCATGATAAGGCGCAATTAACTGGGTGTATCTGAGGTTCGCTTTCGCTTGATCTAAAGTGGCACGCGCTGAGTTGCGATTGGCTTTGGCTTGATCAAAATCTTGCTCGGAGACCACTTTATTCTGGCGCAGTTTTCTGTAGCGCTGATACTGCACATCTGCTAAACGAAACTGCGCTTGAGCTTGCTGAGCAAGCAGTTCATATTCATCTGGATTCAGTGAGGCAAGTACATCACCTTTTGCCACCGCCTGACCTGCAACCACATCAATCATTTGCAGTTGGCCGGGTACCCTAAAGGCCAATACCGCCCTATCGCCCGCTTCTGACGTAGCAGGAAAAGTGCGTACAAAGGCCGAATTACCAACAGTAACAGAAAAGAGTTTTGCGGGACGCGAGTCGGGTTCAGGAACGGGGGGGAGATCTTTACCGCAGCCATAAAGCATGATAGCCATGGCGAGTAGAAGACAGGTCTTGTGCATAATCAATCATCCCTAATGCTGGCTAACAAATTGCTGGCAAACAAAGCCTTAAACCAAAGATAGATGACCGTTGCATACTCTGCCACTTTGCGTGGCACTTTTCCCATGGATGATTCATTAATAAAATGAACAGTTTGAGAGGTGATGAACACCCCTCAACGCTGTCAATCACTTGCGCTATAACCGTTTTCTGTGGTGATTATAACTTGCTAAACTCTCGGTTAACTTTAAACGTATCAGACGTCACGTAGGCTTCTATACCACGCACTTTACCCTCCAACTGTTCAAAGTCTTTCTCCAGTGTGTTAAGTAGCTGCTCCGGAGATTGACCTGCTTGCCACGGTTTATTTTTCAGCTTGTGCTCTTGCTGATTCTTCAAGCTCTCAACATAATTATCAGGCTGCTTTTCCAGCATAAAGCTAAGCGCGACATAGGCCAACAGCACTAAGAAAGAGCCTCCCAGCAAAGCGGCTGAAATGAATAAAATCCTCACCAACCATACTTCTGCACCGATGTAGTGAGCAAGACCTGCACACACGCCGCTTAATTTACCATTGCGCGTGTCGCGATAAAGTTCTTTACTCATAACGGCGCCTCCACGTTGGCGACTCCGCATCTAAAATGCGTTCGAGAGTGTCGACGCGTTTTTGCATCGATTCTGCACGCTCTGACAACTTTTCTAAACGCTGGTAATCTTCTTGCGATAAACCACTGCTGGTTTTTCGCTTACTGCGATAATGGAGAATCAGCCATATTGGAGCCACAAAGATCATAAAAACGACCAGTGGTAATGCGATCCAAAACGAAGACATAAGTCACTCCTAAATTAGTCATTAGGCAGGCTGTTAACCTGCCATCTAGTTATTTTCCGTCTAGCAAAGTAGCCAATGTGCTGATTACTTTTTCTCTTCCATTTGCTGCTTGAGTTTCGCCAGCTCTTGTTCGATTTCGTCTTGCGCTTGCAGTTCTGCAAACTCTTGATCAAGCGATTTACCTTGGCCGGTTTTCGCGTAAATATCCGCTTCGGCTTCTAACTCATCGATTTTACGTGAATATTGATCAAACTTTGCCATCGCCTCATTAGTACGAGCGGTATGCAAATGACGCTGAACATCACGGCGGTTTGAAGCCGTTTGACTGCGAATAGCTAACGCTTGTTGCTTAGCGCGTGTTTCGGTAATTTTACTTTCTAGTTTACCGATTTCGCCCGTCAATTTATTAATGGTCTCTTCCACCAGTGTTTGCTCTGTGTGCAAACCTTTCAAAACGTCTTGCAGTTTTTGCTTTTCAATCAATGCTGCACGAGCCAAGTCGTCGCGTTGTTTTGTCAGTGCCAACGTGGCTTTTTGTTGCCAATCTTGCACTTGATCATCAATCGCTTCCACTTTGCGTGCTAACTCTTTCTTATCCGCAATCGCTTTAGCAGAATTAGTACGAACCTCAACTAACGTGTCTTCCATCTCTTGAATAATGAGGCGGATCATTTTTTCTGGATCTTCCGCTTTGTCTAAAAGCGAACTGATGTTTGAATTTACGATGTCGGCAAAACGAGAGAAAATACCCATGAATGACTCCTTATCAATGTTCATATCTGCGTAGCTTACTTACCATTACCTATATCAAATCGCATGCCAACTTTAATTAGAAGCAAAAACAAACACTTACAAAAACTCGTCGTAAACAAGACTTGTATGCATGACAATTTTAACCAACTATAGGTAAAATTTACCAATCGGCTTACTGACTCTTAAACTGGACAGGTAAATCCATTGATTGCTCCACTACGCTAGCTTTAGGTGAACTATGAATCAGAACCTCATCGGCGAGTCCCCTGCTTTTCTCGCTGTCCTTGATAAAGTATCAAAACTTGCCGCAATTGAGCGTCCTGTTCTTATCATTGGTGAACGAGGCACCGGCAAAGAATTAATTGCCCAACGCCTGCACTACCTATCAAAACGTTGGGATCAGCCTTTAATCTCCCTCAACTGTTCAACACTGAGCGAAGGTTTAATTGATTCGGAACTGTTTGGCCACGAGTCAGGATCATTCACAGGGTCAAAAGGCCGCCATAAAGGTCGCTTTGAGAGAGCAGAAAATGGCACTCTATTTCTTGATGAATTAGCCACTGCACCTTTGTTAGTGCAAGAGAAGCTGTTGCGCGTAATTGAATATGGTCAATATGAACGTGTTGGCGGCCATGAATTACGCAATGCGAATGTACGGTTGGTGTGTGCCACCAACGCTGATCTACCAGCGATGGCCGATCAAGGTAGTTTCCGTCCGGATTTACTTGATCGTCTCGCGTTTGATGTCATCCACCTACCTTCGCTACGTGAACGTCAGGAAGACATTTTGTTGTTGGCGCAGTATTACGCCATCAAGATGTGCCGTGAACTCGGTTTCGACTATTTTGTTGGGTTTAGTGAACAGGCACAGCAGAGTCTACTCAACTACCCTTGGCCGGGCAATGTTCGTGAACTTAAGAACGTCGTTGAACGCGCGATTTATCAACATGGTGAATCTGAGTTTATGATTGACACATTAGTGTTTGATCCCTTTCAGCGACCAAATGAAACCGAAACCAACAAAGAGACTGTCACGCAAACGAGCGACACCGCTGCCCCAATCGGTTTTCAATTTCCTCTCGATTACAAAGCGTGGCAAGAGCAGCAAGATCAACAACTACTCAATGCCGCACTTGAACAAAGCAAGTTCAATCAACGCAAAGCGGCCGAACTATTAGGCCTTAGCTACCATCAATTACGTGGCATGGTAAGAAAGTACGACCTAACACGCGAAGATTAGCTGCCAAACATCGATTAGGCAGGAGTTCCATCGAGGGGGCTTCTATATTGACGGTATCGGTATAAACTAATAACAGTCGAGTTGATTGATCAAATCAGGTTGAAAAACCGTTTGTCATCAACAATTAGTAGTCAATGGAGTCTTGAATCGGGCATAATGGGGAGTTCCGTTGTGCTTTAAAAGCCAAAATTATATGAAAGCATTCATACAACTGACCCTGAGCTTTGTCGCCGCTGGCTTATTAGCCGGATGTGGGGAAGAAATCAGTCACGAAAAAATACGCCAAAACGGTTTTGTGTTTTGTGGTCAAGCCGGCCCTACCACATTTAACCCACAATTGGTGGACAGTGGCATTACGTCAGAAACATTAAGCTCTCAGCTTTTCGATACCTTATTAACACTTGATGCCAACACTTACCAACCGGTCGCAAGTTTGGCTGAAAGTTGGCAAGTAAACGAAGAAGGCACCGAGTACATATTCACGCTTAAGCCGAATGTCGCGTTTCAAACGACTTCATGGTTCACGCCTTCGCGCACTTTAACCGCTGATGATGTCGTGTTTAGCTTTGAGCGCATTATCGATACCAACCATCCATTCCATTACGTTGGCGGTGGGCTTTACCCTTGGTTTACCGGTATTGATTTACAAAATTTGTTAGTCGATGTCCAAGCTCTGGACGAGTTGACGGTTAAATTTACCCTTGCACGCCCTAATAATACTTTCCTATCAAATATTGCGACCAGTCATGCGGTCATCCACTCAAAAGAGTATGCCAATCAATTACTATTGAGTGACGAGCTTTCAATGATTGATAGCCATCCGGTAGGCACAGGGCCTTTCTATCTGGATGATTACCAGATCAATGATTTGGTTCGCCTAAAACGCCACTCGCAATACTGGGCGGGACAAGCAAAAATGCAACAAGTGGTGTTCGATATTTCTCATCGCGGTACAGGGACGCTAGCTAAATTGCTGCGCAATGAATGCGATGTACTTACCGCCCCTCGTTCCAGCCAAATTCCAACTATCGAAAATCATGATGCGATAACGCTTACCGCTGATCCCGCCATGAACATTTCGTTTATTGCCGTCAATACAGCGCATAAAGCCTTGAGTGATTCACGTGTGCGTAAGGCTCTCAACTACGCGATCAATCGCCAAAATATCTTAGATTCGGTTTATTACGGCACCGGTAGCCAAGCATATTCGGTATTACCACCAAGTTCGTGGGCTTATAACGGCGACAGCATTCAAGTGCGTTATGATCGCAATTATGCTATTGCGCTGTTACATGACGCAGGCTACAGCAAAGGATTGACCTTAAATATGTCAGTGCCTCTGGAGCCACGTTCATACAACCCAAGCCCACGTAAAACGGCCGAGTTAATCCAAGCGAACTTGGCTGAAATTGGCATAACATTGAACCTGTTTATGGATGATCGCCTCGACCGTTCTGAAGTGAAAAACATCGACGATATGGACCTATATCTAACGGGTTGGATTGCTAACACCGGCGATCCTGACAACTTTTTGCGTCCATTGCTCTCTTGCGACTCAAAGCGAGCTGGCTTAAACGTTGCCAGTTGGTGTGACCCTGATTTTGACTTCTTGCTCGATCTCGCACTGGAAGTTGATAAGCCGCGCTATCGCCTTAACTTGTACAAGCAAGCGCAAAATATTTTGAATGAAGAGTTTCCGGTGATTCCATTGAACCATGGCATGCAATTCCAAGCTCATGATAATTCGTTGACCGGCTTTAAAGCGAGTCCATTTCACGCTCAGCCTTTTGATAGTATTGAGAGGATAAAATAGATGTTGATCTATACCATCCGCCGACTAAATCTATTTTTCATCACCTTGCTGATCTTAACGATTATCGGTTATAGCCTATTACGTCTCGATCCAACCTCGCCGTGGGCTCTGCAAGAGTACTGGAGTGGTTGGACGACCTACCTTGGTGAACTTTCACACCTTAACTTTGGCGTCAACAAAGCCGGCGTGCCGATCATTGATGAACTTCGCGCTGTTTTTCCGGCGACACTTGAGCTGTGCATCATCGCCTTTACCATCTCACTTCTGGTCGGTATTCCTATTGGTACGATCGCCGGAATGAAACAGGGTAAATGGCTAGATACGGTGATTTCATTTACCTCTATGTCAGGATCTTCTGCACCGCTGTTTTGGGTTGCGTTAATGATGATCATGATATTCTCGCTCAACTATCAAATCTTTCCCGTTGCAGGCCGTTATGACTTGCTCTACCAAATTGATCACATTACGGGTTTTGCTCTCATTGATGCCTTCCTAACGGAAGGGCCTTACCGTGCTCATGCGCTGCAAAGCGTCATTGACCATCTGATCTTACCGTGTTTGGTGCTGGCGCTCGCCCCAACCACGCAAGTTATCGGTTTGATGCGTACCTCAGTGGCAGAAGTGATGAGCAAAAACTATATTCGCGTGGCAAGAATTAAAGGTTTAGCAAATCACGAAATCGTCACCCAGCATGTACTGCGTAACGCGATTCCACCGATTATTCCCAAAATTGGCGTGCAGTTAGCCAGTATGTTGACTCTTACGATCATCACCGAATCGATCTTTAACTGGCCGGGCATTGGCCGCTGGCTACTTGATGCATTGTCAAACCAAGATTATGTCGCGATACAAGCAGGGGTAATCGTGGTAGCCACCTTGGTATTAACGGCCAACATTTTGTCAGACTTGATCGGTGCGATGATCAATCCGTTAATTAGGAAGGAATGGTATGCTAACCGATAATATCTATCAAGAAGAGCGCATTCCGACTCAATTCGAGCGTTTTTGGCGCAGCTACAAAGCCAATAGTTTGGCTATGTTTGGCCTTTGGTGCTTAATTCTTATCGTCTTAATCACGCTACTTTCGCCATGGCTCGCACCTCACGATCCACAAGCGCAAACCAGTGAACTGCTTCTCCCCCCTTCTTGGAGCCCAGCTGGCACCGTAGAGTACTTTCTTGGCACTGATGATTTGGGCCGAGATATCCTCTCGCGTCTGATTGCCGGAACTCAACTGACCTTTGGCGCCGCAGTATTGATCACCGCAATCGCCGCTGCGATTGGTTGTGCTATCGGTATTTTGGCAGGCATGACCAAAGGGTTACTTTCAAGTACCCTGAACCACCTACTCGATACTGTCATGTCGATTCCGTCATTACTGCTAGCGATTATTTTCGTCGCCTTCTTAGGCTTTGGTGAGTTCAACATTTTGTTAGCGATCTGCCTTGCGCTGATCCCTCGTTTCATTCGTTCGGTCTACATCGCGGTGCACAACGAAGTTGAAAAAGACTACGTGATGGCAGCCCGTCTTGATGGGGCGAATGACTTCTACTTATTGTGGAACTCAATCTTGCCAAACGTATTAGTCGTGATTGCTAGCGAAGCGACTCTTGCTTTGTCGATTGCGATTCTCGACATCACTGCACTTGGCTTTCTCGGCCTTGGCGCGCAAGCACCGAGCGTCGAATGGGGCGCAATGCTAGGTGACTCTGTCGAATTGATCTATTTAGCGCCCTGGACCGTGACACTACCCGGACTTGCTATCATGTTTACTGTCGTGATGGTCAACTTAGTCGGTGAAGGTGTACGCCAAGCTCTTAACGCGGGAATCGAATAATGCCGTTATTAGATATTCGACACTTAACCATTGAAATTGAAACGCCACAAGGATTGGTGAAAGCGGTTGATCGCATGAGTTTGACCATGAACGAAGGTGAAATTCGTGGTCTAGTAGGTGAATCAGGCTCAGGAAAAAGCTTAGTCGCCAAAGCGATCGTCGGCGTATGTAAAGATAACTGGAAAGTCACTGCCGACCGAATGCGTTTAGGTAACATCGACCTATTGCAATTGACTCCGCGCGAGAGACGCCGCGTCATTGCGCGCGATATTGCAATGATTTTCCAAGAACCATCGACTTGTTTAGACCCTTCTGAAGAAGTGGGCAAACAGCTATTAGAATCGATCCCTCATCGCGCGTTTGAAGGCAAATGGTGGCAACGACTGACTTGGCGTAAAAAACAAGCCATCGCTTTGCTGCACAAAGTAGGCATCAAAGATCACAAACAGATCATGAGCAGCTATCCGTATGAACTGACTGATGGTGAATGCCAAAAAGTCATGATTGCGATGGCAATCGCCGCTAAGCCTAAACTGCTGATTGCTGATGAACCCACTAACGACTTAGACCCCATCACTCAGTCGCAGATTCTGCGTCTGTTAAGTCGTATGAATCAGGTGCATAACACCAGTATCATGCTAATCGGTCACGACTTAACGACCATTACTCAATGGGCGACACGCATTACCGTCATGTACTGCGGCCAGTCAGTTGAGTCGGCAGATACCGACAAAATTCTCGCCCAACCCAAGCATCCATACACGGTTGCACTACTAAAAGCGATGCCGGACTTTGCTGAATGGATCCCACATAAAGAGAAGTTGCAGTCGTTGCCGGGCAGTATTCCACCGCTGCAGCATCTGCCGATTGGTTGTCGATTAGGCCCTCGTTGCCCGTACGCTCAGCGTCAATGCGTCGAGATCCCAACGGCTAAACGGGTTAAAAACCATAAATATGCGTGTCACTTCCCGCTTAATATGGAGAAGAAATCATGAGTGCTCTGTTAGAAGTGACAGGCTTGTCGAAAACCTTTAAGACTCGTTCTGGCTTGTTTGGTCGTAAAGAGCAGCACGCGGTTAAACCGGTTAACTTCACACTAGAAGCTGGACAGACGATTGGCTTTATTGGTCAAAATGGTTCTGGTAAATCAACCCTAGCTCGCATGCTTGCCGGTATGGTTGAACCAACGTCAGGTGAAATTCGCGTTAACGGCGATTTGTTGGAGCATAAAGATTACTCTACGCGCTGTAAGCTGATCCGTATGATCTTCCAAGACCCAAATACCTCGTTGAATCCACGTATTCAAATTGGTCGCATCCTTGAAGGTCCATTGAAACGAAATACCAGCATGCCACAGGAAGCGCGTATTAAACGCGTTAAAGATACTTTACTGCGCGTTGGCCTGCTGCCTGAACATGCCTATTTTTACCCACAAATGCTAGCGACAGGTCAAAAGCAGCGTGTCTGTCTCGCGCGAGCGCTTATCCTGCAACCCTCCATTATCGTCGCCGATGAAGCGCTCAACGGTCTCGATATGGCGATGCGTTCGCAGATCATTAACCTGTTCCTCGAACTGCAAGAAGAGATGGGCGTTTCATTTGTCTATGTATCGCAGCATATCGGTATTGTGAAGCACATTACCGATAAGGTGATGGTGATGCACCAAGGTGAAGTCGTTGAAGCAGGTGATACTCAACAGGTACTTAGTTGCCCAGAGCATCCGATTACTCAGCGATTGATTGAAAGCCACTTTAATAAAGCACCTTGCTTTAAATAAAGAGTGACCAAGCGCTAGCAACTCACCTAAAAACAAAAAACACCGTATTACAGACGAAAAAAAACCATCCACTCGGATGGTTTTTTTATTTCTACGCTGTCATTCAGTGACGACAGGGTCGATAGCTTACACTAGCTCAGTTTGTAGCCAAGGCCAGCCTTGTTTCTTACGGCTTAGCGTGTTTTCCATCATTAGCATGCCTTCAACTTCATGTTTTAGAAGTTTTTCAGACCACTCACCTTTATGTAGCAGACGAGTTTGTGCTGTTGTGATGTCAGTAAGCATTACTGCTGCAAATGCTAGGTTTTCTTCGATACAACGACGCTCTAGATCGGCTTCTAATGCTTCGATCATCTCTGCAACTTGCTCTAGCGTTGCTAGCTCAACTTGACCTACAACAACATCACGACCGTTGAAAGGGTAACCTTTCAGGTCTTTCTCAACAAGTTCTGCAGCCGATAGACCTTCGATGTTCGTTTTTGCGATCAATAGATCTTTGATGAATGCGTCAACATCTTGTACGTCTGCGATTTGAGCAAGTTCTGCAACTGCATCTTTATCTTTTTGCGTACAAGTTGGTGATGCAAAGCCAACGGTGTCAGATAGGATTGCTGACATCATTAGTTTAGCGATTTGAGGCTTGATTTCGTGACCTTCAATCTTGAACATGTTGAACAGTACTGTGTTAGTACAGCCTACAGGCCAGATCCAAGCTTCCATTGGGTTTACGGTCATCACATCACCTAGACGGTGGTGATCGACAATACCAAGAATTTCAGCGTCAGCCACATCGTCTGGAGCTTGTGCAAGATCTGAGTAATCTACTAGCCAAATTTGTTCACCAGCAACGCTTGTACGTAGCTCTGGAGAAACGGCACCCGCTACATCTAGGATGTGTTGAGTTTCGCGGTTGATTTCGCCTTGGCGAATTGGCATCGCTTCAACGCCACGTGCTGTCAGTAGCTCAGTCGCTACGATTGCACTACAGATACTATCACTATCAGGGTTCTTGTGACCTACAACTAAAATCATTGCTCTTCCTATTAAGTCTTATTTCGTACCTCCACGTTTTACATCGTGGTTTTCACGCTTTTAGTGTGATTTAGGCACTTTACTTACGAAAGTCGATACTTTACCTGATTTTTATCATTTGTCATCGCTTTCAGCGGATGGCAATCAAAAAGAAGCTTCAATATAAACATTTTGTTGCAAATAATTCTCATTTGCATATATTAAGAATGAGAATCATTTTTATTGAGCGCCTTGTATGAATCCTATATCTATTTCATCGCTACCTAACTGGCTGTCGTTAGGACAATTTAAATTAGCTTACAAACGTCTAATATTACCGGTCATTCTTATCGCATTGGTCGCGACGGATATCACTCGTAATGTAACCGTAAACACGCTTTCTGATGCCTTTTGGGCCGTCTCCAGTTACGTTGCCTTCACTTTAGCCATTTACCACTACGCTTCTTTATTTATGAATAAAGAAAGTAAGCTCATTTCGCTCTACAACAAGTCTCGCAGTCATCAAGTTGCGTTTGCAGCCCTTCTTGGCGCACTGCCTGGATGTGGTGGTGCGATCATTGTTACGACGCAATTCGTCAGTGGCCGTGTCGGGTTCGGCGCCATCGTGGCGGTACTAACCGCGACCATGGGTGACGCAGCCTTTTTATTGCTCGCCAGCAAACCCGATGTGGGATTAGCCGTCGTCGCCATGGGCGTCATCGTTGGCTGCTTATCTGGTTGGGCGGTCAATGCTATTCATAAAGATGATTTTCTAAGACCGGAATTAAAAGAAGCTTTTCAAGCTAGGGCATGCAAAGCGAATTCAGTACCAACGCAATTGGAAGAAAAGGCCATCAACCTGCAAGGTACGTTTTGGAAATGGCTGATTGTGCCGGCGACTATCATCGCAGGTTTAGGCTCATTCCAAGTGGATATCAATCAATTATTGCACCTACCTGAAATGAGCATTGAATGGATTGGTACCGTACTGATCATCGTCAGTATGCTGTTATGGGCGATGACCAAAGAAATTGAAGACTATGAGTCAACCGTGTCTGAAGATACAAAATGCGTCTCTTCACATCCTTTACAAAAAGCGGCGCAAGATACCAACTTTGTGACTGCATGGGTGATTGTTGCTTTTATGGCGTTTGAGCTGACCACCTATTTTGGTCATATTGATTTACCAAGCGTATTTTCTGGCTGGGGAGCTTATATGCCTCTTATGGGACTCGCCGTAGGCTTGTTGCCAGGTTGTGGGCCACAAATTTTAGTCACCAGTTTATATATTTCTGGCGCGGCACCGCTCTCGGCGCAATTAGCCAATTCGATATCGAATGACGGTGATGCGCTCTTCCCTGCCATTGCACTGGCCCCGAAGGCTGCGCTGGTGGCAACATTTTACTCAGCAATTCCAGCCTTAATCGTCGGCTATGGGTTCTATTTCTTGTTTGAGATGTAAAAGCGAGAAGCGAGAATAAAGGGTTACCTAGGATAGGCAACCCTTTATTTTATACTAGAGCGATTTATTGATGACGCTCTTTAAGCTTGTTAATCACATCGTTAAATGACAAGCCTTGATCTTGTAACAGCACAAACAGGTGGTAAATCAGATCCGCAGATTCACACACTAATTCCGCCTTGTCACCCGACGTTGCCGCAAGCGCGACTTCAACGCCTTCTTCGCCCACTTTCTGCGAAATACGTTTGGTGCCACGAGCGTAGAGGCTGGCGGTGTAAGACGAATCAGGATCGGCATTTTTACGATCAGCCAAAAGCTGTTCAAGTTGATGAAGCCACACCAGCTGCGACTCTGCTTGCTTATCGCCATCCCAACATGTCGTTGTTCCGGTATGACACGTTGGCCCAACCGGAGTCACTTTGACCAATAATGTATCGTTATCACAATCTAACGCAGCATTAACCAGTTTTAGTACGTTGCCAGAGCTCTCACCCTTGGTCCATAGGCGCTGTTTAGTACGTGAGAAAAAAGTCACATGACCCGTTTCACCTGTCGTCACCAGCGCATCTTGATTCATGTAACCCATCATCAACACTTGGCTAGAAAGAAAATCTTGTACAATCACTGGGACCAAGCCATCGACTTTTTGCCAATCGATACGCTCAATCAGGGCGCTCACATCGCTTGTTTGAAAACTCATAATTTCACCTCTACCGGCCTAGCTTCGACACCTTGACGAATCAAGTACTGCTTCAACTCACCAATATTAATCACTTGTTTATGGAACACCGATGCAGCAAGTGCGCCATCGACATTGGCTTTATCAAACGCTTCAGCAAAGTGCTCCATCGCACCTGCGCCACCAGAAGCGATCAGTGGCACATGGCACACTTCACGTACCATATTAAGCTGCTCGATATCATAGCCATTGCGCACGCCATCTTGGTTCATCATATTCAATACGATTTCACCCGCGCCACGCTTTTGCACTTCTTGCACCCAATCACGGGTTTGCCACTGTGTTGCTTTGGTACGAGCTTCATCACCCGTAAATTGGTAGACCTGATATTGTCCCGTCTCTTTATCGTAATAAGAGTCGATGCCTACCACGATACACTGCACACCAAATTTATCGGCTAAATCAGTAATCAATTGTGGGTTAGCCAGCGCAGGAGAATTAATGGAAACCTTATCCGCACCAAACTCTAATATACGCGCCGCATCTTCAGCCGACTTAATACCACCAGCGACACAAAATGGAATATCAATCACTTCGGCAACACGTTTCACCCAGCTTTTATCGACCACACGACCATCGCTTGATGCCGTAATGTCATAAAACACCAACTCATCAGCGCCTTCTTGCGCATAACGCTGTGCCAGTGGCACGATGTCACCAATGATTTCGTGGTTACGAAACTGTACGCCCTTAACCACCTGACCATCACGCACATCAAGACAAGGAATTATTCGCTTTGCCAGCATGCAAATGCCTCCTCTGCGGTAAATTTGCCATCAAGCAAGGCGCGACCAACAATCACACCCGCTACACCCGAGCCTTTCAAGGCAGCAATATCATCTAAGCTGCCAATACCGCCTGAAGATTGAAATTGCACTTGTGGGTATTGCTGACACAAATCGATGTATAGCTCAACGTTCGAGCCCGCCAATGTGCCGTCACGTGAAATATCGGTACACAGTACGTGCTTTAGGCCAACCGTAAGGTAGTCGTTAATCAGCGCTTCAATCGTCACACCAGAGTCTTCTTGCCAACCTGAAATCGCCACTTTACGCGTACCATCCGCATCGATATTAATATCCAATGCTAAAACGATCTTTTCTGCGCCGTACTTTTCCATCCAACCTTTAACAAGTTCTGGTTGTTTTACCGCGGTAGATCCCACCACCACGCGCTGCGCACCCGCTTCAAGTAAATCAACCACATCTTGCTCGCTACGCACGCCACCACCAATTTGAATAGACGCAGGTGTGCTGGCAAGCAGCTTGGCAATTAAATCCAACTGACGCGCGGTGGTATCTTTTGCGCCAGTCAAATCCACTAAATGCAGCCAATTTGCGCCGGCTTGATGGTAGAGGTTAAATTGCTCTGCTGGATCGACTTTGTATTCGGTTACTTGACCGTAGTCCCCTTGATAAAGGCGAACCACTTGTCCTTCAATTAAATCTAATGCTGGAATGATCACAAATAATTCCCTTTATAAGTTTAAGAAGTTTTCAATAAGCTTTGAGCCCGCTTTACTCGAACGTTCTGGGTGAAATTGCACGCCGTAATAGTTGCCACTTTGTACTGCGGCAGTAAATGGATTGCCATAATCACATTCCGCAATAGTGTACTCTCCGACTGGCATGGCAAAGCTATGCACAAAGTAGAAATACTCGCCCTCTTCAATCCCCTTAAACAATGGATGTTCAGGCACTGATTTGACGGTATTCCATCCCATGTGAGGAAGCGGCAAATGCCCCGTTTCCATCCGTTTTACTTCACCCTCACACAAACCCAAACACTCAACCTGTTGGTCTGCCTTTTGGCCCTTCTCTTGTGATGATTTGCCAAGTAACTGCATACCAAGACAAATACCTAATAGCGGTTTTTCTACTTGCTTAACCAAGCTGATCAAATCACGCTCTTGCAAGTTTTTCATCGCTTCACTGGCCGTACCGACACCGGGAAGAAATAGCTTGTCAGCACTCAGAACCACTTGGGGATCTTTCGATATTTCCACCGCAAAACCCAAGCGTTCAATGGCGAATTTTACCGAAGAAACATTGGCACAGCCGGTATCGATAATGACGACTTTCTGCTCGCTCATGACCACTCCTTACAATACGCCTTTGCTGCTTGGCAACTCGTTACCTTCCACTTTAATTGCTTGGCGTAACGTACGGCCAAACGCTTTAAATAAGCTTTCGATAATGTGGTGATCGTTATCACCCGTCGATGATAGGTGTAAAGTACACGCTAACGTATCCGTCAATGAGCGGAAGAAGTGCACCACCATTTCAGTCGATAAATCACCCACTTGTTCGCGGCTAAATTGGGCATCAAATTTAAGGTACGGGCGGCCTGAAAGGTCCAAAGCACACTGGGCCAAACATTCATCCATCGGCAAGCTAAAACCAAAGCGGCCAATGCCGCGCTTGTCACCAAGGGCATCTTTTAGCGCTTGGCCAAGAGCCAAAGCGGTATCTTCAATGGTATGGTGATCATCAATGTGGAGATCCCCTTCCACGGTACACTTCATTTGGAAACCGCCATGCGTCGCTATTTGATCAAGCATGTGATCAAAGAAGCCCAACCCCGTCGATATCTCATTACCGCCCTGTTCATCCAAATTAACAAACACTTTGATGTCGGTTTCTTTGGTGGTGCGAATCACTTCCGCTACACGCGCCTTAACGGTGAGATCTTTGAGAATTTGCGGCCAATTCATGGTTTTCGGGTGGTATTGGATACCTTGAATTGCCATGTTTTCAGCTAACTGAAGGTCTGTTTGACGATCACCGATCACAACCGAGTGTTGGAAGTCGACTTTACCGTTTTGCAGGTACTCTTTTACCATACCAAGCTTAGGTTTACGGCAAGAGCAATTTTGCTCTTCAAAGTGCGGACAAATCAATACATCATCAAACTTGACGCCTTGCGATGCGAAAATCTCCATCATCATGTCATGCGGTGCGTCAAAATCGGCCTGTGGATAGCTATCCGTCCCCAAACCATCTTGATTGGTCACCATCACTAAGCGGTAACCAGCATCTTGCAACGCTAACAAGCTTGGGATGACATACGGCTCCAGCTTTAACTTATCTAAACGGTCAACCTGAAAATCAACCGGCGGCTCAACAATTAAGGTGCCATCACGGTCAATAAAGAGTATTTTTTGCTGCTTGCTCACTCGAACATCCTTATTTCTATTTTTACCCTCTTAATTAAACAAAAGGGTTTTCATTATTATTGCTATGCAAACTCTTAACGTTTTAGGGGGATTAAGCGTAAAAGTTGCGGATAAAGCCAACCGTTTTTTCACACTCATCACGGTTGCCAACACTGATGCGAACACAATTTTCTATCGGTGAATTACGCAAAATAATGCCGGTATCCCATGCCGCTTTAAACAGAGCATCACCATCACTAAACTTAACTAATAAGTAGTTGCCCCAACCTTCAAACACTTCGACGCCGGCAATCATTGATAGACCCACTTGTAAGTAAGCACGGTTGGCATTGAGATCGAGCATTTGGTATTTAGCGCGTGCAAGGCCCGCTTCAGAGAGCGCTTGAATGGCAATATCAGCAACCGGCACTGGTACTGGGTAAGGCGCGATCACTTTGAGCAAGACATTGATGATCTCTTCGTTTGCCAAAGTAAATCCACAACGCAACCCGGCAAGAGCAAACGCTTTAGATAAGGTGCGCAAAATCGCCAAGTTAGGATATTGTTCCAGCAAATCAACCGTCGACGCTTCAGGGCAAAAATCGATATAGGCTTCGTCCATAACGACAATAGCGCGATCCTTGGTCATTTCTAATAGTGAGACAATATCTTCACGCTTGACCAAGTTACCCGTTGGGTTATTTGGGCTACAAACAAACACCAGCTTAACCTTCTCTAGGTTTTGCTCGATAGCCGCTAAATCCAATTGCCATTCTGCGGTCAGTGGCACCACATTACGCGCAACGCCCATGGTTTCAGCACTAATGCCGTACATTCCATAAGTCGGCGGGCAAAATAGAATGGCATCTTCATTTGGCTCACAAAAAGCGCGAATGAGCAGCTCAATACCTTCGTCAGCACCACGAGAAGTGAGCGTTTGCTCTGGCTTCACGCCTGCATAAGAAGCATAAGCCTCAATCAACTCTTTCGGCTGGCATTCGCTGTAACGGTTAAGACGTGCAAAATCGGTCTTGTATTCATTATTAAATGGCGATTCATTGGCGTTAAGCCATACATCACCGCTGCCACCAATACGGCGAGCTGATAAATACGGCGTTAACTGTTGGACCTGCTTACGCGCTAACTTTTCCATTATGCGTCTCCTCGTTGAAGCAATTTTTCAACACGAATAGTCACCGCACGTTTATGTGCATCAAGACCTTCTGCCTCTGCCATTGTGACGACCGTTGGTGCTAATGCTTTTAAACCTTCCGCCGACAACTCTTGTATTGTCATGCGTTTAGAAAAATCAGCCAAACCAAGGCTTGAGTAAGTGCGAGTATAACCATAGGTTGGTAATACGTGGTTGGTCCCTGAAGCATAATCACCGGCAGACTCCGGCGACCAGTCTCCTAAGAAGATTGAACCGGCGTTATCCAGTAACGGCAGCAATTCACGTGGATTTTTGGTCTGCACAATCAAGTGCTCTGGGCCATAGAAGTTTGAAATCGACACTGCTTGCGTCAAGGATTCCGAAATAATAATCAAACTAGAGGCAAGTGCTTTTTCGGCAATATCCGCACGCGATAATTCTTTTAGCTGGCGCAGTACTGCATCTGCCACTTGATCGGCAATGACAGGAGAAGGAGTGACAAGAACCACTTGAGAATCAGGACCATGCTCCGCTTGGCTAAGCAAATCTGAGGCGATGAACTCTGGATCAGCGGTTTCATCTGCAATAACGAGCACTTCAGAAGGGCCTGCGGGCATATCAATTGCCGCCCCGCGAAAATCATTGCTCACTTGACGCTTAGCCTCGGTCACATAAGCATTGCCCGGGCCAAAAATCTTATCGACTTTGCTGACCGACTCTGTGCCATAAGCCATCGCCGCTATCGCCTGACCACCCCCAACGTTATACACCTCGTCGATGTTACATAGCTTAGCGACGTAAAGGATTTCATCAGCAATCGGCGGTGGTGAACACAGCACCACTTTCTGACAACCGGCAATTTGTGAAGGAACACCGAGCATCAACACTGTCGATGGGAGTGGTGCACTACCGCCAGGAATATACAATCCCACATTTTGGATCGGGCGTGTCACCTGCTCGCACATCACTCCCGGTTGTGTTTCGACTTTGATCGGCTGCGGCTTCTGTGCTTTATGAAACTTGGCAATATTGCTATACGCTTGTTCAAGTGCTTGTTTCATCGTGTCGGTTAGGCGCGCTGATGCTTGATCGATTTCTTGTTGAGAAACGCGAATCGAGCTTGGCGTTACGCGATCAAATTTTTCTGTCAGTTCAAGCACTGCAGCATCGCCCTGTTGGCGAACTTGCGCGATCACTTGCGACACTGCCGCTGTGATATTTGCCCCTTCTGCAATCGCTGGACGCTCTAACACCGCATCTTGCTGTGTTTCGCTTAGAGACTGCCATACCACTGTTCTCATTGGCTTACTCCATCATTTTTTCGATTGGAAGGACTAGAATTGAACTTGCACCTAATTCTTTAAGCTGTTCCATGGTTTCCCAGAAAAGGTTTTCGGTACTCACAAGGTGAACCGCAACTTTTTGTTTATCAGCAGAAAGAGGCAACACCGTTGGATCTTCCGCCCCCGGTAGCAAGGCTTTCACTTGCTCTAAACGATCTACAGGCGCGTGTAACATGATGTATTTTGATTCTTTTGCTTGTTGTACACCTTGCATACGAGTCAGCAGCTTGTCGATTAACGCCTGTTTGTCAGCGGCAAATTCACCAGTGCGTTGAATCAGAGTCGCTTTAGAGCGGAAAATGACTTCTGCTTCTTTCAAGCCATTGGCTTCAAGTGTTGCACCCGTTGACACAAGGTCAGCGATTGCATCGGCTAAACCCGCACGAGGTGCAACTTCGACCGAACCAGTCAGCATACAAGTAGAGAATGGGATACCTTGCTCATCCATATAGGCTTTCAATAGGTGTGGATACGTAGTTGCGATACGTTTACCCGCCAAATCTTGTGGCCCTTGGTATTCTTGATCTTTGTTAATCGCAATAGAGAGGCGGCAACCACCAAAGTCTAAACGGCGTAACTGTAGAAACTCGTTTGGCTCACCGAGCGCTTTGCGATCTAAGCGAACTTCCTCTAGTTCGTTCTCGCCAATAAAGCCCAAATCAACCACACCATCCATAATCAAACCAGGAATGTCGTCGTCACGAACCAGTAACAAATCAATTGGCATATTTTGCGAATGAACCACTAGGCGCTCACCCATGATTGTGAATTTTACGCCGCACTGTTTCAGCAGTTGCTGACACTCTTTACTTAGGCGACCTTTCTTTTGAATTGCGATTCTTAGGCGTTGTGTTTGCATTGCGATATCCCTGTGCAAATTTCTGATAATTCTTAGTTTTCAAGCCATTAAAATTGAAAAACCCTCGGAAGATGTGAGTCTCCCGAGGGTTAATTCTAAAAATCTTTGATTTAGCCTCCGGGAGTTTCCTGTCCCCCGGGTATGCGTTCATCTCCCGAAAGACTACATTGGGTGATGGTGATGATGAATATTCATTACTAATTTACGCATACTTATAAGCTCTTCAATTCCGCTTGGTTGATTACCACACTAACCAAGCCATTAACTTTTTTCAACCTTTAATTTAAGTTTTTTTAAACGCACTACACACACTTATTCGATCGACTGCCTTAACTGAGTTAGCTTAAAACAAAAAAGAGGACCTAAGCCCTCTTCATCAAACAAAGTCACCCAACTGTGGTGGTTACTGTGTCGTCATTTTTGATTTTGACAGTATGTTCAATACAAAACACACCGCCACAAATGCAGCACTACACGCGGTTAGAGACAACATTATTGATTCTGTCATACCCAGCACAATAAAGCCGATACATGAAATCAGCGCCACCGATAGTGCATAGGGTAGCTGCGTCGTTACGTGGTCAATATGGCAACAACGAGCACCGGTTGAAGACAGGATGGTCGTATCTGAGATTGGTGAACAGTGATCACCGAATACTGAACCGGCTAGTACCGCACTAAGCATTGGTAGCATAAGCGTAATGTCGGTATTCCCCGCCATATCGCCGGCAATTGGCAACATAATACCAAACGTGCCCCATGAACTGCCGGTTGCAAAAGCCATCACACCAGACAATAGGAATAGGATTACTGGCAACCAGTGAGGATTCACATTACCTTGCGCCATCGTCGAAAGGTAGCTACCTGTTTGCATATCACCAATCACAGTGCCAATTGACCAAGCAAAGATCAGAATTAAGATCGCACCAAACATCGATTTTGCGCCAATGACTAAAGTACGCGTCACTTCAATCGCTGGAATGCGCTGACGAATGACCGTAATCAAGGCAACAATTAGACCAACTGAACCGCCGTAGATAAGTGAAATGCCGACATTGGTATTTTCAAATGCGCCTAATAGTGCAAATGGCTTACCACTTTCTGCCAACACTTGACCACCGGTGTACAACATAGAAGCAACGGTCGCAACAATCAGCAATACAATCGGCAGGATCAAATCAGACACTCGACCTTTGTCGCTTTCACGAATATCAAGTTCTTCATCCAATGAACGCGCTTCTTCAAGCTCATCCATTTGGTTTTCATCATCAAAACCACGCCCTTGTGAAGCTGAGATCTCGTGCTCGCGCATCTTACCAACCGATAAGCCAAACCACGCTACGGCAAATACCATTAACAACGCAAAGATAGCGTAAAAGTTCATTGGTACTAAGCGCATGTACGCGCCTAAAGCAGAATATTCCGTAATGCCGTGCGAGACCAAAATACCACTAATAATGGTCATGATGTATGCACCCCAGCTAGAAGCGGGCATCACAACACACATTGGCGCAGCAGTTGAATCAAGAATATAAGCAAGTTTCGCGCGTGATACATAGAAGCGGTCAGTCACAGGACGAGAAATCGCACCCACTGCAAGGCTATTAAAGTAATCATCAATGAAGATGAAAATACCTAAAAATGCCGCTAATAGTTTCGCACCGCGTTTACTTTTAATGCGTGATTGAGCCCAGTCAGCAAACGCGCGTGTACCACCAGACAATGTCAGCAGGGCTGTCATCATGCCAAGCAGTAATAGGAAGCCAATAATGCTCATGTTGCCAGCATTCAAAGAGCCATCTTCAACAAAAACACCGAATACGGTATTTTTCACATAGCTAGTCGCACCACCAAGTGAGTAATCTGCAAGTAAAATAGCGCCTAAAACAATACCCGCACCCAAAGAAAGCAGTACGCGACGAGTAATAATAGCCAAGCTAAGAGCGACTACCGGAGGAAGCAATGATAAAGGGGATGTAGCAAAATCGATTAAATTCATGATCTTCAAAAACCAGTAATAATTGGTTAGAGATCTACTGCAGACGCATAAACTACATAGATAGCCTATACATTTAAAAATTAGCGATAGGAAAGTGAATACTTATCCCAAGCCTACAGTAGCGCTCCATAGTTATACAAATAATAGACTATGGCAGTGTTGTCCCTATTCGAGTACAACCCCAGCGAGAGATATTGATGTATCAGCTCACTTCGGCGGATAAGACCTTTTACGTTTGCTCATTGGCATCACCCCAACAAACGCGACTCATTCATTCCGCTCCTCTACCGCACTATCCAAAGACAATGCTAAATTAAACAATGTTTAACATAGCTTTAACTAAGATAACGCATCAGGTGACGACCATTGTACTTATCTTAAACATCATTTCAATACATCGACCTAAACTTTTATTGCTCTTTTTTAATTACTCCAACCCTTTTCAAACGGGGCCTTTATATGCAACTAGACAAGAGAGACCACTCAGTAAAAAACGCATATATTTCATACCGCAGTGTAAAGAGGCCGTTAATAACCACTTATATCGACACACTGAATTTATAAAACACCTGCAATCATCATGACAAATAATTTTTCTTTCTGACTAGCATATATGAAACAACGCACTAAACTTAAAGTCGTTACTTCTATCTAAATTGAAGTATGAGGTAAACAATAGAATGTGAAGTGAGCTTAAAACTTACTTTCAAGAAAATCGTTCGTATTATTTTTTATTTTATTTTATATAATTGAATTGTAATATCCACATTACCGGATTAATATCCATTTATCGCTTACTATATTGGTGCAATTTATGTCGGAATTAACAAAAACACTTTTAAACATTCGTAGCCTACGTGCTTTTTCTCGTGAACTAACTCTAGAGCAACTAGAAGAAGCACTAGAAAAATTATCGCTTGTTGTTTCTGAGCGTAAAGAAGCTGACGAAGCTGAATTAGCAGAACGCGCTGAGCAAGAAGCAAAGCTTGCTGCTATTGCTGAACAAATCGCAAAAGACGGTATTGATGTAGAAGCACTAATTAGTGCACTTGCTGGTGAAACTAAAACAAAAACTAAAGCAAAACGTGCACCACGCCCTGCAAAATACAAATATGAAGATGCTAACGGCGACGAAAAAACTTGGACAGGCCAAGGTCGCACTCCATCAGCAATCCAAGCTCTACTAGATTCAGGCCGTAAGCTTGAAGAGTTTTTAATCTAGTTTAACGATAGATTAAAATGAGATTTAAAAAAGGCTCCTTATTAGGAGCCTTTTTTTCATCAATTAAAATAATACCCGCTTAATAGCAGGTATTATTTGAACAACTATCTTTCCCAGTATGCTTCTTCCAAGCTATCTTCGCGTTCCGGTAGACCACGAGATAAACGAGGGGAATGTTGCACTAATACTTCATAGCTTGCTCGATTAGAGTATTTGCACACTTGTGAGAATGACGAATACGTTAAGAAAGCGTGAGCATGCTTACTTGAGTTCGGCACGTTTTCTCTATGGTACTTATTTGCTGCCATATCATGCAATAAAGCCGATAACGCAGCATCACCAGCGCCATTAGTATTCTTAATTTTTTCTGGGCCACCCATATAAGGTGAAATATGTGAATAGACTTTAATCGGTTCTTCACACAATGCTTTCACTGCCGGACGGCTGAATTCATATTGGTTAAATTCCGCAATACAACCCGGTAATAACGGTAATGAAGTTTCGCGTTTAGCGCCCTCTTCCGTATAACCTGCCATGTAAAGACCTACAGGGCCTGCAGTACAAAGTACAAGATCAACCCAATCTAACGCTTTATCTGAAGCCGCTAGTGGATCAACTTCACCTGTTAAAGCTTCTGCTTCATCTTCATTCATCGCCACAACAGAAACATGGTCGCGTAAAAAGTCTTGCCAGAATTTAGGGTCGTCTTGAATAACGAACTTAGTACCAAGTGTTAATACCACTGGTACATCATATTTCTTCGCGTATTCAATCGCGCGCATGGTTGCTTCAGGCATAGGGTCGCCTGGCTTACAACGCACTAAATAAGCAGTAAGTACTAAGGCTGATGCATTTTTGAAAATCTTTTCAGGAATGCTATCAGGGCGAAGTTGGTTCATTTGACCTTCGCTAATCGCAAAAGTACGTTCGCCATCTTCGGTAATCAATGCAAAACAACGGCCAATCGCACCTTCAACACCTTGTAGGTAGTTAAGATCCATTCGGCTCGATGTATTACACAAATAACGGTAGCCGTAGCTGCCAATTTTAATATCTTGGCTCATAACACCCAGTAATGTTGAGCGGTCATCTGCCAACACTGAGTAGTTATGAAGTGTATTACCAATGGTACCACCCGCATATTCGTTAGTAATAAGCGCTTGGTCTTTCAATTCGTTATATAACGCTTCTGCCGTTTGGTCATCAATAACCAATGAGTGTCCCTTACTCAGTCCGTATTTTTCGATCAGCTCCGAACCGACTTTCGCTTCAATGTCCACTAACGTCTGATCGATACCAATAATATGGGTACGAGACATCTTCTTGCTCTCTTGCGCTTGGCTTACCAATGGGTCGCGAGCATGGACGGGAAAATAGTGCTTCGATTTACGTTGACCAGGAAATTTCATAACTATGATTCTGATTAAGGGATGACAGGAGCGCGGATTCTACCGCGCTGTGGATAGCGCGGCAATAACTGGGATTATAGCAAACGTTTGCCCTATTCACCTTCCATAAAGTAGAGGTCTGGCAGGCTATCTAAATGCTCAGAATAACGCTTCAAATTAAATTCTCCGCCATTTTTCATCACATCAAAAATTTCAATCGAAACCGCACAAGCCATCATCGCAACGGCATCATCACGACTGGTACCACTCATACGCAAGCGCATTAGAGTCTCTGTCACTTTTACTGGATTACGATCTTCAAGCTGATTCTCAATCACTTCAATCAAATCGGCTTCTTCTAATACTTGGTTTTCATCTGTCACTTGGTTGTACCTTCAACTTACCACTTGAATTTTCGCCACTATGCCATATATAGAAGACTTATACCCAAATTACTTGAACATTTAACCGATGGCACGAGTGCCCCTCGAAAGGCCAGCGACATCCGACAGCGAGCACAACAAGACAAGGCCCCATACCACGGTAACATCAAGTAAAACGGCTATATCATTAATCGTTAATGCAGACTCTTTAAGCAAAGTGGTTAAAATCCCTTAAATTCGAAGTGTGATTTCGATCTCGGATCTGTCACCGTGAAATGCTTTCTGTTAGAATCTGCCTCCAGTAAATTTTTGTGGTGTTAAGCAATGTCTGAGAACTGTACTGACAACAGTCAAAAGAAAGTCATCGTTGGTATGTCTGGCGGTGTTGATTCATCGGTTTCCGCGTATCTTCTAAAAGAACAAGGCTATCAAGTCGAAGGTCTTTTCATGAAGAACTGGGAAGAAGACGACAACGAAGAATACTGTACCGCGGCCCAAGATTTGGCCGACGCGCAGGAAGTTTGTGACAAGCTTGGCATCCATCTGCACAAAATTAACTTTGCCGCAGAATATTGGGACAACGTGTTTGAGTACTTCCTGGAAGAATACAAAGCAGGTCGCACCCCAAACCCGGATATTCTTTGTAATAAAGAAATCAAGTTTAAAGCGTTCTTAGAGTACGCAGATGAAGTGCTCGATGCCGATTACATCGCCATGGGTCACTATGTTGATCGCTCTTTCCCACAAAACGGTGAAAAACCGCAAATGCTACGTGGTAAAGACAGCAACAAAGACCAAAGCTACTTCTTGTACACGCTAAGTCACGAACAAGTTGGCCGTAGTCTATTCCCTGTTGGTCAGATTGAAAAACCTGAAGTTCGCCGTATTGCGGAAGAACAAGGCCTGATCACAGCGAAGAAAAAAGACTCTACCGGCATCTGTTTTATTGGTGAGCGTAAGTTTACTGACTTCCTTGGTCGTTACCTACCGGCGCAACCCGGTAAAATCGAAACACCTGAAGGTCAAGTAATCGGCGAACACCAAGGTTTGATGTACCACACATTAGGTCAACGCAAAGGCTTACATATTGGTGGCCAAAAAGGCGGCGGCGGTAACGAAGAACCTTGGTACGTAGCAGAAAAAGATCTAAAACGTAACGTGCTTATTGCAGTGCAAGGTGCTGACCACCCACTTTTGAAATCTAATGGGTTGGTTGCATCACAATTACACTGGGTAGATCGCACCCCGATTAAAGAACCGTTAAAATGCACAGTGAAAACACGTTATCGTCAAACTGACATCGCGTGCACTATCATTCCGGTCGATGATGAAACCATCAAAGTGATCTTTGACGAACCACAAGTCGCGGTAACCCCTGGGCAATCCGCTGTATTCTACCAAGGTGATGTTTGTCTTGGTGGTGGTATCATCGAACAACGCATTTAATTGACGTATAACTAGGAGTAACTCTACGTGGCGAATACTCTTTATGACCGTACCATCGCATTTGCTGGTATCTGCCAAGCAGTCGCTTTAGTTCAGCAAGCAGCAAAAAACGGCCATTGTGACTCAGACGCGTTTGAAACTTCACTAAAGGCGATACTAAACACTAACCCAAGCAATACCGTGAGCGTATTCGGCCGCGAGGCCGATTTAAAACTTGGCTTAGAGTGTCTAGTAAAAGGCATTGACAGCACTCCTGCTGGCAGTGAAATTACGCGTTATATCATTAGTTTAATGGCGCTTGAGCGCAAACTAAGTAGCCGTAATGATGCCATGTCTCAGCTTGGTGACCGCATCAAAATGCTTGAAAGACAAGCTGACCATTATTCGTTGACTGACGAACAAATGATGAGCAACTTAGCGAGCGTTTACCTTGATGTCGTTAGCCCTGTAGGCCCTCGAATTCAAGTGACTGGCACACCATCTGTACTGCAACAGTCGAGCAATCAAAATAAAGTACGCGCCTTGTTACTTTCTGGTATTCGTTGTGCTGTATTGTGGCGTCAAGTCGGCGGAAAACGCCGCCACTTAATTTTTGGTCGCAAGAAAATGATTGAGCAGGCGCAGATTCTACTCGCTCGCATGTAAATAAAATTAAATAAGAGCTCGCATCAATTGCGAGCTTATTTTTTTAAATCAGACAACCCTTGCGCAAACGTTTGCGCAATGTTCGTGACAATTGCCACAGTTATTGGTATAAAGCACACGAATTTTAGAAACCCAATTCAGGAGAAAATCATGGAATTGTCAGCATTGACAGCTGTTTCACCAGTAGACGGTCGTTACGGAAGCAAGACGATTGCGTTACGCGAAATTTTCAGTGAATACGGTCTATTGAAGTACCGTACTATCGTTGAAATCCGCTGGTTACAAAAGCTTGCTGCTACCGCTGAAATTGCGGAAGTTCCAGCATTTAGCGCGGAAGCAAATCAATTCCTAGATAACCTTGCAGAAAACTTTTCTGAAGCAGACGCACTACGCATCAAAGAGATCGAACGTACCACAAACCACGATGTGAAAGCGGTTGAGTACTTCCTTAAGGAAAAAGTCGCTGGTATTCCTGAACTACACGCAGTAAACGAATTCATTCACTTTGCTTGTACTTCTGAAGACATCAACAACACTTCTCACGCTCTTATGCTTAAAGAAGCACGTGAAACTGTGATTCTTCCAGAAATCCGCAACCTAATTGACGCTATCAGCAAGCTTGCTGCTGAGTACCGTGATATTCCTTTCCTATCACGTACCCACGGCCAACCAGCATCTCCTTCTACCATGGGTAAAGAGATGGCGAACGTTGCTTACCGTATGGAGCGTCAATACAAGCAAATCGAGAATGTTGAAATTCTAGCTAAAACCAACGGCGCAGTGGGTAACTACAACGCTCACCTTTCGGCTTACCCAGAACTAGATTGGCACAAATTCAGTGAAGAGTTCATCACTGAATCACTCGGCGTGACTTGGAACCCATACACTACGCAAATCGAACCTCACGATTACATCGCTGAACTATTTGATGCAGTAGCACGTTTCAACACCATCCTAATCGACTTTGATCGTGATGTTTGGGGTTACATTGCACTGGGTCACTTTAAGCAAAAAACCATTGCTGGCGAAATTGGTTCTTCAACCATGCCGCACAAAGTAAACCCAATCGATTTTGAAAACTCAGAAGGCAACCTTGGTCTAGCGAACGCAGTATTTGGCCACCTGGCGCAAAAACTGCCTGTTTCTCGCTGGCAGCGTGACCTAACCGACTCAACCGTTCTACGTAACCTAGGTGTAGGTGTTGGCTACGCAATCATTGCTTACACTTCAACACTAAAAGGCATCAGCAAGCTTGAAGTAAACCGTGAAGCGCTACTTGCTGAGCTTGACCGTAACTGGGAAGTATTGGCTGAGCCAGTACAAACCGTTATGCGTCGTTACGGCATTGAAAAGCCATATGAGAAGCTGAAAGAGCTTACTCGTGGTAAGCGTGTTGATGGTGAAGCGATGCGTAACTTTATTGACGGTCTTGAGCTTCCTGAGCACGAGAAAGCGCGTCTTAAAGAGATGACACCAGCGAACTACATCGGTCAAGCAATCGAACTAACTGACAAGCTGTAATCACCATTAGAAATACCGCAAAAGGGTTGCCCTAGTCTTCTAGGGCAACCCTTTTTGTTTCTCTATGCGTTTATTGTTTTTGAAAGAAGATCGTCACCTGTCCGACTTCTAAGCCGAATTTACTGATTTTGGTAATATTAAACAGGTGCTTGTCATCTTGACGGTAGAGCCAATCGTCCATTGAAACTTGAGTTGTTCCCTCTCCCCAAGGCAATTGCAGATCATATTGCCAGTGCATCACATGCCCCAACTCAGCCCCTTTTGCTACCCCAATTACATCGTTGGCCGTGCCTTGATAGCGTCCATCAGATTGACGCTCAATAACCCAAATTCGTTGTTGCTGCTCTCCATCGTCAAACACAAAATCCTCAACCAAAGTCAAACGATCGCCTTCAACGCTCCCGACTATCACCACCTCAAAACGGCGAGTTTGCTTATCGCTGAAGTCTTGTACCATGCCCCATGCGGTCGTTTCGCCTCTAAAATACTCAAACAGATTAAAGGTCGGGGTCGACGTCTTTGAACGGTAATCACTGAGCTGAGTATTACAACCTAGCAGCATCCCAATGAAAATAATGATAAACGCGAATTTTGTCTTCATTTTGTTTGCCCTATTAGATTCCTACGCAGGTCTGCATACTCCGTTTTAGGCGATAACCAAATCGCTAAAAAAGCATCGTTAAGCTGCTCATCATCAATCGTTCCCAACGCTTGGGTTGACTTCGCATTTGGGGAAAACTCAAAGTAACCACGCTCTCCATCTGTAATGTAGGTTAATCTCTCTCCCTGCTTCACACTGGGAAAAATAGAGGTCAACTCCTCTATCCATTGCTTCGCTTGTACGCGGTTGTAGCCTTGCTTTATCCACTGCTCATAGGTGGCATCCAACAGCTGTACCCGACTGATACTGCGCTGATATTCAATGCTTAATGCTAAGGGATGTGGGCTCAGATCTTGAGTTACCTGATAGCGCCCAGTCGGGCTCAACAATGTAGAGTTATAAACATCAAAAAAAAGCACACTTAGCTCAGCGCGACCAACCGTAGGCCACTGTTGCCAAGCACAGGACTTGCACTGATCTTTTTCGGCGACATTAACAGCAAATGCGTTGATGCTTATTAACGCTAAAGCCGCAGCAATCAAATACTGGACCAGTAATAATCGACTAACCCATCCTTGCTTCTTCATCTTGCAAACTCCTGATACACAACGCCGTAATTGCAGCCCAAACAAAAAATAACCAAGTAAAGGTAAACGGTATTGAGTAGCCCAATTGAACCGCGCCGAGCTTGTAACCAGCCAAGTAGCTTAAACTGCCAGCTAGGCCCCCAATAAGTGATACGAGCGCAAGTGGATAACGGCTCACAACAGGGACCAGAAACTGCGCATACCACATAAACATTGCCCAAAGTACGATTAACCACAGAGGCAGAAAACGGGTATCAAATATCAATATCCCAAAGTGTAAATTGACCATATCGATGCCTATACCAATCCCGGTTAACAGCAACCATTTTTGCCAAACTATCGCCCTCAATCGCGCACTCAGGCCCAAGGTAATCAGTAAGCAAGCCAACGTCAGCCATTGCCATTGTTCACTGCCAACGACGGCCACAAACCAAATAACTTGAAACCAAGTAGAAGCAATCAATAACCTCTTAAACTGGCTCATCAGTTTTGCCTATGGTCTTTGAAAGGTCATGTGAACCGTGCTAATGGTTTTGGCTCGAAAACCGCCTTCGCAATAGCAGAAGTAATAGTTCCACATACGAATAAAGCGCTGATCAAAACCGAGCTCTGTCACCGTATCGAGATTGCGATTAAATCTGTCATGCCAATGGCGCAGTGTTTTTCCATAATCTTCACCAATATCGAAGAGATCTCTCATCACTAAATCACTATTTTGCGTCGCAGCTCCAGTCAGTGCGGTAATAGAAGGCAAAAAACCGCCGGGAAAGATATATTTTTGTATAAAATCAACATTGTTGCTGTAACTTTTATAACGTTGATCCGCGATAGTAATCGCTTGAATTGCCATTAACCCTTGTGGTTTCAGTAAGGTTTGGCACTTGTGAAGATAAGAAGAAAGATACTCCTTGCCGACCGCTTCAATCATTTCAATCGAAACTAATTTGTCGTATTGACCTTCCAACAAGCGGTAGTCTTTTTTAAGTAACGTAATTTGTTGGGTTAAACCAAACTGTTCAATCTTATTTTTGGTGTAATCAAACTGGGCATCAGAAATAGTGGTTGTGGTGACTTTACAGCCATAATTTAACGCCATGTATATCGCCATAGCTCCCCAACCGGTACCTATTTCAACCACATGATCGGTTGGTTTCAATTGTAACTGTTGGCACAAGCGTTCCATTTTATTAATTTGCGCTTGGGCTAAAGAGTCTTGATTCGATTCGAATATCGCTGACGAATAGAGCATATTCTCATCAAGAAAAGTCTCATAGAGCGCATTACTCAAGTCATAATGCGCAGAGATATTCTTTTGCGAGTTTTCGACCGTATTGCGATTCAACCAGTGACTAAATTTATTTAACAGCGTCGAGAGAAAGCTGCTGCGGCTTTCAATACTATCCAGTGCGGATAAATTTAATGCCATTAATTCCATTAACGCGGTCAAATCAGGAGACTCCCACCAGTCATCCATATACGCTTCTGCGGCTGCGATACTGCCGCCTTTCAACAGGCAACTATAAAATGCCGGATTTTTCACCGTAATCATCGCCGCTGGCTGATTAGGTCTATGTTGGCCAAAACGTTCGCGATGCACCACTTTACCCGGCTCAAATTCTTCGGTGATATTCAAAGTGCCTATCGACAATTTACACAAACAATTAAATGCGACGCTACGTGCGGTTTTATCTAATGTACTGAGTTGCTTAGGAAGTGTCAGTGTTTGAGTAGCCATATTCCTATGCTCCTTGCTTATCGTTGCTGTTATTTGGGCGACTATTGGTACTGTCATATTTTTGATGCTCAGGCATCGTTTTATTTGCCGCAGTTAACTTGGTATGGGTGTAAATTGGTGCACCTTTTATCCACAGCTTGAAGGCGTGCCAATAAATTCCAACGACGACTTTTACTGCCATCATAGGCGTTGCGATCAAGTGACGTACGAGATTATTTGAACGCAACGGCGTTTTTTTCATCGCCATCGTCGCTTCAAACTCTTTACTTCCTCGATGACACTCGAGATGAACATTGAGCGATCTATCTAACGGCTTAATACGCCATCGGTAGGTTTGTTCGATTGGATTAAATGGCGAAACATGGAATGCTTTCTGATGCTCAAAACATCCAGATTCTGTCGCAGGAATAGCGTAGTAGTGGCGTTCATTCCACGGTGTATTGCTCACTTCTGCCAACAAATAACGCCATTCGCCTTGTCGGTCATAAACGTAATAGAAGTTCACCGGGCTGAAGTAGATACCCAAGTAACGCAAATGAATAACCGCTTCAACCTTGCCTTGCAACCGCTCCCCTGTTAACTCTTCGACCTTATCAAATACCGCTTGTTTTAAGTCGCCTTCTCCGAGGTAATCCGCTCGACGAAACCTCGCCCAATGCCACCAGCGTTGGCCTATTCCCCACACCTTTGTGAATACGCTATCCAGTTCATCGAGATCCAGACACGGCATAAACATCGGGTAGTTCAGCTCATGCTGAATTGGCTCACGCCGCTTGTGCCTCACCATGCCGACCAATAAAGAACTGTTCATATCAAGCCGCCCCTTGCTGTAAGCGAGGCGCTACCTTTATCTCAGCTTGAGACTCAATCGCTTTAACTACATCTAGCGCACTGCGCACGCCATCTTCATGGAAACCGTTGTACCAATAAGCACCACAGAACCAACTATTCATCTCGCCATTAATACTGTCTCGTTTGGATTGAGCCATCATCGACTCACGACTAAATACCGGATGGCTGTAATTAAAAGTACGCAATATTTTGCTCGGATCAATTTGGCTATCACTGTTTAAGGAAACACAAAACGTCTCTTTGCTCTCGATATGCTGCAAAATATTCATGTTGTAGGTCAGCGTCGGCGGTACACTCTGCTCAACATCGGATCCTGTTAGGCGATAATTCCAAGCCGCCCAGGCAGCTTGTCGCTTAGGGAGTAAGCTGGTATCGGTGTGTAACGTCACTTGATTATTTTGATACGCAAGGTTGGAGAGAACGTCTTGCTCCTCAGAAGTCGCATCGTTTAACATTGCGAGTGCTTGGTCACTATGGCAAGCAAAGATAATTTGGTCAAAATGCTCCACCTCACCATTCACCATCACCTGTACCCCGCTCATATCACGCCAGACCGATTCAATCGGTGATGACAGGCGAATACGCTCAGCAAACCCTTTAGTGACAGCCGGTATATACGCCCTTGAACCGCCATCAATGACATACCATTGCGGACGGTTAACCACATCAAGCAAGCCGTGGTTAAGAAAAAATCGGGCAAAGAAATCCAGAGGAAAGGCTCGCATATCTGCCAAGGTGGATGACCATATCGCCGCCCCCATGGGCAAAATATAATTGTCACTGAAATAATCGTTAAATTGGTACTGACGTAAAAAGTCACCGAGAGTTTGCTCCCCATGACTTTGGTGAGGTTCAAGCGCTGCAACGTGATTTTTGACTAAACGGTTAAAACGCAAAATATCGAAAATAAATTTATAAAATCCAGGTTTGAACCAATTGCGCTTTTGAGCAAATAACGTCGTAAGAGTATGGCCGTTGTACTCCAGCCCGTTCGCTTGGTTAGAAACACTAAAACTCATTTCCGTCGCAACGCCTTTCACCCCTACCTCATCCATTAAATTAATAAAGTTAGGATAGGTACGATCGTTGTAAACAATGAAGCCTGTATCTACGGCATACTCGATTCCGTGACTGACAACATCAACCGTTGCGGTATGACCACCAATATAGTCATTAGCCTCAAACAGAGTAATATCGTGCTCTCGATGTAAATAGTAGCCGCAAGTCAATCCTGATATACCGGTGCCAACAATTGCAATTCTCATGATTATCGTTCCTTTATTCTTGGATTAATTTGGCCGTAATTCGGTTTTGCCAGCGATAAGGGAGTAAGCCAAGCAAACGCAGAATCAAGGTGAATCGTGTAGGGAAATAGATATAGCTATCACCGCGCTCAATACCTTTGCGAATCGCTGCCGAGGCTTGGTCGACATCAACCATCATTGGCATATCGAAGGTATTTTTGTCAGTAAGAGGTGTGCGCACAAATCCGGGGTAAACCACAGTAACGTTGACGCCGTCGGGTTTTAGTGTCTGTTGCAATGTTCGGCCGAGATAACTCACCGCCGACTTTGAAGCGCCATAAGCCTCGGCTCTGGGTAATGCCAGCTCACTGGAAATCGAACCAACAATAATCACCTGCGTGCCGCGAACAAAATGCGGTTGCGCTGCTTCTATCGCATACACCAACCCCATGACATTAATTTCAAACACGCGACGAATGATGTCACTGTCCAATTGCCCTTTTTCGATATACTCACAGTCACCGGCATTAAAGATCCAAACATCCGGGATGAAAGGCAGGGTTGAGAGAATTTGCTGCGTTTGCTGTTTGTCTGTCAGATCAAAACACAAGGTCTCTAAGCCGTTATAGTCTCTGCCTAGACTCTCCAGTACTTGTTGATTTCGGCCACAGGCAATCACTCTGTGCCCCGCTTTTAGGTAATCTTGCGCTAATTGAAGGCCAATGCCTGAGGTTGCTCCAGTGATAAATACCGTCTTCATTCGCCTAGCCTCTGTTTAATGGTACGGATAACCGAGCCAAGCAGCGGCAAATTCTCATACAGCATCTCACCGAGATCAAAATAGTCACGGTGATAAATAACTTTACCCTCTGCAAACTTTATATGGCTGACACCATTCACATAGATGGTGTTGCCACGATGAAGCTTGGGATGTTCGAGTGCCATCGTCCATGTGATAAATCCAGCCGATCCCTGCTGTTGTAGATCTTGAATATCAAACTCACAGCGCTGGACATTGCTATACAAGTTTACAAAGTAGCGCTTTAACTCATCCCACCCCTCAAGGCGATGTGCTGCATCTTCAAACACAACATCTTGGTGATAGACGTCATTCAAAAGATACAAGTTCGATTTGTTAAGTTGTTGGTATATTGAACCAACGTCGGCAACGTCCATGCTATCCCCTTAACTAACTTGTACAGTAATTTTTAATGTACAATAAACGTAGAACAATAAATTAAGTTGTACAAGATTAATTTTGTATAACTTATTTGACTTACGTAAGCGAAGATAGATGGATCAAAAAAGGCTTGGAGATTATCCAAGCCTTTTGTCGTAAATTGATGAGGTTAACTAAATCGTTACAAACCGTTACGCAGTGCTGCAATACGTTTGTCTAATGGCGGGTGGCTCATTAGCAGTTCAGTCATTGACGCTTTACCATTAATACCAAATGCCATCATTGAGCCTTCAAGTTGAGATTCGTGGCTCATTTTCAAACGCTCTAGTGCAGCGATCATTTTCTCTTTGCCGACCAATTGAGCAGCACCAGCATCGGCATAAAACTCACGATGACGGCTGTACCACATCGTCAAGAAGCTCGCTAAGAAACCAAACACCAGTTCAAGCACCATCGAAACACCGAAGTAAACCATCATGTTGCTACCGCCTTCACCTTCTTCATCACTGTTCGATGAAACGATGTTAGCGATAAATCGCGATAGGAAGATAACAAAGGTATTCACCACACCTTGCATCAAGGTCATCGTCACCATGTCACCGTTAGCAATGTGACTCACTTCGTGTGCAAGAACCGCTTCTGCCTCATCACGAGTCATATTGTGTAGTAGACCAGTAGAAACAGCCACTAGCGAATCATCACGCTTAGCACCTGTCGCAAATGCGTTAATATCACCCGATTCGTAGATCGCGACCGTTGGCATACCAATACCAACTTGTTGAGATTGGCGGCGAACCGTTTCTAGCAACCAATGTTCAGTTTCATTACGTGGGCTCTCAATCACCATGCCGCCAACTGAGCGTAGGGCCATACCCTTTGACATCATCAATGAGATAAATGAACCACCAAAACCAAATACAGCCGCCATGACCAATAGGCCAGATAGACTACCAGGCTGCATCCCCGTAACAGCATAAACAATATTCAGAACAACACTTAAAACCAAAACGACGGCTAAGTTGGTTGCAAGGAATAACATGACTCGTTTCATTACTTTTCTCCGAAACAGAAAGCTTTTTGTTAGTGGCTAACGTGCATAGCATATCGAGTTAAAGATAAATTACACCGCAGCCTTTAGTCTACCATCTGATTCCACTCATCCGGTTAGCATATAGATATAGTCTAATCACTTTAAACACAAGGGCTAGAAGTAAATTGAAACATTTGTTTGCACCTTAAATTAAAAGCTCAACCGCCACAAAACAGATAAAGGGCAGAATACGGCTCAAGACGTTAGACTTTGGTCTTATTGTAGACCACGAGAAAAGTGCTAAATTTCTAAAGATACAGTTATTTCGCTTGTATCTATATTTCATGCAACAACGTCAAAGGAATGCAAAATGGTTGAAACAAATAACTATCAAATGGCTATCGATCTTTTGTGCTGTCACCTTGGCATTACTGAAGATGAAGCAAAGCAACAACTAGGCTTAACCACTGATCAACAAATGCAGCAGCGCGTTGCAGAAACGCAATCAGCCCTGTTTGGCATGACCGCTGAGATGTAATACCACCACGGCCATAATCTGGTTGGTGTACACTTATTTGATAAAAAAAGGCTGCCAAATGGCAGCCTTTCTTTTTTCGAACGCTTCTTTTATCAACCGGTATTTCTACGCAAGTAGTGGAGAAACATCAATATACTTAGCGAGATCTTTTCTCTTTACTGCGGGTACATACGGGATTTCACCAATTTTTGGCGCACTGATTTTTTGCTCCAGCATTTCAATGATTTCCGCGTAGTTTTCCGTACCTGGGTTAATGCGGTTCGCTACCCAACCGGCTAACTCAAGGCCATCGGCTTTGATTGCATCCAAGGTCAGCAATGCATGACTCAAGCAACCTAATTTAATGCCAACAACTAAAACGACAGGCAACTTCTCTTGCTGAACCCAAGTTGATAGGCAATCCGTATCGGAAACAGGAACGCGCCAACCACCCGCGCCTTCAACCAATACGATGTCTGAGTTTTGCTTGTGTTGAGCAAGCTTCTCACTTAATAGCGCATAATCAATCACGACATTTTCGCGCTTAGCCGCAATATGTGGCGAAGCCGGTAGCTCAAGCGCATAAGGGTTTACATCCGCATAATCAACATTAACCGTCGCAGCATTCTGTAAATATAAGGCGTCTGAGTTACGCATGCCTTGTTCTGTTTTGTCGCTACCGGCCGCAACAGGCTTATAGCCTATCGTCTGTAAATTCTTTGCCGCTAACGCGTTCAAAATCGCTTTTGATGCGACTGTTTTCCCAACATCGGTATCCGTACCTGCAATAAAAAATGCATCAATCATAGATTAATTATCCCCAAACAAACCTGATATGTTGCGGGTAGAAGACCCTGATGTTCTTGACGAAAGATCTGATATTCGCGCTCAAGCTGTCTCAACGAATGTCGACTCGTTAAACCTTGAGAACGCCCTACAACATGATTTGCCCCAATGCCTTTTAAATCTCGCATCAAGCCAAGTGCAGAATCATACCAAACCACAATTGCTGGCAAGTCTAAGTGATGGGTATGACAGTGAGATTGAGCTAACGCAATATTTACCTGATTGAGTGAGATAAAATCGTTGACGTGTTGATATGTGTCAATTTTCGCCCAAGCCTGTTTAAGTTCGCGTAAAGAGCCATCTAACAAAGTCGAAAACAACAGCTGTCCACCGGGTTTGGTGACTCTGCGCATTTCTCGCAGTGGCACCGCAAGATCTTGGCACCATTGCAACGCTAAACTTGAAAAAACATAATCGAATTGATTATCAGCAAAAGGCAATTGCTCTGCATCGCCCTGCTGATAGTGGACTCTTTCTTCCCCGCAACGATTTTTAGCTTGCTGCAACATCGCCCTCGAGAGATCAAACGCAACGACTTCTGCCCCTCGATCTCTTAACTGCTGGCTAAAATAGCCTGTCCCACAACCGACATCGAGAATACGATAAGAGGAGAGATCGCTCGGTAATTGGTTGATCAAACGAGTCCCCACATCACGCTGGAAAGCAGCGTGCTGATCATAACCTAATGCCGCTTTGCCAAACGCCTCGGCAATCGCGTTCTTATCGATATAACTTACATCCATATCGAGTTCATCGACTCGTAAAGCAGGATTCATAAATCAGTTCTCCAACGCCAATTTCAACTCTGAGGCCAACTGAGCCACTTGTTCTAGAGTGTGATTCGCCGTTAAGGTTATTCTCAATCTCGCACTGCCAACGGGAACGGTCGGCGGCCTTATCGCGGTTAGCCAGAAGCCCTTCTCTTTAAGTCGCGTTGCCAGCGACAATGCTCTCTCACTGGATCCGACTAACAGCGGCTTGATCGGTGTTTGAGTATCGACATAGCCTGGTAGTTGTCCACACAAGTCGTGATAACACGCTTGCAGCTGTTGGAGTTTATCGCGACGCCATTGCTGGCTATCAATCATATCGATAGCATGAGTCAGGGTGTATGCGAGGCTGGGAGGTATCGCCGTGGAATAAACATGATGACGAGCAAATTGGGTGAGGTAATCGCCCGTTGGCTCATCACACAGTATCGCCGCCCCCGATAAACCAAAGGCTTTACCAAATGTCACGACCAATAACTGGGGTCTGACTTTCGCCTGATCACAACTGCCACGGCCCTGTTGACCTAACACACCAATACCGTGGGCATCATCCACCGCCAGCCACGCCTTATCACAAGTGATGTCTGCCATTGCTCGCAAAGGTGCGAGGTCGCCATCCATACTAAAGACGCCTTCAGTCATCACTAACGAATGCTCTTCGATAAGATGCTGTAGATGAGTGAGGTTATTGTGCTTAAAGCGTTTCATTGTCGCTTCTGACAACATACCCGCTTCCATTAATGAGGCGTGATTGAGTTTATCTTGCAGCAATAAATCGCCTTTTTGCAGCAAAGCAAATATCAACGCTTGGTTGGCAGAAAATCCCGAACTAAATAAAATCGCACGCGAGTAACCCAACCATTGGCATAAACGCTGCTCTAGCGCTTGATGAGCATGACTAAACCCAGTAACCAGAGGAGAAGCACCGCTGCCATTACCAAACCGATCAATGCCTTTTTTCCAGACTCCCGCCAGCTCTACATCACTCGCCAGCCCCAAATAATCGTTACTGGAAAAGTTAATATAACTCTGATCAGCTTGATATAACTTGGCGGTATTGGCGCAATCCAAACGCGTCAGTTGTCGCTGAAGTCCATGCTTATGCCGTTCAGCAAGTGCTTGGCTTATGCGCTGATCAAACGTTAGCTTCATAAAAAAGATCATCCGCCGAAGGTCTTGCTGCTACCCGTTCCACAACGCGATCAAGCAATTCGTTTTCTTCGATCTCATCAGGGCGTTGCGACACTTGCTGACTATTGATTCCCAGCTTGTTAAATAGCTGCATATCTTTGTCTTCAGACGGGTTTGGTGTGGTCAGGAGTTTGCAACCATAGAAAACCGAATTCGCGCCCGCCATAAAGCATAAGGTTTGCATCTGCTCATTCATGTTTTCGCGCCCTGCAGATAGGCGAACTGCTGACTGCGGCATCATAATTCGGGCAATCGCAATAAGGCGGATAAAGTCGAACGGTTCAACATCATCGACGGTTTCTAGTGGCGTGCCTTTTACCTTAACCAACATATTAATCGGTACACTTTCAGGGTGAGTGGGTAAGTTTGCTAACTCAACCAAAAGACCAGCACGATCACTGGCACTTTCTCCCATGCCGATAATGCCACCGGAGCAGATTTTCATTCCCGCATCACGCACGTGAGATAAGGTATCAAGACGATCTTGGTAAGTACGCGTGGTAATAATATTGCCGTAAAACTCTGGCGAGGTATCAAGATTGTGGTTGTAGTAATCAAGGCCGGCACCGGCGAGTTTTTCAGCCTGATCTGGCGTGAGCATACCCAAGGTCATACACGTTTCTAAACCCATGCCCTTCACACCTTTAATCATTTCGGTCAGGTGTGGCATATCGCGCTCTTTAGGGTTTTTCCAAGCCGCCCCCATGCAGAAACGGGTAGAGCCGGCATTTTTCGCTTTTTGTGCCGCATCTAGAACACGTTCAACTTCCATCAAACGTTCTTTCTCGACATCGGTGGTATAACGAGCACTCTGCGGGCAATATTTGCAATCTTCTGGACAAGCGCCCGTTTTAATTGAGAGCAACGTACTGACCTGCACATAGTTATGTTGTTGAAATTGACGATGAACCAACTGCGCTTCAAACAACAGATCCATGAACGGCTTTTCCATTAGCTGCTGCACTTCTGCAACAGTCCAGTTATGACGAACTTCCACGTGTTTTCCTTTTTATATCCCTGCTAGTTCATGATGAAACTAGAGTGCTCACTTGAATTTTGCTCTTGGCTAGTCTAACCACAGACGTTAGACTGTCAACACAAATGAAAAACCAAAGTTTACAATTGGTTATTTATTAATCAAATTAATCATGGAAGTACTTATGGACTTAGCGTTTGATCGTCGTCATATCTGGCATCCCTACACATCAACCCTGACACCTCTGACCTGCTATCCTGTCAGTCGCGCCCATGGCGTGTATCTACAATTAGAAGATGGTCGCGAGTTAATCGATGGCATGTCCTCTTGGTGGTCAACCATCCATGGTTACAATCATCCGCATCTTAACCAAGCTGCTCATCAGCAAATCGATCAGATGTCCCATGTCATGTTTGGTGGCATTACCCATCAACCCGCAATCGATTTATGTAAGCAGTTGGTTGCGATGACAGCCGAGCCTCTCCAGCATGTTTTTCTCGCCGACTCCGGCTCGGTTGCTGTAGAAGTCAGCCTAAAAATGGCGTTGCAATATTGGCAAGCGAAAGGGGAATCGCGCAGCCAATTTCTTACCCTGCGTGATGGTTATCATGGTGATACCTTTGCGGCAATGTCCGTCACCGACCCTGATAATTCAATGCACTCGCTCTACAAAGGCTTTCTGCCTCAACATATCTTTGCTCAATCGCCAAAAACCAGTTTTTGGCAGCAATGGGATGAGTGTGATCTCGATGATTTTAAAGCCAAACTTACCCTGCACCACCGTGATATTGCAGCGGTGATCTTAGAGCCAATCGTGCAAGGTGCTGGCGGGATGCGTATTTATCACCCGAAATTTTTACAGGGTGTACGCCGTTTGTGTGATGAATTTGGCGTGTTGCTGATCTTAGATGAAATCGCGACAGGCTTTGGCCGCACAGGCAAGTTGTTTGCGTATGAACATGCGCAAATCGAACCCGATATACTCTGTTTAGGCAAAGCGCTCACCGGCGGTTACATGACACTTTCTGCCACGCTGACCACCTCACATGTTGCCAACACGGTTTGCGGTGGGGAAGCCGGTTGCTTTATGCATGGACCTACCTTTATGGGTAATCCCCTAGCCTGTGCGGTTGCCAACGCCAGCATGGAGATTCTTGCGCAAGGAGAATGGCAAGCGCAAACGCAAGCGATTGAAACCCAATTTGCACAGCAACTGCCGCTTTTAGCCGAACATCCTTTAGTAAAAGAGGTTCGTTGGCTCGGCGCGATTGGGGTTGTCGAAGCCACCAGCGCGGTGAATATGGAAGTCATCCAAGCGCACTTTGTTGAGCAAGGGGTTTGGATTCGCCCATTTGGCAAACTGATTTATATGATGCCGCCATTTATTACTACGCCACAACAAATCGACGCACTCATTACTGCAGTCCACAATGCATTAAATCGCCCTGAGTGCTTTCAATCCCACTCGTAAACGAAAAAGGGTTGGCACTGTGCCAACCCTTTAAAATCTGTTTATCGAACTCAATTACTCTTGATCGATCATCCAGCGACGGAACTCTTTACGTTCTTCTTTGCTAGCTTTCAAATACCAAGCTTTCAGCTGTTCAACATTCTTCACTGCAGCTTTAGGTGCATGAGTAGTTGCTTTTGTAGTGCTATTTGCAGTTGCTACTGCCGATGCCGTCGCAACAGCTACTGGAGCCAATTCAGCCGCTGCTGGCGCATCAATCAACTGACCATCTTGGAAGTAAATGCCGCGTTGCTGATTATGTTTTGCAACGATCTCATCCATGCCTGCGTATGGCATGAAGCCTTTCTTTCCTTCGACTACCGCTTGAGTAAATTCAACCGGTTGACCATCTGCTTCAACACCCCAACCCGGTTTTGCTTTCGAAAACTCTTCAGTAGCAGCCATCTCACTGTAAAACTTAGGAAATGTGATTTTGTAATCTTTATCTTGAGCATCAAAATTGATCACATAAGGTTTTGAAGTAAACACATTTCCTTTACCTAATTTGTCATCTAAACGGACAACAACCTGAGTAAATCCTTCACCAACCTCATTGATACCTATTTTTTGCTCAGCCGCTTGACCGTTAATATACAGAATAGAAATTCCTCTGTCAGCGCTCAGTTCAGCAGCTTGAAGAGGAAGTGCTAGCAATGTTGCTGCAAATGCAAATAAACCTTTAGCGTTCAAAAGAATCTCCTAAAAAATAATATCTGTTTGATTTAATAATTGAAAAAGCCACCCGAAGGTGGCTTTAGTATAACTATGCTAGCTCATTCTTAGAATGATGCTTTAACACCTACTGCGAATGCAGTTGTGTTGTCACGAAGTTCTTTGTTAACTTCTGTTTTGCCGTCGTTACCAGCAACTTCAGCGTAAACTGTCGTGTTAGGCGCTAGGTTGTAACCCGCGTTTAGGAACCAGCTGTTTACGTCTTCAGCATTTTGTTGTGCAGCTAGAGAGTAAGCAGTTGCGAATGTCCATTTGCCTAGGTAGTAGTCAGCACCAAACGTGTAAACGTCTGCATCTGCGCCTTCACCATCAAGATCAGTAGCGTAGTAACCAAGACCTAGACGGATGCTTTCTAGACCAGCGTAATCAACTTCAACACCGTAAGCGTGCTCGTCATGTTTACCAGCTTCTTTGTGGTCTAGGTTTGCGTAGAAAGCAGATAGGTCAAAGTCAGCTACACGGTAACCAAAGCGAGAGTCGTAGTAGTTTACGTCTGTTGCTTTAACAGTTGTAACATCACCAGTTTCGCCTAGTTTAAATACGTCTGGGTTACCCATCTTGTCTTGTACGAAGCCAAGAGTAGTGTAGAAAGAACCGTTGTCGTAATCGTAACGGATTGCTTCGTCATGACATGCGAAGTCACCAGACGCACCGTTGTACAGTTTGTTTACGTCAAATTGGTAATCGCTCGTGATGCCACCTAGGTCATCGACAGCAGTACATAGACGACCAAACTTGATAGAACCGTAAGTTTGAGAGTAAAGCGCTACGTAGATGTCGCCGCTGCGAGTTACTTCTGCGTTGTTAGAATCAGAGCCGTCGTAACCCCAGAAAGCACCGAAAGTAAATTCTTCGTTTAGAGCGTAACGAGCATCAAAACCGAAATCTGCATCTTCAATTTGTTGCTTCATTGAGCTGTCAGAGAAAGAGTTTTGGTAAGTAACTTCGATATCACCAACTAGATCAACAGTTACGCCATCTTGGTTGTAAAGTTCGATCGCTTGTGCAGATGTTGCTGCAAAAAGTACTGAAAGAGCTACTAGAGTCTTTTTCATAATAATCCACTGCCTTTTCTTTAGAGAGGAAATCCGTATCCGGTTCCCTTTATGTTTGGTGGCGATTTGTGCTCTTTAATGGCTCAATATCACCGCTCTCAAATTTCGAAGCCTAGATTGCAAAAGATTATTCTGCGTGTCAAATCTTATAAAAACCAAATATAAAAAAACATAAAAACCATTAAAAACAGCGATTTACATAATTTACACTCCATTTTTCGATTAACTTCTAACCATTATGATGCTTTTGTCACTAGATGAAGCTCGTCGCAAAATTAGTGCATTAACCTTAATTTATGCGACAAAAATCACCACGACAGGATTTTATGCTATTTTTGATGTCATTTTGCTTGAGGATATTTTTCACATTTAGAATTAATTCTAAGTTCATGAAGGTTCAATCTTTTTTTGTGAAGGAGATCGAGATTTAGCTGAAAAGGATTCTATTTCGTGAACTACGTAACGCTTAGATAAGTGTGCTACACTCGCTTTCCGTGAGAAAGGCGCCCGTATGTCAAACAGTAAAATACAACAATCAATTCGCAAAAGTTATCAAAACCTCCAAGCTCAACTGGATAACTTTGTCCCCCGTCGAGCACAGAACTACCTTGTTGCAGAAATTACCAAAACATTGTGCGGTGAGTACCATAAATCAAACCGCATGATTGTCGCTGAGGCAGGAACAGGGATCGGAAAATCACTCGCCTATCTGATGGCTACCATACCTGTTGCGGTACAAAGTAACCGCAAAGTAGTGATTTCGACTGCAACCGTGGCGCTGCAAGAACAGTTAATCGATAAAGACTTACCTCTATTTCGTCGCATCACCGATCGTGAGTTTTCATTCCAACTTGCCAAAGGCCGACAACGCTATTGCTGCGCGGAAAAGCTAGCGACCGCCTGTGGCGCTGACGGTGGCCAACTCGCCATGTTTGAATCTAAGCCAAAGAAGAAAGATATCGAACTGCTTGAGCGCTTACATAAAGCATTCCAACAAGGCAAGTGGGATGGCGACCGTGACTCATGGCCAAAAACCATTGACGACGAATTATGGCTGCATATCGTCAGTGATAAGCATAGCTGCAACAACAGTATGCCTTCACATCGAGGCTGTCCTTTCCAAAAAGCCCGTTCAGAGCTCGACAAGGCCGACGTAATCATAGCCAATCACAGCTTAGTGATGGCGGATGCCGATCTTGGTGGTGGCGTGATCTTACCTGAACCTGAAAATACCATTTATGTGTTTGATGAAGCGCACCACCTACCACATGTGGCGCGAGATCACTCCTCGGCCGCCGCTAGCCTAAAAGGCGCAGCAACATGGTTGGAACGCCTTAACCAATCGGTGACCAAGTTTGCTAACTTGGCGGATGAAAAGCGCGTAAGTCGCTTTCGTAATGAACTTCAAGATTCAATCCAACAACTGATTCCCTCATTAACACAGTTATCAGGCCGTTTCGATCCTGCCCACTTTGTTGATGGTCTCTACCGTTTTGAACACGGTGAATTGCCGAATTGGTTAGAAGAAGAATCAAAGCAGCTAAAAATCCTGTCTCATAAAGGCGCACAAGCAACCGCTAAAATTGCCGACCTGATTGCCGAACGTGTTAAAGAGGGTGAAATTGCTGCGCGTCTCGCTGAACCAGCGCTGGCTGAACTGGGTTTCTATATCCAACGTATGGATAACCTCGCCCAAGTTTGGCGCCTAATGGCAGAGCCACAACGAGAAAAAGGCGCCCCACTGGCACGTTGGTTAGCCGTCAGCCCTGAGCGAGAAAGTGATTTTGTCGTGAATGTGTCACCGTTAGAAGTTGGCTGGCAGTTAGATCAGCAAATTTGGAGCCGCTGCTTAGGCGCTGTATTGGTGTCAGCGACGATGCGCGCACTCAATTCATTTAGCTTCTTTTGTCGTCAAGCCGGTATCAGTGAGAAAAACGAGGATGGCACTCGCTTTCTGGCGCTCGCTTCACCGTTTGATTATCAGAATCAAGCGGAATTACACATACCCAAAATGAAGTATGAACCGCAAGCGAGTGAATTTACGGAATATCTTATTGATATTCTGCCTAACCTAATTGAAGACAAACAGGCCAACTTAGTTTTATTCTCTTCTTACTGGCAGATGAATCAGGTCGCGCAAGCACTTGAATCTCTATTTATAAAAAAAGGTTGGGCTTTACAAGTTCAGGGGAAAGAGTCGCGCACTGAAATTCTCAATAAACATAAAACCTTAGTGCAATGTCAAAAAACCAGCATATTGTTTGGTACTGGTAGCTTCTCCGAGGGGTTAGATCTTCCCGGCGAGTTATTAGAAAACTTGATAATCACTAAGATTCCGTTTGGCGTACCGACTTCACCCGTAGAACAAGCTCACGCAGAGTACATTGAGCAAAAAGGCGGTAATCCGTTTATGCAAATTACTGTACCTGACGCGAGCAAAAAGTTGATTCAATCGGTAGGACGTTTAATACGTAAAGAAAGAGATTGTGGCAAAGTGATTATTCTTGATAGACGTATCGTGACTAAACGCTATGGTCAATCACTACTGGACTCATTACCTCCGTTCAAACGAATCATTGAATAAATTAAGTGGTACAAGCTAGCGACATACGATCTAGCCGATATAAAAATAGAACCACGGACAAAGAAGAAGACTAAATGGAAATGTTAGAGCCAACCATGTTGTTGGTATTAGCGCTTGTCGCATTTTTTGCTGGATTTATTGATGCTGTTGCTGGTGGGGGTGGCATGTTAACCGTGCCTGCCCTCCTTTCTCTCGGGTTACCGCCACATGTTGCGCTTGGCACCAACAAACTTGCGGCCAGTTTCGCCTCTTCTACTGCGGCCTTTACCTACTATAGAAAACGCTTATTCAACCCTCGTTGTTGGGGACGCTCTTTCGTTGCAACCTTTATTGGCGCGATTATTGGTACGCTAGTGGTGGACTCGATTAGCACCCAATGGCTTGAAAAAACGCTGCCTCTGATTATTTTAGCCGCTGCGATTTATACCATTTGGCATAAAACACCGAAAAATAGCAGTAATGAACCACCACCACCCTGCCCAACCTTCCACAAAAAACAGGTTGGCCAAGGCGTCATTCTCGGTTTTTATGATGGCGTGGCAGGGCCTGGAACCGGTGCGTTTTGGACCGTTAGTACCATGGCACTCTACCGCCTCAACATATTAGTGGCCTCAGGTGTTGCCAAGGCGATGAACTTCACGAGTAATTTCACCTCACTGATCACTTTTGCTATCTTAGGCCATATTGATTGGGTACTCGGTTTAACAATGGGCGTATGCTTGATGGCAGGCGCTTTTGTTGGTGCACACTCCGCCATCCGATTTGGCGCCAACTTTATTCGCCCGATCTTTGTTACTGTCGTCAGCATACTGGCGATAAAACTGGCTTATAACGCGTGGTTTGTGGCTGTATGAATCAACTAAAACAACTTGTCGCGACACTCGACCAACTCGCCATCCAAGCGGCGCAGATCGATCGTCGCCGTAATGAACACCATCAACCCCTGTTTGATGAAACCCTTTTTCACTGCAAAGCTCGTTTATTGGTTCCTTGTGTCAAAGAAACGCACTCAACGCTAGATACGATTATTCGCGAACAAGATAGCGGTCGACTGACCTCATTACGAGCCGAGTATTTAACCGAACGTTTATACGCTCAATTGGCGGCGCTGCAACGCGAAATCGCCACTCAGCCAATCCGTAAAAACGAGCCGAAGCACTATAGCCATTACCAAAAGCCGATCAATGTGCTCTATCAAGAACTTGCCCAACATCAAGATTGGGAAAGACGCCTGATGGAAATGGTTCGCGATAAACTTGCCGAACTTGAAAGTGCTCCCCCGTTTGCACAACAAACCGCTCAACAAGCGTTACTTTCTACTGAGCAGCGTCTAGAACGCTGTCGTGCTGCGAAGCTCAAAATAGAAAAACAAATTACCTACCGTGAGAGACATCAATAACTATGACGCAATCTGTAAGCGGCCTTGATAATGCGCCAGATGAGATAAAGCTGGCCGTCGATCTTATCTATCTATTAGAAAGCAACGAAGTGGACCCTCAAACCGCATTAGCCGCGCTTGAAATCGTCCAATCGGATCTTCAAGCCAAACTGGCCACCCAAGCATAACGGAAAGAGAGATGTTCACACTCAATATCAACATCGCCGAGTTTCTAGAAACTTATTGGCAAAAAAAGCCGGTCGTGATCAAAAATGCGTTCAAAGATTTTGTTGACCCGATTTCCGCTGAAGAAATTGCCGGTCTCTCGCTAGAAGAGATGATCGATTCCCGATTTGTCACCAACAAAGATTCACAATGGACAGCCCAACACGGCCCATTCGAGGAATCTTTCTTTGACGATTTACCAGAAACCCATTGCCAGTTGATCGTTCAGGCTTGCAACCATTGGCACAGTGAAACCGCACAACTGATCGAACCTTTTAAGCAGCTGCCTCAATGGCTGTTTGATGATGTCATGGTTTGCTACTCCGCTCCTCACGGTGGTGTCGGCCCCCACATCGATCAATATGATGTTTTCATCATTCAAGGCCAAGGCAAAAGAGAGTGGAGAGTTGGCGCTAAGGACATTGGTCAATACCAAGAAGTCATTCAAGGCGGTGCGCTGCGACAAATCGAAGGTTTTGATTCAATCATCGATGAAACTTTGCAACCGGGCGATATGCTCTATATCCCGCCGGGTTTCCCTCATGAAGGGACAACATTAGAAGCCAGTTTAAGTTATTCACTTGGCTACCGTTCACCGACGGAGCAAGAGCTATTGAGTCATTTTGCCGATCATCTGATCGCTCATGATATTGGCAACACTCACATGCATGACCCAGCGCTTCCAGCACAAGCCCAGCACGGTCAAGTTGGTACGCAAAGCCTCAACGTGTTAAAGCAAATGCTGCGTAACGCTCTAGAAGATGATGATGTCATTGATCGCTTTATTGCGACACAGCTAAGTCAATCTCGCCACCAAATGAATATCATTGAAGTCGAACCTGAATACAGCCTCGAAGAAATCGATCAACTATTGGCGCAAAATACGGTTTGGGAAAAGGTAGCTGGATTAAAAACGCTCTATCTCAGTGAAAATTCAGAGCAGTTATTCGTCAATGGTGAATGCTTCGATATCGACAGTAAAGATAAGCAAATTATTAGCTTACTGTGCGATCAAGAATCCTTCAGCAGTGACGACATTCATCGCGAATTGCAACCTAAAACTCGTCATACCTTAATGACGCTGATTAATCTCGGCTATTGGTACGTAGCCTAACCATCGTATCCGAAAAATGAATGAGATAAGGAATCAAACATGAAAGTAGTTTCTTTTAATATTAATGGCTTGCGTGCAAGACTTCACCAACTCGAAGCGCTAATTGAAAAACATCAACCTGATGTCATTGGCCTACAAGAAATCAAAGTTCATGACGAAGCTTTCCCGCTAGAAGCTGTCGAAGCGATGGGTTACAAAGTTTACTATCACGGCCAAAAAGCCCACTACGGCGTCGCAATGTTATGTAAACAAGCACCAATTTCGGTACAAAAAGGGTTTCCAACCGATAACGATGAACATCAAAAACGCATGATCATGGCAACATTTGAAAATGCGGCGGGGGAAAAAGTGACGGTGCTAAATGGCTATTTCCCTCAAGGTGACAATATCAACCATGAAACCAAATACCCATACAAGCGCCAGTTTTATAAAGATCTGATGAACTACTTAAATGATCATCACAGCAGCGATGAACAAATTATCGTGATGGGTGATATTAATATCAGTCCACTCGATAGTGATATTGGTATTGGCGAAGTGAACCGTAAGCGCTGGCTAAAAACGGGTAAATGCTCATTCCAATTAGAAGAGCGTGAATGGTTAAAAGATCTACTTGATTGGGGATTCATTGACACCTTCCGCCAAATTCATCCTGACGTGACCGATAAATATTCGTGGTTTGACTACCGCTCTCGTGGCTTTGATGATAACCGAGGTCTACGTATTGACGTTATTCTTGCAACAAAATCATTAGCTGAACGTTGTATTGAGTCCGATATTGATTACCCTCTGCGTGGTATCGATAAGCCATCCGATCACGCACCAATTTGGTCAACGTTTAAATAAAAACAATACCAACAAATTATTTCTACATAATTAAAGGGTTTCTTAAAAATAGGAAACCCTTCATATCCATCTGATTTTAAACCATAAATTTTTACCGAATATTATTCAAAGCTAATATTCGCCATTTGTCTTCCTCGCTCTATTGATTATTACAATGTTAGGATTGCGTTAATTTTTCGCGATGTAGCATTGGTTGATATGGAAATCAAAAAGAAAGATTGGGAACAACTTACCCCATTTAACAAAAAGGTATTCTATACCCTTATTATGGCGGGGTTTGTTCTTAACGCTCTTATTTTGGTTGTTCCGATTTACAGCCTACAAGTTTTTGATCGCGTACTCACTAGCCAAAGTCTCGATACCTTATTTTTAATCAGTATGATTGTTTTGTTTTTACTGATTATCCAATCTATTTTAGACATTTTAAAAAATCGTTATCTACACCAAAAATCTGCCAAGTTAGATGCGTTGATTTCCAGTTTTTTCTATCAAAGACTGACGATAAGTAACGGTAAAAATAGCGCCAGTTTGCAAGATGTGCGCGAGATAAAATCCTTCATGACCTCTCCGGCATTTTCGCTCGCCTTTGATATGATTTGGGCACCATTATTTCTCCTGGTGATGTTTCTTCTCCATCCTGTCGTGGGCTTTGTCGGTCTAAGCGCCGTTTTACTTGTGGGTGGTTTTTCTCTCTATATTTATAGAAGTAAAACGCAGCAACATGCAGACTCACAAGTTGCAACGTCTGCGTGTCGTTTTGCGAGCGAACAAGCCACCACCCAGCGTGACAATATACAAGCTCAATACCTAGCCGATGGCCTCAATCAGCAATTTCAACACATGACAGCAGAAAGAGTCTGGTTTGATCAACAGCTTGGCTTGACCTCAACAACATTGGCTTCTATCGCCAAATGTCTACGTTTCACTTTGCAGATAGCCATAATGGCTGTTGGTGCTTGGCTGGTTATTGAAAACACCATGTCCGCTGGTGGCATTATTGCAGGTTCCATTCTTATGTCTCGTGTGCTGCAACCTTTTGAGCAACTGGCCAGTACTCTGCAAGCATGGCAACATGCCAATGCCGCCAATCAACGCATTTGCGCCTACTTTGCCAATCTACCTCAAAGCAATAACACCACCCAGTTTAGCGACATTAATGGTTCACTCCATATTGACAATGTTTCTTGGTATCCACCAAAAGCAAAGCTACCACTACTCAAAAATATTCGCCTTAAGTTGGAGCCCGGCAACCGTGTCATGATTATGGGTGCCAATGGCTCGGGAAAAACCGCTTTATGTCAGCTATTGGTCGGCTTATCACAACCCAGCTCAGGCTCTGTGAGAATCGATACTGCGAGCTTACCGCAGTGGGATGCCAATCAACTAAAAGGGGTCATTGGTTACGTACCACAAAAATTTGATTTTTTGCCGGGAACGATCAAACAAAATATCGCCCATTTTGATCAGAACATGAATGATAGTGACGTTATCAGTGCAGCCAAAGCCATCGGCATCCATCAGGATATTGTCCGCCTTGAGCAAGGCTATAATACGCCGTTGGGCCCCACTGCTCTGCCTATTTCAATGGGACTTGCGCAAGCAATCGCCATTGCCCGCGCCCTCTACTATCGCCCTAAGCTGCTGATTTTCGACGAAGCAAATGCCCACCTCGACAACATCAGGCTCGGTGCTTTCAAGCAGCTACTCCTACAACAAAAACAGCAAGGTAGCGCTGTGGTGATGATTTCTCATCAACGCGATCTGATTGCGTGTGTCGATTGGGTGGTAACACTAGAGCAAGGTGAAATTACAACGGCGAAAAAGGCGGAACAAATCACTGCCGAACAAGAAAACAAAGTGCGCGAAATAAAACAGGCGGTATCCCATGGCTGATCCTATGTTTCACCAAATAAAAAGTGAAGGTATCGAGTATCAAGATTCACGCAGTTTGAGTTTTGATCCCAGTACCACCAGCAAAATAACGCTTGGTGTTGTTCTATTAATGTTGTTCGGCTTTATGCTCTGGGCAACCTTTGCCAAGCTGAGTAGCGCCGCGATCGCTCCAGGCGTCATCATTGTTGAGTCAAAACGTAAGCCGATCCAACACCTAGAAGGGGGAATCGTTAAAACCATTCATATCGCCGATGGTCAAGCGGTTGAACGAGGCGATCTATTGATCACCCTTGATGCGTCACAAGCACACGCTCAACTTTATGGTTTACGTGCACAATGGCAAAGTGATCTTGCGCGACTAAATCGATTACAGTCCGAACTCAGTGACCAAAAACGCATTCAATTTGATCCTCGCTTAATTGAACTTAAAGACGATCCTCGTGTGCAAACCATACTCGACACACAAGCGAAGTTATTCGATAAACGCCGCTCATTACGTCGTGGTGAGGATAAAATCCTCAACGAAAAAATTGCTCAAGCGAATCTCGATCTTGATGGGCTGCGTAAACGTTATCAAGCCGATGAACAAGGTTTGGTTTACTTAACTGAGCAGTTAGAAATGCACGAAACTCTGCTTGAGACAGGTAATACATCCAAATCTCGTTTGCTCGATTTAAAACGAGAATACAGCGATTTAAGCGGCAACCTAGCGGAATTAGATATCAAGATTAATCGCGCTCAACGTGGTGTTTCAGAGGCACAATTGCAAGACACCAATGCCGACTTCGATTATGCCAAGCAAATTGGTGAAGAGATTCAACAACTCGAGCGTTCAATCAACGAAACCAATCAAGCCATGATGAATGCCCAACAAGTTCTGAAGCGAATTGAAATTCGTGCGCCTCAGTCAGGCGTCGTGGTTGGCCTCTCTGTATTTGCTCAGCAATCGGTCATCTCGCCTGGGGAAAAAATCATGGAAATTGTTCCTCAGCAAGATCAACTGATTGTAGAGGCTTTGTTGAAACCAGAAGATATCGATGTGGTTTACCTTGGACTGGATACCCAAGTTCGACTCTCCGCGTACAACTTTCGCCGCACCCCACCAGTAAGGGGAAAACTGGTCCACATTTCTGCTGACCGAATCACCGACCAAGCATCTGGATCTTCAGCGTACCTTGCCCAAATCGCGCTAAATCAAGACGATTTAGCCGTACTGCAAGACGTGACGTTATACCCAGGTATGCCCGCTGAAGTAATGATACTACTCAATGAAAAAACACCGCTTGATTACTTACTTAGTCCATTATCGGTCAGTGCGTATAAAGCGATGCGAGAAATTTAGTTAAGGGAAATGAGCGGGATATCTCCCTTTGTTTTACTAGTGCCAATCTACATCACTACAAAGCAGATTAGTACAGCGATATCCCAAACAACATAACAACGAGAAAAGCCAAACCTATCGCGAGGTAGGGACGGAAAGCTGCAGGTCTCATTCCATTGAGATGGCTGAGCCGCCTCACATTAATCATCCGATTGATAGAGGAAATTTTCATGACAGTTAAGCACCAACAATCCGATAACAGCGAAAACCGCTTGGCAGCCCTAGATGTTGCACCCGATGCTCTAGAATTACCTGAAGATCAGGTTGTTATTGATGTCGACGGCATTGACAACATCACAACCCAAGATGGTAATGACATCATTCTTGGCCTTGATGGCCATGATGATATTCAAGCCAACGGGGGTGACGACATTATCGATGGTGGTACCCAAGGTGACTTCATTCAAGCCGGTTCCGGTGATGACTTTGTTAATGGCGGCAGTGGTTATGATCACGTTGTAGGAGAAAACGGTAATGATGTTTTACTGGGTGATGACTTCTCGCAGCATCTGATTCTCGATCCTATAAGCGGTGAACTGACTGTCGATTTTAGCCATGCGACAACGGCCGATATGGGCCAAGCAAAGGTATTCAACCCAGATGGCACAGAAGCTGTACTGTTTGAATCTAATGGCCGATTTGGCGTTATTGGTAATGATGAAAGTGGCGTTGCAGCACAGATTGGCTACAGCTTTGAAGATGAAGGGCAAAAAGGCGATCGCACAGGCGCATCAGAAGTGCTTTCAATCTCTGTGGATGAACACTCCTACGCCGCGCAAGTTTCTATCGACAAGCTCTTCAAAGATGAAGGCAAATCGGAAGGGTCTAAAGTTCGTGATATCGATGAAGTGGGTGTTTGGACAGTATTAAGAGACGGTATTGTTATCGAACGTGGTTATTTCACGGCTGGTGAGTTTGATCAAGCTACCCTGGATGCCTACGGCCTAGACCCTGCAACGGATAACCTTAAAGTGCTTAGCGATGGCAATGGCCGCTCTAACGGCATCTTTACCATTGAGCCGGAAGATACTGGTTTTGTTGCCTTTGACGAAATCCAATTTTCAGCCGCTATTGGTCACTTTGATAAAAGTGGTTATGGCTACTTAGATTCCAGTGACTTCTTTGTCCGTGAAGTTAAAACGGTCGCACTAGAGAGTGACCCAAGCGACAGCACTTTTGATGACCTTTATGGCGGTAATGATGATGTGCTCCTTGGCGGTGACGGTGCTGATTGGTTATTTGGTGATGATCGACATAACTTTGAAGGCACACCAAGTATCGATTTGTCCGCCGCAAGAGCAAGTAACCCGGTTTCAGGTACTGGGGTAGTTAGCCAAGGTCAAGATGGTGGTGTCGGCGTAGAAGGCAATCAAGAGTCCGGCGTTGCCGATCAGCTTGGTCATACTTTCGACCCTGATACTCTACAAGGCGAATCTGAAACCCTCACTTACAACCTTGGTGAAGATCAGTATGCCGCTCGCGTGCAAATTGATCGTCTGTTCGCAGATGAAGCGCTTAATGGAGCCAATGAAGTAGGTGTATGGACAGTATTTAATGACGGTAAGATTGTTGCTTCTGGCTACTTCACTTCCAAAGATATTGATCCTGCGACCCTTGAGACCTTTGGCATAGACCTAAGCGACAATATCAAGGTACTGGCAAATAATTCAGATTCAACCGATGACGGTTTCTTTGATATCACCCCACAAGACACTAACGGTCAGAGTTTCGACCAAATTCAGTTTTCCGCTGCTGATGGCGTGTTTGATAAAACGGGTAGCCAATATTGGGACTCGAGCGATTACTTTATTAAAAGTATCACCGTTCTCGATAGCGATTCACTTGAGGGAAGCAACCCAGAGGGCAATGACTGGCTTGATGGTGGTGCCGGTAATGACCTTTTAGAAGGCGGTTATGGTCAAGATGTGCTTATTGGTGGCACAGGAGACGATATTCTCATTGGTGATTACACCCAAGCCACCACGATTACGGCAGGCACTGATGAAACCCTCGATGAGGCTATTGCACTCAACCCTGATGGCAGCATCAGCGATTTAGCCGAAAACAATAATGGTTTTGGTGTTGAAGGCAATAGTGAAAGCGGCGTTTCAAGCCAAATTGGCTTTAGTTTTATTGATGATGGCGCAGGTGATATCAGTGGCGAATCAGAAACACTCTGCATTGCGGTGGATGACAATACAGCCGCAGCCAATCTATCCGTCGATAAACTCTTTGCCGATGAAGCATTTAATGGCGCGAACGAAGTTGGCGTATGGACTGTCTTCGATCAAGGCGTTGAAGTGGCCACGGGTTACTTTACGGCCGGTGAAATGGACGATGCAACACTAGCGACTTACGGTATCGATCCTACCGCAGACAACATTAAAGTGCTTGAGCAAGGCGATGACTGCTGCCATGGTGAATTCATCATCTCACCATCCGATACAGCAAACACCACTTTCGATGAAATCCAGCTCTCAGCGGCTAAAGGTACCTTTGATAAGAGTGGCTTTGGTGCAACCGATGCCAGTGACTACTACTTGTCGTCGATCACCACCTATCAAATGGATGACTTACTGGTGGGCGGCGAAGGTAATGATCTTATCGCTGGCGGTCAAGGTTTTGATGTTATTGATGCCGGTGAAGGTAACGATTTGATTCACGACAATGGCAACGATTATATCGATGGCGGTGATGGCTTTGATGTGGTCACAACTCAAAAGGTCGGTTATTTCTATTCAGAAACTAACGTTGCAGAGAGTGTGAAACATGCGGTGGATTTTGAAGTAACGCAAAGCTCAAAACTACAAAACATCGAAGCGGTCATCGGCACTGATCAACAAGATACTTTATTGCTGGATCTCAACGTCGTCAGTGAGTCAACACAATCTCTGACAGGCCAATCATCGGATGCTTTCTTTGCTTCGAATATTGAGCAACTGACTCTGGCTAATGATGACTTCCAGCTCGCAGCCGTCAATGAGGCACATGTTGCCGATCTCGATAGCGCATTGCAGTCTCATCTTGAACAATTGGGTGTTGATGGTGCGATCTACAGTTACACTTTTGCCAACGGCAGTGATACCGTTTCTGTTTATAGTGATGTCGAGTGGGACTACCTTGAGCCAGAAATTGGCGTATAAATAGTCTTTGAATAATGACCATGGTCGATAACGAAAGACCGTTCGTTATCGACTCTCTTCGCAAACCTTGGCGACAGAGAGAGACCTTATACCAA
>NZ_AFWE01000221.1 GCF_000222585.1 Vibrio scophthalmi LMG 19158 | reverse complement strand
TTTCCGTTTCAATATAAATCATCGCGTCATCGGCTAACCAGCCATTTTGCTCTAACAGAACTACGGCTTCACTTAACAGACCCTTACGGAAAGGCGGATCGATGAATACGACGTGATGCGGATTTCCCGGTTGCTGTAAAAAGCTCAGCGCATCGGTATTTTTTGCTGAGATGTTAGTGGCTTTTAGTGCGGTTATATTTTGTTGTAACTGCTTAAAGGCGGCTGGATTTAATTCAATCAAGGTCACCATTTCTGCTTGGCGTGATGCTGCTTCAAAGCCAAGGCCACCTGAGCCGGCAAAAAGATCCAAACATTTCGCTTGTGGAACATCTTGTGCTAACCAGTTAAAGACAGTTTCTTTTACGCGGTCAGTGGTTGGTCGAAGCCCTTCAGCATCGTGTACAGGCAACTTTCGTCCACGCCATAAGCCGCTAATAATGCGAATAAAGCCGGTGGAAGGTTTTTTTTGTGATGTGTTTTGCTGGCGACGTCTTTGCATAGATTTTTTGACCGCGAATAAAGTGATACTATACCCAGTCGCTCAGCGATTACGCCTGAGTACAGCCAAATTTCATAGATGACAAAGTGTAACCTTAAATCACGCTTGGCGTAGAGACTTTTCACACTGTTGTCATGTTTCTTTTCCATCTTGCCATAGGGTGGTGGAGAAGTTTGAGAGTTAATTAAGACAATCTAGGATAGCCCCAGATGACGGAAAAAAAGAAGCGTGGATTGCTCTCTTGGCTTGGTTTCGGTGACGAAGAGCAAGTTAAGCAACCCGCAGAAGAACAGCAGGTAGAACAACCACAGCCAGAAGTGGTTGAAGAACAACAAAACGATACAGAGCAAGAGATTGTTGCTCAACAAGTGGTCGAGGTTGAAACTCGCCCAGAAGCAGAAGCAGAAGCAGAAGCAGAACAGCCTGTGACGCCACGAGTGGTTGAACAGGAAAAACCAACGGAAAGTTTCTTTGCTCGCTTGAAGCGCAGCCTTGCGCGAACTAAAGCGAATATTGGCGCGGGTTTCTTTGGTTTGTTCAAAGGTAAGCAGATCGATGACGATTTGTTTGAAGAGTTGGAAGAGCAGTTATTGATCGCAGATGTCGGCATGGAAACCACCATGAAGATCATCAATAACTTAACTGAGAAAGCCAGCCGCCAAGATTTGAAAGATGGCGAAGCTTTATATGGTCTTCTTAAAGATGAAATGGCGGAGATCCTTTCACACGTTGAGAAGCCACTTGATGTTAATAATGGCAATACGCCATTTGTCATTCTAATGGTTGGTGTGAATGGTGTGGGTAAAACCACCACCATTGGTAAATTGGCTAAGCAGTTCCAAGCTGAAGGCAAAAAAGTGATGCTAGCTGCAGGGGATACGTTCCGTGCTGCGGCAGTTGAACAATTGCAAGTTTGGGGCGAGCGCAATGACGTTCCTGTGATTGCTCAGCATACTGGTGCTGACAGTGCATCAGTGATTTATGATGCGATTGAAGCGGCGAAAGCGCGTGGCTACGATGTGGTGATCGCTGATACGGCGGGTCGTTTACAAAACAAAGCCAACCTGATGGAAGAGTTGCGTAAGATTGTTCGAGTGATGAAGAAGATTGATGACTCTGCACCACATGAAGTGATGTTAACGCTTGATGCAGCGACGGGCCAAAATGCAATTAGCCAAGCCAAACTGTTTAGTGACGTCGCACCGTTAACCGGTATTACATTGACGAAACTTGATGGCACGGCAAAAGGTGGTGTGATCTTTGCGCTTGCCGATCAATTCCAAATTCCAATTCGCTATATTGGTGTTGGCGAAGGCATTGATGACTTGCGTCCGTTTGAGACACAAGAATTTATCGACGCATTATTTAGCCGAGAAGATTAACGAGCTGTTAGCGAGAGGAATGACGGGTGATTAAGTTTCAGCAAGTGAGTAAGGCTTATCGTGGTGGTCGACAAGCTCTGCAAAAAGTCGACTTCCATTTGCGTCGTGGCGAAATGGCGTTTTTAGGTGGGCACTCAGGTGCCGGTAAAAGTACCTTGCTTAAGTTGATTTGTGCGATTGAGCGACCAACGGATGGCAAGATCAGCTTTAACGGCCATGACATCACCCGAATTCCTGGTAAGGATATTCCTCTGCTGCGTCGTAACATCGGCATTGTTTTCCAAGATCATCGTTTGCTGATGGATCGTACCGTGTTTGATAACGTGGCACTGCCAATGCGAATTGAATCGATCTCGGAAAATGAAATTAAACGCCGTGTATCAGCGGCATTAGATAAAACCGGTTTGCTCGACAAGGCACGCTGCTTGCCAAGTCAATTGTCGGGCGGTGAACAACAACGTGTCGGTATTGCCCGTGCCGTTGTTAATCGTCCTACTCTGTTACTGGCTGATGAGCCGACTGGTAACTTAGATTCGGAACTCTCTAATCGCGTGTTGCGCTTATTGGAAGAGTTTAACCGTGCTGGGGTGACGATCTTACTCGCGACGCATGATGTCAATTTAGTCAATTCAAGACCGCAATATCGCCACATGGAGTTAAACCAAGGTTTCATGAGTGAGGTGGAAGATTATGGCCGCTAATACTCGTAATAAAAAAGCCACTCAAAAACATCAAGGTGTGGCACGCGATGGTTATTTTGCCATTCATTTTAAGCAGGCCAAATCGTCACTTGCGGCACTGTGGTCACGACCGCTCGGTAATATTCTCACCTTAGCGGTGATCTCGATGGCATTGACCTTGCCTGCCTCATTATATCTGCTAGGTAAAAATATTGCGGTGGCGACAACCAATGTTGCTGGCCCATCTCATGTGAGTGGCTATATTAAAGAGCAAACGCCTGAGCCACGCATCATGGTGCTGAAAGATGAGTTAGAAAGCCTGCCGGAAGTCGCCGCGGTTGACTATATTTCTCCGCAGCAAGGGCTGGATGATCTCAGCCAATACTCTGGTTTTGACCAAGCGATCTCACTGTTGGATGATTATGCTTTGCCTGGCGTATTAGTGATCACGCCTACCAGCGACGACAAACAAGCGGTGCAAGCGTTGGCGCAACGCGTGCGAGCAGAAGACGAAATCAGCGATGTACGTTTAGATGAAGATTGGTTTGCTCGCCTCGATGCGATCAAAAATCTGGTTGGCGGTATTGTAATGACATTGTCGGTATTGATGCTCGGTTCTGTGTTTTTGATTGTCGGAAATACGTTACGTTTCAATGTGCAAGCCAACAAAGATGAAATCCAAACCATGAAGCTGATTGGTGCAACAGATAGCTTTATTCTGCGCCCTTACCTCTACTCTGGTATGTGGTTTGGCCTACTGGGGGCGATAAGCGCTTGGATTCTTACCGCATTAATCACAATTCTGCTCAATAGCAGTGTTGAACAATTGGCGCTTCTGTATGATAGCCGCTTCCGATTAATCGGGTTGAGTTGGGATGAGTCCTTACTGCTACTGATGTTAGGCACCTTCTTAGGTTGCTTAGCGGCGAAAGTATCAGCACAGCGTCATCTTAATGAAATTGAACCAGTCTAACCATTGGTTGTCCTATTTTTGCGTAAACTGAAACGAGAAAGTACACGCTACCGTGTACTTTTTTGCTTGTATCGCCGTTTCGTTTATGCATAATAACTTCCCCCTGCTTGAAACCTGAGCATTTTAGGTCCAAGATTGACGGCGGAAAAAACACCTAATTCAGATCATAGATTGATGAGGAATTGAATGACTAACCAAGTGTATGCAATGGCTACAGTTTCCCAAGATAGCTTAGATAGCTACATTCGCTCAGTGAACAGCTATCCAATGCTGACACCTGACGAAGAGCGTGGACTGGCTGAGCGTTTGCATTACAACAGCGAAATTGAAGCGGCGAAAGGGTTGATCCTTTCACATCTGCGCTTCGTTGTTCACGTCGCTCGCGGCTACTCAGGTTATGGTTTGCCGATGGCAGATCTAATTCAAGAAGGCAACATCGGTCTGATGAAGGCGGTTAAGCGTTTTAACCCGGAAGTCGGGGTGCGACTTGTCTCTTTCGCTGTGCACTGGATCAAAGCTGAAATACATGAGTATGTATTACGCAACTGGCGTATCGTGAAAGTGGCGACGACGAAGGCGCAACGTAAACTGTTCTTTAATCTACGTAAGTCGAAAAAACGTTTAGGTTGGTTCAATAACGGTGAAGTTGAAACGGTAGCACGTGAGCTTGGTGTTGAGCCCTCTGAAGTGCGCGAAATGGAATCTCGTCTCGCGGCGCAGGATCCTACGTTTGAATTCAGTGCTGATGATGATGACACCGGTACTTCAATTACCGCTCCGATGCTTTATCTTGAAGATAAAGCTTCCGATGTGGCGGAGAATGTTGAAGCGGCGAACTGGGAAGCACACACCAATAATCGTCTGAGCCTTGCCTTAGCTAGCTTGGATGAGCGCAGTCAAAATATCGTTCGCTCACGTTGGTTGGTAGACAATAAAGCGACGCTACAAGAACTTGCAGAAAACTACGGCGTATCAGCAGAGCGCATTCGCCAACTAGAAAAGAATGCGATGAAAAAACTGAAGTTAGCTGTCGGCGAAATGTAGTTTTTCCGTAATCGAATCGCGAAAACCGAGATCCCTTGATCTCGGTTTTTTTATATCTTGATCGCTTTGAGCGATCATTTTTTTATCATTTGCCTGTGGGTAACTCTGTGATGAAATTCTTGGTTAGGTGTCAGAAAGCAGGGTGAATAAAGGCTTGAAGGGGGAATTGTCATTGGGGATATTATTTGTTTTACACACAAAAAGATAAGGATCATCACTACATATTGTGGATCGAATTTAACTAAAGCACTTTATCAACGTAATCCACAAACTTATCCACAAATGGTGAAGAAGTGATCGCAAGTGGATAACCTTATTCCCATCGTGTACTTGTTGAGCACTGGATAGGTTACAATGGCAGCAGATAACAATGAGAGAAGATAGAGAAAGTAAATGGACCAGTTTCAACATATTGATGTAACCGCCGCGCAAGAATTACTGCTACAGGGTGAGGCGCGTTTGGTGGATATTCGCGATCCGCAATCTTTTGCGTTAGCGCATGCAAGTCAAGCTTTTCATCTGACTAATGACAGCATGCTGGGGTTTATGGATGAGGTTGAGTTTGAGCAACCTATCTTAGTGATGTGCTATCACGGCATCAGTAGCCAAGGTGCTGCGCAGTATTTAGTTAACCAAGGATTTGAGCAGGTGTATAGTGTTGATGGTGGCTTTGACGCTTGGCAACGAGCAAGCCTTCCGGTCGCAACCAACTAGGATAGATTATGATCAGACTGATTTCTTTAAACCAGCCGCGCATGGCACAGGCATTTATCGACTATATGGCTTCACGCCAGATAGATATTAAGTTAATGCCAGAAGGTGAGGGTCAGTTTGCTTTATGGCTGGTGGATGATCAGCATCAAGTCGAAGCCGAAGCGGAATTGAAGATGTTTCTGAGCGAGCCGAACGATACTAAGTATCAGGCGGCTTCATGGGATATGGCTGAAAGCCGAACTAACCATTTCCGCTATCACTCGCCAAGTATGATGAGCATGATAAAAGCCAAAGCAGGCCCATTTACACTGGCGATTATGGCAGCCTGTATCGGTATCTTTATTCTGCAACAATTTGGCGCAGGTCAGCCGGTTTTCGACGCTCTGCACTTTCCTGCTTTTGCTGGTCAAGAGTGGCAGGTATGGCGTTGGGTCAGCCACGCCTTATTGCATTTCTCAATCATGCACATCGCATTTAACTTATTGTGGTGGTGGCAGCTAGGTGGTGATATTGAGCAGCGATTAGGTAGCGGCAAGCTACTACAGTTATTTGTCTTTTCTGCTGCACTCTCCGGAATCGGTCAGTTTTGGGTTGAAGGAGCCAACTTCGGTGGCTTATCTGGCGTAGTATATGCGTTAGTTGGTTACATTTGGCTGATGGGGTACCGTGCCCCTGAGAAAGGTTTATTGATGCCCAAGCCATTGATTGGCTTTATGTTAGTGTGGTTAGTTTTGGGTTTTGTTCAGCCATTTATGGCAATTGCCAATACCGCCCATTTAGTCGGCTTGCTGGCTGGTGTAATGCTTGGCTGGTTTGACAGCCGGAAGGTATGAGAGTTTATCTCTGTATTGGAGAATAAAAAAAAGCGGCGATGGCCGCTTTTTTTATTGCTGCTACTTTTTGTCGCTTACTGATAAAGGTATTTGGTAAATAACAAATCAGCAATCACCGTTTTACCCGTTTCAGGTAACAAAATAGAGTTGAGTTCTTCGACTAAACTTTTGCGTAAGTCTTCTCGTCCTGCCAATGATTTAATCGTCTCTTCCGTTTGCTTACCCAATAACTCGATAACGGCATCGCGTATGAGTGGTTGGTGTTTCTCAATCAAAGGAAGATCGGCCTGATTGGCGACCATGATATCGATGCGAACCTGGATATAACCAAGGTCGTTTCCTTTGGTATAGAAGTTAGTGGTTAAGTCGGGCTCTAAAGTAAAGTACGCCAAACTCGGAGTGCCGGCTTGTTCTTCTGCGATTGCTGGTAGAGCAAAAACGAGGCAAAGCAGGGCAAATATTTGGGCTACGTAACGTTTAAACATATTTCTAACTTTTCTTTCTTCTGATCACGATACTCGAATCGTCTGAGTCTTGTTACAATAGAGCATCTATTTGTAGTGAATTTGAGTTAACCGCAATATAGTGTTAGTTAACGCACCAGATTGAAGCTTTATTGTACGCCGATAAAGCAACTTATTGAATACTAGTATGAATCAAATGATTGCGCTTTATCTGTCCGCACTGCGCCAAGTGGAATGGCAACAGCCTGAAAATTTTAACTTTCCTTCGCAGATTGCGAGAGAATGGCTTTTAGAACAGGGCTCATTGTCACGTTTGTTAAAAACTTATTGTCAACAATTGAACGTAGATCTACTTCATAACGATGTTGTGCTTGCGAATAAATTGGATGAGCAAGAAATAGCGCTGTTATCTCAAGAACAATGTTTGCTGCGTAAAGTGGTACTGAAAGGCGATGGTGAGCCGTGGATTTTAGGTCGAACCTTGATCCCGCAATCGTCATTAACGGATCAACCCCATGATCTTACCCAGCAAGGTGAAATACCATTGGGTTTGACCGTGTTCAGTGCTGAAAATGTAGAACGCGACGCCTTACAAGTTGGCTGGGCGAAGACGCCAAATGGGCTCTGTCTAGCTCGCCGTTCTCGCTTATGGATGAACCACAAACCGATGCTGGTTGCTGAACTTTTTTTACTTAATGCCCCTATTTACGCCAAGGAGAGTGTGTAGATGACAACCGCGAAAGTGCGCGCCTATTGGCACTTGATGCGCATGAACAAACCGATTGGCACCTTGTTGTTGCTATGGCCGACCTTGTGGGCTCTGATCATTGCTGCGGAAGGCATCCCTCACCTTAACGTGTTATTGGTGTTTATTCTGGGCGTGGTTTTGATGCGCGCTGCTGGTTGTGTGATCAATGACTTTGCTGATCGTAAAGTGGATGGTCATGTGGAACGCACGCAGCACCGCCCGTTGCCATCTGGAATGATCAGTGCGAAAGAGGCGGTCAGCTTATTTATTGCTTTGGCAGTGTTATCTTTCGTATTGGTCTTGACCATGAATCCGTTGACGATTCAGCTGTCATTTGTCGGAATTGGGTTGGCTTTTATCTACCCGTTTATGAAGCGTTATACTCATTTACCCCAACTGTTTCTTGGTCTTGCATTTAGTTGGGCGATTCCGATGGCGTGGGCTGCGCAAACCAATGAGCTTCCACCGATCGTGTGGTTTGTATTTGTGATGAATGCATTGTGGACCATTGCTTACGACACGCAATATGCCATGGTTGATCGCAATGATGATTTAAAAATTGGTATTAAATCAACCGCCATTTTGTTTGGGCGCTTTGATAAAATGATCATTGGTGTCCTGCAGCTTGCCACTGTATTGATGCTGATAGCCTTAGGGATGTGGTATTCGTTAGGCGCGAGCTTTTATTGGGCAGTGTTGGCGGTAGGTGCATTGTTTGTATTCCAGCAGCACTTGATACGTCATCGAGATAGAGCGCAGTGTTTCCAAGCCTTTTTAAACAATAACTATGTTGGAATGGCCATTACGATTGGTTTGTTAGTGGCATTTTGGTAATGCGGATTGACGCTATCTAGCGATGATTTGAAGTGGTAGATATAGAAAAGGGCATCTTGGTAGATGCCCTTTTTTGTGCCTCATTCTGAGTGTGAAATAGGCTTAACTTATGACTTGAACTGCTATTTTGTTACTCTGCGCAATCACACACTTCTTCGCACATTTCCGTTGCCTGACACACGCTCTCTTTAATCGTCAGTCGAACTTCAGGGTAGAGTAATGAGTACAACAACTCAGCCAGGGTGGTGGCTTTTTCAATATCACAATCCCCTTCACTATCAAGATACTCTTGCTGTTTTAGCGTGCTGAACATGGCTGAGAAAACACCTTTATCAAAGAACTCGGGTGCATTGATACCGTGTAAACGTCCTAAGCGCTGTGCAATATCTTGGCTCTTTATTTCAAGGTCTGTTTTACCCAGTTCAGGGATAGCGACCAGTAAATTAAGAGTAATTGAGTAACGCTGTAGAGTTTCAGAGATCGTGCGACCCAGTAGTACTAATACTTGAGAGTTACTTTGAATAAACTTCACTTGTTGATCTTCGATCGTGATTAACCCTTGGCGTGCGAGTTCATGCACGTAAGCTTCGACAGTTTGATCAAGCTTGTCATCAGCAATACTTAAGAACAGCTCTTGCTTTAGGAAAGGGTAGATCAAAGCCACATTAGCTTGGATTTGCGCTAAGCTCAGTTGCTGGCGACGTACCAACATCTGTGCAATGAGTGCTGGAATCGCAAACAAGTGAATGATGTTGTTGCGATAGTAAGTCATTAGGATTGATTGGTTACGATCGAGTGAGACGATCTCACCCATACTGTCCGCTTCAATAACAAACTTATCTAAAGATTCAGCATGCTTAACTAATACTTCCGCTTCTTCATTTGGCATGGTGAAGCTTGAAGAATAAGGCACTTGTTTAAGTAGAGATAGATAGCAGTCAACTTGCTTAACAAGGCTATCACGAGACAATGCGCGTTGACGTGAAGCAAGCAATGCAGTCGCACATAAGGTGAGTGCATTCGCAGCAGCAGCATCGTTGATGTGTGACATCATCTTCGTCGCAAGATCGTTAACCACAGGCGTCAGCCATTGTGGTTTGGTCGCACCCATCGGATCGATATCTTTAGTCCACTCTGGCGCATGTTCATTTAAGTATTGATTGAGCGGGATTGGCTCACCAAAATTGACATAGCCTTGGCCAAAGTTACGCAGTTTACGAATCGTACGAAGTACCAAGCTGGCATTTTCTTTCTCTTTGCGACTGCCGCGTAGTTCTTTGGCGTAAGTGCCTACTTCCATTACGTGTTCATAGCCGATATATACCGGTACTAAGGTGACTGGGCGGTTTAGGCCGCGTAGCATGGCTTGAATGGTCATTGCGAGCATGCCGGTCTTTGCTTGTAGCAAACGCCCTGTTCTCGAACGACCACCCTCACAGAAATACTCCACAGAATAACCTTTAGTAAACAGCTCTGCTAAATACTCACGGAAGATGGTTGAGTACAGTCGGTTGCCCTTAAAGCTACGACGGATGAAGAATGCACCACCGCGACGGAAAATAGGGCCTGCAGGGAAGAAGTTTAGGTTGATACCCGCAGCGATATGCGGTGGAACCATACCCTCTTGATATAGCACGTAAGACAATAGTAAATAGTCCATGTGGCTACGATGGCAAGGTAGGTAAACAATTTCATGGCCATCTTGTGCCAGACGACGAACGGTCGCGGCATTGTTAATGTTTAAACCTTGATAGATTCGATTCCATAGCCAACCAAGAACCCGGCTACCATTTTTGATGAGCGAGTATGAGAAGTCAGCGGCAATCTCATCCATGATATCTTGCGCTTCTTTGCGCACTTTTTCGATCGGAATATCTTTGGCTAGCGCTTCATCGGCAATCGCTTTTTCAATCGCTTTTGATTTCATTAAGCGCTTAAATAACGCTTGGCGGTTTGGCAGGCTTGGGCCTGATGCTGCGAGTTTTTGGCGCGAGAAGTGAATACGTGCAACACGGGCGAGTTTATGAGCGATCGATGCATCAGTGCCGTGCGAGTCGGCCATATAACGCAGTGAAACCACCGGGCTAAAACGGATTAAACAGTCACGACCAGCCAACAGTACCGCTTTGGCTTTTTGTGGGCCATTAAGGGATTGTAGATAGTTGGTCTGCTTGCCTTCTTTCTCTGGCTTGCGTCCCCACAGAACGGTGATTGGCAGGATCTGGATATCCAATTCGCTGTCTTCTTTATGCAGAGCCAGTAACTCTGAAAACAGCGCTATAGATTCACTTGGAACATCATTGTCATTGCCAAGCACGGTTTCACGTGAAGAGATAAATACAAAACGGCTAAAGCTTTTACCATTGATGATTAATGGTTCAAGAGGATCAGGCAAACCGAGCGCGATGACCTGTTTTTGTAGGCTGACAAGATCAACACTAGAGCGGTATGGCAATGCGTAAACAATAGGCTTGTTGACATCAATGCTATGGTCTTCAATTGGGTTTGAAGGGATAGCCGTTCCTTTTACCAGTACCGACAGTGGTAGCTTTAATAGAGAACGTGATAGAGAGCGTCCAGAAGACATAAAAGTTCGTTGCCTCAAATGAATTAATGAGCATAAGCACATTTCCAATTCTTTAAGTGTAGAAGTGGAGATATGCCCAAGCAGATTTTTAGCTGGCAAGGATACCAGAAACTGGTCGAACCTTTTAATTATTATTGGGTGCAAAAGCAGCAACATTCTGCTGATGTGGCCAATCCAACTGAACGATGAGAGAGAATAAGGTGTCACAGAAAACCAAACACGGATTTAAACGTCTATTTAATGCAACGCGCTTCTCTTATCAGGGTTTGCAAGCGGCATTTAAAACAGAAGCGGCCTTTCGAGAAGAGCTGATTTTAGCCTGCATTATGATCCCCTTGGCTTTTTGGCTTGATGTCAGTCAAATCGAGCGCATCTTGATGATAGCTTGTGTGGTGTTAGTGATGGTGATGGAATTGATCAACAGTGCAATCGAGGCGGTAGTGGATCGTATTGGTACAGAGCATCATGAATTATCAGGAAAGGCGAAAGATATTGGCTCAGCGACAGTGATGTTAACTATGCTATTAACCGTTTACGTTTGGGTTGAGATCCTCTTCTTGTAAGTTATTAAAAAATCATCAATTCGCTTTTCATTTGTCCACTTACTGGATATACTCACAGTGAACTGTATAAAAAGACAGGTGACTTATGAAGCCGTTAACGCCCCGCCAACAACAAGTTTTTGATTTAATTAAAAACAAAATTGAAGAGAGCGGCATGCCGCCAACCCGTGCGGAGATTGCAAGAGAACTAGGTTTTCGCTCAGCAAATGCTGCAGAAGAACACCTTAAAGCTTTAGCAAGAAAACAAGCAATTGAGATTATTCCGGGCGCTTCCCGAGGTATTCGAATTTTGCTAGAAGATGCGGCAAATGATGACCAAGGATTGCCTTTGATTGGTCAAGTCGCCGCTGGTGAGCCTATTCTGGCTCAAGAGCATGTGGAAGCACATTATCAAGTGGATCCAAGCATGTTCAAACCGCAGGCGGACTTTTTATTGCGTGTTAATGGCGAATCGATGAAAGATATCGGCATCATGGATGGTGATTTATTGGCTGTGCATAAAACACAAGATGTAAGAGATGGCCAAGTGGTGGTTGCTCGTGTCGATGATGACGTCACGGTTAAACGCTTGGAGCGTAAAGGCTCTACGGTTTTACTGCATGCTGAAAACCAAGAGTTTGCACCAATTAAAGTTGATTTAACCAGCCAGCACCTTGCAATTGAAGGTATTGCTGTTGGGATTATTCGCAACACTGATTGGATGTAATGCTATAGCTTAGCAAGTTGAGATTCATTCTCATTAATCTTGCTATTGTAATTGATATTTATTATCATCTACTTTCTTGCTAAGGAAGGTAGATGATAATGTCCCCGTCCAGACACTTACCCAAAACACGCTATCAGATCCCTGCCAACCTAGTGCAGCCGCTTTGGCTACGAAGTCGAGAAAGCTTGGTTGATGATGGTCTCGTGTACGATCCTATTGCCGCCACCGCTTGCCAGCGTTGTCAGTTAGCACCGGAATGCTTCTCTGGTGATATCAACCAAAAACAATTACTTCATGCCACATTGACTCAGCTTTGTGATGAGCAAGTCACCGCCTTTATTAAACAGAATCCAGATGGTTGGATCATCAACGTTGGCGCAGGGCTAGATACCCGTTTTTATCGTGTTGATAACGGGCGCTGCCATTGGTTAGAGTTGGATGTGACGGAAAATTTACTGTGGCGACAGAAGCTGTTTCATGCCAGTGAGCGTTATCACCATCAGTGCGGTAGTGTTGATGATCTGTCGTGGTTAGACGATCTCAATATCCCTGAGAAAGCGCCAGTGATGATCGTTTGTGAGCATGCGCTACTGGATTGCAATTCAGCACAAGTTGCTAAGTTTGTGCAGGCATTAGGCCGCCATTTTGATAGCGCAAAAGCGAGCTTAGTATTGGCAGGGGATCGCTGTATGAATGTCTTGGGGCAAAAGATGGGCTCGGGGCAATATGCCCATGGCTATGATGCGCCGGGCGAGGCAGTTTTGCGTTATTTACCTTGGGCGAGATGGGTACGAACTTCGTCACCACTCGACAAACATTGTGTGCGCTGGAAACTATGGCAGCGTTGGCTGACAAAGTTTGTTGGTTCAAAACACAGATTCACGCCGGTAGTAGTTCAGCTTCGTTGGTGATCCAGTTACACTTTGCGCATAAATTCCGCAAAGAAGTCACAACGTGCACATTTTCCAAAACCTTTCCAATCGAGCAATGCACAAGAAGGTGCTATTGCTCGCGATCCCAATGGTACTTTCCAATATTACCGTTCCTTTACTGGGGCTGGTGGATGCTGCCGTTATTGGCCACTTAGAACATGCGTGGTATTTAGGTGGTGTGGCACTCGGCAGCATGATGATCAGTGTCAGTTTTTGGTTATTGGGCTTTTTGCGTATGTCGACCACAGGGCTAGCCGCACAATCTTTTGGTGCTAAGCATGCGCATCAACTTGGGTTGGTGTTTACCCAAGGGATGGTGATGGCATTGGGTTTCGCTGGTGTGTTTTTACTGTTGCATAGCTGGATAGGTGACTGGGTGTTTGCCTTTAGTGACGCTAGTTCGGAAGTAAAACACTACGGCCTACAATACTTTTCAATTCGAGCTTGGAGTGCGCCCGCCGCGTTAGCGAATTTTGTGTTACTGGGGTGGTTATTGGGTACGCAAAATGCGAAAGCACCGATGTGGATGGTGATCATTACCAACCTGACTAATATCTTGCTTGATGTTTTGTTTGTACTGGGTTTCGGCTGGCAGGTCGAAGGGGCAGCATTAGCTTCTGTTATTGCTGATTATACTGGCATGGCCTTTGGGTTGATCTGTGTGCGCTATACATGGCGAGCGCAACACTTACCATCAATTCTATTGTTGCTTAAAGATACCACTAATGGCTTAGTTCGATTTGTGAAACTCAATCGAGATATTTTTCTGCGTTCATTGTGCTTGCAAGCCACTTTTACTTTTATGACTTTTCAAGGCGCCAGTTTTGGCGATGAGATTGTTGCAGCGAATGCGGTATTGATGAGTTTTCTGATGATGATTTCGTATGGTATGGATGGATTTGCCTACGCGATGGAAGCAATGGTAGGTAAAGCGATTGGCGCTAAAGATCGTGATGAGCTAAATCAATCGTTAATCGGTACTTTCTTTTGGAGTTTAGTGATTTGCTGTGCGCTGACCTTGGTTTTTTACGCTTTCGGATCCTCCATGATCAGTTTGATCACCAATATTCCCGCTGTGCATGATAAAGCGCTGGAATTTATGCCATGGCTGGTGGCAATGCCGTTAGTGTCAATGTGGTGTTTTTTGTTGGATGGTATTTTTGTCGGCGCAACAAAAGGACGTGAAATGCGCAATGGTATGTTTGTTGCGACGTGCAGTTATTTTGTCATTTTCTACCTCTGCGCTAGTTGGCAGAACCATGCTTTGTGGCTGGCGATGTTGAGTTTTATGGCGATGCGCGGTATCACATTAGCATTGGTGCTACGTCATCAATGGCGAAAAGGTGCGTTTTTGGCGTAATGCGATTGCGAAGAATACGATAGAGAAAAGCCGCTACTAAGCGGCTTTTTTATTGAGATAAAGAGTGGATTAAAACAGGCGGTTTAAACCATTGAGCGCGGCTACTCGATAAGCTTCAGCCATTGTTGGGTAGTTGAAGGTAGTATTGACGAAATACTCGATGGTATTGGCTTCGCCTTTTTGTTCCATGATCGCTTGGCCTATATGAATGATTTCGGCTGCGCGCTCGCCAAAGCAATGGATGCCAAGGATCTCTTTGGTTTCACGATGAAAGAGTATTTTTAAACTGCCAATATCTTTACCAGCAATCTGCGCGCGTGCCAAATGTTTAAAGGATGAACGTCCTACTTCATACGGCACTTTAGCAGCAGTGAGTTCTTGCTCTGTTTTGCCTACGGAACTGATCTCTGGGATGGTGTAGATACCGGTTGGGATATCTTCAATAAGATAGTTATCCGCTTTGCCTTTCGTGATCGCTTGTGCAACAAAGCGGCCTTGATCGTAAGCGGCGCTAGCAAGGCTTGGATAGCCAATTACATCACCCACCGCATAAACATGTTCAGCATCGGTTTGATAATTACGGTTTACGGCAATTTGACCGCGTGAATCGGCGGCAAGGCCTACGGCAGTCAAATTGAGTTTATCGGTGTTACCTGTTCGGCCATTGGCATAGAGTAGGCAATCGGCTTTCATTTTTTTGCCGGATTGTAGATGAACAATCACGCCGTCTTCAGTACCTTCAATTTTTTCAAAGGTTTCATCGTTACGAATCACCACACCACTATTCCAAAAGTGGTACGACAGTGCATCGGAGACTTCATTATCAAGGAAAGAGAGTAGGCGATCGCGAGTATTCACCAGATCAGTCTTAACCCCTAAGCCACGAAAGATCGAAGCGTACTCACAGCCAATGACGCCAGCACCATAAATAATGATGTGGCGAGGATCGTGTTTCAGGCTAAGGATAGAGTCACTGTCGTAAACTCGTTGATGATCAAAATCGACGTTATCAGGGCGGTAAGGGCGAGAGCCGGTTGCAATCACAAACTTATCGGCACTGTAAAACTCTTCACTGCCATCACTTTGCATCACCGCAACGGTGTTGCTATCGGTAAAGCGTGCGGCGCCAAATAATAAGGTGCATTCATTGCGGTCGTAAAAGCCCTGACGTAAGCGAGTCTGCTTATCAATTACAGATTTGGCATGATTAAGAATGTTAGAGAAGGTGGAGTGCAGGCTCATATTGTTTTTACAAAATAGCGGATTGCTATTGAATTCAATAATACGGCTCACGGCATGACGTAACGCTTTCGAAGGGATGGTTCCCCAGTGGGTGCACCCGCCACCGACACTACTTTCTTTTTCGATAATGGCGACATTAAGACCAGCCTTGGTCAAGCCCATAGCTGCACCTTCGCCGCCTGGGCCACTGCCTATCACGATAACATCAAAATGATTGCTTACGGCCATGACTCTATCCTTGTTATATTGTTGTAACATTGCTTTATCGAGATATTAACGCATTATTTAATTGCGTAAATAACCGTCATACTAGAGAGTCGATGGGATCACGCGTAAAGCGTGAAATGTGCATTGTTGCCATGGTGGATGTCGCTAATTTGCAGTGAAATGATTGCAATCAGTATCTAACTACGGTTTATTTTTACCTGCTGAGTAAAGGCACTTAAGTCGTTGCAGGAATCCATGTATATTAGAGGTTCCCTAGTCAGAAAAGTAGAAATCAGAATATGAAAACCATGGGAATTCGCGCACAGCAAAAAGAGAAAACGCGTCGTTCACTGATTGATGCGGCATTCAGCCAGTTGAGTGCGGACAGAAGTTTCTCGAATTTGAGTCTTCGAGAGGTCGCACGTGAAGCGGGAATTGCACCAACCTCATTCTATCGCCACTTTAAAGATATGGATGAGCTAGGATTAACCATGGTGGATGAAGGAGGCTTGTTACTGCGTCAGCTGATGCGTCAAGCTCGTCAACGGATTGTCAAAGAGGGCAGCGTGATACGCACCTCAGTGGAAACCTTCATGGAGTTCATTGAAAGTAGCCCAAACGTCTTTCGCTTATTATTAAGGGAACGTTCAGGAACTTCTTTTGCTTTTCGTACCGCTGTTGCGCGTGAAATTCAACATTTTGCCGCAGAGTTGACCGAGTTCTTGATTAGCAGCGGCATGAGCCGTGATGAGGCCTTTACTCAAGCTGAAGCCTCTGTCACCTTAGTTTTTAGCTCAGGAGCAGAGGTATTAGATCTCGATCGACGTGAGCGAGAAATTCTCGCGGAACGTTTGATCATGCAATTGCGAATGATAGCCAAAGGGGCTTATTGGTATCGCAAAGAACGTGAACGTAACCGACTAAAAGGCGGGATAGATTAATGTCTAATGAAAACAATCCAATTAATCGTGGTTCGGAAAAAAAGACCCTAGTGCTTGCTCTAGTTGCAGGTATGTGTAGCGACTCGTTACTCTCATGGCTCACTATGAGCGAAGTGGGCTTCTCTATTTTTCCTATCATTGCGCTAGTGCTAGCTGTTCAGGCGCTGTATCAAGAGTACTTGAATAACCCCGTATCAGAAGATATTCCACTGATTGGGCTTGCATGTTTCTTCGTGGGGGCCTTTGGCCACTCAGCTTTCTTAAAGGCGCAGTACCCTGATGCTGGCTCAAACTTCTTTGCCATCATCGTATCCATGCTACTGATGCTTTGGATTGGTAAGAAACTGGGCTACATGTCGAAGTCCAAAGAAGAAGCCGCTGAATAAGTGAAAGCAAAAAAAAACGAGCCAATGGCTCGTTTTTTTATATCAATTAGAATGGATGGCGACTACGCCTTACGCTCTAACATTACGCCTGCTTCCATGTGATGGGTATATGGGAACTGATCGAATAGAGCAAAACGAGTGACATTGTGTGTCTCACTCAATATATCTAGGTTTTCTTGCAACGTTTCTGGATTACAAGAGATGTAAATGATGCGCTCGTAGCCCTGCACCATTTTACAGGTGTCGATATCCATACCTGAACGAGGTGGATCAACGAAGATGGTATTACAGTTGTAGCTCGCCAGATCAACGCCGGCATCTTTTAGACGACGGAACTCACGCTGTCCTTCGATCGCTTGAGTGAACTCTTCGGCTGATAAACGTAGAATTTGTACGTTTTCAATCTTGTTTGCAGCAATGTTGTATTGCGCTGATTCTACCGATGGTTTAGCCAGTTCAGTTGCTAATACACGATTGAAGTTTTGCGCCAGCGCTAAAGAGAAGTTACCGTTACCACAGTAAAGCTCAAGTAAATCGCCACTGCTATCTTGCGTGCAGTCTACCGCCCATGCCAGCATTTTTTCAGAAACCGCAGCATTTGGTTGCGTAAAACTGTTTTCGACTTGTTGGTAGATGTATGGTTGGCCATTAACATCGAGTTTCTCGATAACAAAGTCACGATCCAGCACCACTTTCATTTTACGTGCACGGCCGATAAGGTTGAGGTTAAAGCCCTCATCATTAAGACGCTGTTTTAGTGCCTTTGCGTTTTCAATCCATGCCTCGTCAAGTTGACGATGGTAAAGCAGCGACACCAAAATCTCTCCGCTCTTGGTCGACAGGAAATCGACTTGGAACAGTTTACGACGCAGTGATTCATTGTCCTTCATCGCATCAATCAATAACGGCATCAGATCGTTGATCAAACGGCTCGCGGCAGGGAACTGGTCAACACGGTACTTTTCACGAGTTTGCTGGTCAAACATGATGTAGTACATGTCTTCGCCTTCGTGCCATACACGAAACTCGGCACGCATACGGTAGTGCTGCTCTGGAGATTCAAACACTTCTAGCTCTGGCACGTTGTAGTTAGCAAACATCCCTGTGAGACGTTCAACTTTTTCGGCCAACTGCTGTTGGTAGTGTTGAGGGTTTACATCAAGAGTCGCCATAGTATTACCTTTGTATGGTGCATTTTATTTAAGAGCGCAGATTTTATTCGATATCTACCGTATGTCCAGTTTTGCGTCGCCAAGAGCTTGAGGCATCAGGAGGGCAAGGTGATAAGTAATCTAATGAAACAATTGAATTATATAACAATTATCAATAACCGCTGGACAATTAACCGATTGCTTAATACCATCGGCGCCTAGCTGGTGCTATCTAGCAGTATAGATGGCTGAAGAGGGAATCTGGTGTAACTCCAGAACTGACGCGCAGCGGTAATAGAGAACGAACACTCTTAAGACACTGCCTCTAGTATGGGGGTGGGAAGTCGAGTAAGTAGGAAAGTATAGAGCTCTAAAGTCCGAATACCTGCCAGCAACTGAGCAAACACTGGAAGCATGTGCTCCGCGCTCGGTAGGATTTACGCGACTTAGGATTACAAAAATGAACCGTTCTATTTTAGCCGTGGCCGTAGCGTCATTGCTTCCTTATGCCTCTTACACTCAAGCACAAGAAGTCTCAGCAGACGAGACGATGGTTGTAACAGCGAATCGATTTGAGCAAGTACAGACCAATGCTCTTTCTAATGTCGAGGTTATCACTCGTCAAGACATAGACCAAATTCAAGCTAAAAGTTTACCGGATGTACTTCGTAGATTAGCTGGGATTCAAATTTCTCAAAACGGCGGTCGAGGTCAATTGGCATCATTGTATGTGCGAGGCACAAACTCTGATCAAGTGTTAGTTCTAGTTGACGGTATTCGCTTTGCTCGTGCAGCTAAAGGATCTGTGGACTTTAATCAAATTCCTTTAACTTATGTAGACCGAATTGAATATGTGCGTGGTGCTCGTGCTTCTTTATATGGTTCTGAGGCAATTGGTGGCGTTATCAATATCATCACTATTGCTCGTTCGGAAGAGCAGGGCACTAAACTAAGTGCTGGTCTTGGTAGTTTGGACTATCAGGAATTAAGTGCAGCATCAGGGATTCAGGCCGGTGAGCAAGGGCAGTTGAATCTAGCTATAGGTACTGATAGTGACGAGGGCTATAACGTAAAACCTCTACCAGGAGTCAATGATGGCGATCGCCATGGATTTGAGAGTCAAAATGGTTTAATTGGATATGTGCATAACTTCGGAAAGCAATGGTCTGTGTTTGCGAATATACGAGCTTATGAAAATGTTTATCAGTACGATAGTAGCTTTGGTTCACATAAATATTATGAAGCAGAAAAAGATAACATTGCTGTTGCGTTAGGAACTAAATTCCAATCGCAAGCTTTGATGTCAGAGTTGCAGTTTAATACCCAAAAGCAAAAAGAATGGGATTATGAGCAATCAGAGGGTAAGCATAGTGGTCGTATTGGAGAGCTGGAACAACAAAATGTGCAGTGGATTAATAGTTATCTATTAAGTGACTCTATAATGCTCGCAGGTGGAGTTGATTGGCGTGATGAATCCTATACGGATAAGGTAGCAGATCAGAAGTTTGAACGACAAAACTCAGCAATTTTTGCCGTAGCAACAATGCAAGTTGAAAAGTCCACTTTTGAAGCGAGTGTTCGTTTAGATGATAACGAACAGTTTGGAGAAGAGCATACTTATACTCTTGGGGCTGGTTATGACTTTATCAAAGAATTTGGTGTTAAAGGTTCATTCGGTACAGCTTTTAAAGCGCCAGATTTATATCAGTTAAATGACCCATTTTCTGGTAATAAAGAGCTTAAGCCAGAAGAGTCTGACGCTTGGGATCTGACGTTTGGTGGTGTTATCGAAGATGTTCGTTGGTCTATTACGGGCTATGATTACAAGATTGATAATATTATTGAATATAATCGTACTACTTCCAAGTTCGCTAATATCGATGGGCAAAGCCACATTCAAGGGATAGAAGTCGTGGCAGAATTTGTTACAGGAAATATACAGCATCAATTTAGTGCTGATTTTAAAGATCCTGAAGATGCAAATGGAGATCAGTTAATCCGCCGCTCAAAAGAAATGTACAAATGGAATGCACTTGTCGCGTTCGATAAAGTAGATTGGTCAATCGGTTATCAATATGTGGGTGAGCGACCAGATTCTACAGTTGAATTGCCGGCGTACTCTTTATTTGATACAGCTGTAAGTTACTATGCCAATGAAGCCATGACGATTAGTGCACGAATTGATAACTTAGCTGATGAAAAGTATGAAACAGCGAAAGGATATCCTGCCGCAGAGCGAGCATACTACTTAAATTTAGGTTACCAGTTTTAGTGTTATCAAACCGCCTTCGGGCGGTTTTTTCCTTCCCGAGAGAAAAATGAAAAACATCATCGTGAGTTGGTCTTCAGGTAAAGATTCGACTCTGACCTTAGAGCGCTTATTGGACAGTGACCAATACAATGTCGTTGGCCTGTTCACTACTTACCTTGAAGATGAGGTTCCTTTCCAAGCGACGCCAATCGAAGTGGTCGAGATGCAAGCGGACTTACTTGGTTTACCGTTAGTTAAAATTGCACTGCCAGAGGTCTTCCCAAGCAATGAACAATACAAGTCGTTAGTTGTTGAAGAGTTGAAAGCGTCTGATTTAATCTTTGAGGCAGTCGCTTTTGGCGATATGTTCTGTAATGGGATAGCCGAGTATCGCCGTAGCTACATTGAACCTGCCGGATGGCAATGCGTTTTCCCGCTAATGGGAGAGGCGAGTGAGCAACTAGCGCAAGAGATAATAGAGCGTGGTATTAAAACTATGTTGGTCACAGCAGATGGTGATCGTATCGCACGTGAGCTTTGTGGTCGTTGGTATGATGAAGCCTTATTGGCCGAGCTATCGCCTGATGTCGATCCATGTGGCGAAAATGGTGAATTCCATACACTGGTTACACAAACACGCAGCTTTGATGGCGTGTTAGAACTGCAACTTTCGCATATTGAACATGGCGAACGATTCTCCCACCAAAGATACAGCGCGAAAGCATTGCGAAAAGCAAATCGCAGGGTATGATCGCCAGCATATAAATAAGTGGAATAGTGTCGTGTCTCAGCAACCTAAAATTTTAATCTTTGATTCAGGTGTCGGTGGTCTTTCGGTTTATCAAGAGATCGAAGCACGTTTACCTCAGCTCGATTACTATTACCTATTTGATAATGCAGCTTACCCTTATGGTGAGCTTGAGCATCACACCTTGATTGAGCGAGTAGACCAATTGGTTACGCGCTTTGTCAGCGCGCATCAGATTGACTTAGTCGTGATTGCTTGTAACACCGCAAGCACCATTGTTCTTCCTTCTTTACGCGCAAAGTTATCTATTCCAGTTGTTGGCGTAGTGCCAGCCATTAAACCGGCTTCTAATCTTGCCAATAAAGCGATTGGGCTAATCGCAACTCCGGCGACAGTAAAGCGTGAATATACTCATGATCTCATCCGAGACTTTTCGCAAAGCAAGCCAGTCGAAATGCTTGGTTTGACCCGTCTGGTTGATATAGCTGAAGAAAAGCTCAGAGGGAAGAGTGTTGATATAGATGAAATGGCACAACTACTGGCACCATTGAAGAACAAGATTGATGTAGCGGTATTAGGTTGTACGCATTTCCCTCTTATTAAACAAGAGATACAAACTGTACTGGGTGAGCAAGTTCTGCTGGTGGATTCCGGAGTCGCGATTGCCCGCCGTGTGCAAGAGTTACTTAATATAGAAGAGAAAGAAAAGCGTATCGGAGCGAGAGAAATCTATTGCAGCGCCCCACCTTGGGAAGAAGAGGCGCTGAATAGAGCATTAGCCAGAATAGGATTTACCTTAGTTCGTCCTCTTCTTCTTGAGTTTTAGGCTCGTTAGCAATACGGACTTTCAAAGTACGCTGCATATAATCCTTTTCATTTAATGCTGCAATGGCCGTTTCTGCGTCTGAGGCTGCCATTACGACAAATCCAAACCCACGTCGTTTACCTGTGCGTTTATCTTTCATAAGACGCACAGCAAATACTTCACCATGTTTAGAAAAAACTTCCTTCACGTGAGACTCATTTGCTTTATAAGGTAGATTACCGACATACAACGTTTTCGTTGCTGGATCACTCAGCGGTACAGCTTCTGTTGTAGTGTTGGAAAATTTAAGAACAAAAGCAGAAGCCAAAACACCAACAACAAAACTAATTGCAGGAGAGATATCTACCTGCGAGAAGATGATTCCACCCAGTACCGCAAGAGCGATCATCATTACTATTGATTTACTTGAACTCATAATCAGAATACTACTTCTAGGTCAGAGGAAATTAACTATCTACTATTAACAATATAGACACATGAATCTTACGTATATGGTTGGCCTTTTTCCAATTCATTGATGTGACATGACTCAAATGTTGAAATTTTATTCTATTTTATGCGTTTTGCTGGCTTTTTAGGCAAACAAATTCTTTTTTCCAAATAATACTTGTCATGTGTCTCAACCTCCCTATAATGCCGCTCCATCGACAGGGAACGAGACGGAAGTCACAAACTCAGTTGGTAAAGAGAGAAAAGAAAGTTTGAATAAAACGCTTGACTCTCAAATCGGGAAGCGTAAGATACGCACCCCTAGCGACACGGTATTGAAATGCTGGTTCCGCTAGAAAAGCT
>NZ_AFWE01000222.1 GCF_000222585.1 Vibrio scophthalmi LMG 19158 | reverse complement strand
AATCACATAATGCGCACTGAGCTAGGGCTTCTTTAGGGGTGTAAAACACCAATGCCAATGCGCCGCTAGCCATTGATATACGTGATAATCCTAACCCGTAAACGACCTGCACAAGAAAATCATTTTTTGTGTGTGCCACACGTAAAATGGATAAACAGAAATATCTAGCTTGAATTCCCGGCTTGATTGCTGATTTTGTTTGAGCGTTCGCTCTTCTTTTTACGCAAATACTTGATATGCTTTAGTATCTAAAACGCAAAGGAACGCTAAATGGATCTCAACGTTGTCCTAATCGCAGTTGTTACTGTTTTCGTTTTGGTTGTTATTGGCCGATTATCAAGAAGACCAAATAGCAAACCGAACAAAAACACCACAACGACCGAGTATCTATACCAATCGAGAAATACCCTAGTCACCAAATCTGAACTGGCCTTTTATCGAGCACTGACCGTCTCGGTAAAAAACCGTCACCTCATTTTTTCCAAAGTACGCATTGCTGACGTGTTAAGCCCAAAGAAAGGTGAATATGACAAAAGTAACTGGCGGAGAGCGTTCAATCAAATCGCTTGCAAGCATTATGACTTTGTTCTGTGTGATCCTGAAACATTAGATATTCACATGGTGATTGAGCTAGACGACTCTAGCCATGAAAGAAGTGACAGAAAGAAACGCGATGTGTTTGTTGATGCTGCAACTGCGTCGGCTGGCATTACATTTAAGCGCTTCAAGGTTCAAAAATGCTATGACTATTTTGAATTAGAAAATGAACTGTATGGAATGACTCCAGCAGAAACCACGAAATCTGGACGAGTACTAGAGCTGCAATCATAACCGGATCTCCGTAATGGCTTACGGCGGAGTCACAATAAACGAGTTTGAATATTCAATGCAGTCTTCTTTTACTAACTTGGGTTTGATCTAATGAACGATATGATACGTCGCCGGTGTCAGCAGGATCGGCGATCATGAATTGCTCACCAAGATTAAAGGCTGCAACAATGATGGCTTTGGATTGTAGTTGCAGTAATTGGTAGGTTTCTAGAGCGTGTTCGAACAGTTCAAACTCAAAGCCTTTATCAGGTGTTGCAGCCCAAAACGTTTCCGTTGTTAGCTGGCCTTCTTTGAATGAATGCAAGAAATCACCACATTTAGGATTATGGATAAGCCAGCCATAAAAACTTGCCGAACTTGGCAGCTTCATCGCAATGCGTAATTGTTCTATATCTGGTTTTGTCATACTGCTATTCCTAAAGTGCTCACGTACGTCACTAGGTTAAAACGATACCATACTAATCAACGTAACGTGACCTTAGTTTAAAACCTCATGTTCCATTTCACCTCATTGCTAATCTATTTAACCGTTCAGCTCAGGTGTCCACCTAACCGTTTTGCATCCTCTCAAATTAGTTACGCTGTCACTACTGCTTCCTGTCTTTATTCTCCTTCCTCGTCGTTACTGGGCATAATAATGTGACAAGATAACGCACTAGTGAATATCACTGCCATTTCTATAGCAAAACCGACCAATAGATATGAGTTGTAATTTTATTACAGTTTCAGCTTTTTGTTTATGCATGCAAAATTAAACACTACTGTAAGTTACTGTAAAATATAAAATAATGAAGTTTGGCGCTAATAATGTAGCAAGTGTAACAGCGTCACGTTTGACTACTTTTCAATTGTGTCACTTTTGGTGAGGCGCTTTAATTAGTGCGTTTGTGCGCAGTATTGAGATGCGGTTATCGTTATAGTGCACTAGGTTCTAAATGACGGGCGTAAAAAAAGGCAGTCACCTGCCCTATTCTTTTACTGCTGGTTTTCAGCATCTTTTTTCGCATTCTCGCGAATTTGCGTTGCGACCATCTTAATCGCTTCTGCGGTGCTAATGCCCTGCGTCATTAGCTTTTGAATTTCTTCCACCGCTTTTTGCTGTTCTTCGTGGCTTAGGCTTAAATCATCAAACATAAAAAAGGCTCCTAATTTTAGGAGCCGACTATATTATGATTTCAAGGCGATTACTAGTAACTCGTCAGGAAGTTTACGTAACCACCCATCGAGTTTTCGTTAGTGTAACTCGCACCAATATCCATTTGGAAAAGATTTAATGGTGACAAACCAATACCCGCTGTATAGGTATCATCTAGATTGTCATAAGCCAAATTACGATTCCAACCCGCGCGAAGTTTTAGCTGACGTAAAATATCGATTTCGCCCCCGACTCGGATCATCTGTTGGTTATCATCAAAGTTAGTAAAGCGTTCTTCTTCTTTCAGGTCGTAATCAACACTCAAGGTAAAGTAGTCTGCTACGATGCCTGCACCCACGGTATATTGTGGTGACATTTCGTAAGCGTAAGATTTGTTGTTGACCATTTTGGTTTCAATATCGCGAGAGATTAGGTTCGAACCTGAGATACCTACCCGGAATGGACCATGGAACCACAAAAAACCAGCATCCATGTTAAACATGGTTTCAGCTTGACCATTTTCACGCAGATCTTTCAAATCGTAATTGTTTAAGTTTGCGTTATAGACGTAGGTATAAACTCTTTGCAGTTTTGGGGTGATGCCAAAAGAGATGTGCTGACCAAGGAAAGTTTGGTATTTCGCAAGAGAAAGCCCCGCCTCAGCAACTCCGATTGACACCGCTTCAACTGAACTGTTGGCCGCATCAACATACGCGTTGCCACTGCCTTCAGAAATATTCGCTGAAGCGAAAGATTCAGTGTATAACTTACCGAATGCGTTCGCAGCAATGAATCGGTTTGGAATAGCAAAGGCCACTACGCCACCCATTTCGAAGTTCAGGTTCTGACCTTTCAGATCATTCATCGCTTTAGCCAGTTCCGCATCGCTTCCCGGGGTATTGATGAAATCTTTAGTCTGATCCAGACCATCAACAAATGACCCACTGTCGGTATACTTCAAACCAAAACTTGGCGTGATCATACCAACGTCATCGTTGCGACGGTAAATGGCAGTTAAGGCTGGGTTGTAAAAAGGGGCAGTTAGAAAGTTAGCCGAAACAACGCCAACACCGCCCATTGCGTCGCCGCGTGCTTCAACGGCATAGTTCGCAGCGTAACTGCTGCTTGCTGCAACAGCTAAGGTAAGAGGTAATAATTTAAATGCGGTTTTCATATCGATATTTTTCGTTGTGACCGTTGGACTTATATCGACACATTGTCTCTTATCTTTAGTTATTCCTCTACAGAAACATCATACGTTTTACTGATAATTTGCGCTTGTTCAACCATTATCTTACCTTGCCAACGTCGATGAATCATTGAAACCGCTAATACGTAACGCCCTGATTCTATTTGATCCATCGGTAGCGAGGTTGGATAGTCAGATTCATAGTTGCCACTCCAAACTTGGTTATACGTGCCGTCAACATAGTCGTATAGAGCCGTGTTCAATTTCGGTAATGGGCAATTGGTATTAAGCAGCGCGTGTTTTTCCACTTCCCAGTGATCTTTTGATGACCAACGAACCGTCATATCAGCTTGTGGATCACCGAGAACGAGCCATGAACTCCAAGATTCGTTGTCTTTGGTCACCACATCAATTCGATATAAACCCATCGGCAGTTTGTTGTTAATGTTGTAACGTTTCGAGTACGTCACCATCCCTGATTCGTTATTCTCTCGAACAATATCAAGGGTGTTATCGCTAGAGATCGATTTGTCGACCCAGCGCATTAAACTGATATCAGCGATCTCTCGCTGAGTTTGCACCTCAACGGTGGCGCGAAATGCATCTCGCCCTGGGCTTTGAATTTCAGTTCGCTTAACAACAATCCCTTTTAACCAATCGGGTAAGGTTTTATCGTCAAGGCTTTTACCACAATCCACTTCTAACGATTGTAACAATAAATCGTTGAGATGAGGTTTCAACGTAATGTTATCTTCTAGCTGCCACACTTCAACCAGCGATGAGAACATAGCATTCAGATCACCGTTAAGTAGATGTTTGTGTGTTTGAGTTAATGGTGAATTGCTGTCAAACCACGTTACACCATCAGCAGAAAGAGGAGCACTGATCAGTGCTCCCATCATCAATATGGATTTTGGTATCATGCTTTCATCTTGTAACCAACACCACGAAGCGTTTCGATCTCAAGACCTGGTAGCTTCTGACGTAACTGCAATACGTGGGTATCGACAGTTCGTGTTGTCGGGAAATGGTTGTAGCCCCATACGTGATCAAGAAGTTCATCACGCGTAAATACACGACCAAGGTTGCTGGCCAAAAACAGCAGCAAATCAAACTCAGTACGGGTAAGAGTGACTTGTAGATCGTTAAAGAATACTTCCCGAGTACTCTTATCAATCAATAAATTATCTGTTTTAACTTTGCTATCATCCTGCTCTTGACCATCAGGAGCACGAAGTTGAGCTCGAATACGCGCGAACAGTTCAGCTTCTGCGAACGGTTTTGTTAGATAGTCATTTGCGCCGGAATCTAGGCCTGCGACTTTGTCTTTTACTGTCACCAGCGCGGTAAGCAAAATCACTGGGATTTCTTTGATCGCTTTCCACTGTCCCAAATGAGATACAGAATCGCCATCTGGCAGTTGACGATCGAGAATCACAAGATCGGATTTCGCCCAATACTGTTCGACATCTGCAATTGTTTCGGCATGGAAGCACTCGTAACCGGCTTGTTCTAAGCTGACGAGTAAGCCGTCAGCAAGGTTTTTGTCGTCTTCAACGAGAAGCAGTGTCTGTTTCACAAGGTATCTCCAATATAAACGTTGTCGGCGGCCCAATGAGAGTCATCTTTCCTCCCATGCGCCCCACCATAGAGTCAACGATAGTTAAGCCCAAGCCTAGACCACTCTTACTAACGAAAGGTTTACGAACCTGACGCCAATCTTTCTGTGTTAAGAGCCCTTGGTCTATCACGCTGAACGTAATTTTATTTTTGGATGTTTTTACATCCAACTTAATCGGTTTAACTCCATATTTAACCGCGTTTCGAATCAGATTGTCGATGCACGTACCTAACCAGTAAACATTCAATTTGGCGGCCACATCATGATCGATGGCAAAATCGATCGGTGCTTTAAACTCTTCTTCAATCTTAAATTCTAACCACTCGGCGACAGATGGTACCCATTCTGAGGCCAGTGGTTTGTTATCAGACTGCAAATAATCTTTACTTGCTTCTGCTAATTGGCGCAATCTTCGAGAATCTTCGCATAATCGACGAAACTCGTCGTAAACGGATTCTGGGAGATGTTCAAATTCACGTCGGAAGCCTTCCACTGTCAGCGATAGACTGGCGATTGGTGTACGCAATTCATGGGTAAGAATTTGCAATACCAGCATACGACTTTGCATATCACGTCGCTTGGTGTTCCAGCGGTATATCGACCAACCAATAACCAGTAAAATATTGGCTATTACCAACGCTACCATACTGATCCTTAAAATATCAGCATGATCTTCCACATCCCAGCAGATGTTACCACGTTGCACAAAGCAGGTCGCGGACGCAGTTCCGTTGGATAAACTTAACCCCGCTCGTGTGACGTTTTTGCTCCACACCGATTCAGGATAAATATAGTAGCTATCATTTTTCCTTAGCCACAAATCCTCATCTTCGATAAACATACTGGCACCGGAAATCAGCGCGATTATGGTGTCTTCACTCATTCGTTGTAGACGACCAAGCAATGTTTTTTCTGCCGCAAATGGTCGCTCTTTGATGTGCATATATTGCTCGAGCGTTTCCACCTCTTGAGGGTGAGTGACAATGTAACGATTCGCGTACGTTCCCCCGCCCGGATGAATAAGTCCGCTGCGAGCAAACCATGTTGGGCTTAATGTATTGTTTTTACACATTGCACGCGTAAAGACTAATGGTTCCGTGACCAAAGGGCTTAGCGGCAATTTTCCAGTACAAGTCACCGACAATTGATAAAGTCGCTGAATATCGCGCAATGGATAACTTGAGGTTTGTGGTAGCATCGACTGCGGAGTAATCAGCCGAGTTGGGTAGTCTGACTGCAAGACTCGAATGTCATAGGACACCGAGGCTTCTGATGTTTTGAATAAATTAACAAATTTATCAATACGCTCAGGTAAAGAGTCAGCACTAGCGCTCCAAGAAAGAGCACTCAATGTCATTAACAGCGATTTGATGATGGTATGTTTCAAAGCAAAAACTTATTAAATCAACTATTTACCACTACAATGCCTGATTATGGCAAAAATTGACATTGAAAATGTAATATTCGTGTCAATTATGCAATGGATGAACAGGTTGCGGGCAACGAATAACGCAGGGTTCTTCAACATCAGCAGACATAGTGATCGATCTTGTAATAATTAACAACATCAACCGCCCTCCTCTCTTAACGTATTGACCAACAAAGCAGTTATACGACAAAACGCAGCTAAGAAAAAGGCCAGCTAATTGCTGGCCTTCGTAGTATTGGCATAAAGCTTATAGTGCTTTAGCAATCGCGTCTACACTCTCTTTCGCATCCCCAAATAGCATTTGAGTATTTTCTTTAAAGAACAGTGGGTTTTGTACACCAGCGTAACCAGTATTCATTGAACGCTTGAATACGATAACGTCTTTCGCATTCCAAACTTCCAATACTGGCAT
>NZ_AFWE01000223.1 GCF_000222585.1 Vibrio scophthalmi LMG 19158 | reverse complement strand
GAGGTTATTGTCAGCACGTTGATGTGTCGATTTGATGATCAGTGTCAGGCTGAATTTAGTCCTTCAGTTTCCATTGCGACTCAATTGACGCAACTCACACTAAAACAACTTTGTTATATCAATACTGAAGATTTTCAAGCCACTGCAAGGTTGGTGATAGCTGAATGCATCCGTTGTCCTACTGCATCACAGATGCTAATACAAAGATTTTCAGCCATTGAAGATACTTATGGTCTTCAAGAATGGATCCGACAAGGCATTGAAGCAAAAGCGCTCAACGTTACCAATGTTGAATTAGCAATTGAGCAATTCATTGGCAGTATTAAAGCCGTCGTATTTTGGCCACAACTCCTAGCCCATCAACCACCACCAAGTTGCGAAGAGTTAGAGCGAGTAGTAAACGCAGCCGTTAACGGTTTTGTGGCGACATACGCGAGCAAATAGCAGGTAGATAACGTTACAGATTGATGTTTATCATCATTCTGAACAAGCTAACTCTGTGTCATTTGAGCTCGACAGCAGAAGAATAATCACTAATGTCTGCCTACGATCTTTATTTGCTGCAGATGACCCGATAAAATGCATCAAAGATAAAAACGAATTGGAATGATCATGGCAAAGTTAACACTGCAAGAGCAAATGTTAAAAGCAGGCTTAGTAAACGAGAAGAAACTAAAAAAAGCGAAAAAAGGCTCTAAAAAGTCTCGTGTGCAAGCTCGTGAAGTAAAAGCTGCGGTTGAAGAGAACAAACGTCAGCAGCAAGAACGTGACAAAGAATTGAGCAGCCAGCAAAAAGAGCAACGTTTAAGCAACGAAATCCGCGCTCAAATTAAGCAACTGATCGAAATGAACAAAGTTGATTTAGGCGATGGCGATATCAAGTACAACTTTACCGATGGAACCTTAGTTAAATCCTTCTATGTTGATACATTGATCCGTAAGCAGTTGATCAGTGGCATCTTAGCGATTGCACGTTATGAAGAAACTTACGTTGTGATCCCAAGTGTTGTCGCCAATAAGATTGCTCAACGTGACGAGCAAGTCATCATTGAACAGAAAGAAGCGGAATCAACCGAGGTCGCCGAAGATGATCCGTACGCAGATTTCGTCGTTCCTGATGACCTAATGTGGTAAAAGCAATCGAGCTGCTCTATTTTATCGGCAGCTCTCTTTCTTTTTATCAACCAGTTACATTATTGGCTAATATTTCCCCCTACGTTAAAACCTCTTCAACACATCTTTGATCTGCTTAATTCGCTGTTACACTGAATATCTTTACTTTATGTGCAATGAATTGCATTAATAATCCATGCGTTTTGCTATTATCGCGACGATTTTAACTTTTTGTCGTCGTTGAGTTGTTCATGAGATCACTATTCAATAATCATCAATTGTCCCACTGGATCTTTACCAGTGCGATCAAATTTTCGATTGTTCCTATTGTCTATATCGTGCCAGTGTTCGTATTTCAGATCCCTGTAGAATCTATTTATGATTACCTATTGGAGGTGGTGCGCCTGTACTGCGTTATTTTAATGACTTCGATGATAGGTAAATTAGTAAACTCAAAGCTGATAAAACTAGGGCTAATGATTGCAGTCGCAAATGGCGTTTACGACTCAATAACCGAAATCGTCTACATAGATTTAATGATCAGTAATCGCTTCCCATTCGCCGATGCATTATTGGATGAAGCACTACTCATCATTGGTTATGGCTGTATCATTAAAGGGTTATATCTTCACTTTACTCGTATAAATAAACTCACATTGACTGACAACCTCACCAAATGCTACACCCTAGCAACCCTCGATCTTGTCCCCTTAGGGGCCTATCAAGTGTTCTACTTTGATATCGATAATTTCAGTAACGTTAACAAATCTAAAGGCCATGATATTGGTAACAAAGTACTGAATGCCTTCGCCACACAGCTAATGTATTCCTGCCAAGATCTTGGCTATGTGTTTAGAATCGAAGCTGACAAGTTTCTCGTTGTCGTCGATATAGACCAAGCCGAAGATTATATTGAATCGGTCACCAAAGCCTATGAAAGAAAAGAGATCAGCTTCAGTTCCGGCACAGCCGCGTGCCTAAATAACCGTTTCAAAGAATCCATAGCAGAAGCAGAAGAAAACCTACGTGAAATGAAACGCTGTAAGAACTCCCTCTATAACAGAGAGTTTGAACTCGAAGGTTATGAGTAAGACCATCACTAGTCACTCAGTTAATCGGGTTGTACCGCGCCACTACACAGTGAGCGCACTGTTCGCTAGAGTATCAAGTTTGTCGACTGACTAATAAGTTAATGCCTGAAAGTGCAAGAAACCCTGCACAAGTACGATTAAAGCGTTTTGCCATCTTCGGTTGAGTAAACCAATGGCGAAGATATAGCCCAAATAACGCATAAAGACTTATTGCCATCAGCTCTAATAGTAAAAATGTAACGCCTAAGATGAAAAACTGTTGATTGATGGAGCTCGTAACATCGACAAACTGAGGCAAAAATGCAGTAAAGATCAAAATCGCTTTCGGGTTGCCTGCCGCTAAAATAAACTCTTGCTTTGCTAAGCCAAAAGAGCTTTTCGTTGTCTCAACATCCGCTAACGGACTCGCTTGAGAACGCCATAGATGCCATGCAATCCAAACCAAATATAGCGCGCCAAACAATTTGATTGCCAAAAAGATCGCTTCTGAGGTGTAGAGCACGACTGCCAAGCCAGATCCTGCAAGCGCGATCATGAATGAAAATGCGACAATGCGCCCTAAGCCAGCAAACAAAGCGGATTTAAAGCCAAAACAACGGGCATTATTCATCGACAACAAATTGTTGGGTCCCGGCGTCATATTCAAAGCAAAGCAAGCAGGGATAAATAACAGTAATTTCCATAATTCCATGAGCATTTCTCTTGATGTTACTAAGTTGAGCGTAACGTTAATCGTTGCGCACACAACAACGATTATCTTTTTCCCACACGAGTAATCGCTTGTAGTCAAAGAAATCATATTGCCTCAATCACCGCGGTTTTCCTTCTTTTGAATCACTACTTCACTCACACACCCGCCTGAAAGTCATGTAATCAAGGTTTAACCAAGCACCAATTGCACCTCAGTTAACCAACTGGTCAATCGCTTAGCGCAAAAAACACTCTATGCTTAGTGATATGTATAAATAAACAGTACTAGAGAATATGAAGAGTCAGTTTTTACTCAGCTTTAAAGAACATATGCGCTCTCGCTACTACGCGACGAAAACAATCGAGGCGTATGCATTTTGGGTTTCGCGTTATATTCGCTTTCATGAGTTCGAACACCCAAGCAAACTGGGTGATGAACATATCGAAGCCTTCTTATCTGACTTAGCCGTTAAACAACGTGTGGCAGCAAAAACGCAAGCTCTCGCGCTCAATTCCTTATTGTTTCTTTATCGAGAGTTTCTGCTGATTTCTGTTGACCCTAATATGAAATTTGCCAAATCACTTAAAGACATCAAGCTACCCGTAGTGCTTACAAAACAAGAGATGCGACGCTTCGTCGAACATATTGATCCAAGGCATAAGCTCCAGTGTATGTTGCTGTACGGTTCAGGGCTTCGTTTAATGGAGTGCATGCGACTGCGAATACAAGATATTGATTTCGACTACGGTGCTCTGCGCATCTGGCATGGTAAAGGCGGTAAGAATCGCACCGTCACCTTAGCCAAAGAGCTCTATCCTTTGCTACGTGAGCAAATCTCGTTAACACAACGTTTCTATGATAAAGATATGCAGACTAAAGGCTATGGTGGCGCTTGGATCCCGCAAGCTCGGCTTCCCAAGTACCCTCAAGCGCAATATGAATTTCGCTGGCACTACCTCTTTCCGTCTACTCGGCTCTCTGTTGATAAAGAATCCGACCTAATGCGCCGTCATCATATGGCAGAAACCGTGTTACAACGCTCGGTAAAACGCTCCGCTGTTGATGCAGGAATAGAGAAACACGTAACTTGCCATACGTTAAGACACAGTTTTGCTACACACTTGTTGGAAGGAGGCGCTGATATACGCACCGTTCAAGAGCAACTCGGCCACAGTGACGTTAGGACGACACAAATATACACGCATGTCATTGACCGCGGAGCGAACGGTGTATTAAGCCCACTATCGAGTTTATAGTTCAAAAACTGGGTAAAGCGAAATAAAGCGTGTTAGCAGAATTTATACGTTGGAGGGGAAAATTGGTGATTAGAAAAAGAAAAAAGGAGAGCCTAAGCTCTCCTTTTATTAAACCTGAACTGCTAATTAAAGAGCAGCTTTCGCTTTTTCAACTAGTACAGCAAATGCTGCTTTGTCGAATACTGCGATGTCAGCAAGGATCTTACGGTCGATCTCGATAGATGCTTTCTTAAGACCGTTGATGAAACGGCTGTAAGATAGACCATTTTGACGAGATGCCGCGTTGATACGTGCAATCCAAAGTTGACGGAATTGACGTTTCTTGTTGCGACGGTCACGGTAAGCGTATTGACCAGCTTTGGTAACTGCTTGGAAAGCTACGCGGTAAACACGTGAACGTGCACCGTAGTAACCTTTAGCTTGTTTTAGAACTTTCTTATGACGTGCACGAGCTTGTACACCACGTTTTACGCGAGGCATTATGCTTCTCCTAAACTAAACGAATATTAAACTAAAAAGAATTAAGCGTATGGCATCATACGAGCAATTGCAGCCACTTCACACTTAGGAAGGATTGCATTTGGACGTAGCTGACGCTTGTTCTTAGTAGTACGCTTAGTCAGGATGTGACGTTTAGTAGCGTGCTTAAACTTAATACCACCAGCAGTTTTCTTAAAACGCTTAGCAGCACCTTTGTTGGTTTTCATCTTAGGCATGATGAATAACTCCGCATTGTTGAGTTGTTTATAACAATAGTAATTAGGGCGAACAAAACCTAGCCGTTTATCTTTTTCAAGAAAAGCGACTAGATTTTCTTACTTGCAAAAGCCGTTAATTACTTCTTTTTAGGGGCCAACACCATGATCATCTGGCGACCTTCTATTCGAGTTGGGAAAGATTCAACAACAGCAAATTCTTCTGTGTCGGCTTTCAGTCGATGTAGAACGTCAACACCGATGTCTTGGTGAGCCATCTCGCGGCCACGGAAGCGAATAGTTACTTTCACTTTGTTGCCGTCTTCAAGGAAACCAGTCAGGTTGCGTAGTTTTACCTGATAGTCTCCAATATCAGTTCCAGGTCGGAATTTAATTTCCTTGATCTGAACCTGTTTTTGCTTTTTCTTCTGCTCTTTAGCAGACTTGCTCTTTTCAAAGAGGAATTTGCCGTAATCCATCACGCGACAGACTGGTGGCTCCGCGTTAGGGCTGATCTCTACAAGGTCCATACCTGCTTCTTCAGCAGCAGCTACAGCTTCTTGAATTGATACAACACCAACTGACTCACCGTCAGCACCAGTTAAACGAACTTCACGTACGCCACGAATTTCACCGTTTAAACGGTGCGGGTTTTGTTTTACCGGCTGTTGGCCGCGTCTTCCGCCTTTAATAGCTTATTCCTCCAGATTGAGCTTACGGCTAGTAATCTCGGCTTGGATGTATGTAATTAAATCATCCACTTTAAATTTGCCAAGATCCTTGCCTCTACGTGTACGGACTGCGATTTCGCCTGCTTCCATCTCTTGGTCGCCACAAACTAGCATAAACGGTACACGCTTCAATGTATGTTCGCGGATTTTAAAGCCAATCTTCTCATTTCTCAAGTCCGCTTTGGCTCTAATTCCACTTTTTTGCAATTTTTTTGCTACTTCTTGTGCGTAATCAGCCTGTTTGTCAGTAATGTTCATAATTACTGCTTGTTCAGGAGCCAACCACGTTGGGAAGAAGCCCGCGTATTCTTCAATTAGAATACCGATGAAACGCTCTAGAGAGCCTAAAATCGCGCGGTGGATCATAACTGGTACAAGGCGCTCATTGCTTTCGCCTACGTAAGTCGCACCAAGGCGATTTGGTAGGTTAAAGTCTAGCTGTACTGTACCACATTGCCACGCACGGTCTAAGCAGTCATGTAGAGTAAATTCAATCTTAGGACCGTAGAATGCACCTTCGCCCTCTTGAATTTCGTATGGGATGTCCATCGATTCAAGAGATAGTTTAAGCGCTTCTTCTGATTGATCCCAGATTTCATCAGAACCAACACGGTTTTCGGGACGTGTTGATAATTTAACAACAATGTTGTCAAAACCGAATGTCTGGTATGTATCATAAACCATCTTGATACAGCTCGTCACTTCCTCTTGGATTTGACTCTCAGTACAGAAAATATGAGCGTCATCTTGAGTAAAGCCACGTACACGCATGATACCGTGTAGAGCACCTGATGGTTCATTACGGTGACATGAGCCAAACTCAGCCATACGTAATGGTAGATCACGGTAAGATTTCAGGCCTTGGTTAAAGATCTGAATGTGACCTGGACAGTTCATCGGCTTCAGTGCGTAATCACGGTTCTCAGAAGAAGTCGTGAACATCGCCTCAGCGTATTTGTCCCAGTGACCAGAACGCTCCCAAAGAACGCGATCCATAATAAGTGGACCTTTTACTTCTTGGTAGCCGTACTCGTCTAGCTTAGAGCGTACAAATACTTCTAGATCACGGAAGATTGACCAGCCATTATGGTGCCAGAACACCATACCTGGTGCTTCTTGCTGCATGTGGAATAGGTCAAGCTGCTTACCGAGTTTACGGTGGTCGCGTTTAGCCGCTTCTTCAAGGCGAGTTAGGTGCGCCTTAAGTGCTTTCTTATCATGGAAAGCAGTACCGTAAATACGTTGTAGCATTTTATTGTCGCTGTTACCACGCCAGTAAGCGCCTGCAACATTCAACAGTGTGAAGTGTTGGCAGAAGCCCATGTTTGGTACGTGAGGACCACGACACATGTCAATGTATTCTTCATGATGGTATAGGCCTGGACGGTCGTCACGAGCAACGTTCTCATCCAAGATTTCCATTTTGTAAGTTTCGCCACGCGCTTCGAATGCGTCACGCGCTTCCTGCCAGCTAACTTTCTTTTTAACAACTTCGTACTTGGTCTTAGCAAGCTCTTTCATACGCTTTTCGATCTTTTCAAGATCGTCTTGCGTTAGCGACTCTTCTAGATCGATATCGTAGTAGAAACCGCTGTCGATCGTTGGACCGATCGCCATTTTCGCTTGTGGGTAAAGCTGCTTGATTGCATGACCTAGAAGGTGAGCACAAGAGTGACGAACGATTTCTAGACCGTCCACTTCATCTTTTACTGTGATGATTTCTAGGCTTGCGTCTTGTTCAATAAGATCGCATGCATCAACGCGTTGACCGTTAACACGACCAGCGATGGTTGCTTTTGCAAGACCAGGGCCGATAGATTGTGCAACTTCAAGAGTAGAAACTGGGTTGTCAAATTGACGCTGACTGCCGTCAGGAAGAGTAATAATAGGCATGTATAATCCTTACAGTGGTGTTGCATACCAAGCAACACTTGCTTATTTAATCGCTTTAAGCCATTTAAACCGATTAGTGAATTTGGTTTTTCGTTCGCATTTAGAGACAAATACGGATGCCCCTTCCTACGAATAGGCGCACATTGTAACCGAACCAGACAAAATAACAATCAAAGTCACACATTTCGATGAATAACCTTTACTCGTGATTATTTCATAAGCAATACAACAAAAACGCCGCCAAGCGAAAGACGCTGGCGGCGTTTAGATATATTGCTGTATGCCTGTAAGCTTTGTTCTTCAAGGCTTAGGGGGATAGCCCTAACATTGTTGCCCTATTTCTAGTCATACCATTTCTAGTATTATCGCATCAAGAAAGACAACATTGACCACAACAAGCCTTACAGGGTAAAGAACGATAATTGTGCTTTTTGCTTCTCAGCTAGCTGAGACAGTTCATTGCTCGCACTCGCGCTTTGGCTAATACCAGTAACATTCTGATTTACCAACTCAGACATGTTCACCACGTTACGGTTAATGTCTTGCGTCACTTGCGATTGCTGCTCAGCTGCCGTTGCAACTTGGGTATTGGCATCATTAATGTGCGTAACGGCTTCGGTAATCCCCACCAGCGCTTCATTAGCGTGGCGTGCTAGGTCGTTATTCTTGGTCAGCATATCAAGGCTCATCTGCATACCATCGTTCGCAAGGCCCGACTGCTTCTGTAACTCTTCAATAATACTTTGAATTTCAACCGTTGAAGCTTGTGTACGTGCAGCCAGCATGCGCACTTCATCAGCAACAACCGCAAAGCCACGGCCCGATTCACCGGCACGTGCGGCTTCAATTGCTGCGTTTAACGCCAACAAGTTGGTTTGTTCCGAGATACCACTGATCACTTCAATCACATTGTTGATTTGCTCAGATTGTTCTTTCAGCTTAGTCACGACCAGTGCTGCATCGTTAAGTGCATGGCCCATTTGTTCACTGGCGGCATTACTCTCTTCAAAGGTTGCTAAGGCAGAGAGTGCTAATTGTTCTGCATCACGAGCGGTAGTATCCGCCAATTGTGCATTATCGCTAACGTTGTCAGCCGTACATGCTAACTCGTTAACCGCTGAAGCGACTTGTTCAATCTCCATTAGCTCTTGTTGAGCATTATTTTCTGCTTGAGTCATTACCGCTGCAAGTTCAGTTGATGCCGACGCGACTTCTTCACTAATACGAGTTAAGTGATCTACGGTCGAATGCAGCTGCTCAACAGTTTGATTTACATCTTGGCTAAGCTGTGCCACTTCATTGTCACCGTCAGTTTCCGCACGGACAGATAAATCACCGTGAGCAATCTTACGCATCACTTGTTGCAGAGTTTGAATTGGCGTCACAATCATACCTGACAGGAACCACGCTACAACCAATGACAGCGTCAATACGCTGAGCACGGTCCACATTGCTAAACTCTGTACGCTTTCGGCAGCACGCTCGCTCTCTGCCATTGCAGCCGTTGCAATTGTATTTACCTTTTTAGATAAATCATTGATTGAACTAACCATCACATTGCCTGCAGTACGATATTTGGCAATAAAGTCATTATATTCTTGTTGTGATACCAAACCTTGGTCACGACGGTTGAAAAACGTTACCGCTTGCTCTGACTGACGTACATAGTCTTCAATCGAACGGTTCACTTGATTGACTTCAGTGCGGAATGTACCTCGTTTTGCCATGCCATCTAAGTCGCGTTGGATCTCGCGCATACTTTGCTTTAGTTCTGCAAGAAAAGCATCGCGGCGGTCGGCATCGTAAATGGCATACACCGCACTAATACGTAGTGGGTAAACTTGGTCGTCGATTTTGGCTAACGAATCTTTATAGTAAACCAAAGACTGGGTGTTATCAGAAACCACCGCTTGCTCTTGCTGTAGATTGTTTTTGGTGATCCAAAGGGCAATAAAGAGAGCGAAAGTAGTGAACAGCACTGGCAACAGTACTTGGGTGCGAATAGAAAGGTTTTTCAATGAAAACTGCATGGTTGGCCTTTATTATCAGGTTCTAAGTGCGCATCCATGCTTTGGGAATCCTCCCATCGAGGCGGCGAGTCTATTACAATTACACACCACAAGTCCACCCGATTAAGTCATTAAATTATAACAACTTAACATACAAACCCCGTCAAAAAAACGTCACCACAGTCAATATGCCGACAAGTTTTTTAAGCAACTGAACAAAAAGGAAAAAGCCAGAGCATTGCTCTGGCTTGAAGAAACGATGGCCTCACGCCAGTTAGAAATCGTAGCGAACACCAAGACGAAGGGTATCTTCACCTTGGGTGACTAGACCCGTTACTGCACTTTTTTCTTCATCCAAGCCATTTAGGTAGTATGAAAGGTAAGTACGGAAATTACTGTTAAACTTGTAGTACCCGACCAGTTCTACACCTTCTTTATCGTCATATTTGGCGCTATCTGCTTGCTCGTTTTCTTGCTTGGTATAAAGCGCGGCCGCTGAAAACTGTTTATTGAATTGATACTGAGCGACAAATTCCATCGCAGTAAATTCTTTATCTTCCGTGCCGCTGGCTTTGTCATTCAAGTCGCCGAATGAATATGTGCCTGCAAGGTAAAGGTTTTCTATTGTAAAACCTAAGCCAAATAACGCTTCAGAAGCACTACCCGCCCCTTGACCCAAATCCGCACCAGAGAAAGCCAAACCTAAATCTAACCCCATTGGCAGTGAATATAGACCAGAAATACCATAGCCATCCGTGTCTTTCGCCTGGTTCGCTTGATAAGTTGCTTCAACTTGCAGTGCATCAAAATCGCCTGCGTACTTAAACACGCTGTTTTGCTTATCGCTTGCTGACTCAATCACTTGCTGAACGCCAGAAAACTCGGTGATATCGGTCATATCTGAAACAATCACTGATGCCATATCTTGACGGCCAAAAGAAACTGCACCGAATTCACCTTGAAGACCAGCATACATGTAGCGGTTTTCAAATAGGTTATCACCAGTATCTTGCTCACCTTCGTAAACGGCAAAAGCGGTCAACTCATCCGTAATTTGAGATTTACCTTTAAGGTTAAGACGTGCACGCGTACTGTCTTTCATCGTACCGTCAATCTCAGCGCCTTTTGATGTACCGATAAAGTCACCACGAAATTCAACACGACCGCCAACTTTCAACTCGGTGCCATCCGCACTATATACTGTTGCGGCTAGCGCTGAACCTGAAGTTAGACCGGCGAAGACGGCAAGTGCCACTGCTGCTTTTTTCATTTTCTTTTCCCTAAGTTAGTCGTGAGCTATGCGCTCAATTGCTTTTGCTGGTGACTAAATTAGCGATCAAATATGAAAATCACATGGCACAAAAATGAAAGTTAAATTTCATACCTATTTGTTTTTTATTACAAACTTACTTTCTGTAGGGTTGTTTAATAGCAAGATTAACCCAGTAATGAAAAGCTAACGTGCATCTTTCGGAGAGCCCATGACAACCATGGTAGTAATGGAATTGACATGCTCGCACTCCCCCAATACATCGGCATGAAATTTTTTATAGCTGATGAGATCCTTGGTTTCAACACGCAATAGATACTCTGTCGAACCGGTAATATTGTGGCACTCCACCACTTCATCTACGTCACGAACATGCTCTTCAAAAGCCAGCTGTGCTTGCTTGCGATGACTAGCAAGTCCAATAGATACATAAGCAATAAAACCAATACCTAGCTCGATGGTATTGAGCTTTACTTTATAACCGGTGATCACACCACGCTTTTCTAAATCTTGTACTCGACGCAGTGTGGCTGAAGGTGACAGGCCTATGATATTGGCCAAATCCACATTCGAGATTCGACCATCCCTTTTCAGCTCGTGCAATATTCTCTCTTCAAATCTATCCATAGCGAACTTTCATTGCTTATTTAATTCAATATCAAGCAATAAAAGCACAAAATTGAGCCAATTACTACGTAGACTATTTTTAGACCGGTCAGCAATACATCACTCTATTGAACTTCACTTTCAAAACAGCGAGAGAATATTATGCAATGGGAACAACTTACCGCACTGGCGCTGTTTGCGTTTGTATCTACCTTTACACCCGGACCGAATAATTTAATGCTGATGTCTTCTGGGGCGAACGTCGGCTTTAATAAAACCATTCCCCACATGCTAGGGATCACCATTGGCTTCCCTGTTATGGTAATACTGGTGGGATTCGGCTTAGTCGAATTATTTGAGCAATACCCGATCGTACATCAAGGTCTCAAAGTCATCAGCTTAACCTATTTAGCCTATCTCGCCTGGCAAATCGCACGCAGCCAACCTCCTAGCGAAACTACCCTAAATTATCAACCACTTAGCTTTTGGCAAGCCGCTAGCTTTCAATGGGTGAATCCAAAAGGGTGGTCTATGGCGCTAGCTTTCAATGGGTGAATCCAAAAGGGTGGTCTATGGCGCTAACGGCAGTGAGCGTATACAACCCACATAATAGCTGGCTTGGATTAACGATTATCGCCTTGGTTTATGCTCTCGCGAATGTCCCATCCGTTTCATTTTGGACCGCAGCAGGACAGAAACTGCAGCACTTTTTAACCACACCAGTTCGAGTGCGAACGTTTAACTATTCAATGGCGCTGCTACTAGTGGCATCAACGATACCGATGTTGTAAATCGTTATGTCATCATAACCAAAACAGTCAATGATTAAATACACGCTTTGATCGCCATGTTAACGCGCCCTAGACCTAGATTTATCATTCCTCTCTAGGGCGTCACAAATGTAAATTAGTTTAAAGATGCTGTTTGCGGACGATATTGAGTGTTATTCTCAATAAAAATCATTATTCACTATCGAGTTGACTATGCAGCAAGCGACTAGACCTCAAACTTCCACTTCTCAAGCCGTAACGGTTCGGAGTAATAACATGATTACTCCGAACATGCAGCGTCTTGTCTTACAAGGCGACGTGCTAGCAAACTTCCCAAGCGATTGTGAAGGTGGCTACATCAAACTGCTGTTTAATCAAAACGGTAGTACCGACTTATCTTCGCTTGCTGAGGGTGAACGTCCAATGATACGCACCTATACTATTCGTCGCTTTATGGCCGATGAAAACGCCATCGAAGTTGACTTCGTTCGCCACATTACAGCGGATAACCAGTGTGGGTTTGCATCACGTTGGGCGATGAATGCCACACTAGGTGATACGATTGAAATTCGTGGGCCAGGCACAATTTCTAACCTAAATCTTTCTGCTGACTGGTTTGTATTAGCCGCGGATATGACAGCACTGCCAGCGTTATCAGCCAAGGTGCGTCAGTTGCCTGCAGAGGCCAAAGGTTACGTCGTCGTTGAAGTGCTTAGCGAAAAAGACATCCAAGAGCTTGTGGTGCCAAAGGGTATGGAAGTGCATTGGGTTACCAGTGACCTCGCCGAGGCAGTGCGCCAACTTAACTGGTTAGAAGGTCAAGCTTCTGCATGGGTCGCGTGTGAATTTGATGCTATGCGAGCACTGCGTCAATACTTGCGTAATGACAAAGCCATCGAGCGTGATTTTATTTACATCAGTAGCTACTGGAAAAATGGCGTATCAGAAGATGGCCATAAAGTGATTAAACAGCAGGATGCACAGGAGAACGACTGATTTAGCTAAAACCAACAGCATAAATCTCTCGCTTGTGATTTGCTCAGTAACGCCCTCGTAATAAGAGCGTTGCTCTGGCTATAACGAGATTCCCTTAAGAAGGGAGTCTCGTTATTAGTTAAAATACCACTGAATCCACAAAGACCAAGCCTCTTAATCCGCCATCTTCTCAGCCAAAAAATCGATCAATAGACGTACTTTCGGTGATAAGTTACGGTTTTGTGGAAACAGAGCCCAAATTCCTTCACGTTCATCACGATACTCTTTTAACACTTCCACCAATTCACCGCTGTCTAACCCTGCTTGAACGTAATAATCAGGTAACTGTACTAACCCCAATCCGCGTTTCGCCGCATCAAGCAGAGCAAAGCCCGAGTTACATTGAATTCGCCCACTCACCCGCAATGATTTCTCAGAGTTTTTATCTTGAAAGTGCCAATACTCCACCGACCCGACTAAACACTGATGATGTGATAATTCAGATAGCGAATGCGGCGCACCATAACGTTGAATATAGTCCGGACTCGCACACACATAAAGTTGACGAGAAGAGAGCCGCTTAGCGATCATGGTAGAATCGCGTAAACGTCCCAACCGAATGGCAATATCATACCCATTCTCAATCAGATCAACCGTTTGGTTAGTCAGGTTCAGCTCCAAATCTAATTGCGGATAAAGCAATAAAAATTCGTGCAGTAATGGCGCGATATGCATTTCACCGTAAGTGACTGGGGCGGTAATTTTTAGTTTGCCTTTTGGCGCTGTCTGCAACTGCGTTACCGCTAATTCAGCCAGCTCTAATCCTTCCACAAGCAATTTACATTGTTCAAAATAGACCTGTCCCGCTTCAGTTAATGTCACCTTACGAGTCGTTCTGTGTAATAACTTTACCGCCAGTCGATCTTCCAATGCTGCCACTCTGCGGCTTATCTGCGCTACCGAGGTATTGAGCTTTCTTGCTGCGCCAGTAAAGCTATTGGTTTCTGCAACCGCAACAAATTCACTTACCCCTTCCCAAATCGCCATCGTCACTCTCTATTATTACGTATTGGTAAAAATCATTTACAGTTTAACCGGATTATCATTTCAAGTGAAACACCTAAAATAAGCACCATCTGATGAGGAAGCGTGACATAAAAACCTCAACTATTCTTAAACACAGAATTGATACCAGTGAATTTGCACTGGTACGTTAATAAGGAAACTCCAATGGCGCTTGATATCAAACCGGGTCAAACTCACATTAAATCTAAAGCAATGGTTGCTTGGGCAGCTGGCGAACCTCTAAAAATGGAAGAAGTTGATGTTCAACTTCCAAAAGCAGGCGAAGTGCTGGTACGCATCGTTGCCACTGGTGTTTGTCACACTGATGCATTCACACTATCAGGTGACGATCCAGAAGGTATCTTCCCTTCAATTCTAGGCCACGAAGGCGGCGGCATCGTTGAAATGATCGGCGAAGGCGTAACAAGTGTTGAAGTTGGCGATCACGTTATCCCTCTTTACACCGCAGAATGTGGCGAATGTAAATTCTGTAAATCTGGTAAAACCAACCTATGCCAAGCCGTTCGTGAAACGCAAGGTAAAGGTCTAATGCCAGACGGTACTAGCCGCTTCTCTATCAATGGTGAAACCATTTTCCATTACATGGGTTGTTCTACTTTCTCTGAGTACACAGTACTTCCAGAAATCTCACTAGCGAAAGTAAACAAAGAAGCGCCACTTGAAGAAGTGTGTCTGCTAGGTTGTGGTGTAACAACAGGTATGGGCGCGGTTCTAAACACTGCAAAAGTTGAAAAAGGCGACAACGTAGCAGTATTTGGCCTAGGTGGTATCGGTTTATCTGCAATCATTGGTGCTCGCATGGCGGGTGCAAACCGCATCATCGGTGTTGATATCAACGAGAGCAAATTTGAGCTAGCAAAACAACTTGGCGCAACTGACTGCATCAACCCAATGAAATTCGACAAACCAATCCAAGAAGTGATCGTTGAGATGACTGATGGTGGTGTTGAGTACTCATTCGAGTGTATCGGTAACGTAAACGTGATGCGTCAAGCTCTTGAGTGCTGCCACAAAGGTTGGGGCGAATCAGTGATCATTGGTGTTGCCGGTGCAGGCCAAGAGATCTCTACTCGTCCATTCCAACTTGTGACTGGCCGTGTATGGCGTGGTTCTGCTTTCGGTGGTGTTAAAGGCCGCTCTGAGCTTCCAGAAATCGTTGAACGTTACATGGCTGGCGAATTTGGCCTACAAGAGTTCATCACTCATACCATGGGTCTACAAGACGTCAACGAAGCATTTGAACTAATGCACAAAGGTGAGTCTATCCGTACTGTTCTGCATATGGATAAGTAACATCTTTACCTATTGCGAATGATTTAATCATTCCTTTTAAAGGTCGGTGCCGCTACCAGCGGCATCGACACTCTTCATCAGCATGCTTATCTATAGGGTTGATGAATGACAAATTTGATTTGGCTCGAAGTGTTTTAGCAACCGCTAATTATCCCCTCGAGACAAAGAGCAATCTCATTGAGGATGAGTATGACCATCGAAAACATTAGCCAAGCGAAAGTCTTTGGCGGTTGGCACAAACAATACACGCATCAATCTGACGTTTTAGCCTGTTCGATGCGTTTTGCTATTTTTCTTCCACCTAATGCATCACCAAGTAACCCTGTTCCTGTGATGTATTGGCTATCAGGCTTAACTTGTACTGATGAAAACTTCATGCAAAAAGCTGGCGCTTTCCGTATTGCGGCTGAGTTAGGTATCGCGATTGTCGCTCCTGATACCAGCCCTCGTGGAGAAAACGTCGCCAATGATGAAGGCTATGATCTTGGCCAAGGTGCAGGCTTCTATCTCAATGCAACCCAGCAGCCTTGGGCAAAACACTACCAAATGTACGATTACATCGTGACAGAATTGCCTAAACTGATTGAAGCAAATTTCCCAGTCAGCGATGTAAAATCGATTTCTGGACACAGCATGGGTGGCCATGGTGCGTTAACAATTGGTCTAAAAAATAGCGCGAATTATCGTTCAATCTCAGCGTTTAGCCCAATCAGTAACCCAATTCAATGTCCTTGGGGACAAAAAGCATTTACTGCGTATCTCGGCTCTTCGGTAGAAACGTGGAAACAATATGATGCATCTGAATTGCTAAAACGTCATAAATCAGCGCTGCCAATCTTAGTTGATCAAGGTGATGCTGATGGCTTCTTACATGAGCAATTGATGCCAAATGCATTGCAAGCGGCTGCGGATCTACATGGTTCCGACCTTACTTTGCGTATGCAAGCAGGTTACGACCACAGCTACTATTTCATGTCGACATTTATTGAAGAGCACTTACGCTTCCATGCTAAGTACCTTTTCGCTTAAAACGTAGTGTCGATTGAATGATGTTAGTGAGCATCACTAAATAATATCACTGCCTAAAACCCCGCCCTCTCAAATTTCACTGGCGGGGTTTTTACTCTCTACTTAGCGAAAATCATGCACGCCAACTTACCCTTATCAGAACGTTCCTTTCTTGCCTCTCTTTTTGTCGCTTTGCTCCCTCGTCAGGCTAAGCTAAACTAGCCGCTATCTATGTTCGCTTGTTTTATTCAGAGTCGATAATGTCAAAAATTAAAATCGTACTACTTGCGCTGGTGTTAATTGCCGCTGGCGTGGCTGCTTGGGTATTCATACCAACTCACACCTCTCTCGGCCCACAGGTTTCTTCAACGCCAATTGGCGAAGAGTTTAGTTTGGTCGGTTACAAAATCGTGTCTACCGATCGTAAACTCAATAAAATGAACCAATATTTTCTGATCGCCAACGGGTCAGAATTGGGTGATAACGAGCCTGTATTGACGACATCCGATCAATTCCTGCGCGTTGTTGCAGTTAAAAACAACACGTTTAAACTCAGCGTAAAAGGGCGTATTGAGCAATATCGTAATGATATCTGGGTGGAAAAAAGCGACGGCACGGCACACCATTGGTTGGCCAGCATGCAATCAGACTACGTGAAATAATCCTCACGACCTAGCGTCAGAACCACCACACCAAATATCCAATTACCCACCTTGCCTCCCCCTAAGGTAACGCAAGGTGGTATTCCTGCTCTAAACAGGTAAAATCGCGCCTCATCGTGTCGCTGATAGAAGTTTACCATGCACCAACCAGAGCAATTATTTACCCGCTTTAACGCCACTGTTGATCAGTTCGATCTACCAAGCGCGTTCACATTCCCGTTTTACTATCAGCCACATCCGCTTTGTGTGCTTGCGGCCAACGAGTTACAACAACACCTCGCGACTCAGACAGTATGGCAACATGATTTTGGTCTAACTGACGAGCAGCAACTTGCGACTGATGAGCCAACAACGGTGACGGGAAATGGCACCGGTAAAATGTTTGGCGTGTTATTAGTGCGCTCGCCTCAAGGCGAACTGGGTTATCTCAGTGCCTTCTCGGGTAAAATTGCTGAGCAAAACCTATTACCAAACTTTGTCCCTCCAGTATTTGATATGCTGGCTGAAGAGTGCTTTTTCCGCACAGAGCTGGAAGAAATCACCGCATTAAATAGCCAAGTTAAAGCACTGACGGCAAATCCATTGGTCGCAGAACTTACCCAGCAGTTAGCGCAATATAAAGCAGACTACCAAGCACAAGAAGCACAGCAGCGCCAAGCGATGATCGATGGTAGAGCAACTCGTAAGCTGCAACGCCAACAAGCTGAGCAGACGTTGGGTGGCCAAGAATTAGCCGCCGTTGTTGATGATCTTGCCAAGCAAAGTGTGGCGGAAAAAAACGTACTCAAGTACCTAAAATTAGAATGGGATGAGAAAATTAGCCTTGTAGAGGCTCAACTCTCAACATTGACTGATGCCATCACTCACGCAAAGCAGCAGCGAAAGCTCCTTTCCAATGCGCTGCAAAACAAATTGTTCGAACAATACCGCTTCCTTAATGCGCGCGGTGAAGAAAAATCGTTAAAAGCCATTTTTGCCCCAAATACTAACCCGGTACCGCCTGCGGGTGCGGGCGAATGTGCCGCTCCAAAAATGCTGCATTACGCCTATAAGCATGGCTTTATCCCATTAGCGATGGCGGAATTTTGGTGGGGCGTGTCGCCAAAGTCAGAAGTACGCCAACACGCCAAGTTCTATCCTTCTTGCCACGGTAAATGTAACCCGATCCTTGGCCACATGTTACAAGGGCTAGAAGTCGACCCAAACCCACTTGAAGATAACTGGGCCGCGGACAAAGCGTTAGAAGTCATCTATCAAGATGAAGCGATTGTGGTGGTCAACAAGCCCTCCGGTCTACTTTCCGTTCCGGGCAAAACCATCAAAGATTCCGCTTATACTCGCGTACAAGCGATGTTTAACGACAACGCAGAGGGACCATTTGTGTTGCACCGCCTCGATATGGCGACCTCCGGCTTACTGGTATTTGCCCTAACGCGCCGTGCGAATAAGAGCTTACAAAAGCAGTTTATTACTCGCGGCGTTGAGAAGCGTTATATCGCGATGGTAGAAGGGATCGTTGAGCAAACTGAAGGGGAAATTAACCTGCCAATGCGCGGCGATCCGGATGATCGTCCACGCCAATTGGTCTGTTTTGAGCACGGAAAGCCCGCCACCACCTATTGGCAATTAATAGCGTCTGAAGATGGTCGCAGTAAACTCTATATGCATCCTAAAACGGGCCGTACGCACCAACTTCGTGTCCATTGCGCCCACCATATGGGGCTAAACATGGCGATGGTCGGTGATGGTTTGTATGGCGAGAAAGATGCACGATTGCATCTGCATGCAGAGCAGCTTTCGTTTGATCACCCCTACGATCACCGTCGTATGGTCTTCAACGCCAAATGTGACTTTTAAATAGGCACGCGGCCGAAACATCTACTTGTCGGATATCAATACAAAAACGCCTAAGCTCGGCTTAGGCGTTTTAATTATCCTGACAACAGAGCGATTAGCGACGAGGGCGATCCGTCTCTTGAAGCGGACGTATCACTCGGCACGGATTACCTGCAGCGACCACATTGGCTGGAATGTCTTTTGTTACCACACTGCCAGCGCCAATCACCGAGTTGTCGCCAATCGTGATGCCCGGACAAACCACCACACTGCCGCCTAACCAAACATTATCACCAATCGTAATTGGCAAGCCAAACTCAATACCTTGCTCCACCCGCCCTTGAACATCCAAAGGATGACCAGCGGCATAAAGTTGGATATTAGGGCCAAATAAAACGTTGTCGCCAATCGTGACCTTCGCGACATCAAGCACCACGCAATTGAAGTTAGCAAAGAAGTTTTTGCCAATCTCTATATTGGTTCCGTAATCGCAACGAAATGGCGGTTCAACATACGCGCCCTGTGAGTTGGGGATCAGACGATCAATCGCGTCACGCCACTCGGCTGAATCTGGCAGCGCATTATTAAGTTGCTGTAGTGTTTTACGACACTCAATACGCTCGCTGTACAAGGTTTTGTCCCAAGCGTCGTAAGGCTCACCGGCTAACATCTTCTGTTTTTCAGTTTTCATTGTTCTTCTCTGTAGGGCAACGTATTCGCCCCTTTAGCATCCTTGCAACATGCAGAGGACTGACTATTTTCGTTTGTTATATACCACGCAGAAGTTACCGCGTTTGGTTCGACACTTAGAGCAGCGCTCACAGTCAACCTCATCGCGTTGTCCCTCTTTCCAACGTTTGATCAAATCAGGTTCAGCCAATAATGGGCGAGAAAGTGCAAAGTACCCGATGCCGGTATTTTCAGCCATCTCTTCAATGGCATGAATATCACTCAAGCCGCCAACGGTAATGATAGGTACGTTTACATCTTGGCTAATGGCATGTCCGTACTCGTGGAAGTAGCCTTCTTGCTGCAGGGTAAAACCATCAAAAGACTCACCCACTAAGCTACTCGCATTACCGTGAATGTTGCCTGAGACAATAATCGCATCAACACCAATCTGTTCGAGCTTTTTACAGATTACACGAGTCTCATCAAACGTTGCGCCACCCGCGAAAAACTCTGACGCGGTCAACTTAACCAAAATTGGGAAATCGTTACCGACAAGTGCACGACAAGCCTGATAGATTTCAATCAAAAAGCGCATACGATTTTCTAAGCTACCACCATATTGATCATCACGACGGTTATAGTACGGGCTTAAAAATTGGTTGATCAAATAGGTGTGTGCGGCATGGATCTCAACACCATCAAATCCAGAATCTTGAGCGCGTTTTGTGGCAAGAGCAAATGCTTCAACAATATAGTCAACCTCTTGCTGCGTCATCGCTTTACCGAGCGTTTGCGTGCCTCGCTCAGCGACCTCACTCGGAGCAAAGATCACTCGTTCGCCAACATTAAAGGTGGTTTTAGTGCCACCATAAGCCAACTGCATCACGATCTTGGCATCATATTGATGCACAATTGATGTCAGCTTTTGGTACTCGTCGATGAATGAGTCATTGTACATCCCCATCATGCCTGCATTGGGTTTCTCTTCTTCAACAATGTTGGCATAACCGGTCACAATCAGGCCCACTTCGCCTTCCGCTAACTCTCGGTAAACGTCGTACAACTTTTCGGTCATATGACCATCTTCAGTCGCCAAATTTTCCCATGTTGCACTACGGACAAAACGGTTTTTTAGTGTCATGCCGCCAATGCGGGATGGTGAAAACAAAATGCTCAAATCTTTTCCTCAATCAAATTCTATTTCCTTTCTTCCCCTTGCTCTCGATACCGATTCAGCTCGAAGCGCATAGTGAGAAATAAAGGAATTGGTTGCTTCATCGACACAACCAAAAAGAACAGCCCTACAAATTGCAGGGCTGTTCTTCATTAGTGACTATCACCAATATGAGTGGCATGGTAACGACTTCGACAGGTAAAAACCTTAATCTGGATTAAGGAATCTCACGCTTCAAGCTTGCAGCTAAGGAAAGTTACTTATCCAAACCTTGTTTTGGCTAAAAAGACTTTTATCAGTAATACTGACCTAGTCATCACGGCGCTAAACTATTTATCTAGTGACTATCTCAAAGTGTGACCGCCCGCATAACACCCTTAGTTCGAAACCCTTTATCTTGTTTGTAGAGGCAATAAGCCTTAAGAAAAAATAGAGGATTTTATGATTGTTTGGTCGATAGCAGGTTTACTTATCTTTTTTGCTACTCAGTTTTTTACGCCAGCGAAAGCTAACCCTTTAAAACAAGCAGCGTGCGCTCTCATGTCATGTCTACTTGGACCACTGATGATTGTGGCGTTTGTGGGATCACTCACTAACACCAATATTTGCCTCAAACATTCTATTTCAGCGTAATCAGCGATAGTAAAATCCGCTGGTTATCACCTAACCAGCGCGTTTTGTTCAATATTCCCCTGACAGCCCTCTAAGTTTGCTGCCTTAATGCCCCTTTCTAAATAGCCAATCCCAACCTGACACGGCACTCCTGAGCGAATTATTTGGTTTTACCGTGATCAACATTGACTGATTCTGCGACTTTTGACGTATACTCACCACTTAAAATACTATGGTGGATACCTCATGAGCCAAGCGCCAACTAAGATTACATTCTTTGAATTTCTAACCCCGTTGATCACCTCTGGTATGAAGACTATTACCATTCGTGATGAAGCTGAAAGCCACTATGTTCCGGGCACACAAGTCGAAGTATTTACTTTAGAAACTGATCAAAAAGTGTGTGATATTAAGATTTTGTCTGTTGAGCCACTCTTGTTCGATGACATCAATGAATTCCATGCGGAACAAGAAGCCCTGCCGTTAGATGAATTAAAGCGATTAATTGGGGAGATTTATCCTGATCTCGACCAACTTTATATGATCAGCTACGAGTTGGTTTAAGACTGAACCATCAGTCATTAAATGGTGATAAAAAAGAGGCTTAAAAGCCTCTTTTTTGTTGTCTGGCGCATCCATGAACTGCGTTATTCTAAATACCCAGCAACACTTTTTAAGAAAACGTTAATACCGTTTAATGAAACCATGACCGCTGAGCCGCTTGGGCAAGTTGACGACGTTTGATATTCGCGCTAATAAAAATCGCAATAACAAAAGGCAAATACCACACCAGCGCATCCACCAATGGTTGAGTGAGAACAGGATTAGGCACTGCACCTTTGCTCAGCACTCCGCTGGTAGCAAACGTGACTAAGACGGGGCTAACAAAATACATAAAGCCAATAAACACCCCCAAAATAGCAAAGTGCACATATCGAATTAGGCCATTAAACATCGCGAGTAATAAACTAAACACCATCGCAAGCACACCACTTAAAATCAGCGCTTGAATAAGGGTAAAGACCAACTGAATATCAATAAAGTCAGCATCAGAAATCCAAGATTCTACACTAGGGACTTGACCAAATAATATGATCAGCATTTCGCTAGAGTAGCGTAGGTACCACTCATTTGAGAACAGAGTAACGTAGCCAGCAAAGATCAGTAGGCCAACCGCCAAAGATGCCAATCCACCCAGTAATTTAGACATACTATCCCTCAGTTAGTTTGCTTCGACTTCACTAAATTCATCTCTAGCACTAAGCCTTAAAATAAAACGCAATCCAAGCCTGTTACGTTAAAGTTAGAATGAACGACCCAGTTTTTATTTATTATTAACTAAAGAATGAAACATTACCGTTCGGTTTATCCCGATTTCACCAACAAACTCCTGATCATGGCTAACCAAGATCAACGCCGCTGGATAGTTCTTTAACGCCTGGCTAAGCACCCGCTTAGAGTGTAGGTCAAGATGATTGTCTGGTTCATCTAATAATAACAATGGTGAATCTGCTTGGTGCCCGACAATGGTCATTGCTAGCTTCATCTTCTCGCCACCACTCAGGCTTCCACTCAAGCGATGAACCTCATCACGCCTAAAACCAATGCCCGCTAATAACGTTCTTGCTTCACTTTGATTGAGATGAGAGCAATAGTGAACAAGGTTCTCGAGCAGTGAATGCTCAGGCAGCAATAGTGAAAAGTGTTGGTCTAAATAGAACACCGCACAGTTACAGCGCAACTCGGGCGTACTCTGCCGATTGATAAGCTGTAACAATGTCGACTTTCCACAACCATTGTGACCCATTAACCAGACCTTATCACCACTGCTTAACTGCGCATTAAGCGGATAACATTGGCTAAATGGAACGGTAAAATTGATGATATTAAGCAGCGGTTTAGCTGTTAATAGTGGCGCTTTTAATCGCATCTTGATCACCTGCTGTTCTTGTTGCTGAGCTTGCAACGCATCTAGCCTTTGATTCAAACGATCACTTTGCCCTCGCTGACTGGTAGCACGACTCGCCGCACTGGCTTGCGCACTATTTCTCATCGCATTGAGCAGTATTTTAGGCTGTCCACCTTGTTTGCGAACTTTATTGCCTTGGGCGGCTCGTTTATCCGCTTTTTCTTGACTTTTTTGCTGCTCAAGCTTGGTTCGCCGTAACTGCGTTTTAACCACATTCATTTGACGATCCAATGCCTGCTGGTGGGCCGTTTTCTGGATTAAATAATCATCGTAATGACCACCATATTGCCGAAGTTCCCCGCCGTTTAACGCCCAAATAGTCGACATTTCACGCAACAAAATACGATCGTGACTGATCAACAAGATCGCACCTTGCCACGAGCGCATTTTTTCCACTAACCACTGCTTCGCCTGATAATCAAGATGGTTAGAAGGTTCATCGAGCACCAGTAATTCAGAATCACTCTCAAACAGTTGCCACAACTGTAACCGTGCCAGTTGTCCCCCTGAAAGATGACGAAGCGCCAGATCAAAATCTAACGGTAAACCCAATTGCCCAAGCAATTCTTCAAGTTGCTGTTTCAAATCCCAGCGCTCAGCAACGTCGTCAAACAAATGTACTGCACAATCCCCCTGCTCTATACGATCAAGTGCGGCTAACACCTTATCCACCTTCAGCATTTGAGCGATGGTTTGATCGGATTCGAGCCACTGTGACGTCAACTGTGAATAGTAACTAAGCGTGGTATTAATCGTGACCGCCCCCGACGTTGGCTGTCGCTGACCAGTCAATAATTCAACCAACAAGGATTTTCCGCAGCCATTACGGCCGACTAATCCCGTTCGCCGATTACTGAGAGAGCAACTGATTGATGAGAAAAGAATGCCGCCATCAGAAAATTGATAACAGACGTTACTTGCTTGAATTAGATTCTCGCGGCTTGAATGATGAGATGTATTTGGCATATCGCCTCCTAATATTTAGGGGCAAATAGACGCAGCGGTGCAACTCCAAGCCATCGCGAACACACCGCCTAAAGGCGATGTCGAACCAAGCAAAAGAGTTCAAAAGGTAAAGACGAAGCTACGCCCACTAACCCTGTAGTCCAAGAATATATTGAGCCTAAATAGGCTGATGATTTGGATGACAGGTATTAGCAATCCATCGTGGCGTAAACTCCTACAGAAATGATGGCGAGATTTTATCCATACATGATATTTTGGACAATCTATTCGTGATAATAATCGCTTAAATGTGATGAGAGCCAAACACAACGACCATGACGACGCCAACTTTATATATTTTTTCTGGCCTACCTGGCAGTGGTAAATCCACCTTAGCCCAAGCTTTAGCCAAGCAGACTGGCGCGATTTATTTACGAATTGATACTGTTGAGCAAGCGCTGCGAGATTTATGTCAATTGAAAGTCGAGGGAGAGGGTTATCGACTGAGCTACCGTATTGCCAGCGATAACCTAAAACTAGGTTTAAACGTTATCGCCGACTGTTGTAATCCCATTCAACTGACTCGAGATGAGTGGCAGTCGGTCGCGAATCGGGCTGGCGCAGACTATATCAATATTGAAATCGCCTGCTCTCATCGTGAAGAGCATCAACAGCGTATTGAAACGCGCCTCAATCCAATCGCCAATCTCATTTTACCCACATGGCAACAAGTGGTTGAGCGTCATTACGAGTCATGGAGCAACACGGCAGAATCCAGCAACGTGGTTCGCATCGATACCGCAGGTCAATCGATTGAAGCCTCTTCTGCTGCGCTTTTTCATCAACTTAAACTCACTCAGTAACCGCATTAAGGGTATTTATACCGAGGCAATACCACCCCAACGTTTCATCGCCTCTTTACCTGCTTCTATTCCAAGTTGGTAGCCATGCTCTAAAGAGGCGGTTTCTCGACTCAAACGTTGCAACTTGAACTCTTCTGGTGGACAAATTGAAATAATCTCCACGCCTTGCGGTGGATTGGCAATCAGTTCCAATGCTTGATTGTAACGCTGATAACGAGTCAACATCGGTTCAACCAATGCTGGAGTTTGACGCAGCATGCGTTTAATCAACAGCGAAAATCGGTCTTTAGTTTTACGGTAGCTTTCCGGGCGACTACGTAGCACCATAATCTGCTTGGCTCCACGACGAATGGCTTCTGCAACTGGAATGGCATCCGCAACTCCGCCATCCACGTAGCGCCTCCCCTCCAGTTCAACACCGTGGCGATATAAAATCGGCAAAGCACTTGAGGCTTTCATCGTTTCAACCAAGCTGTCTACATGAGGAGTCAAATACTCTGCCTGGCCGGTATCTTGCCGTGTTACGACCATGAAAAAAGGACGCTTATCCGCTTGTAGGACGGCGGTATCGATACCGAGCTCTTTTAGGGTTATCGCCCACATCCAATCGAGATCCATCATGTCTCCACCGCGTAGAAACTGAGGAAGATTAAAGAACTCGCGGCGAAGGCTGTAATCAAGGTAAATTTTATGATTTCTTCCCGGCATCTGCGCCAAATACGCCGCTAAATTACTGGTACCGGCTGATACGCCCCAAAAACTATCAAAAGGAGAAAACTCTTGCGCCATAAAATGATCTAAAATGCCGCATGAGAATATACCTCGCATCGCGCCACCTTCTACAATGAGCGCTCTTTCTCCCACCAGCTCAATATGCCCTTTCAATTCGTCCTTACTCATACTGCGATGCCCTTCCGAGAACATTTGAATACATGTCTACTGCGATAATGACAGACAATAACAGAATTTTCCTCGGCCATTCACGATTGGTTATCACAATTAATCATCATGGTAATAATGACTCCCATCAACAAGCCTGATATTGTCTAATTCTTCATCACCTTTTGGCACAATGGAATGTTTCAACAAGTTGTCGGGATCCTCTTTCCTGTCTTCGCGTTAGTTTTGACTGGCTACTCTGTTGGGCGTTGGATTCGTCCCGATTTTGCTGCAATTAACCGCATTAATATGGATGCCTTTACTCCGGCACTGGTCTTTTCCTCTCTGGTCGCGATGCCCTTAGATACCGAGCAGATCCCACTGCTTAGTGCGGCATTAATCGCCGTACTCGTTCCCGGATTGGTGATGATCCCAATTTGTAAGATCATGAAGTTAGATTTTAAGGCATGGGCTCCTCCGCATATGTTTCGTAATAGCGGTAACTTAGCCATTCCCCTTTTTACTTACACATTTGGTGAATCGGCGCTCGCCTCAGCAGTACTGTTATTTGTTGTGTCCGCCTGCACGCATGTCAGTATCGGTTTAGCGGTACTCAGTGGGGGTAATCCATTTAAGCAAGTGATCAAGATGCCCGTCTTTCTTGCAGCAGCAAGCGCACTTGTTCTTAACCTTTGTGGCATTTCGATTTGGATGCCCTTGTATGAAGCCACTAAGCTCCTCGGTCAAGCAGCCGTGCCAGTGATGTTATTATCTCTGGGTGCACAGATGTGTAATATGCGTTTAAGCGGATTGAAAATAGGTCTGATATGTAGCATCCAGTCACTGGCCACTGGCGCGATCGCTTTTGCAATCATTTATTGGTTGATTCCACTGCCAACGATGCAATTACAAATGATGGTGTTATTTGCCATGCTGCCGCCCGCCGTAATGAATTTTCTCTTTGCTGAACGCTTTCAAATATCACCGTCAGAAGTGGCTTCTATGGTGCTGTATGGTAACTTCTTCAGCGTATTAACCTTGCCAATTTTGCTCACTTTTGCTCACTTTTGCTCTGTCACTATAGCCCCGCATTATAGAGCCGCGAGTCTACAGCGAGATTAGATATTAGGCTGTCGCGCTATATCTAGATACCGTGATTAAAACTGGTCTTCTGGATTAGTTAGTAATGACTCGCCACTATGATCAGTTGCACGACTATCTTCTGGATTACGTAGATTGCAGCTATCAAGGGATAAACAACCACAGCCAATACACCCATTAAGATCGCGTTGCAATGCTTGCAACTGCAAAATACGATGCTCAAGATCGGCATGCCATTGAGTAGCCATCGCTTCCCATTGTGCTTTAGTTGGCGCTTTGTGTTTAGGTAAAATCGCAAACGCTTGGCCGATTTCTTCCAAAGACATCCCCACTTGTTGCGCCGCTTTAATTACCGCGACACGACGAATCACGCTGCGCTCATAGCGGCGCTGATTACCCGAATTTCGCCAGCTGCTAATCAACCCTTTCTGCTCATAAAAATGCAACGCCGACACTGCAACTCCTGCCCGTTCTGCCACTTGCCCTACTGACATCGTCATACTTGCTACCACCAAATGTTTACTGTTTATCTCACTAAAGCTTAATTTAAGTTAACTTGAGGTTCGAGGACCAGCCTGCTGAGTGAGCGACGAGTTCGCAAAATCAGGATTCAAGCCCACAATTTTCGCCAAAATATCTTAACTTCCCTCGCAACCTCCGCGAATGTAAGAGTTCACTTACAAAAATAACTTCTTAAATAGCAATAAATTAACTCGCTTCAATTGAGATAATCACCTGTAATGGCATCATAGTGGCTCTATTCAAAGAGATGAGAAAGTGAATGAGCGGCAAACAAATCTTAGTCGTCGATGACAATCGTGATCTACGCGAAGCATTAAGCGATTACCTTGGGAAAGCCGGCTTTGATGTTATCGGTGCTGAAAATGGCCAAGCCATGTGGCGAGTGCTAGAAACGCATCAAACTGATCTCATCATTCTTGACATCATGATGCCCGGCGATGATGGTTTTTGCTTATGCCAACAACTTCGCCGAACCTCGAACATACCGATTATTATGCTCACCGCTGTAACTGAAGAAGCTGATCGCGTCGCTGGGCTTGAAATGGGCGCGGATGATTACATAACCAAATCCTTTAGCCCTCGTGAACTGCTAGCCCGGATCAAAACGATTCTCCGTCGCAGCATCACCAGCCAAAGCGCCAAGTTAGCACGCCGAGTACGTTTCGAAAATTGGTTACTCGATACGGTCACTCGCCAGTTGACTCACTTGCCAACACAAACCACCAAGCAACTTAGCGGCGCCGACCTTTCGTTACTCGGGTTGTTTATCTCCCATGCCGAATCGATTCTGTCACGCGATGACATTGCCCGTGAAATCTGGGGGCGAGACAGCGATCCATTTGAGCGGGGTATCGACGTGCAAATTAGCCGCCTACGTCATCACCTTGATGACAAAGATCGTTCACTGATTCTGACCGTACGTAACAAGGGTTACATGCTTACCGCTGGCGTACAGTATGAAAGTTAAAGCGTGGAGCAACTCCTTGGCAATGCGCACCAGCTTATTCTTGCTGTGCGTCATTATTTTAGCTCAGTTTTTAGCCGGATTAATTTGGTATCAACACAGCAGCGAAAAGGATCAGCAAGGCCTAACGACGACGGTCAACAGCTTAGCGCTCAGTGCTGCTTCAACCATCTCTTTTTTCCAAACATTGCCACCGGAATATCGCCATCTGGTCCTTAACCAATTGCGAAGCATGGGTGGTACACGCTTTTTTGTTTCACTCAACAACCACCAAATACCTGTCGCTCCCCTGCCTGATAGCAAACGCAAAACCATGGTGATCAACGAAGTGGAGTCGGTATTGCGCCAAGAACTGCACAATGCCCCGACAATTCAGGTCGAGTTTACTCGCCGCGACAAACTGAAAGTATTTAACAAAGAGCTGCCCATAGATGAGTTGCCCTTGCTATGGGGGCATTACTCACTCTCTTATGGCGATCTCAACCCACCGATTTTAGTGATTCAAGTCAAAGTCGATCAACACGCGTGGTTCTATTTAGCCGCGGTACTACCTGCGCCTTATATCAACTTAGAGACCAACTATTTCGAAATTCGTGAGTGGTTTACCCTGCTGCTTTCGGCGTTGGTGTTGCTGATCTGTACTTGGGTGGTCGTGCAGCGCGAAATCCGGCCCATCCGTCGTTTAGCCAAGGCCGCAACACTCATGTCAAGCCGCTTGAAAGTACCCGAATTAAAAGAGGAAGGCAGCGCAGAGCTCAAAGCGGCAGTGCATGCGTTTAATAAAATGAATCGTCGCATCGACAGCCATATGAAAGATCGTGAGATGTTGTTTGGCGCTATATCTCACGATTTAAAAACCCCCATTGCTTGTCTAAAACTTAGAGCCGAGATGCTTGATGATGAGATTGAACGGGAACGCTTTTCACGCATAGCCAACGATCTCGATTTGATGGTTAAAGGCGCATTGCAATGCATTAAAGAAACCGACATCCACGAGGATATTGAGCCGATCGATTTACGCCAATTAGTGATGCATATCGCGGCTATCATCGATCCCAATGGCGAACGAATTTTCATCCATGGCGGACCAGTGCAAGCTTATGCAGGCAAGCCTTTAGCAATTAAGCGCTGTATGCAAAACTTGATTGATAACGCCGTCAAATACGGTCATAAGGCGGAAATTACGCTTGCGGAAACGGCCGATGCCATCACCATAATGATCGAAGATCATGGCACCTCGTTAGACAGTCAATATCTCGAAGCCAATCAACTCGAGAAACTCTTCCAACCCTATTTTCGAGGTCACACCGAAAAAGAGGGTAATGGTCTTGGCCTCACTATTTCGCAAAGCATTGCCAAAGCGCATGGAGGTCATTTATCACTCAGTGTGACAGAACGTGGCGGCCTATGCGCGACGCTCGCATTTCCAAGAGATTAAGCATGAAGAAAACACTACTCACTATGATCATCACCAGCTTTTCCGCCAACAGTTTTGCTGAGGTCGAGTTTCTCCATTGGTGGACTTCAAAAGGCGAAATCAAAGCGTTAGAAGCTCTCGAAAATCAGTTACAACACCATGATATCCAATTGCGGCACTCAGCGATTCTGGGTGGCGGCGGCGACAGTGCTATGACGGTATTACAGGCTCGTGCATTGGCAGGTAACACACCCGATGTTGCACAGATCGAAGGACCAAGTATCAAAGCATGGGACGATGTGGGTATTGTGCATACCATCAACGAAACCGCGCTCAAGCATCAATGGGATAAAAACCTACATCCGCTGACCATCAGTATCAATAAATCGGCTAACGGTTATGTTGCGCTACCAATCACCCTACATCGACTAAATTGGATGTGGGTCAACCATCGCTTACTCGACCAACTTGAACTGCAAGTACCGACCACTTGGCCAGAAATGTTTCAGGCGATGGAAAAAGCCCAGCAAGCCAATTTACTCCCCTTAGCCGTTGGTGAACAAAGTTGGCAAATCGCGTCACTCTTTGAAAGCTTAGTGATCGCCTCTGGGGGAGTCGACTTTTACCATAAAGCGTTAGTCGAGCTTAAACGCGATCACATTGATAGTGAGCAAATGCGCTTAGCGCTACGCCAATTACGCAAAATTGCTAGCTTTGTTGAACCGCTACAGCCCAATCAAAACTGGGATACCGCAACACAATCCTTAATCGGCAATAAAGCGCTATTTCAATTGGGCGGCGACTGGATCTTAGGCGATCTGCTGGCTTCCGATGTTAAAGTTCCGCAGCAAATAGGTTGCTATCCAGCACCTCAATCACACGGTGCATTTTTGTATAACATGGACAGTTTTATCTTTATGGACGCTCCTGACTTTAGTCAACAACAAGCCGTTGAAGTGGCCAACGCGCTGGCAGACAAAACGTTTCAAGCGCGATTCAATCAAATTAAAGGCTCAGTTCCGGTGCGAACCGATATCGACCTTTCTGCTTTCAATCCCTGCCAGAGACAATCCGCCCAAGACTTTATCCAAGCCAGCCAGAACGGACTAGCGATACCTAGCATGAGTGACTCAATGGCGGTCAATCCCATTGCCCAACAAGCCATCAATTCAGAAATCTTCAACTACTATCGAAACCCGAATGTCACCGAAGAAGCCGTTTTGCGCCGTATTATCGCCATCGCACAAAGCACCTAGTACTTGGTCGCCGTCATCCGGCTAATGTTTACGTTATTCATACTCCGCAAAAAAGAACAGGCGACCCGTTACTGGTCGCCTGTTACCGATTCATTCGTCCGCTATCTAGCGATCCAAAGACATTCCCACATTGGCTAATTTCTGCTTAAACGATTCAACGCTCTCCGCCTGATAGGTCGGTGAACCATTGAAATAACGCGGTTTCTCTGGTGCTAGCGCATTTTTTACGGCTTTTTCCTGCTCAAGGTCATCATGGTAGATAGTGACACGATTAGGAATGTCCTGTTTGAATGTCGCCATTTCGCTCTCCTTTTCTTTGACGTTTTTATTAAGCGTAGAGAGTTGCGGCAAACTGTCAAAGTAAGGGGCGAAATTCATTCCTTCTCACCGTCAAAAAATAAGAATAAAAAAACTAAAATTCAATCACTTATGAAACCAATATCAATGTAAAATAAATGTTAGCATTTGTGAGTTCACAACATTTATGCCAGAAGTATGACTCAAGCGATAAGCACTAGTGGCCAAACGCAGGAAGAATAAACTCTTTCATGAGTCTTGTATGAGGTAACAGCAATTCAAAATTACTCGCTGTGCGCACAATCACCAAATTGAGATCATCAACAACCGCAATCATTTGCCCACCATAACCAAGCGCATAATTAACTTGATAGGTTTTACCACCACTAAAGATATGGTCAATCCACCAATAATAACCATAGCCAGAGCTATAGATTGGCGTCGCAAGATAAGGCGTAGTCATCTGGTTTATCCAACTCGGTGAGATAATCTTGTTACCTTGCCACTTTCCTTGATTATCGAGTAACAGCCCTAATTTGAGCATATCTCGCGAACGCAAAAATGCCCCACCAGCGGTATTAGAGTGGTTTCCCGCTTGCTTACTAATATAGGCATGTTCTAAACACAAACTTTGCAAAGGACTGCTCTTCATGAACTCCGCAAAATTGTCATGCTGGGTTTGCTCCGCCAAAAGTTGACCAACAATCGTCACCAAACCACCATTGTAGTTAAATCGTGCCCCTGGCTTATCGACCATTGAACGACTGAGTACAAAGCGAGCTGGGTCATTCTCAATCATTTCTTGATAACGAATATTGCCGGGTTCAGAATAAGGCGTACCCCATTCATCCCACTCAAGCCCAGCGCCCATTGAGAGAAAATCATGTAAGGTTAAACTGGCTTTTTCACCTTGCAGCAGCGATTCATATTGCGGCATCAGTTCGCTTAGTTTTTGTTGAGTATCACCCAATTTTCCTTGTTGCTGTGCGACGCCAACCATCATCGCCGTTAAGCTTTTGGTAATGGATTGAACACTATGCGGGTAAGCAGATTGCCAGCCATTCAGATACTTTTCATAGACAATCTCGCCATTTTTAGCGATCAAAAAGCTATTCGTTTTAGCAAAAGGGCCAGACTCCTTTTCGCCAAGTTGCGTTAGTTCATCAATCAAATCTCGATCAAACTTTGCGTCAGGATTTTCACTCCAGGACGAAAATTGACAGCTTTGATGCTGACCTACCGATGTAAACCACTCTGGTGAGTCATACAATTTGTCCAATAGTTGATATTGAGGCAAGGCGTGATGGCGTTTCGCTTGATAGCTTTGGCCATTTTCAGAAAATTGCGCTTGTTGATATTCTCCCTGCTGAGCATGGGTAAACTGCCCCGAGATTGAGACTCGACTGTCGTGGATTTTTATCGCTCCTTGAGTGCTTACATCAATAGCGAGGACACCCCAAGCTGAGCGCAGATAATCTTGCCCATTTTGGTGATAAATTTGTATCAGAGGTAAATTGGCTTGATCGGTTGTGTAGACCCCATGGTATTTAATTCCCTGCTCCTGCTGATCAAAGCAACCGCCAATTAAGCTCGTCACAATAACAACCAATACTGCGAAAAAAGTGCGAGACATCCTAGTCTTCCCGTTCACTGGATATTTGCTCCATTGTATTAAAAACATTACCTCGACGTAGATACCCCTAATCAATATGCGGTCAATACTGCAACTATCTTTCCTTCTATTTCGCAGCAAGAAAATAGTGAGTCTAATTTAGACAACCGCGAACAATAAACACACTATTTGTAGCCATTGTGGAGGCATATCTCCACAAACCACTTATTGTTTCTAGCAACCGATTGGGAAACAAGAGCGTTAATATTGGTTCTAAGAGCTTAGAGGCTGGAGATCGATCACATTTGACGATAAAAAACAGTCAAAGTTAGACAACATTCTGTAATACAAAATGCAATATAGTTCACTATTTAGAAAAAGAGATAACAGTATGCTAATTCAAGCGAGCATCTCTGCTCTAAAATTGGATGGTATTTTAAGTACTTAACCAAGTGATAAATCCACTTACAGAAGACACATAATAAAATCAATGACAGTGACTAATTCAAGCCCATATCCGCTCGGTGCCACTCTAACTCAACAAGGGTGTAACTTTGCGATTCATTCGCCGGACTGCCCTGACATTCAACTGGCGTTGTTTGACGATTCTGGCAGTTATACTACTCATCCATTAGAGCATGAATATGCGGGCGTGAAACACACTTACATTACCGATATTCAAGCAGGTCAAAAATACGGATACATCACAACAATCAACGGCCAATTACATTACCTCGCTGATCCCTATGCCAAAGCTCTAGAGCGTGAACTGAGTTACACCTTACCGTTTAACGCTGAAAAAAGTTTTAAGCTGGCTAAATGTGTCGTGACTAATGATAAATTTGACTGGCAAGACGTAATCAAACCCAACCGACCTCGCGATGAAATGGTGTTGTTTGAAACTCACGTAAAGGGCGTCACTAAGTGCAACCCTAACGTTTCAACTAGCCAGCAAGGTCGCTATCTTGGCTTGATCAGTGAAGCGATGTTGACCTTCTACCGTGAACAAAACATCAACACGATTCAACTAATGCCGATCACAGCCTGTATGCATGAACCTCACCTACTCTCAATGCGCAAGGTGAACTATTGGGGATACAATCCTTATCTCTTCATGGTTCCTGATCCACGTTACGCAGAATACGATGCGGTCTTTGAGCTCAAAACCACCATTCGAGAACTGCACCGTCATGGCATTGAAGTCATTCTAGATGTAGTCTACAACCACACAGCAGAAGGGGGCAGCGATGGACCAGCGTTTAACCTCAGAGCACTCGACAAGCATCACTACCTAACTCATGGCCACCATTTTGCCAACTACACTGGTTGTGGTAACACCGTCAACTTAGCGTATCAACCATCACTTAACTTAATTATGGATACCCTTCGTTACTGGGTTAACGAATTCCATATTGATGGTTTCCGTTTCGATCTCGCAGCCACTCTTGGTCGTGAAGGTGATCAATTCAATCCAAACAGTGGTTTTTTCAAAGCTGTTGCGCAAGATCCCGTCCTCAAGCAAACCAAACTCATTGCAGAGCCTTGGGATATCGGACCAAATGGTTATCAAGTCGGTAATTTCCCGCAAGGTTGGAATGAATGTAATGATCGCTTACGCGATATTAGCCGGAGCTTTTGGCGCGGTGACAATGGCTATCTAAAAGAGCTCGCGACACGCTTAATGGGATCACGAGATCTCTATAGCGCCGCCAACTGGCCTTATCGCCTCACGGTCAATTACATTACTTACCATGACGGCTTCTGCCTGCAAGATCTGGTCTCCTATAAGTCTAAACATAACGAAGCTAACGGAGAGCAAAACCGTGACGGACACGGTGACAACCGTTCGGCAAACTATGGCATTGAGGGGCCATCAGATCGTCAATCTGTGACCAGTCTGCGTGAAAAACAAAAACGCAATTTTATGGCCACACTGCTGTTCTCATTTGGTATTCCACACATTTTAACCGCTGATGTGTTGTCACATACACAAAAAGGCAATAACAACGCGTATTGCCAAGACAACGAAATCAGTTGGCTAAATTGGCAATTAGATCAGCATCAGCAGGACTTTAAACAATGGTTAGCAGAGATGGTTGCAGCACGACAATGCTACATGCTCCCCTTTATTCGCGCATTCAGTGGCGAGAGTCGTAATCACAATCGGATTTTTTGGCGCCGTCTCGATGGTAAAGATCTCTCCCATGATGATTGGAATCAGCTCACCGCGGTCGCCTTACACCTTGGAATCGACGAACATGGCGATGAACTATTTTATTGCATCAACCAAACCAACGCACCGGCGCGGTTCAGCTTGCCGAGTGAAGATCAGCAGCAGTGGAATATGATCTGTAATACTGGCGGGTTAGATTTGCATCAAACGATTGATGGTAAGCAAATCCTACTTGAACCGGTTTCAATCGCAATTTTTCATTTCTCACCTAGTTAGAATTCCGGAACCAATCAGAAAGTTCTGTACACACTGTTTATCTTCACATCAACAGGGGCGCAAAGTGACGCGCCCCCGAATTCTACTTAATAAAAGCGACGAGTTGTTGTCAAAAGTGCATTGATGTGCATACAAAATCCGTTTATTATACGACACAAATCACAATAATTTTAAACATGTTGGCAAAAATCAGTTATGGCTTTACCTAAGTTAGTTATCCACACGCTCAGGCCGTACGTTATACTATTATCACTCGGTATGATTTACTTGGCTTATCAGCAGTTCAAAACATCCGAACAAGATGCTGATATGCAGTCACTTGCTAACCTTAATACCGCCTCTAGCTTAGTTGCTACTCAAATCGAAGCCGCCTCCAGCAAGCTGTTCCTGTTAGATAACACGACATCTCTGACGCAATTCAACAACACGGCAAAACGCATTCTCAAGCACTCTCCTTTGTATGCCGATGTGATCCATGTAAACCAAGAAACTGGCCAATATCGTTCGGTGTCACTGCAATCGACCGATGCTGAGCGCAACGCAGACATTATTTGGACACCATTGGTCAAATTGTCCGCCAAATTAGCGGTTTCTTCTCTTTATGAGAAAAAGCCCGGCTATTGGGTATTTGCAGTTAAATACACTCCGGATAGTGACAATCAAATCTGGCTTGAGTTCGATCTTATGCATACTACTCAAAGTCTAAGAGGTTTACGAACGCTCAGCGATGGCTATGTGTTTGTGATTGATCGTCATACTGAACGCTTAATCTTTCATCCAGATCCAAGCCGTATTGGCTCCCCTTCTGTGAGCTATCATGGCGGCATTAGCGCCTTGATTGATTCCGGGCAACAATTTGGCCATTACGAATACTATTATCGTGACCAATTTAAAATCACCGTATTCGATACCGACAATGCCTTTAACTGGGTCTTCATCTCCGGAACAGATCGATCTGATATTCTTGCCTCTTCTTACCAGTTTGGTTTGACGGCCATCTTTATCGCTTCGTTACTGTTAATCTCAGGTTCGATTGCCTATTTGATTCGCCAGCTTAATCAGTCTTTGTCGACACTAAACCGCCAAACAGATTTAGCCCAATTCAAGCAGCAATTCCGCCATATTCTTGATCGTTTCGTCTCTCATCAAGGTGTGCAATTTTGTCTGTATGATCGCGATAACAACCAATTTAGTACTGTCGACTTTCACGGTAACAGCCGCGTGGTCATGTGTGACACCCCACTGGCACAACACTTTTCTCCGGGCGTCATCGACTACCAAAGCAAAGCGCATACTGATCCGTTGGCCAAAAAACTGATGATTCAAGCCCGTCACTACCGCTTACCTCTGTTTAGCAAAGATGAATTGATCGCGGTGGTATACATACAAGCAATGATGCCAACGTATCGCACTGTCGTACGTATGATCTGTGATTACTCAGAAGTGGCCTTAGCGAACTTATTACTACACAAGAAATTGCTTAGTAAAGATGTCATGACGCAGTTGGATAACAAGCACATCATGCGTGAAGCAATTGACCACAACATCGATAACCAGCACGTCTTTTTTGCTTTGATTGATATCGACCGCTTCAAGTTGATCAACGACAATCATGGGCACAAATGTGGCGACAAGATCATCCTCGCCACTGCAGAATTGATGCAAACCTGCTTTGCCAAGCCGAAAGCAATTAGTCATGCGCGTTATGGGGGGGATGAATTCTGCGTCTTGTTCCATGCCAATGATGAAAATGACGCCTATGACCAATGTGATTTATTTAGGCAGTTGATCGAAAAGCACGCCTATTGCTATAACGGTGAGAACATCCATTACACCATCAGTATGGGCGTCACTCGGGTACGTGACAGCCAACATATCACCGTCGGTAATGCCGACAAGGCGATTTCTCAAGCCAAAGGGCTTGGTCGAAATCAGGTGGTATTAAACACATTCTAGTGTGAATTGACTAAGGAGGCTTCGCCTCCTTTTTTATCGCGTGAGTTTGGCCTAAGAGTGCGATACAAACATAGATTATCACCGTTATTACTGCCAAAATAGACCTAACTCGTAGCGCAAAGGAGCCATGCGTGACCCAACCTAAAATATCCACTTCTCAGCTGGCCAAACAGCGCAGTATTGATGTTAAACAACTGTTCAATGACCTAAAACACGCCGGTTATATTAATCGCAGTGAAGAGAGTTGGGTGCTGACCGAACTGGGCCGTAGATTCGGCGGAGAATACCTCCAACATCCCAAGTTTGGTCAATACATTATTTGGCCCGAGAACCTGTTGATCGACGATGCACTGACGGATGGAAAACAGCTCACCGCAACGCAGATCGGTGAACGCTTTCAACTCAATGCTAAAAAAATTAATCAACTACTCAGTGAGCTGGGTTGGATCAACAAAACAGACAGTGGCTGGCATGTCACCGCATCCGGCTTAACGCACGGCGGTCAGCAACGTGTTGATAGCCAAAGCGAGCAACACTATGCCCTGTGGCACGATACCATCGTACACAATCAGCGCTTAAAACAGACGGTAATAGAATTTTTAGGCCAAGATGCGCAAGCCAATGCGACCGATAAGTCATTTTCTAATTTCCAGCAAAAATTTGCCGCCAAACATCGCACCTTAGATGGCCATTATGTTCGCTCTCGCGGTGAGTTAATCATTGATAACTGGCTCTATATGAATGGCATTGTTCACGCTTATGATCGCCCATTACCGATTGAACAAGAACAGTTGTGTGATTTTTATCTCCCGACAGGGAAGGTGTATCTGCAATATTGGGGCGATGATCAAGGGCCGACTGACGAGGTGAGTAAACAGGCAATCAAAACGCTCTACCAGCAGCACCAGTTCGCTTTAATTGAAGTTTGTGTCGATGAGATCGATAGACTCGATGAGGTGTTACCCAACCAGTTACGTGCGTTTGGTATTAGAGCTTACTAAGCAGACTTTTAGCTATAAAAACGTTTAGCAATAAAAACGCCGCTATTCAGCGGCGTTCTGTTTGTTACGGTTCTTGTCTATCAATAATGTCACAATAGACTCAGCGACGAATTGAGTAACGAGCTGCAGCCGCTTCTTCTTTCGATACCACTGTTTTACCAATCGGCGCGAGTGAAATCACCGCCAGTTTCAAATGCTGTAAAGCAAATGGAATACCGATAATGGTCACAAAACATGCGACGGCTGACAAAATATGACCAATCGCCAACCACACGCCAGCCAATAGGAACCAAATCACGTTACCGACAACACCCAACGGGCTGGTACCAATATCCATTTCATTGGTTAATTCATCACGAGAGATCGCCTCTTTACCAAATGGGAAAAACGAGAAATTCCCCATCACAAAGCAGGCTCTACCCCATGGAATACCGATAATACTGATGAATGCAAGCAGACCGAACATCCACCACATTAGCCCCATAAAGACACCACCGAATAAAAACCAAATGATGTTACCGAGTGTTCGCATATTTTTACCCTCTTTTAAAAAATGATAATAAAAAACATAGAGAGTGAACGGAATTCATCTAATGCCCAGAGCTTATGGTCTATCGCCCAGATGATCAACCAAACAGATACTACTAGTATTCATAAAATACATGAACCTAATATGAATTATAATGCCATTATCCCTTGCCACACCGCCGTTGCCCCACTAAGTGAACATAACACCAACGCGCCAATTCGAATTTTTCCTTCGGTAACGAGCCTGTTGTGGCTCGCGCTAAGCGATAGCCCAAATAAGCCGCTGGCAGCAATGGAATAGTGATCCAAAGATGATGCGTATTTAAAAAGCCAACCGGCATTTGCACACACAATGAAATAATCGAGCTGAAAACAAAGAACGCCGATAGATTGCCACGCAGCTGATTCGCTTCTTGATGTTGCAGCAACAGTGCCATTGGTGGACCGCCAATGGCGCTACTGGTACCAAAAAAGCCTGAAAAAAATCCGGCAATACCCATACGCATTGGGGTCGGTTCAATTCGCACGGGCAATAGGCTGACTAATACAGCGAACAGCACCAAGATACCCAACCATAAGGCCAGCGCATTACCAGACACCATCACAAGTAAAGCCCCACCAGCAATAGAACCAGGAACGCGACCAATCAGCGCCATTTTTAGGCCACCAATTTCAATACTTGAGCGGTATTTCAAGGCATTTAACAATGAGATGAACAATGCCACCAAGCAGATCGGCGCTGGCACATAGTCAGGAGAAACCAAAAATAACAGCGGTGATGCGACGATAGCCAAACCAAAGCCAATCGAGGTTTGCACAAATGAGCCAACAAAGATCAAAAATGCCGCAATCAGAGCCTCAGAGGTAAGCCATTCTGAGAACATGGGTAACCACAAACGATAGATAGAAAGAGAGCTGAGTATAACCCAGCTCTCTAAAATATCGGTAATATTACGCTTAATGATTATGCCGTTGCTAATCGCGTGACTGGCTTGTCATTAATGGGAATATGAAGTAGTGCCGCGATAAAGGCTAATACGACTGTCGACCACCAAATTGGCTCATAGCTACCATAGTAATCATAAATACGGCCACCCGCCCATGCACCAAGGAAGCTACCGACTTGGTGAGTAAAGAACACCAAACCGTACAGGGTTGATAGATAACGAGCACCGAAGATCTGACGCACTAGACCTGAGGTCAGCGGCACTGTGCCCAACCAACAAAAACCAATCGCGGCACCAAAAATAGCCGCCGTGTTTTCTGTGATCGGCAAAGTAACAAAACCCGCGATCACCACAGTTCGCATCAAATACAGCGCAGACATCACATAGCGCTTATTAAAGCGATCACCCATCACACCCCAGAAGTACGAACCAAAGATATTGAAAATACCGACGTATGCCAAAGCCATTGCCGCACTTGATGCTGGCAAGTGTTTATCGGCTAAGTAACTTGGTAAATGAGTGGCGATAAACATAACGTGAAAACCACACACAAAGAAACCCGCATGAATCAACCAGTAACCACGGTGATGAAATGCTTCTTTGATTGCCTGACTCAGCGTAAGATCATCCTGGCCATTTTGATTGTTCGCCACATTATTACTTTGTGCTGTTTTCATAAATAAGCTCAACGCCATGATCACAGTACATAGCACCGCGAACACCTGCATCGCTTGCTGCCAGCCAAAATCCATCAGTAACCATTGGGCACCAGGTATGACCGCAAACATACCAAATGAACCCGCCGCAGTGGTTAAACCAAACGCTTTTGCCGCATGTTCAGCGGGTACCACTTTAGCCACCGCCCCCAAAACAATCACATAGCTGGTGCAGCTTAGACCAAGGCCAACTAACGCTCCCAAAGAAACATATAACATGCTCGCTTCAGAGGTAATTGAAGTTAAATAAAGACCCAACGCATAAGAAAGTGCACCTAAAAAGATAATGCGTTTTGAACCAAATTTGTCTGCTGCCATACCAATAAATGGCTGAAAAGCACCAAACAGTAAGTTTTGCAAAGCGATAGCAAAACTAAAAAACTCTCGCCCCGTTTGAAAGTGTTCAGAAATGGGCATCATAAAAATGCCAAATGACTGACGAATACCAAGGCTAGTGATCAAAATGCCGATCCCTAGCCAAACCAATAATGGAAAGCGGAAAATACTCATAATATGTCTTAATAACTTATCGAAATGATCTGGCCATCAGTACGCGAATTGGCCAGTAAATTAATGGTGATGCGAATGGGCATCTGACTCAGGAGTGCCACTTTGTTGATGGCATCCCATGTCTACGGCTTGCTGAGCAAGCAACTCAAGTAACGGCTCGCTATGATGAACTGCAACGAGCGTCAAACCCAGCAACAGCACCATTCTGGTTAACTGAGCTTTCAGCGATTGTGAGAACATACAAAGTCCATGAGGTAAAAAATGAGCGCGGAGTTTAGTGGCCAAGGCACTAAGTTACTAATGATATTTCGTCAGCTAGTCTATGCATAATTTGCATAGACTATTGAAAATTAAAACATAGAGCGCATATAAAACCACCAACCAATGCAAGTTATCAGCAGAATGACTTTATTATGAGCCTATTAGGTCGAACCCTTCATCGAGCCATCCCGTCACACCACCAATCATTTTCTTCACCGGACGCCCAAGCTTAGCTAAGCGAATCGCGGCTTTCTCCGTACCGTTGCAGTGCGGCCCAGCACAATAGACAACGAACAGGCAATCTAGAGGGTAATCAACAAGTGCTTTCTCATTTAAACGGCTATGAGGAATATTCACCGCGCCAGCAATATGCCCTTGAGCGAATAATTCATTGCCCCGCACATCGACCAAAATAAAGTCTTGTCTTTGATTGGTAAGCGCATGATGCACATCCCAACAATCGGTTTCGAACTCTAATTGAGCACTAAAATGACGCAATGCTCTCTCGCTCTGTGCGGCAGGAACCCTTGATACGGCACTCGACATAACTTCTCCTTGTGTCTCGTCTATCGATTATCGTTTAGCTTAATTACCTGCCACCATTATTCATCTTTGAACACATCATCACCATTGGCTTTCAAGTCAAGGTTCGTTAATATCAAGCCAAGTTAATGACATGTTAAGGATGACAATCATGCGCGTGGCGATACTTTCACACCCCGACATCTCCTTCTTCGAACTGGGTTGCGCGGTTGAGATGTTTGCGCTATCTCGACCTGAATTTGAACATTGGTATGAGGCAGAGGTCATCAATCTCGTTGACCAAGCCATCACGACGACAGGTGATATCGTGATGAAAACCAAGCATGTGACTGATCTTACTGATTACGATATGTTAGTGATTCCCAGTTGGCCAACCCACACCGCTGACATTGATCCAAAAACAAAAACCGAAGTACTGCGGTTTGCGCAGCAAAATAAACGCATCATTTCATTTTGTTCTGGGGCATTTTTACTCGGTGAACTGGGTCTTCTTGATGGTAAACAAGCGACCACGCACTGGGCGTTTGAAGCGCGATTTCGTGAACGATTTCCAGAAGTTAACTACGCCAGTAATGTACTGTATGTGTTTGATGGTCAATATGGCTGCTCAGCGGGCAGCGCGGCAGGGTTAGATCTCGGTCTTGCTGTGGTAAGACAAGACTTTGGCTATACCATTGCCAACCAAGTAGCAAAACGTTTAGTGGTCTCAGCTCATCGAAATGGTGGCCAAGCGCAATTTGTCGATACGCCAATGCTACAAGTGCCCAACCAGTTTTCAGAGTCACTACAGTGGGCGAGAACCAATCTGGACCAGTTCATCAGCATTGATTTGATGGCAGAAAAAGCCAATATGTCACGCAGGACCTTTGATCGAAAATTTCGCGCCAGTATGGATTTGACGCCGCAAGAGTGGCTAATCATACAGCGCACTGAGTTAGCCAAAGGGCTACTGGAGAGTGATAACGGCAGTATTGAACAACTTGCCGTGCAATCGGGCTTCAATAATGCCGAGAGCATGCGCCATCATTTTCGCCGCGTGGTGGGCATCTCTCCCAAGCAATATCGCGCCCAGTTCAATCGCTCAGCATAAACGATCACCGACACTCAGGCCCAAGGAGAACCATCAAGTGGAACACCGGCTGATTATCAAATTTTATTTGAAACTGGTTTAAGCGAAGGCACGTTTTCTATTGGCCCATCAAAGATTATGCTTAGTACCGAAAACAGAGCGTCGGCCAGCCGTTATCGCTTTGACAGTTTGAGCAGAAAGATAAATTGAGGAGTAGTCGATGACCAAATTAACCATCGTGGCCAATATCGTCGCACATGCAGATAAAATTGAATTAGTAAAAAATGAATTACTGAAATTGATTGAGCCGACACGCAAAGAAGCAGGTTGCATCAATTACGATTTACATCAGGACAATCAAAACCCTGCGCATTTTGTCTTTTACGAAAACTGGACGTCAGAAGCACATTTACAAACGCACCTAGCCACAGAACATATCGCTCAATACGTCCAAGCGACGCAAGATGCGATTGTTAGCTTTACGCTAAACAAGATGACCCACATCGGTTAGATTATTGCGAATACAACAATCCCTGCCAATAAGCAGGGATTGATTTCAACATCAAAAAGCGTGGCTACGCCTGATTCAGCACCGTGTTTTTGAGCACTTGCATCACACCCGCTTCAATGTTGCTCGGCGCTCGGAAACGAGCTAGTTTTTTCACTTCTGGATGGGCATTTTCGACGGCATAAGAGTGGTAACTCGCCTTCAACATCTCTACATCGTTAAAGTAGTCGCCAAAGCTCATGGTTTGTTCATGAGTAAAACCAAGCGTCTTTTGCAGATGTTCTATTGCCGCGCCTTTCGAAGCCTCAGCATGCATAATATCAAGCCAAATTCGGCCACTGACTACCACTTGGTTGGTTGCGCCAAATTTTGCATTCATCGCTGGGAAGACAAATTGTTCAGTACTATCAAAATGACAAATCGCGACTTTAATAAACTCATCGTCAACGTCCAACAAGTCTTCCACATACTGACAAGCATGGTAGTACTTACTCAACTCTGCTAACGCAATCGGATCTTGGGTTTCAATATAGGCAGAATTTTTTCCACACAACACCGTATAAGCGCCTTTTATCTCACGCGCCGCGATCACGACTTCACGCGCAGTACGGGTATCTAATGGGCAACTATACAGCTCTACCCCATTATGCATTACAAAAGTGCCATTTTCCGCGATGAACATCATCTCATCTTGAATGGGTAAAAATGTTTGTTTCAAACTCGCGTATTGGCGACCGGACGCGGCGGCAAAGATGATACCTTGCTCGGTGAGTTGGCGATAAAGATCAAAAAACTGAGGATCGAGCTGAGACGATTCATCAAGCAGTGTGCCATCCATATCAGAGGCAATAAATTTGATGTTATGTGAAGACAATTCTGGAGACATTGATGCAAACTCTTGTAAAAGCGAAGCATTGAGATTGCGATATCTACCTAGAATTGTAAACCCCTAAACACGGCAAAGTTCCCCTCCGAATTTATCCGCTTTTAGCTAGTGCCCATTGCACAATCGGTTTGTGACAACAAATGGTAATCGTTCAATGACTCGACTGAAAATTGAAAGCGGATCTGCTTACACACTGTCTTCTGATCATCAACATATTCGATTCTCGCATCTGCATACGCTACACCATCAAATGCGCTGTTGATGGTTAATGTCGTGTGATAAACCGGATTATCTTCACTATGACTAAGTGGATTGAACCAATTCTCACCATACGCAATCTGCAACACCATTCCTTTGGCGCGCTGCTCGATATACTGTGGTTTAACCACCCAATGCTGATAACTAAAATAACCGATAATCAACAGTAGCAGCGTTACTACAGGCACACTTTTACTCATCGCTCCCTCTCCTTCAATCCATACGATAAACAAAACGTCGTAATGTTAAGTAAATTATTGATACAACTCTAACTTGTCGGTTGTTTCTGCGAAATAGCCCGGGTTAATCAACATAATTACGCTTAACGTGAACATCAAAAGAGAGCTGACGGGGGAGAAATTAGACCATGGTCAGCAAGGGGCTCTGACTGAATCGGCGAGCCGTCAGAAAACTCGGCACACAAACACCTGATAAAAAAATAAGGCTAGGAACAAAACCTAGCCTTATAGATCAAACGTTGAGTACATAATTGAAGCCTGACGACAATCGCAAAGCCATCAATTCATGTTTAAATCACTAGCAACTTAACGTTTCACGCATCTGCATGTGCTCTGTTTCAGACAAGTTATAGAATTTTAAAATTAGGCCTGCAGCAATACAGAATGCCAGTGGAATGTAGCCAAAAAGCACCACAACGCCAGTCACGGCCTCTTGAGTGATCCCTACTTCTGGCGCATAACCAAACCAGCCCAACACTAAACCAGTGACAATGCCTGACAATGCCATACCCAATTTTTGACAGAAGCTAAAACTTGAGTAAACCAAACCCTCGGCACGAATACCGGTTTTGTATTCGCCGTATTCAATTGTGTCTGGCAGCATTGCCCAACCCATCGCCCAAGTGTAAGCGTTGACAATACCTTTGATCGCGATGATCACGAAGTAGACTTCCACCGAGTTAATGGTGTAAAAGTTAGCCACAAACAACAGGTGAATGAATCCATACACCATGATAGCGGCCATTGCGGTCGGCTTTTTGCCAAAGCGTTTTGTCGTATGAGGAACAATAAACGTCCCCAAGAAGGTCGTTACGGTACCGACCATAATCGACGCACCAATCAAATCAGGGCGCTGCATCGCATGTTCTAAGAAATAGATATTGACTGAGAAAGAGATAAAGCCCGCGGTCAAAATCAACAAGAACACGATAGAAAGCACAATTAAAGGTCTATTCTGAGCAATAGCCGCCAATCCTTCTTTCACTGTATGGTTCGCTTTCTCACTGACCACGACATGACGCTCTTTGGTTGTCGCAAATGTAACCCAAAGCAGTACCGTAGAAAGTAGGGCTGCGAAGCCGATTGCATAGCGGTAGCCCAACAACTTGTCACCTTCACCGAAGAACTCAACCAATCCGCCAATTTGAGCAACAACAAGCCCAGAAATCACGGCGAACATGACGCGAACTGCAGTGATCTTAGTTCTTTCTTCGGGATCATTCGACATTGCAGAGGTCAGTGCTGAATACGGTATATTCACCAACGTATACGCCAAGCTAAGCATGATATAGGTAACCGCTGCATAAGCGATTTTACCATTCATGGTCATGTCGGCAGGAATCGTAAAACAAGCAAAAGCCGAGATACCTAAGACAACAGAACCAAATAGTAAGTAAGGCTTGAAACGACCATATTTAGTATTCGTTCTATCGACGATCATACCCATAACAGGATCTGATACGGCATCGATAATACGAGCAACTAAAAATATCACACCGACTGTCGCAGCATCGATAAATACGATATCGGTATAGTAGAACATCAAATAGGCCATGACGGTTTGAAATATAATATTACACGCTAAATCACCAACCCCATAACCCACTTTTTCTTTAAGTGAAACTGCCATTACACACCTCGATAAATTGAATAACCAAATGGTTCAATTGAATCTGTAATATCTTGACCTAATATATTTTCGAAAAGACTAAAGTCATAATTCACTGCGTGAGATTCATTACTCAAATTTATTACCACAATGAATTTTTCGCTTTCATTACTTCGCTCAAACATAATCACCTTGTCATGAGAAGGTAATAACGTTGTTTGACCAAACTTCAAACAGCTTGACTCTTTTCTTAATGCCAATAGGTTGCGATAGAAATTCAATATTGAGGATGAATTGCCTTGTTGTTCTGCTACGTTTATTTCACCTTTATTATTATTTACATCTAACCATGGTTGAACATGACTAAAACCAGCATATTGTTCATTAGTCCATTGCATTGGTGTTCGAGCATTATCTCGACTGGCTAACTTAACTGTTGCTAGCGCTTCGCAGTTAGTATGTCCTTTCGCGATAAGTTCGTTATATTTGTTAACCGTGTCAATATCATTGTATTTTTCGATAGTGTCGAAATAGCAATTGGTCATGCCAATTTCTTCACCTTGATATAAAAATGGCGTGCCATATTGCGTTAGGTTTAATACGGCAAGGGCTTTCGCTGATTGCTGCCAATACTCACCATCATCACCAAAAAGGGAAACTTGGCGTGGCTTATCGTGATTTGAAAGGAATACCGCGTCCCAAACACCCTGTTCTTGTAGTTGAATTCGTCTTTCGATTTGCTGCTTGTAGTAGCCAATCAAATCGCTGTGAAACACCTCAACTTCCGGTGGCACAAAGACGATACTCATTTGAAACTCACCCCTTTCAGGTAAGGTATAGCGAAGCACTTCTGCGGTATCGACTGCGTTGATCTCTCCTACAGAGAATGCCCCCCTTTGATGGATTTGCTCCATAAATGAACGGATGTATTCATGGCCAATCTTCTCGTTATTACACGGCAACGTGGCAAACACATCTTGATCAGGGAGAGCAGCGAAATCCTGTGGTTTTTCTAAGAAGGAAATAGCATCAACTCTGAAACCATCAACACCCTTATCCAACCACCACTTGATCATGGCATTAATATCATCACGCAATGCCTTATTCGACCAATTAAGATCCGGCTGTTTTTTGCTAAAAATATGCAAATAGTATTGTTTGCGCTCTTCGCTCCATTCCCATGCTGAACCACCAAAGACTGACTTCCAATTATTAGGTTCATCAACCCAATGAAAATAATCTGAATATGGGTTATCACGGGACTTCTTAGATTCAATAAACCAATTATGCTCATCAGAGCAATGATTTATAACTAAATCCATAACCAATTTAATATCACGACGATGACATTCTGCAAGGAGTTGGTCAAAATCCTCCATGGTGCCAAAGTCTTTCAATATGCTTTGATAGTTACTAATATCGTAACCATTATCATCGCAAGGTGATTCATAAATAGGACTTAACCAGATGGTATTGATGCCAAGTTCTAATAAATAGTCTAACTTACAAATAATTCCTTGTAAGTCACCTATTCCATCAGAATTAGAATCATTAAAACTACGAGGGTAGATTTGATAAACAACAGATTGTTTAACCCACGGATGCATACACGAACTCCAAATAAATATTTAAAGAACGAGCGATAATCTTAGATTTGCCTCAAGGATGAGTGATAATCGAATGACTTGTCTCGATTTAGACGTATAGGATTAGCGATTTTTCCATTTTTGAATGTTAACTAAATCACACCAATGTTACTGAGTAAATAATTAGTAAGGAACTTGATCTTACATCACAAATATTGCGCATAAGATTAACCAACGACATGATCACGCTTATTAAACCTGAACCTTGACTATTTCCTATGCAGTAAAAATAGAAAGATCGACAGTAAGTAATAAGTTGATATCTATTTTCTCCCCGCATGACAAAATCGCATCTGTATTGATGTTAGCCATAGGGTTACAAACATTCGCTCTGAGCACCCTGAATGCAGAACCATCGTCGCTAAGGCTCATTCTTCAACTTCTCTGCATTTATCAACGATTACGCTAACTTTCACTGCATGTTTTTACTTGATTGTGCAATTCAAAGTGATCCTTTGTGAATTTTGGTGACACTTCAGATGTCGTTTTGAACAAAATTTGCTAGATATTTCATCCATTCATCAGCTTTGTATTACATCCATGAGCGAACTAGGGTATAACGACGCCATGAAAATACCGAAACGAATACAGCCCCTAGTTGACGATGGTTTGGTCGATGAAGTGACCAGCCAGTTAATGAGCGGCAAAGAAGCCTCAGTGTACATAGTACGCTGCGGTGAGACGATCCGCTGTGCCAAGGTTTATAAGGAAGCAACTCAGCGCAGCTTTAAAAAAGCCGTGGCCTACCGAGAAGGCCGCAAAGTCCGTAATAGCCGTCGCGCTCGTGCGATGGAAAAAGGATCTGGCTTTGGTCGCGAACAGCAAGAGAAGATGTGGCAAAGTGCGGAAGTGGATGCTTTATACAAGCTGGCCGCTGCCGGTGTACGTGTCCCTGTGCCTTATGGCTGTTTTGATGGCGTCTTACTGATGGAGCTAGTCACCGATGAGGAAGGCTATGTTGCCCCACGTCTGAACGATGTCGAGCTATCCGCCGAGCAAGCACTCCGCGACCATAAAACCATGATGGGCTATGTGGTCAAAATGCTGTGTGCGGGTTTGATCCACGGTGACTTATCTGAATTTAACGTGCTGGTTGATGAACAAGGTCCGGTGATTATCGACCTACCACAAGCGGTCGATGCGGCAGCGAATAATAATGCAGAGTGGATGTTAACCCGTGATATCAACAATATTCGCGACTATTACAGCCAGTTTGCGCCAGAACTAAAAACCACCGAATATGCCAAAGAAATGTGGGCTATATTCGAGAAAGGTGATTTAACACCTGAAACTGAATTAACCGGTCAATTTACCGAAGTTGATACCGTGGCCGATCTCGCCACCATCATGCAAGAAATTGATGCCGCGCGTGATGAAGAGCGCTACCGACGCGAACGCATCAAAGAAGCCAAAGATGGCATTGATGAAAGCAAATTTAACTGGGCAGAAGACTAAATGACATTGTCGCTAGAGTAGATTTAGCGACAATTTCTCCTCACAATACGCACCTCATCACTGCAAGCACAAAAAATCGCACACTGACTAAAGTACACCGTAAACACACGTTATTTTCCTTCTTTGAACCTTCCGTTTTCATCCTACACTGCTAAGACAATATTTGCTCATTAGCCCCTCAGCATGTTATCAAATAACTCGGCGTTACCTACATCACGGCTCTGGGATCTCCCTATTTCATCTTGCTTCACGGTTTTCAGGGCGACAACAACAAGGATTGATATGACTGCCACACAATTTCTCAACGATCTCAATGCACGCTATTTGGTCATCCATCGCACCAAAGAGGACTGGTTTTGGGATACCTACATGGGGCTAAGCGACGATCACCCCGCGGCGGCCAAAGCGCAGACGCAATGGAGCCAATTTCTCAGCAGCGCTGACAACCTCAAGCAAGTAAAACAGCAACTTGAGCTCGCGCAAAACATCGAAAATGCTGATGAACGATCCACCACCACCCATGGTCTGACGGGTTGGCTAGCGGTATTTGAATCACATGCGATTGAAGAGCCTCAAACCGCACAACAACAAGCCGATTTAATCCAATTCGAAGCTGAGTTGTTTAAAGCAAAACAAGCGCACGTGATGCATTACATCAATGACAATGGCGAGCAAGTCGAAGGATCTCTACCGGTGCTTGCCGCGGCTGTACGCACCAGTAATAACGAAGCAGTACGTCAATCCGCTCATTCAGCTTTTATTGAGTTAGAACAATGGCTACTGCAAAACGGCTTTATTGATTTGGTTAAGCGTCGTAACCAATTTGCACGCGCACAAGGTTTTGCCAACTACTTCGATTATTCGGTGCGAAAAACGGAACATATGAGCAGTGATGAACTGTTTGTCATTTTGGATGATTTTGAACAGCGCACCCGCCAAAGCAACCTTGATGCCCTACAGGCACTAAGCGAACAAAAAGGCCGCCAAGCGCTGCTGGGGCATAACTTCGTCTACGCCTATTCCGGTGATGCGATGCGCGATCTCGATCCTTATGTGCCTTTCTCTCAATCGCTTCGCCGTTGGGTCGACTCGTTCGGTCGTTTGAATATTGATTACTCGGGCGCTGAACTAACGCTAGATTTACTCGACCGTAAAGGAAAGTATCAAAACGGTTTTTGCCATGGCCCTGTGCCCTCATTTTACGACCAAGGCGAATGGATTGCGGCGAAAGTTAACTTCACCAGCAATGCAAAACCAGACCAAGTTGGCAGCGGCTACAGCGGGATTAATACCTTATTCCATGAAGGAGGTCATGCAGCACACTTTGCTAATATGAAGCAAAACGCGCCTTGTTTCTCAATTGAATTCGCCCCAACCTCAATGGCGTACGCCGAAACACAATCAATGTTCTGCGATAGCTTGTTAAACGATGCAGATTGGCTAAAACGTTACGCCTTTAACCATCAAGGGGAAGTCGTACCCGACTCTGTAATTGAAGCCATGACCAAAAGCCGCCAGCCTTTTAAAGCGTATGAAGAACGCTCTATTTTGGTTGTGCCCTATTTTGAACGTGCGTTATATCAGTTAAGTGACGATGAATTAACCGCCGAGAACATTACAACACTTGCCCGCGAAACAGAGCAGCGCATTCTAGGTTTAGCATGCAGTCCTCGACCACTGTTGGCGATCCCTCATTTGTTGTCGGATGAATCCGCCTGCTCTTATCAAGGCTATTTGCTGGCACACATGGCGGTCTACCAAACTCGCGCATACTTGCTAGCAGAGTACGGTTATCTCACTGACAATCCGGCTATTGGGCCATTACTCAATCAACATTACTGGCGTCCAGGCAACAGCCTTACGCACAATGAGACCATTGAAAGCCTAACCGGCGAAGGGTTCAACGCTAAGTATCTGGCGGATGTTTGTAACTTATCCGCGGAAGAAGCTTGGCAGGTTCAGCAACAAAAAATGGCACACGCCAGTCCCCGACCTCAAGGCGTTCCAGCGGATCTCAATGCGAAAATTACCGTGATTGATGGCGCGCAAACCTTAGCCAGCAATCAACAGTCGAGTGAAATGATGTGTCAACAATTTGAGCAATACATCAAACATCATTACGGCTGCTAAGATGAGAGTAAAACCGCTTTAATGCAACACTCATGATTAAGACCGCCTTAGGGCGGTTTTTGTTTATAACGTCAGTTTTATGCAAGATTCAGCAAGGCATTACCGTAAGATAATACCCATAGATGAAATAAAGCCGCCACTAATCTGCGTTTATACAACCCATAGCAACAATGATTTAACCACTTAAATATCAATACCTTAACCAAAACTCATTACAATTAACGCCCGCATTCATCAACAATATATTGAGAAATTTTACCCATTTAGCGCATTCACTGCTTGTCGATTTTGAAACTCAGGCTTATGATGAGCGCGAATCATAGTGTGAGTTATTGTATGCGTGAGCAGTGGATTAAACGGTGTCGGATGTTGAGCGTTATGCTTAGCTTGCTGCTCGCCTGTTTTTCAGCTAGCGCAGCATTAGCCGCTGGTGACGCCAATGCGCCAATCACCAAACCGCTATTGACCCAACCGATTCAAGTTATCATTCACCACGATAGCGCCGAGCATCACGCTACCTCAAGCCCAGTTCACAAACTGCATATTGAGCATCGTGCGCCAGCTAAATCACTCTCTCCTAGTCTTGCTTCTATTTTACGCAATGGCTCATTTATCCCAGAGCGCCTGCACGAAGCAGAACCTAGCTATGAGCTTGTATTCGAATTTAGTGATACTCATGCACAAACATTGCGCTGGAGCGTTTATTTCGCGCTCGACCAATGGCATGACTGGACACTGCACCCACCTGCAACGTCACATCGTATTGCTGGCTGGAAAGAATCCAACCTCCTCTATCGGTTTATAAGCCAAGCCGACGCTTAACTTTTTCTCTCTTGCCCTTTTTTGGGTTCAATTTGTCACACCTCTTGTTTCGCGCGCACTGTTTTAGCGCCGTGGTTATGTTCGGTAAATTTCGAGCAAACTGCACAAAAAACGCTATAAGCGACTGCGATCGATGACGATTCATCTCTCATCATACTAGGTGCGACACTTTTTCACTCCTATCGGCCTTGCCGAAGAGAAAAATGTTATGCATAAAAAGAAAACTTCCCGAACTGTGCTGAACCACTACTCAGCATGGAAATACGTTGTGCTAATCACAACGGTCATCATCATGTTGTTCAGCGCCTTACCCTCTTGGTTTGGTGAAAACGCCGCCGTGATCATGAATCACAAAGCAGCACCAATTTCTGTTGTGACAGCGCAGCAACAACTGGATGCTCACAATATTGCAGTGAAGCGTATCAGCCAACAAGACAACGAAACCACGGTTGTACTTGAACACGCGAACGACCAAAACAAAGCCAAAAACATCTTGGCTGACTTTGCGCCAAAAGAAGATATCGTCACACTGGCCATGGTACCAGCCGCACCCACTTGGTTACTCGACATGGGCTTCAAGCCGATTAAACTTGGCCTAGATCTACGCGGTGGCGTGCAATTCTTACTTGATGTGGATATGAAAGAAGTCTTCCGCTCTCATGCTGAGCAAGCGCAAGATTCTATTAAAGATTACGCTCGTGAAGAACGCATTCGTGGTGTTCGCGTCGAAGCCGATCGCGATGCCGATATCAGCATAAAAGCACCGAATGAAGAGTCGGTTGCCACCCTGCGTAAATACATCAACCAACAATTCCCTCAATGGGTGGTGAAAGGTGAAGGTGATAACGGTTTGACGATGGCACTAGCGGATTCTGAAAAACAGACGCTAACCAGTCTAACCGTGCAACAGAACTTGCAAACCATGCGTAGCCGTATCGAAGAGCTTGGTATCACTGAAGCGGCAGTACAACGCCAAGGTGAACATCGTATTCGTATCGAACTACCGGGTGTACAAGATCCAGCGGCAGCGAAAAACGTTATCGGGGCGACTGCTAGTCTTGCGTTCTATGAAGTGAAGCCAGAGCGTATGGCTGGCACTGAAATGATCATGGATAAAGATGGTCGCCCAGTACATGTGACTCGTAAACCAGTCCTAACCGGTGAACACATCGTCGACGCACGTGCAGGAATGGGCGAGATGGGTATGCCGGAAGTTAACATCAGCCTCGATTCAGCGGGCGGTAAAATGATGTCTGACTTCTCAGGTAAGCACATCGGTAAACCAATGGCGACGGGTTACAGTGAATACAGCCGTGATGCCAATGGCAACGTTGAGCAATCAAACACCATTATCAGCGTTGCAACCATCCAATCTCAGCTGGGTAACCGTTTTAGAATTACCGGTGTTGGCCAGCTCAATGATGCACAAGATCTCGCGCTATTACTGCGTGCAGGTTCGCTAACCGCGCCAGTCACCATCGTTGAAGAACGCACTATCGGCCCATCTTTAGGCGCTGAAAACATCCAAAATGGTTTTGCCGCTCTTGCGCTTGGTATGGGGCTCACTCTGTTATTTATGGCAGTTTGGTACCGTAAACTGGGTTGGGTGGCAAACGGTGCTTTGCTGATCAACATGGTGATGCTACTTGGCCTCATTGCCCTCTTACCTGGTGCGGTATTAACACTACCGGGTATCGCAGGTTTGGTATTAACCATTGGTATGGCGGTAGATACCAACGTACTTATTTTTGAACGAATTAAAGAAAAACTTCGTGAAGGTCGCAGCCTTGCTCAATCCATTGATCTTGGTTTTAGCAGCGCGTTTGCCACCATCCTTGACTCCAACATCACGACGCTGATTTCAGCCGCTACGCTCTACATGATTGGTAATGGCCCAATTCAAGGCTTTGCCTTAACGCTTGGCTTAGGTTTGTTAACCAGCATGTTCACCGGCATTTTCGCGTCTCGCGCGATGATCAATTTAATTTGGGGTAAAGATTCACGTCGCGGAGTGAGAATTTAATTATGATTACCAATAAAACACTAACCAAATGGCGTCACGCTGGCAGCTTGATTTCTTGCCTGCTGATCATCGTATCGATTTTTTCTTTGGCAACTAAAGGCCTGAATTTCGGTCTCGATTTTACTGGCGGTATGATCAGCGAAGTGCGTTTAGATAACACCTTAACCGCAGCGCAAATCCAAACCAATCTTGAAGCTGCGTTACACCAGCCAGTATCGGTTGTTTCAACGGGTGATGATGGCCAGTGGATGCTGCGTTACGCCGCCACAGAAGATATTCAACAACAACCTGAAATTAGACAATTGTTGGCAAGCTTCTCAGACAATGTGGAAATGATTAACGTCAGCTTAGTTGGCCCACAAGTGGGACAAGAGCTGGCAGAACAAGGCGGCCTAGCGGTAATGATTACCTTGATGGTGATCCTCGCCTATCTAAGCTTCCGCTTTGAATGGCGCTTAGCATCGGGGGCTCTACTTGCGCTGATGCACGATGTGTTTATTCTGCTCGGTTTCTTCTCACTGACTGGAATGGAATTCAACCTTACGGTACTAGCGGCGCTGTTAGCAGTGTTGGGTTACTCACTCAATGACTCAATCATCATCTCTGACCGTATTCGTGAACTACTAAGAGCGAATGTGAAATTACCAATCGCAGAGTTAAACAACCAAGCGATCTTAAATACACTGTCACGTACCTTAATTACATCTGGTACCACGCTGATTTCGGTTGCGTCACTGTGGTTATTGGGCGGAGAGCCACTATTCGGCTTCTCTATCACCATGTTCATCGGCATTGTGGCGGGCACATGGTCAACCATGACCATCGCAACCATCATTCCTGAACTGACTCATCTAGGCCCTCAGCATTACGCGCCAGAGCCTATCTCTGAAGCGCCATAACCCCTAGGGTAAAGCGTGATAACTTAGATAGTCGTTAATCGGTATAATATAAAGTGCAATAATCAAATCAGACCCTCTGGGTCTGATTTTTTTTACTTGATGAACATCGCTGCCATGACTTTCTTCATCCACTTCCGGTGCTGAATAATCCAGCGAGCACGCGGTAACCAACTTGGCGTCGTCAAGACTGTCTTCGCTTTCGACAAACTGCGAAACCCTTCCACACCGTGATAATGCCCCATACCGGAAGCCCCTATCCCACCAAACGGCGCATCATGTGCTGAAACGTGCAATAAGGTATCATTGATACACAGACCACCGCTGTGTGTCTGGTGGCTAACCTGTTCAATTAACGTTTTATCGTTACTCATTAAATAGAGAGCTAATGGCCGCGGGCGATTTTCGATATATTCGATTGCTTGGTCAACATGGTGATAACCGATAATCGGTAAAATAGGGCCAAAAATCTCTTCCTCGGTCACCAACATATCATCACTGAGAGTGGTGATCAGATGTGGCAGCATCTCACGCTCACCGAGAGGCACATCTTCGATAGTGTAAACCTTGCCGCCTTTTAGTTTGGCATCTTCGATATAACGGATTAAACGCTCAAACTGCGCTTGATTGATGATGCGTGTCATCGCCAACTGATGATTCTGATTAAGGTATGCTTGGCGATATTGGCGAAAGTAACTTTCTATAAAGGCTTGTTGCTGATCTTCTGGCAGCAAAACATAATCTGGGGCAACACAGATCTGTCCAGCATTGAGTGATTTACCCATTAATATGGCCGACACCGCTTTATCAATATCAGCATCCGGTGCAATAATAACCGGTGATTTTCCACCCAATTCGAGTATGACTGGGGTTAGGTTTTTCGCCGCTTGCTCTGCCACCATACGGCCAACTTGAGTTGAGCCAGTAAAGAGTAAATGGTCAAAAGGCAATTGAGAAAAATACTCCGCGATCTCAACCTCTCCTTCCACCGCGCAAACATAGCCATCAAGGTGGGCGAGAATCTTACTCAATATTTGATTGGTATTCGGGGTATGCTCACTGAGTTTCACCATCACTCGATTTCCCGCAGCTAATGCAGTAACGACTGGCGCAATACTAAGGAAAATGGGGAAATTCCAAGGAACGATAACCCCCACAACACCTAGGGGTTGATAGATAACTTTAATCCGAGAAGGGGCTAATAATAAGCCCGAGCGACGTTTTGATGGTTTAGCCCACTTACGCAAATTTTTACAGGTGTAATGGATATGTTCAATCGCCGGAAGTAAATCGCAAATCGTACTATCAAATTCGCTACGGTAACCATAATCTTCATCCAGCGCACTAATCAGATCGGCTTGGTGCTCAATTAATGCCTGCTTAAGCTGCATTAAGATCTGCAAACGATGCGACAGCTCTGGGTATGACTGTGCTTGAAAATTCCCGCTTAACTCTTCAAATAACACCTGTAATTCTTCCTGAGATTTTACATGCGCTTTTTGCCAACGATTTAGATCGACGATCTTCTCCATAACCTTAATACACTCTTACGATTCATCGACTTAAGAATAGCCAGTTTTAACTCAGAAATCACGGGTGTTCGATAGCCTCCTTGTAACCCACTTCTCTGGGTAGTAAACACCCCCATACCGAATAACATCAGCAGTAACATTATCTAAAAATGTGCTAAATAGTGATTCCCCACTACAAATTATAGTGATATGTTCTCGCCATCAGCATAAGACACTAAAGACTGTGCTGTTACTACTATATTTACTTGTTAATGGAAAGTAACATGGATAATGAAATCCGATTACGTGCTCTCGAGCAAACAGACCTTCGCTTTATTCACCAGCTAAACAACAACCGTTCGATCATGTCATATTGGTTTGAAGAACCGTATGAATCGTACTACGAACTGGAAGACCTCTACCGTAAACACATTCACGACAGTAATGAACGCCGTTTTATCGCGGAAAACTCTGAGAATCAAGCCATTGGCCTTGTCGAGTTAGTTGAAATTAACTCCATTCACCGCAACGCTGAATTCCAAATCATTATTGCACCAAACTATCAAGGTTGCGGCTACGCTCGCGGTTTGATCAATAAAGCGTTGAATTACGCTTTTACCATTTTAAACCTGCACAAAGTGTATTTGCATGTGGCCGTCAACAACGAGAAGGCGATTCATCTGTATGAAAAAAGCGGCTTTGTTGAGGAAGGGCATTTAGTCAAAGAGATCTTCGTTAACGGCGAATACTGCGATATCAAGCGCATGTATATTCTTCAAGATAACTACCTAGCGAATCGCAATAAGCAATAGCACATTACTGATATCACAGATATATACGGCAATTGATGCAAAGGGCTTCTCACAGAGAAGCCCTTTTCTATTTAAGCCTGAGGGAAATTATCCAAGATATGTATGCTGTAAAACCACAAAATACAATCAGCACCACATAAATTATTGAATAGAGGAGTTAAAGTACGGCCTTCTATTTTCATGGTTCACTCCTCTTCAGTGAGCAAGTATTTCTCTTATATAAAAAATAAGGCTATTTGTTGTATCGTTATGGCTAAAAATAAACGCAAAAATTCGGCTAAAAAAGAAAAAAAACACTCCAACGTACCACCTAAAAAACAAAATCGACTCTGGCAAAACCCAATCCTAATCGCCTTGGCCATTATCATTATTGCCCCGTTTACCTCTCTGATACTGGTCGGTAAAGACAGCATGATTAACGCAAAGCTTGAACATATCTGCTCGGCACTCGCGGCAAAAACCTACCCTAACGGCAAAATCGACTACATCGACCATCAAACGCAGATCTTCGATGATTTTGAGTATGCGCTAGCTCTGGAAAACCCAAACAGAGAAGAGATGGATGGAATCAGCTATAGAGGACAATATAATTCACTCGACATCGCTTACAGCTATGGTGAACGCTTTCAAACCCGAGACGTGAAGATCAAGATTCAAGAACTGATCGATGGCACAAAACTCTCTTCGACTGTGTCATGTCATTTTAAGAGTGAACTTGGATACCTTGAAGAAAGGTTGAGATTTGATCGATTTACTTATAAATCTGTCGAATATCCGAGCGGCAACGCATGGTTTGTCTATGATGGCAGCGTCGATTACATTGAGGTTGGCGATCATGGTTACTATGTCTCAATGGATTCGAGCGTACTAAGCCGATGGGTGTTTCTCTACAAACAAGTAAAAGCGCTGTTTGTTTAATGGCCCCCACCAAACAGGATATGTAACACTTTAAAGTAGCATGGCCAAATCAATCGCTTCTTGGCATGCTGCTTACCTCGTTTGTATACAAAGTCACTGAATATTATCGTCAGGCGCGATCAAATACGCCTGAGCCTTTTTCCAGAATCAAGAGGAAGTCATGAATAATTCCAACCGCCAAGCTCATACTCTGACATTAGCAGACGTTGAATTTGACCAAAGCTCGGGAATGATTACCGAATACACGGCAAGCTACACCGAGATTATTATTCCTGAAACATTCAATCATATTCCCGTCGTCGCCATTGATGAAGAAGCGTTTAGCCGCTGTGACTTAACCCATGTCACTATCGCCGATTCAATCACTTATATCGGTGAATATGCGTTTCTCAATAATGAACTGACCAGTGTAACGTTGCCTAACGCTCTAAGCACTATTGAAGATGGTGTGTTCATGGGGAATGAGCTTGGTCAGGTCACTATTCCAAATTCCGTCACCTCGATTGGAGAGAGAGCTTTCTCTAATAATCAATTGACTGATGTGACGATTCCAAATTCGGTGATTCGCATCAATAAAGGCGCTTTTGCCGACAACCAACTCAGCGCGATTTCACTACCTGACTCGATACTAACGATTGGTCACAATGCATTTGATGGTGATCTACTGGAATCAACCCCTTTTTCTGCATCTGCTTTAGAGCAGGAGCATACCCTCACGTCAATCGACGTCGATTTTAATCCAGAGACAGGCCGAATCCTCCAATACTATTCCAGTTACACCAACATCATTATTCCAGACAATTTTGATGGTATGCGCGTAACCGAGATTGAGTATTGCGCCTTTCGCCACTGCCACTTAACACGAGTAGTGCTACCTCACTCATTAACCTTGATTGGCAACGGCGCCTTTGAACATAATGCGCTAAGTGAAATAGAGATTCCTCATCAAGTAGAATCCATCGAACGTGACGCCTTTGCCAATAATCAAATCACTCATGTCGATATTCCCAACTCCGTGAAAGAGATCGGCTATCGCGCCTTCGCTGAAAATGGCTTAACCAGCGTGATCTTACCTGAAGGCATTGTCACCATTGGTAATAGTGCCTTTATTGAAAATTCGCTGGCACATGTCACCATCCCTGACTCCGTCACCTCGATTGAGTATCGGGCTTTTGCTGAAAACGCCTTAACCAGTGTGACTCTGTCAAATAATTTAGTCACGATTGGAGAAATGGCGTTCGAAGAAAACCAGTTGATGAAAATAACAATTCCAGACTCCGTCACTCAAATTGGCGAATATGCCTTCAATGATAATGAACTTGAAAAAGTGACGCTATCTCAGTCACTCGAGAGCATTGGCGAACATGCTTTTGATGGTAACAACCTAGACGAATTGGTCGTGCCAAACTCTGTCACCAGCATTGGTCGTTTTGCCTTCTTCGATAATGAACTCACCAAGGTGACACTCTCTGACTCATTACGAGAAATCCACGACTACGCTTTTTCCGTCAATCAGATCGCCAGTATCACTTTGCCTGATTCTCTCACCTTTATTGGCGAGCGGGCCTTAGCCGAAAACGCCTTAACTCATGTATCCATTCCACCATCAGTGCAAGTTATCGCTAAAGATGCCTTTGACTTCAACCCATTAACCAGTATCGCAATACACAGCCCGACGGTTTCGATTGCCCCTAACACTTTTCCAGAACACTTACTCGATGCGACGCCATTTTCTCAGCATCAACTTACCTCGCCTCATACGTTAACCCTGAAAGACGTTAATTTTGAGGAAGAAACGGGCACTATTTTGGAGTACTTTGCCCGTTATACCGAGATTGTAATTCCGAATCAGTTTAATGATGTCGCGGTTGAGGCTATCGGCTCCGATGCCTTTCGCAGAAGCAAGTTAACTAAGGTGACCTTGCCTGATTCGCTCAAATTAATCGGCCATGCAGCCTTTACCGACAATAAGCTGCTTGAATTAGAGATCCCAGCCTCTGTGACAAGGATTGAAGAGTATGCGTTTTGGAATAATGAAGCCATCAAAGTGATCGCTTGTAACCGTGATACTCAGGTGGACTACGCGGCTTTTGCGTCAGAATCAAGCGACGAAGAAGATGACTACTATGGCTATCCTGAGGATGTCGTCTACCGTTGATGCAGCACTGACACGATAACCCAATCCGCTTATGAGTACGCGATAGATAAAGAGTGAGTTAAGATAAGTTCGCTGAGATAAAAACAAAAACGCAGAGCTCTGATTGAGACTCTGCGTTTTTACTTGTGTTCGATTTATGAGGATAGAAGGCAAACCAAAGCGATCGGTCTAATTATTCGATCTCTTTCATCGCAGACACAACCGAAGGCTCATTGATCAGGTTAAATAGTAGACTTTTCGCAGATGAACGCTGTGCATCAGAAAGAACCTTATTCGGGTTCTCTCTCGATTGAGTAAGAATATTTTTCACAAAACGGCTATTAGTACCCGACAGTTCATAAACAAAGCGCAGCGTATCAAGCAGCTCGCTCTGTGGGAAACTGTACACCGCCATTTCACAACTCAGTTTATCCATCGCCAATAAGTTGTTTACTACCGCTTTACGTTCAGAATTGAACTTCTCTTTAGCTTCATGAGCATCAATCAGCGCTTGCACCCTGTCGGCAATCGCGACAGGGACTTCCATTGTTTTTGTTTTATGAGTCATTACTGATTCTCCTGCTCTAACTGATTCTATTATAAGCTTAAGTTTACGCGCTCGCGTATGCCTCGGCATCAACTTTAACTTTTATATGCGGCAATGAATGGAGAATTAACCGCACCATATTGCTACAGCTTGCCTCATTTCAAGCCTAATGCCCACCTTTGTCAAAACGATTGGACAAAATTACAGCGGTTGAATACAGAAACAGGAGTCTCAATACCTCTATTGATGTCAATCGCTTACGCGACATCACTAGTCGATTTAATCACAAGCTTATTTTTATTATCTCGGCTGCTGCGGATCAGCTCATCACCTTGAATCATGTTTTCAGACTTAGCCAAACGATCATAAAGCAGTACATTCACCGAAGCGGCAAGATTCATACAGCCAATCGTTGGTACGTAAACGACGTGATCCGCTCTATCAGCAACCTGTTGAGGAATCGAGCCATCTTCAGGCCCAAACACATAAATCGCTTTGTCTGGATGCTGAAAATACGGCAGTGGTGTTGCCCCTTCTGCCAATTCAACACAGACAATCTTTACATCTTCCGCTAAACCATCAAGCACGCAATCAGCACCCGTCAATGGAATACTCTGAATCATACTCTTGGTATCAGTCGCAAACTTCACTGCACGATCGTAGCGTTCACCCGTATAGGTCACCGCATTCGCTTGATAACAGCCAGCCGCTCTCATTACTGCGCCGACGTTTTCAGGGCTTTTCGGGTTGATTAATCCAATGATGGTGTGAGTGTTATTCATGTTATGCGTCTCTGATCTTGCATTATCAGGCACCGTAGCCTGCGAAGGGCGGCATTCTAGCAAATGCAGGCCTAGATTCAAAAAAACATCGTTAATAGACGCGCAGCAACCCTGAGTGCAAGGAGAAGGGTTAGCGAAGAAAACAGCAGAGGTGACGAGATTAATCAGCGATCATGGCTGAATGATGTGAGCCTCTGAAGAGAGGTGGGTGATCAGGTTATTGGCAATGCTCATGATACTTGAGCACTGCCAATGTCAACTTAGGCTAGCGTTTATCCGCCAGCTTAGATCAGATAGAGCCGCGTTAGATTAGCGACGCTCACGCTTGATCATTTCAAATTCAAACTCATCAGGGTAAAGCACTAAGCCTTCGCCTTCCGCGTCAGGGAATACCACAAGAGAAAGATCATCTTGTTCTAGACCACGAGTCCAGCGGCTTTTCCATTTCGCTAAAGAGATTGGCTCTGCCGTAAAGCCTTCCCACTCATCGGTTGCCCATTGCAACGCGTGCTCTTCTGATGGCCATACTGGCACACACTCTTCATCATCCGTGTTCAGCAGCACACTGCCGTGCTCATCAATCAATAGCCAGATTTTTTTGCTTTCAACAATCGCTTTAAAAAACGCATCGAAACGTGCCATTGGGTCACGTGGTACAGTTACAGCAGATGAATCACTCATAGGTAGCCTTTTAATCATAGATACCTCGCCAGTATATCCTGCTTTTCTATTCGGATGTACTGGCTAATATAGAATTAAACGCGCGCACTGAAATAGAATCGCCAAAACAAATACAATACTTCTCACGCAGCCACGAACCAATAGCATTCTGTGGCTGATTGAAGCACGACAATACTAGGTTGATGGCACCAACGAATTTGGCTCTTCGCACTCCGATTCTTGTTCCACCTCCGGCTCAACCCTTTTGGCGTCCTCATTAGATTGATTGGTGTGAATCGCTTGGCTACGTCCATTATCTTTGGCTTGATAGAGCGCAGTATCGGCGGCTTTGACCAAATCTTGGGTTGAAGCATTCAAGTCTGGGTAGGTGGTCACCCCAATAGAGACACCTAGTTGGCCTAACGATAGGCCTTTCATATCAAGATGCAACTCTCGCACCGCTTGAACAATCGCATTGGCCAGCAACATCGATTGTTCAATATTACAATTCGGGCTAAGCACCGCAAGTTCCTCCCCGCCTAATCGGCAGGCAACGTGCTCTTCACCAATGGTACGCTTGAGCAGATTCGACACTTCTTTAAGTACATAGTCGCCCGCGTCATGACCGAAATTGTCATTGAAGCGCTTAAAATGATCCAAATCGAGCATCAGTAAGGAAAGCGGCGCTTGAGTTTGACCTGACTTCACCCACTCACTCTCTATCGCTTCTTCAAAGAAACGGCGATTGTATAGGCCCGTCAGTGGATCACTTAATGCTTGTGAACGTAACTTCTCTTGTAAACTTAAGTTGGCTAATGCAAGGCCAAGATGTTCGGCAATAGTGAAAGCAAGTTGCTTGGTTTCCTCATTAATCGGCTCAACTTGCGAATCGAAATATAAATGGAACATCCCCACGGTATTGCCATGTGCCGTTAACGGCACACACAAGGTGAGGCCACTCGTTTCACAGTGATCCATATGAGTACAAGGCAAGTTGTGATGCTCATCTTGAGACAGATGATGCTTACCTTTGCGCAGCGCCCAGCAATCTGAAGGCGCGTACACTTTATTAGCCGGCCACTCGCCCCCCCAATCAAGCTTCACTTCAAGTTGGTTACGTGACTCACGCATAATCGACACGCAGCCATTTATGTTGCCTAAGATGCGCGGAATGATGTCAGCAACGACACTCTGCGCTTCACTGATGGTATTACAAGCAGCCAGCATATTCGCCAACCGATGCAACAATTCGATTTCTTGGGTGCTTTTTCGAATCCGCTCTTCTTGCTTATCTCTTTCCTTATTCACCACATAGAAGATTTTGCGGTTGCTGTACCACAACGACGAGATCAGCACGATAAGCGAACAACCCAGCAGCGCAAATACAATCAGTTCCAGATCGATCGCCATGGCATAAAGCGTTGTCATCGGCATCGCTAGCCGCAACACATAGGTTGTGTCGTGGCCATGTTCGTCATCCATCATCTCAAGTTTCTTCGCTACATACAGCAGTTCTTGGTTGAGTGTCGGGCTATAGCGTTTAGCGATACCCGGGTCACCCGAAAGCGCGGAAATGATTTCACCACGATTGCTGTGGTCATCAAGTAATGAGACTTCATGCTCAGTCAGTTGGGAATCACCCAAGACTTTTCCAGAGCTGTGGACGATGGTAAAGCGACGGCCAAAATTCGCTTGCGGGATCTCGCTGAGGAATTGGTCAATCTCTGCCGCTTCCATGTCATACAAGTCCAATTGTGAGCGTTGCATTTCAAACGAGACATCTTCGATAAGACCAAACATATAGCCACTGACAATTTTAGTCAGCCACTCATCCAAGGTGCGATTGTAAAGATAGCCGCCAACCACCATCGAAATGGCAAGGGCGATAATGGGGAAATATTGGAACTGACTAAATGACTTCTTCATTGTTTCTCCATAAACAACGTGGGAATCGTGAAATATTTAGGCGAATGTCAGTCAATAAAAACCGTAAATTGAATAGGTTAGCCGACACAGCTCATCCATAAGTTTAGTCTTGAAATCGAATAGAATGGCTCTGGATAGCAACCAATATTTATTTATGTGCACTGGGTTCAATTCCGCACTAGCAACGCATTAAGAACAGCAAATCAATGTGATGCTTCTCGCCGAACATAACTTTCCGATATAAAAAAACCAGTCAGAAAACTGACTGGTTTTTACGTGGTGTATATTCTCGCGATGATGACGCTATTTATCACCCACTCTCGGCTACAGCCGCGTAACACTAGTGGATAAACGCGATACAGCCTTGCAGGATCATTAAGTTGACGATGTCGATAAAGAATGCGCCCACGATCGGCACCACCATAAACGCTTGTGGTGACGGGCCGTGACGGCTCACGATTGAGCCCATATTCATCACTGCTGTCGGTGTCGCTCCAAGGCCAAAGCCGCAATGCCCACTCGCAATCACCGCTGCATCGTAGTTGCTGCCCATTACACGGAATGTAACGTGATAAGCAAAGACCGCCAAAATCATTGACTGCACGCCTAAAATAATCAGGAATGGAATCGCTAGATCAAAGATATTCCATAGTTTTAGACTCATCAATGCCATCGCTAGAAATAGGGACAATGATACCGTGCCAAGAATATCAACGGTCTCTAAATCCAATTTACGAACTTTAGTCACTTCAAGAATGTTGGTGATCACCACACCAATGAACAATGCATAAACAAAATCTGGGATCATTAACCATTTGATACCAAATGAGCTTACCCACTCTTCTACATAGCCAGCCCCCGTCACACAGAACAAGATCAGGGCTAAGCTCTCAACCACCTTCTTCGCCGTGACACGATCTTCCTCATGCTCGTTGTAAGTGACCAATTCAGGAAACTCTTGGTGCGTTTGGTTGGTGTGGCCGTAATCTGACTCTAACTTGCGCTTTTCAATCAAGCGTTGAGCAACCGGGCTACCAATAATCCCCCCCATCACCAAACCAAATGTGGCTGATGCCATCGCAATCTCGAGCACATTATCTAAGCCATAAACATCTTGGAAGGTTTGCGACCATGCTGCACCTGTGCCATGACCACCGGATAACGTAATGGAACCGGCAATAAGACCCATAAGTGGATCTAAGCCCAGCATACTCGCCAAAGAAACGCCTACAGCATTTTGGATAAGAATGTAAACCGATGCGACCGCAAGGAAAAGAAAGACCTTCGCGCCACCTTTGACTAACTGAGTGTAATTCGCCGCTAAACCGACCGTAGCAAAAAACATCAACATGAATGTGTTTTGTAATGGCAAGTCAAAAACCAGATCGATACCTTGGAAATGCAGCGTGGTGATCGCACACGCGACAATCAAGCCACCTACGATGGGTTCAGGGATGTTGAATTTCTTTAAGGTCGGTAATTTTGCGTTAATAAACTGGCCTAAAAATAGCACGAAAATCGCGACTAAAAATGACTCCTGTGGACCGACAGATATAACCTGATTCATACAACCTCTTTATTCCTTTTTCTCATTCCTTGAGTTACCGCTTCATTGTGTGAGCTATAGCTCGCGAATCAGGTTGCCTGTTGATAGGTTACATTACTAGACTGCAGACCAACTCAATTCTCATTATTTAAGAATTAAATGCGAATTAAACGTTATTTATTCTCTCCTGATAAGAATAAACAAATAGAACGCCGTTCGTAACTAGTGAATATCCTGTTGAATTTAGTCAAATTCAACAAAATCATCTAATGAGAAAAGCACATCAATACCATGATTGAGTCATGAAAATAATCTGGATGGTCGGAGAGAAAATTGGGCAGTGGAAGAAGGAATGGAGAACAATAAAAAAGCCAAACAATCGTGTTTGGCTTTCGGTATAAAGCGAGATCGTTAACTATCGACGATGATGGAAACGCGAACGATCTGCACGCTGTCTGGATGCGCGTTCTTTGTGCGCTGAAGCGGCTTTAGCTTGAGAGGCTAAAATCGATTCAACTGTCAGTTCCATTGGTTCACGTGGCTCTAAACCATGTGGGAAAGTACGTGAACGCGGTGGTAAGTTGTATTCGTATTCCGATGCTTTTGGCATGCGTTTAAAGCGATATAAATAAAAGTTCTCTACACGCTCACGCGCCCACTCGGTCTTTTTCAGGTATTTAACACTGCTCGCAATACTTGGTTTCGTGTTGAAGCAGTTCATACGCATTGCCGTATCAAGAATGACCCAGCCGTAATGATCAACAAGCTGCTGCAGCATGTCTTCTAATTTAAGGCCGTGCAGTGGGTTATTCTGCTGTAGTTCGATGCGTTCTTCGTCGGTCATAAATTCATGGCTCATGAACGGCTCCTTTATTATCAATGGCGCGCTTTCAGCGCCCCACCATACCTTTCTAAGGGTATAAATTAATTCATTACAGCGAATAACCTACATCGATTTGAATTACGGTTATTCGCCATTCTAAGGCTTAGTGCGCTAGATTACGCGGCGTTAAGAACTTTTTTCTGATGTGCCATGTACTCATCAAACGTACCTTGGAAGCTCACCAATTTTTTCTCTTTCACGTCAATAATAGACGTCGCCAGTGATGAAACAAACTCACGGTCGTGACTGACAAAAATCAACGTGCCAGTATAAACCTTTAATGCGCTATTCAGTGCTTCAATCGCTTCCATATCCATGTGGTTGGTTGGCTCATCCATTACCAGTACATTGATATCTTGCATCATCAGTTTACCAAATAGTAGGCGGTTCTTCTCACCACCTGAACAGTTTTTGGCTTTTTTATTGGCATCATCCGCCGTAAACAACAGACGACCCAAAATACCACGCACCATCAAGTCATTGTGCTTCACTGTACGCCATTGCGATATCCACTCAAAAATGGTCAGATCGTTATCAAAATCTGCAGTGCTGTCTTGCGGGCAGTAACCAATCGAGGCATTTTCAGACCATTTCACTACGCCTTGTGTCTGCTCTAGTTCATTGACTAGGCAACGTAGTAAGGTGGTTTTACCCACACCGTTTTCGCCGATAACCGCTAAACGCGTGCCCGCTTCAAGCAACAAATTGCCTTTTTCAAACAACAGTTCGTCACCAAAAGCGTGGCCAAGATCTTGCAGTTCAAGCGCTAGACGGTGCAGTTTTTTACCTTCACCGAAGTCGATTGACGGGCTAACACGGCTACTTGATTTCACTTCGTCTAATTGGATCTTATCCATTTTTTTAGCACGTGAGCTTGCTTGCTTCGCTTTAGAAGCATTAGCACCAAAACGGTTTACGAAATCTTGTAGTTCGTTAATTTCTGCCGTTTTCTTTGCATTCGAAGCCAATAGTTGCTCACGAATCAAACCCGAAGCTTCAAGGAAGTACTCATAGTTACCAGGGTAAATGCGTAGCTCACCGTAATCGATATCCGCCATGTGTGTACACACAGAGTTTAGGAAGTGACGGTCGTGCGAGATGATGATCATCGTACACTTACGTTGGTTCAACTCTTCCGCCAACCAGTTGATGGTATGAATATCCAAGTTGTTGGTTGGTTCGTCGAGTAGCAAAATATCAGGGTTGGCGAACAGCGCCTGTGCCAATAGCACACGTAGTTTCCAACCCGGTGCCACTTGCTGCATCAGGCCAAAATGAAACTCTTCCTCAATACCTGCTTGTAGCAAAATATCACCCGCGCGGCTTTCTGCGGTATAACCGTCCATTTCGGCAAACTCGCTTTCAAGCTCTGCCACTTTCATGCCGTCTTCTTCACTCATCTCCGGCAATGAATAGATACGCTCACGCTCTTGCTTCACTTCCCACAGTTTACGGTCGCCCATGATCACAACATCGATAACATTGTGTTGTTCAAAAGCAAACTGATCTTGGCTCAATACGCCCAGTTTAAGCCCTGGAGTAATCGAAACATTACCTGAACTTGGTGTTAGCGCACCGCTCAAGATTTTCATGAATGTTGACTTACCACAGCCGTTCGCACCAATTAGGCCGTAACGGTTACCATTACCGAACTTAGCTGAAATGTTTTCAAACAGTGGCTCGGCACCAAATTGCATGGTGATATTATTTGTACTTATGATAGCAGTGCCCTCGAAGTAAATTTCTTTTAATAACAAGCTCTTAATTCACTTTCGAGATACTGTTAAAAAAGGTCATATTGGATGTGGCCGCTATTCTAGCTGATTCATTCATAAGGTGATATAGGTCACGTTAATATTGAGTGTAATTTTCACAAAAAAAAGCGCATAAATGGCTATTCTAGGCGGATGATAGATAGCAAAAACAGACCTTAACCAATCAAATTACCTCCAAAGCGCTTAATCTAAATACTGGTGCTGCAATATCGTTCAATACTCCATTTTTACTTCACGCTATATTGTGGGTCGTACAGAAAGGATTGCACAATGAATAGTCTTGTTTTCGCCATGGTCGTTTTTGCTTTTGTTGGTTCAACGACACCCGGCCCGGTAAACCTCCTCGCCACCAGCACAGCCATCAACCATGGCAAACGCGCCGCCGCTAGATTTGTCACCGGTGCATCCGTCGCCTACGCGATGGTGGTTTTTTTAACCGGTGGTATGATGCAAACCGTTGCCGCACTCATCCCTAAACTCACCACGGTGATGCAATTTAGCGGAAGTGTGTTTATTTTGTATTTGGCCTACAGAATTTTTACCGCTCCCGTCGCCTCACTTGAGTCATCTAAAGAAAAAAAATCGGGCTTTTGGACGGGATCGCTCACACAGATCCTTAATCCCAAAGCGTGGTTAGTTGCCATGTCTGGCGTCAGCCTTTATGTTATAGGGCAAGAGAATGAGTATTTTTCATTGCTACTATTCACCGCGGTATCGCTTGTTTTATGCCTGATCGGGGTGGGCATTTGGGCTGTGATTGGCCGTGTACTGGCCAAATATCTCAATAACGCCCAACGATTTGTATTGTTTAATCGCATAATGGCGGTGCTGTTGGCTCTCTCGGTCGGGGCAATATGGATATAATGCCGCCAAAGCCAACTTTATAAAAAGCCTATCACAATGGCTATCATTCAGGGATCGTGACGAAAGATGAAAAAAGATGACAGTGTCAGTTTTACACAAAGTACATTGTTGCCTTGGATTGAGTTAAGAACAGCCAATCAAAGCTCGGCCTGTTATCAAGCCCATTCCCATGATGAGTTCTCTTTTGGCATTATCGATAGCGGTATTGCAGACTACCACAATCGCGACAAGCACTACCGCATTAGCCAAGGCGATCTCGTCACCATTAATCCGTTTGATGTGCATTCTTGCAATCCTGAAACCAGCACTTCCGGTCACGGAGCATGGTCTTATCGGATGTTGTTTGTCGACACGATCAAAATGGGCGAAGTGCAACAAGATGTGCTGCACAATCGCACCTCAAGCTATACACGCTTTGCTCGCGATTTAGAACGAAGTGAATCATTACAGCGGCGGTTTAACTTGCTATTTGATGCTCTCGCGCAAAACGCAAGCCGTCTGCAAGCTGAAGTTTTGTTGTTTGAATTTGTCGCCGAGTGCTTTATTGAACAAGGCGAACAGATAAACTGCTCCACTCAAAGTGCTCACCATTCCTCGCAGGCTCAACCTTGTCTTGCTCATGTGCGCGACAAGTTACTTGACCAAGTCAGTCACAATCATCATTTGCAGTCATTAGCCGATACTGTCGGAATTAGCCGCTATCAATTAGTACGGGCATTTAAAAACCAGTTTGGTCTTCCTCCCCACGCTTATTTGATGGATGAGAAAATTAAGCGTGCGAAACAGATGCTTAAATCTGGCCAACCTATCTCTGATGTAGCTTTGCAGCTCGGATTTTCCGATCAAGCACACTTTCAGCGCCAATTTAAAAGAAAGCTTGCGGTCACACCGAAATTCTACCAATCGCATTTTGTAGATTAACAATTAAAATTAATTCACTTTTAAGCACTAAAGAATCGAAAACACATTAACAAAATTATTAAAGAACATTAGCTTTGTAAATTTATACTAAAACATTAAAACTCTAAAAAATATTAGTTAAAATATAAAAAGCCAGGTCGTTAGCCTGGCTTTTTATGAACACTATTTTAAATACTGGCTGAATAAAACCAAAAAACCTTCAATATCAGCATCATTCTGACCAACATCATAACTTGGGAGGCGACAATAACCACTGCTTATTATGCCGCGCCGAGCTAATATCTGTTTTTCAACTTTAATAATATACTCACAATGACTCATCCAACGCTGGATATATCTCAATAAGTCAGCATGGACTTTTTTTGCTTTTTCAGTTTCACCTTGCTGATACAAATCATATATAGCAACATATATTTCAGTAAAGGAACAACCCGGCATCACTCCTTTACCGCCAATATCCAACATGTCCAACATATACAGGCCAGCATAACCATTTAAAATTACAGTATCTGGTTTGTATTGTAGTAGCTCTCGGCAATATTCTACTGGAGGATTACATTCAATTTTAAACACCGCGTGAGGATAACGTCGACTTATGTCAGCCATCGCTTCAGGGGGTATATCCAGACCTGTCTCACCTGGAGCATATTGAACCAATACAGGAATGCTCACCACCTCTAACACAGAACAAATGTGGTAAACAATTTGTTCTGTCGTGGGTTTAAGAAAAAATGGTGGTAGTAACATCAAGCAATTACTGCCTAGTTGTTGATAGAACTTAGCCCTTTCGACTGCAATTTCAGTAGCATGATCGGTCACTGATATACAACTATAAACCTCGCTACTTGACAAAATTTGGACGAAAATTGTTGCAAGTTGTTCCTTCTCTTTCTCCGTCAACTTATAGAATTCGCTTGCGATACCAAATAAGGTAATTCCATTACATCCCGTATTTTTCAAATGTTCTATCATGCTAATGAAAGACACTATGTCCACCTTACCTTCAGAAGTAAAAGGCATAGCAGCAATCGGATTAACACCCACTAATTCGTCAGGTAAATATAATTTATTCATCGTAACACAGCTCCTTCTGCTGCTGATGCCGCACGTTCACGATAAAGATTAAGAAAACCTGCTGGTACTTCTTTTAACAACGGTTTCCAATTTGCATAACGAGCAGTAAGTTCAACGTCACTGACAGACAGCATCAATGTACGATTAGCAATATCTATCTCTATTTGGTCACCGTCTTGTATTAGTGCGATCACTCCGCCATCAGCCGCTTCCGGTGATATATGCCCAACAAATAGACCTCTATTTGAACCAGAAAAACGACCATCGGTAATCAGAGCACAGTCATTTGATAGAGCCATCCCTTCAAGAAATTTCATCGGTTTATACATTTCTGGCATGCCTGGGCCACCTTTAGGGCCCTCATAGCGTAAAACCAACACACTACCCTTCGGGATACCACCATTTTGGATACGGTCAATTGCTTCTTGCTCAGAATCAAATACGATTGCTGGCCCTTGAAACTGATACATATGATCAGGTACTGCCGCTGGTTTAATTACCGCACCCAAAGGTGAAATATTACCATTTAGAACTGCAACCCCCGCGTCGGGTTTGATCGGAGAAGAAAGACTGCTGATCACAGGGTTATCATCAATCAACGAGACTCGTTCAAGAACTTGCTCTTTTGTCCCAGCTACTGTTAATGCATCAAGTTTTAGCTCACATGTGAGCTGCTTTTCTACTGCTGCAATCCCTCCTGATTGATGAAAATCGATCATATCGTGCTCTGATGCCGGATAGATCGCAGCTAAAAGAGGGATTCTCCGACTAAGTTGATCAAATTCACTCAAGGATAAATCACCAAGACCAGCTTCATAATGAATAGCCTGAAGATGCAAAATAGCATTGGTAGAACCACCTGTTGCTAACAATGCACACATGGCGTTGTGAATGGATTGCCTAGTCAAAATTTGACGAGCAGTAATACCATCATGAACTAATTGGACAATACGCTTACCCGCAGCAAAACCGACCTCAAATCTTGCTGGATCGATAGCTGGTATCGTTGAGGTTTGCGGTAAACTCATGCCTAATGACTCAGCAAGACATGACATCGTATTTGCCGTCCCGTACATAGTACAAGATCCTGGTCCTGGCTCCGCTAAATCTTCAATTTGACGGAATTCTTCTTCTGAAATCTCCCCTCGCTGTTTCCAGCCAATCGCTTCCGTGACAATATTACCATCCCAGTGTTTGCCTTGATATTCCGCTGGATACATGGGCCCGCCATTGACCAAAATAGCTGGAATGTCTAAGCGTGCAGCAGCCATCAGCATGCCAGGTACAATTTTGTCACATGAACCGAGCAACACCATACCGTCAAATCTATGAGCTCTAACCATGATCTCAATTGATGCGGTAATCACTTCACGAGCAGCTAGAATGTAACGCATGCCAAGATGTCCTTCAGCGATGCCATCGCAAGGTGCAATGGTACCAAACATCATTGGTACGCCACCCGCTTCACGTATTCCATCCATCGTTCTGGTCGCGACGTCATTCAAATTGACATGACCTGGCGTAGCATTGGTATAGCTATTTACAACAGCAATAACAGGTTTTCGAAGGTCACTATCCGTATGACCCATCGATTTATACAGTGCGCGTTTAAGCGCACCGTCGTCACCCTGTAGATTAGTGCTAAAGTGAGAGCCACAATCACCGCAGTTTCCACAGTTAGCCATAGTTACCACTCCGCAAATGAGCCATCTTTGTGACGCCAAACCGGATTACGCCAGCGATGGCCAATCTTAGTCATCTCACGCAAGAATTCCTCATCAATATCAACACCAAGGCCAGGGCCAGTTGGAAGTTCGCAATACCCATCTTTAAAACTAAACACGTCTTTGTTTTTTAAATAATCCAGTACATCGCAGCCTTGATTGTAATGAATACCAATACTTTGCTCTTGAATGACAGCATTGAGCGCTACCGCATCGACTTGAATACATGACGATAATGCAACAGGCCCAAGTGGACAATGCGGCGCCAATGCAACATCAAACGCCTCTGCCATTGCGGCAATCTTTCTGACTTCTGTAATGCCTCCAGCATGTGAAAGATCTGGTTGGATAATATCAATACCACCACGTTGTAGAAGAGTTTTAAACTCCCAACGCGTGAACATACGCTCACCCGTTGCAATAGGAATCGCACCATATTGAGCGATTTCATGAATTGAATCCAAGTGCTCTGGCAACAAAGGCTCTTCTACAAACATTGGGCGTAAAGGTTCTAATTCACGCATTAGTACTTTTGCCATGCCTTTGTGAACTCGACCATGGAAATCTATTCCTATCCCCATATCTTTATGTGTCGCATCACGCACCGCTTGAACACGATCTAAAACAGCATCAACTTTACTGTAATCATCAATGTAATTTAGTTCTTCAGTACCATTCATTTTTATCGCTGTAAATCCAAGCTCCATACGTTCTTTCGCCATACGAGCGACATCATCAGGACGGTCACCACCAATCCAAGAATAAGTACGAATAGAGTCACGACACTTACCACCAAGCAGTTGATAAACGGGAACATTCAAATCTTTTCCTTTGATATCCCATAACGCTTGATCAATACCGGATAGAGCGCTCATCATGATTGGACCACCACGGTAAAACGTAGCGCGGTACAACACATTCCAAATATCCTCAATATCACGAGGGTCTTTGCCAATGACATAGTCCATTAATTCATCAACTGCCGCTTGAACCGTATGTGCACGACCTTCAAGTACTGGTTCCCCCCACCCCACAAGACCTGTATCCGTTTCTAATTTCAAAAAACACCAGCGTGGTGGAACTATAAATGTTTCATAACTTACAATTTTCATGGCAACTACTCTATTTGGCTAAATCAGGTAAAAAGGTGATAACGCTTGGCAGGAATACCAATGCAATTTGGACCAAAAGCATACTAATAAGGAAAGGGACGACAGCACGAGACAACTGAACCATTGAAGAGCCCGTAATACCTTTTGCCACAAATAGGTTTACCCCAACCGGTGGTGTAATAAGCGCAAGCTCTGTACCGACAATGAGAATAATACCGAAGTGGTAAGGACTAATACCTAATTGAACTAAGATTGGCAGGAACAACGGTGTATAGATCAAAATCTGCGCAGCAGTCTCTATAAATAAACCCGTGAACATAATCAGCGCAACAAATATCAATAGTATAATCGTCGGGTTATCAGTAACTTGAAGTATCGCCTCACCAATCATTTGAGGAATTTGACTCATGGTTAAGTAACGAGCAAATGCAGTCGCAAAGCCAAGAATGATAATAACGCAACCTGTCGTAAGAGCCGATTTAACAACGATTGGGCGGATATCTTTTAGCGTAATCTCTTTATGAATGAACAAGCTGACAATTAGAGTGTAGATAACGGTAATGCAGGCAGCTTCCGTAGCCGTAAATACACCGGAATAGATCCCACCCAGAATAATGACTGGTGTTAATAACGCCCATTTTGCATCCCAGAACGCTAACTTAACTTTCTTGCTATCAAATTTTTCTTCCATGCCTACATAACCACGTTTTCGCGCAATTAAGTACACTGTAAGAATCAAACCTAGACCAACCATTCCCCCTGGAATAAAACCAGCTAAGAACATATCACCAATTGAAATTTCCGCAGTCACCGCGTAGATAATCATTGGTATAGATGGAGGTATTAAAATACCTAACGATCCAGCAGACGCAGTCAAAGCTCCGGCGAAGTGACGGTTGTAGCCTTTTTCTATCATAGAAGGCACCATCATTGATCCAATCGCAGCTACTGTAGCTGGTGAAGAGCCAGAGATCGCAGCAAAAAACATACACGCGATAACAGTTACGATACCAAGGCCACCAGTTGTACGACCAACTAAAGTTGATGCAAAGCCAACAATACGACGTGAAAGCCCGCCGGTCTCCATGACAAAACCAGCCATGATAAACATTGGAATCGCTAGATAAGTAAATGAATCCAAGCCAGAGAATGAAATTTGAGCAATAAAACCACCCGAAATATCATTCATGAGCAACGCGGCCAGTGTCGACATGCCTATGCAAATCGCAATCGGCATACCAACGAACAATAGCGCTACGAAAATCAACATGGTAATAGCAAACGAAAACATTACTGAACCTCCGAATCATTTGAGCTAGCAATTAGCGCATCGCGATTTTGAAAACGGTGATACATTCGTTGTACTAAGCGCAAAGAAATTAAAAAGAAGAACACCGGTACAATCATGTATATCCAGCCAATCTGCCAACCAAGCGCAGGAGTTACTTGTGAAACACGCAACGCTTCTACGGTGATTTCAACACCATAAATGCCAATGTAGATCATAAATGCACACCAAGAAGCCTCTATCACTTGGTCCAAGTAATACTTAGCCTTACCCGAAACAAAGTTATCGATAATTTCAACTCGAACGTGTGCACCCTTAATAACTGCCAATGAAGAGGCTGCGTATACAAGCGCTATAAATACATAACGGGCTAACTCTTCAGTCCAAGACAAAGAAAAATTAAATACAAAACGGAATAATATTTGTAGAAGGCAAAGTACTATTAGTGCTAAAAATAAAGCGACACTTAAATATTCTTCAAACTCTTCACAGAAGACTTTTGATAATTTAGACATAACGATTCTCGATATTATCTATAAATGATGTAGGACGAGAATTCGCCCTACCCTCACACTATGACAGTTTATTTACCTGCTGTTGAAGCTCAGCAAAAAATTCAGGATCAATCTGATCGCCATGCTGTTTCACCACTGGCTCTACCGCATGACGTATTTCTTTCTTCGCGGTATCGCTTAACTGATGGTACTCAACCCCTGCATCAATCATTTTCTGAAGAGATTCCTGATCTTGAATTCTTACCGCTGAACGCATTTCTTCTTTCGCTAAGTCGGCACCTTGTTGCAAAATCTGTTGGTGCTCAGGGGATAGACCTTCATAGAATTTTTTACCTACAACAAAGACAACCCAGCTGTATACATGCCCTGTGTCTGTTGCATAAGGTTGAACTTCAAATAGACGTTGTGAATAGATATTAGTAAACGGGTTTTCTTGTCCATCTACAGTACCAAGCTGCAATGAAGAAAATAGTTCAGAAAAAGGCATTGGTGTTGGGTTTGAACCTAGAGCTCGGAAGGCATCTAAGTGGGATCGGTTTTGCATTGTTCTAAGTTTCAAGCCATCAAAATCACTCAATTGTGTAATCGGCTTAATACTGTTGGTTACATGACGGAAGCCAAAATTACCATAACCTAACCCGATATAACCCGCATTTTCTAATTTGCCCAATAAATCCTTACCCCATTCACCATCAACAACTTGGTTTGCAATTTCTTCAGTAGGGAAAATAAAAGGTAGTTCTAAAATGTTAAATTCCTTAACAATATTCCCCATTACTGCTGGCGCAGGCAAATTCATTTGAACAGTATTTAACTTGATCGATTCCAAAACCTCTTGGTCGTTTCCTAGCTGGTTACTAGCATAAATCTGAACATCTAATTTTCCTTGGGTTTTGTCTTCAACAAAAGCTTCAAATGATTTCATTGCTTTATATTCAAAGTGGGATTCAGGTACACCAATGCCCACTTTCATTATTTTTACATCATCTTCTTTATCACCACATCCGGAAAGTCCAAAAATGGCCATAGAAATAACAATTGAGGTGAGATTTTTTTTCATTTCACGTTTCCTTTAGTATTTTTAGTTATTAGATTGAGACCATGCTTCTCTATATTCACGAGCATTTTTTATAATTTGTTCTATTTTCATTCCCGGCTTGTATAAGCCGGAACCTAAACCAAAGCCGTTAGCTCCAGCTTGTCTGAATTCACTCATTTGCTTAGCATTCGCATTGATACCACCGACAGGTAAACAAGCTAAATTTGCAGGTAATACAGCCCTTAGTGCTTTCAAATAGTTTGCCTCTACACAATCTGCAGGAAAAAATTTTAAGCCACTCGCACCGCACTCTAGTGCCGTAAATGCCTCTGTTGGTGTCATGACACCAGGTAACGTTACGCAACCTTCTCGAGAAGCTAAACGAATAACGTCCGGATTCATATTCGGTGTAACCACTAGGCGAGCACCAGTTGTTAAAACCGATTCTAACTGAACAATATTGGTGACAGTTCCAGCCCCAACAATTGCTTTTTGCCCAAATTCATCAACTAAATAACGGATACTTGTTAGTGCATCAGGACTATTTAAAGGTACTTCGATGAGCTTATAGTTTTCCGCAATAAGTGCTGTAGCAACAGGAATAATATCTTCCGGTGTAATACCACGAAGAATTGCTACTAATGGTAACGAGGTAAAAGCATCGTCATTCATCAATTGTTCAGGCAACATTACGCATTCCTTCATTTTTTTGATAGATAGTCGTTAGGCCAGATAAAAAACAGTCATCGCCCGAAAGGATTTTGCTTTTTAAACCAATATGAACCAAGGCCGTTTGATAAAGAGTGCACAGCTTTTCATCACCAACGATATATACCAAGTCATCAGTTGATATGGCTGATAATTCCGCACCAATTAATATTCCAGATAGGTAGCTCTCTATATTGGATGAGGATATGTGATTAAATAATCTTTCGGTACGGGCAGAAAATATGACCGCACTCAATAAACCTTTGCGCCCAGCATCAACACCCTTTAGAAAAGCATTTTTACTATGATGCTGCTCAGGCAATTGCCGCCCTAAAATTGAATGCTGTTTAAGAATTGAAAATAGCTCACCAGTCATATACGTTTGAAAACTAATCAATGACTGCTGTTTTATCCGAGCATGCTTGCTATGCGTGCCTGGTAAAATTGCGATTACATTGTTTTGCCCTAACTGATGTGCTAAGCCCATTAATTGAATTTCTTCACCACGCATTACATCATGAAATTCAAATTGATTGTCGCCCGCCGCACCTGGAACTATCCATCCTTTTTGACCCCAAGGTAACTCAACGTCCACCAAGTTCTCACTTAAATCATGAATAGAAACAGGTAACGAGGCATAGGGAACATCACACCATCCTTGCTGAGAACCGACCATCCCTCCCAACAACACTGGTAGTGACTCAATCTTGCCTGCCCAAGGAGATGTAAGTTGTCGAAATGTCTCTGAAAACAGGCCATCAGGTACAGCTAACAATCCACATGATGCCGTGATTTTATCGATAACTAGTCCATCTTCAGTCATCAGGAACGCTCGAAAATTCGACGTTCCCCAATCAACAGCAATCCAACTTGGTATAAGTGATTTTTTTGTCATACATATATTCCTATCTTGTATGACAAGCATGATAGATGCTTTTTTAACCTTGGTGTGTGATCAGCACCAAAAATCTTCTAACGAATTAAAGAAACAAAATCTGGGTCTTCTGGTAACACTTTTCGCATCGATGCCAAAACCATATCTCGCATGCGACTGCGGGCACTAATAGCATCACGCATACGGATCGCATCAAGTACTTCCCAATGCTCTTGCAATGCTGGACCGCTTAAACTGACATCATCTTCTAGTGTATTAGCAAAAGAGAGCTCCATAGTGGCCGCTAGCATATTGCCTAATGCTAATAAAAATGGATTATGAGATGCATGGATAATTGCATTATGGAACTGAATATCACCTTGATTAAATTTTTCTCGATTCATCTCTGCTTTTGCATCACGCATAATCTCATAGCCAGCTTCAATATCAGCTAAGTCTTTACCTGTAGCGTTCAGTGCGGCTAAACCGGCAATATTTGGCTCAAAAATTAGACGTGTTGCGATTAGGTGACGTAAAACTTTGTCACTACTTTTGACTTGAGAGGTCCACCGAAGAACATCACTATCTAACCAGTTCCATTGTTCTACTGGTGCAATAGTCGAGCGTTTTTTAGCTTGAATAATAATCATCCCCTTCGACGCAAGACTCTGTAGAGCAGAGCGGACAGAGGTTCTTGATTTATCGAAATGGCGTGCAATCTCGTTCTCACCTGGTATTTGCTCATCAGAACCATAATGGCCAGAGACAATCAAATAAGCGATTTCTTCAGTTAGTGCTTTAGATACTGGTGTTGTTTTCATTTTTCCAATCATGTATTACAAGATATTGGTAGTAGCATACATTATCTGCATTTATACTCAAGCAACCAAATGAACCTAGTTGCACTAGAGCATTGCAAATGCACTTGATTCAACTATTTGAGGAGGAGGCTAACTACTATTCAACATTAAATATTTGTGTCCATGCAGACAGAACTCACTACTCAGACAGACTTGATCAAAATCATGTTTGCGAGCAAAGGGAAGAAAACTACCACTTTAGGGTTAAAAACGACCTTTTGCCCATTAACAGAATACTCAATATTAGCGCTGAAATTTAAGTAGGACGTTTTGCATGATCAGCACTAAATGGCTAGAACTCTATCAATATCTACAAAGCCAACTCCCTTTACTACCATCACAACAAGACGTTGAGCCAAAGCTCAATGATCGTTTGATGTTTTTAAGTGCCCAATTTGCCCAAGCAGGCCGTGAGCAAGATAAAAACCAACTTGATTGGTTAGAGCATGAAAGTTTCACTCTGGTAATGAGTGAGCTATTTGAACCGCTTTCCATTACCGAAGCCCAACTGCAATTTCTGTTTGAAACTTTAATGGCAGCACAAATGTGTCAGCTCGCCATGATCGTCACCAACCTTTACAAGTCGCTACTCCCTGAACATGAATTCAAAAGCAGATGTGGCCTTGTTTACCAACAGTTAGGTGATTACGAGATGGCAAAAGCGATGTTGCAAGAGTCCATCGCACTAAATGAAAACAAGCCAATGGTTCATTGCCACCTGGGTTTTAATCATCTTTACCAAGGTAACAGTGATTTGGCCGCAGAGCAGTTTCAACGCAGTATTGAAATTGATGAAAACTTTGTCGGCGGCTACCAAAATTTGGCTGGCCTGCATTATCAAGACAGTAAATTTGAGCTGGCAGCCAAGTATGCCGAGCAAGCTTTTGCTTGTGATCAATCGTTAGTCTCTACTTACATCACAGCCGTTAGCTCATACCTTGCCCTTGGTCAAAATGACAAAGCGGATCAGTGGATCACAACCGCACTAAACAACGATATTTCTTCGATTGAACTGGTGCGCTTGGCCGGGATCACCGCACACCAAAATGGTCGCTTAGAAGAAGCACTCGAAGCGCTGGATCACTATCTGCTATTGAAGCCGGAAAGCTACGACGTGGTCAGCATTCGTGCTCGCGTTAAAGCGGACTTACGTCTTTATGTCGAACTTGAACAAGATATTCGTCAATTACTGATCTTTGAACCACATGACGAATGGTGCTTAGAACACCTCTTCCTGTGCTACTTCCACACTGAAAAATGGGCCGATGCTCAATTGGTGATGGTTGAGCTTAATAAGCTGGCAGCACACTACAAAATTACCTATCGAGATCAGCTCAATACTATTAACAAAGCGCTGAGCCTTGATGTGGTCGAAATATAATTATAAGTCTGGAGTTAATGTGAAAGAGCAAGTTGAATCAGGTGTTGCAGACACCTCTCGCCGCGACTTTTTGAAGCTAGGTGGCGCAGCTGCCGCAACAGCGACAATTGGTGCAGCGGCCGGCGCTGGCTTTGTATTGGGTCGTGATCCTGATGCAAACGTCGGCTGGGGTCGTACCGAATCAGGCCACGATATGTACTTTGATCGTGAACCGTTCCGTGTCGATGTTGCACCTACGATGGAAGTTGCGGGTGAGTTGACACGCCCTGAATGGAGCGATTTCTTATTCCACCGCACTCGCGTGTTGGGTGCAGAGATGAAAAACGGCTGGGTTCCTACTGCTGATTGGCGTGAAATCCCAAATGAAAGAGTACGTGAATACTACTCACGCTACCCAGAGCGTTGGGCCGACATGCGTCAATCGTTTGAAGAGAAAGCTGAACACACGCAGAACTTTGAACAACACCGCTCACGCTTTGCACTTGGTTGGGCCTACTCTGCGGCTTACATGCGCGGCAACATGAGTAACTTCCCTCCGAAGCCTGATGGTCACCCTGACGAAGTGGATTTCCAGTGGGTTAAGCGCACTAAGCAAGAGTTTAAATCACCAAAACACGCGTCTGAACTGATTAAAAAGATGGCATTCAAATTTGGTATGAGCATTGTTGGCATCACCAAAATGGATCCTAACTTCATGTTCAAAAATACCATGCGTGGTATGCCTGATTGGGACGAATCAGTACCAAAACACTGGAAGAACGTGATCATCTTTGGTACCCCAATGAACTGGGATCCTATGTACGCAGCGATCGGTTACTCAACCTCTTACGACGGTTACTTCCGTGCGAAGAATGCCTCGGGGTTGATGGCGGCATTCCTTGGTGAACTGGGTTACGCGGCGCGTCCACAGTGGCCAGGTTCTGACTATGAAATCGTTGTGCCACCACTGGCTATCCAAGCAGGTATGGGTGAAGCGGCACGTAACGGTATTCTATTAACGCCGGAGCTAGGGCCAAACATCCGTCTTGCGGCGGTCATCACTGAACTGGATCTTGAGGCCGATAAGCCAATCGATACGAAGGTTAAGCACTTCTGTGAAGAGTGTAAGATCTGTGCTGACTCTTGCCCAAGCGGTTCAATCAGTAAGGCCGATAAACCGGATGCCATTGTCCGTGGCTACCGCAAGTTTGACTTCAACCAAGACAGTTGCTGGACAATGTGGCGTCAAGGCCCAACCGAAACCGCAATGGGTTGTCGCGTATGTATTGCTGTGTGTCCTTACACTCGTAAGAACAACTGGATTCACGCCTTGGTGAAGGAAACTGACCCGCGCGATCCAACCGGTATTACACGTAAAACACTATTGGCGATGCAACACAACTTCTTCTACTACCCAGAGGCCGAAGCGTACCACGGTGATTGGAATGGCGGCCGCTTTGCTGGTTACCACCAACCACCAGAATGGATGCGCAGCGAGAACTACCTCAAGGTTGAGAAAACTTGGGAATACGACGGCAGCTGGGAGGGCTTCTAATGTTTCCACAATCAACGGTACTTGATCCACTATTTTGGATGGCGTTTGGTGCACTACAAGTCTTAGTGTTTGCTGGTGCAAATCAATGGGCGAAGCAATTTAAGCTCGGTATGAACTGGTGGAAATGGGCACTCGTTGGCGGTTGGTGGGCTTCTATCGTCCTGACTGTCGCGGGAGCATTCACTCTACTGGGTGAAAACGAAGGTTTCGCAGGCTGGTACTTCCTTGGCTTTGCAGGTACTGGGCTTATCATTGGCGGCGCAATTCTATTGCGTGTGTTGATTGCTCTAAAACCGAAAACCGCACACTGATCTCACCCATCATGATTTAGTACAATGTTAAGGAGCAAGCCACAGAGTCAAATTTTGTGGCTTGTCTATTTCTGTATGGCAATAAAAAAACCAAAAACTCCAAATCGAAATAAAAACATCGAGAAGATCCTCAGCGTCTTATCGATCTTACTGCTGATTGTTGCTTGGTATTTAGGCGGTTTACGTCCGAATAACTCTCAAACGCAATTTTTTGAACACATTACTTCATCGCAAGATCAACGGATTGAAATCTCGCCGAATCTATACAAGCTAGTTGGCGAAGAAGGTGAAGATAATGCCAAATGGATCAGCTTTGGCTCTGGCATCGGTTATGGTGGCGAACTGACGATTGGTACCGTATTTACCGCTTCAGGTGCCGTTGAAACCATCTCCCTGATCTCATCAAAGGAAACCTCGTCCTACTTTGATAAAGTGGTGGAAGAAAAACTACCCGAAGCGCTATTGGGAAAAAACATCAAAACCTCGCTTAATGTTGATGCGATTACCGGTGCAACCTTGACGTCTGATGCTTATACACAAGCACTCGATCAAGCAGCCGATCCCGTCCGCCAAGCCATGTTTGGTTACCGCTTATCTGAACAAGCTTCGCCATGGAGCTATTTTAAGTGGTTAGATGCCGCGGCTCTGATCTTCTTTGCGATTGCCGTGTGGGTAAACCGTACACGCTCAGAGCATAAGGTAAAAATGAATGTTGCCTTATTAGCTGCATCCACTCTACTGTTTGGCTTTCACTCCGCATCACTTTACTCGGCTTCAACCATGGGTGGCTTGATTTATGGTTCGTGGATCTCTGGGGTCGCCAACTACACGCCGTTTATTTTGTTGGCACTTAGCATTATCTACATCTTCTACTACAACCGTAATGTCTACTGCCAAAGCCTATGTCCATTTGGCGCCGTACAACAATGCCTAGCCAAAGTGGGGAATGCGAAGTCATCACCAGTACGTCACCAGTTCTTTATTTGGTTTCCACGTGCATTGCTGCTGATCACGTTATGTCTCGGGGCATATTTCCGCAGTCCAGCGGCTTTCGTTTACGAACCATTTGGTATTGCCTTTGGCATGATTGGTGGCATGTATCTATTTGTATTGACGGTGATGATCATTTTAACGTCTTTGGTCGTTCGTCGCCCTTGGTGCCAAAGTCTTTGCCCGATCAACGCCATGACTGATTTCTTGGTCTTTAACAAAAACTGGTTCAAGCAAGTACGTAACCAAAAAGGTAAGAAAGCTCGTCAAACCGCGCCAAGAAAGCAAAGAGTTGGGGCTAAAAACGAAACCGCTAAACAAGAGAAGGAATAACAATGAGACAACATATCTCTATGGCATTTTACTGTTTGGCTTCAGTGGTGATTATTTTGCAACTTTCGACTAGCTTCATCAGTTTGAGTAATGAGCAAACGACTCAGCAATTACTGCATACTGTGACCAAGCAGGCAGAAAAAGCACCTGTAGTAGTAGAGAGTAAGGCCAAAATCGATTATCAGCAGATGGCCGAAGATATGGCGCAAGAAAGCTATTAGCCATATTGATTGGCTAGCCATGCGATAAACAAAATAAACGTAATAATAAGATTGGAGCTTCACCTTGTGTAAGCTCCTTTTTCGCTAACTATGAACAGTAAATGTATTCCACTTGAGCGCATGCGCTCCGAGTCTGATTTAACCAACCCTTATCTTTTTCGTATCTCACAGCTTTATGCTGAACGCGGCATTGAAGAGGTATCACGTCATCATCGACTCAATTTTAGTGCTCTAATCTACATTACCGAAGGCGAAGGTCAGCACTATATCGACCATCAATTTCATCAAGTACGAGCAGGCACATTACTGACATTAGGCAAAAACCAGATCCATGCCTTTGCCAAAAATCGTACAGTCGATGGCTTTGTGATGCCGTTTAATTGTACCTTTTTAGCTGAAAGCGGCCATGACCCTTATTTTGATTCGATCATTGCAGCTTTAGTACAGGTCAATTGCATCCACAATATCACCGATGATATTGACGCTTTGTTTCGAGTCATGGTGCAGGAGTTTTATTCTGATTCTGAATTTCGCGCAGAAATCATCCGCAGCTTACTACGTAGCGTATTGCTAAAAACCATCGTGCCTATCTATAAGGCTAATGCCAAACAGGTGCAGCTGGGTGCGAGTGATTTCTACCGATTAAAACACTATATCGATGAGCACTTTCGTCAACGCCCTTCCGTGGCTGAGATTGCCCTTGCGATGGGGAAAAGCGTCAAACAACTTGATAAATTGGCTAAGGATAATGCCGGAATAAGTGCGAAGGAACTGCTGGACGAACGTGTGTTAATTGAAGCCAAACGTCAACTGGCCTTTAGTCAATATTCCATCGCAGATATCGCCGAGCAACTGGGATTTAACGAAGCCACCAATATGACCAAATTTTTCAAACGTCATACCGATGTGAGTCCAAAAGACTTTCGTCAGCTGTGCCGCATGGGCTTGAGACAAAACTAGTTTCCCCCACTTATCGTAATGATCGTGGCAATGACAATAAAATCGCAAGACGTGTTAAGCGTCTTGCGATTTCAATTATCCCTCTATCAATGCGTGGTGCGAATCAATGTATGCCGCACCACATTCCACTTTTCCACGATGATGGCTCAACTTTGGTGACAAAAATACCACCGAGTAGAGGCAACATCAGCGCCATAGAGAACATTGAAATGGCGTTACCCGCAAACCAAGTCGATAAACTCAATGCAATCAAAGGGAAAAAGAGGAAACAAATTGACGCGGTAAAAGGGGTCGAAACTTGCCCCAATTTGAAATAAGCGACAATCCCGCCGACACTTGCAAACAAGCCAAGATAGAGCACAGCTGCCAAAGAGTCTGAAGAAAACGCCGTAATATCCGGTTGTTCTACAACCAATGACGTCGCAAAGAGACAGATGGATGCGACAAAACTCGGTAAAGCATTGTAAGTCAGCACGGCAATCCCTTTGCAGTATTTCTCAACCAACACATACATCACCGCATGAGCGGCCACAGCACCACCTAAGGCCAAAAAGCCCAGCAAATAATCACTGCCACCTAAACTCATCTCATTGATCAAAATTAAGATGAGGCTACTCACTGCAATCAACAACCCCATGATTTGTACTTTACGCAGCCTGAGACCAAGAAATAGACCAGATGTGATCATCACGGCAATCGGCATATTGGCGAAGATAATTGATGCTAATCCTGAAGAGATATACTGCTCGCCAAAAATCATCAAGGTAAACGGCACCGCGAAATAAAAAATCGCCACAACCGGCATCCAGGCCCTTTTTTCTTTAGGGAACAATAATGGCTGGTTAAACCATTTGGCTAACAGGATCAATAATGGTGCGGCAATTACAAAACGAAGCCCAGTCGCGAATATTGGCGGAATGGTTTTCACTGCGACTTCCATCGCAAGCCAAGTCGTTCCCCAAATTAAACATACAGAAATGAACAACAGCATAGGTAAACGTTTAAGCATCATCACGTTCCCCTGTAACCAATAAAACAGCAGTAGCGTCAAAGCAAGCAACGTATGAAGGCTGTGCTTGTGCGCACAACACTTGAGCGATCAATGTAAAATTCATTGTATTATTCCAATCACTAAGCGATGCAAATAAGTCGGCTTATTTACATGCATGGCAAATACACACGGTTAATTCGTGCAAAAAAGAAGCAGTAGCGAAATGCTACGAGATTGGAATTACGCTATCGGAGGACGATAAAGAGAGTGCAGATCAGCACTTAAATAGAAATTTATCCGAGGAACGTCAACAAGTGAGCGATAAAGAGCGGCATAAGAAGAGAATAAATTCCCAACCAGACAACTACCGCAGGTAGGGGCATGCGAGCAGCATTGCTTATCTCTACAGCTCCCGCCGGGATCGCAACATCCGGTTTCATCCGCTAAGAAAACCGCGAACAGATCATCACTAAGATAACCAGATTCACTCGTTTGAACATCAAGATTAGCAATGGAAAACGGCACAGGAGAAACATCAGCGCGCACAGAAAAGCTCAATAGTATGGCTACCATTAGAGTCATTGTCAGTAAGCAGATTGTGGTTAGTTTTTTACTTAACACCACTGTGTCTCGCCAGAAGGAAGTTTAGATTTATCGCGAAAATAGCGATAAATAATACAATTAGCAATAACAAAATTGGCGCTTTACACTCTTTTACCCTTAAAAATCATGATTATGTCATGATCAAATTCTCACCATTTACATTATCGAGCGGTTTCCATCAGTTCGGCTGACAAACTCTATAGCCCCCGGACACACTCTATAAACTAAAGCCACGTCAGTCCTATCACCCCACGCTATAATTAGCGAAGTGATACCCTTCGTTTGCTTTACACCTGTAAAGCAAACACACCAGTGTATTGATAATTTTTTTCCTCAAGTCGTTGTTAGGTTTGAGAACTAGGTCTAGTATTTGTGTAAGTAATTGTAACTGCGCACTTCTGCGTGATTCTCAAACGCCCTGAACAGGGCAACTAACTTAGTTGGTTTAAAATAATGAGTGAAAATACTGCACCGTCCCATTTCATCCGCAACCTTATTATCACCCTCATTGGTGCTGCGCTTCTTGCTGCCGTGGCCTATTTTTATGTCGAGCATCAGAAAAACTATCCAAGTACCGATGATGCTTATGTTCACGCCAATATCATTTACGTTGCGCCTCAAGTTAGCGGCAAAGTGCTTAATGTGAATGTTTCAAATTACCAAAAAGTTAGTCAAGGGGATTTGCTTTACCAAATCGATCCTGCACCCTTTCAAGCCAAGCTAGATGAAGCGCGTGCCGCTTACGAAATGGCGATTCAAAGTAATGCCGCTACTGATGATGCGATTCTTGCAGCGAGTGCCAATGTCAAAAGCACTGTTGCCCTACTCGCCGATGCTCAGTCAACCTACCGACGCATCGATAACCTAGTCAAAAAACAATTGCTTCCAGCGCAACAACTCGATGATGCTAAAGCCAAGCTTTCAAGTGCAGAAGAGAATGTGATTGCCGCTCGTGCCAGTATGTCACAACTGGTGAAGGCGCAAGGCGCACAGGGCACAGCCGCTCCTGAGGTCAAAAAGGCCGCTGCCGCATTAAGCCAAGCAACGCTTTCTCTTTCGTACACCAATATCTTTGCTCCAAAAAGTGGTCATTTGGGCAAGTTAAGCGCACATGCAGGCAGTGTTGTCTCGCCTGGCCAAGCTTTGGTTCCTTTAATTGAAGACAATACTTTCTGGGTTCAAGCTAATTTCAAAGAGACTCAGCTAGAGCGTATTACGACTGATATGCCAGCGACGATTGAACTCGATCTCTACCCTGACGCAAAATACCACGGTACTGTAAAAGCTATTTCACCAGCCAGCGGGTCAGCCTTCTCACTACTACCACCAGAAAATGCCACCGGTAACTGGGTAAAAATTCCACAGCGCTTCCCGATCTTGATTCACCTAACCAATGAAACTGAGCATCCAGATTTTCCATTGCGCGTAGGGGCGAGTGCAGATGTAACCATCGATACTGTACACACTCAAACAAGCCAACAAGAGCAATAGTATGGCGGAACTAGCCCACACGGCTTCTTCAGAGGATGAAGAAGCCAATGTAATGAGTGAAGGCACTCGTAAGCTAGTAACCTTGGCGGTGATGCTGTCTGCCATAATGGTACTGCTGGACATGACGATCGCCAACGTTGCCCTACCGCATATGATGGGCGCACTTGGCGTAACCTCAGATCAAGTCACTTGGGTCCTGACCTCTTACTCGATGGCGGAAGCGATCTTTATTCCGCTGGCCAGTTTTCTGGCGTTGAAGTTCGGTATACGTCGTTTACTATTGATTTCAGTCAGTGGCTTTATCATTACGTCTGCGTTATGTGGCCAAGCCGATAGTATCGCTGAAATGGTTACTTTCCGTATTATGCAGGGCGCTTTTGGCGCCTCAGTGATCCCGCTGTCACAATCGATCATGGTGCAGATCTATCCAAAAAATCAACGTGGTAAAGCGATGGCACTGTTCAGTGTTGGGGTTTTACTTGGCCCAATCCTTGGCCCAACTCTGGGCGGCATCATTACCGAAAATATGGATTGGCGTTGGATTTTTTACGTCAATATGCCAATTGGTGCCATTTGCCTCGCGCTGCTGTATTTCTTCGTAAAACTGGATGGGCGTGGCGACAGTAAAATTGACTGGCCTCTCGTCATTGCCATGACCATTGGTATCGGTTTGCTGCAAATGGTCCTAGACCGAGGTAATGAAGAGTCTTGGTTCCAATCTAACGAGATTCTGCTTGCCGCCATTATTAGCGCCTTCGCTATCATATTCTTTGTTAGCCGCTCGCTAATCACCAAAGGGGATATCGCGCCGGTATGGCTATTGCGTGACCGTAACTTGGCCATGTCGTGCATCGTGATGGCTGGATTTTCGATGGGCATGTTTGGTATTACTCAGCTGCAACCGATGATGCTGGAGCAACTGCTCAACTATCCCGTTGAAACCACGGGCTTCATGATGGCGCCCCGCGGTTTAACCTCCGCCATTGTATTGCTGGCTCTGGCCCGTTACATGGACAGAATTGACGCGCGTTTATTGATTGTCATCGGCTTATCACTCAATGCGATAGGCACCTATTTGATGACGTTATACTCGCTCGAGATCAACATCTACTGGATCTTGCTGCCAAGTATCATCCAAGGTGCTGGCATGGGGTTAGTCTTTGCGCCATTAAGCCAACTGGCTTACGCCACTTTGGCTCCCAAAGATACGATAGGCGGTGCGGTGATCTTTAACCTATGCCGTACGATCGGCGGTTCATTTGGCATCTCGATAGTAAATACTTACTTCTCTCGCATTCAGCAAAAAGAATGGAATGAGCTCGGTGGTTCATTATCACCAATGAATCCAGCTCTACAGCAAGCCGCCCACGCTCAAGGGACAACGATTACCGACCCATCGTTTTTGGCGCAGATTCAAAACTTACTGCACCAACAATCGACCTTAATGGCGTTTGTTTATACCTTTGGCTTCTTACTGTTTTCCTATATCTGTTTGATCCCCTTACTGGCGCTGTTTAAACCCAAACCCAAGATGGATAGCTAGATGGATCACGGATTTAAGACTGTACGTTGAAAATAAAAATAGGAGTCCATTTGGGCTCCTATTTTTATCTCAGATAATTTCATATCAGAAAAGGAGAGTATTGTTAGAAATTAAAAGCAAATCCCGCCCCTAATGCACTCTCATCAAAATTGTAATTGGAGATGGTAAGACCATAGCCCGTTTCAGCCTTTAAATAACCATTTAAGCCCTGATAGAGCGGAAAACTCCACGACACGCGGTAAGCCCCTTTCTGCCAATCTTTGGTCAATAGATTGGCAACGGTCAGTTTAACTTCATGGGAATCTAACGGTTGCCAACCTAACTCCATTTCGCCATAGCCCAAAAAATCAACGATGTCTGGGTTATAGTCGTTATTACCAATATCAACCCAGGGCTTTATACGCAAGAATCCCTGTTCAAACCGCCATTTCGCATCGACATAAGCGCGATTCCAACTCACTTCATAATCACCACCCGCGCCATTTGACTGATGTTCAAAGCCAAACGACAGTTGCCAAGCATCATGATTTAGTCGGTAAAACAGCTCTGGGTTGTACTGATCATCACGAAAATAGGCCGAATCGTCATACGCTTCCCAGTTTGAGCGCTGCGTATAGCCGATAAAAACACCGTGATCATCCCACGTCAGTAGTTTGTATTTCACACTCAGTTGAAATTGAACGAAGGTATCTTTCGCAGCATGCCCATTAGGATTGAGCGGTTCATAGCGACGCTGGTTGACCTTGCTCTCGTGATAAAATGGCAAAATGTAATTATCTCTATGCGCTGAAAAGCGACGCTCTTCAGCCTGCGTGACTGAAAGAGGTAACGACACTAACAACAGCACCAATGTCGTTTTCATCCCTAGTCCCTCACCCAATTGTGACCTCAACATAATAATCCTTTTCATTAACACGACTCACGGCAGGTAAATCGCGACCTCCAACAAAGGTAAGTTGCTATTAGTTGGAGTATAGCTAGTAGGAGTATAGAAAAGTCCGACGAATCGGCCATTATTTGTTGATTGTCAGTCATCTAGCTTGCCACTGTGGCAGCCTCTGACTTGCCTGATTACCTTATTTTAAGGCTGACCCGATCAAAAATGAGGCACGCGAGCCTCATTTTTCACAGTGGCATTGTGGATCGCTAGAGCGTAAAGACAACATCACTCAACATGAACAATACGATCACTAGCAACGTTAACCCATACCCCGCATTAGCGATAATGCTCATGGCTTTCGTAGTCGGAGTTTTCGGCGTGCGATCGAAGCGACGTGAATGTTGTTTCTTCTGCTCGACTTTGTCTCGAATGGACTGCTGTGACATCACTTATCCCTCTCGATATTAGACTGCTGAAGTGTAGCTTGTGACTTCGCCGACTGAACTTGAATCACTTTTCGCTTAGCGCGACTGCGCAACCATTGACGTGTTTGCTGACGCTTCTCAACCAGCAGGTTTAGACCTCGCCCCAAGGGACAAAATAAGCGGCACCAATAATCTTTAATGAAAAAACTACCAAACAGAGCCAACGGTAAGAGGTACCACTGCACACCAACACCATCGAGTGAAAATAGCATGGAGAACGGCTCATACGATGCTACTGCTGGATTGCGCGTAATAAAAATAAGCATCAATGCTGACCACAACAACACGTTTACCACCGTAATCGCGTGATTATTAATCCAACATGATAGCGCAATATTGTTTTTGCCTAACTTATGTAACCAGCGCTGAATATGATGGAATGGGCATAACTGACTGCAGTAAAGGTTTTTCCCTAACCATACAATGCCAACCAACACACTCAGCAATAAAATATACAGCGAAGGGTTTTGTCGTGGATCGGGCCAATAGCCCAAGATTAAACTCGATAGTGAAGCGATCGACAGTGCCATGTTGGCCCAAAAACCAATCACCACCACCGATAAAGCTCCAACAAACATAATATGATACTTACGTAATGTGGCAGGCATTTGGCGTTCAAACAACACCATCAATACCAATAAAGTGAGCAGCGCATCCGTCCACTGAAAACGCCACGGCGTAGCTTCAACTTTCGGTGACAACCCACGCTGAAGTGCCGCTTCGTGTGCTGCTTTACGAACCGCTTCGGTCATGCCCTCAACAGTCAAAGTAGCCCCACTCACACCATCAATATCGAAACCATTGCGCAGCGTGTCACTAATAGTTTTGCCATTGATGCGATCGAGAAAGCGCTGATTCAGTACATTGACCACATAACCTGCGGTATCAATGTGATCTACCAAGATGGCATTACGAATGCGCTGATTGTTATCAATCTCAAAAGCCATCACCAAAGGACCGCCATAACCATTCGCCGACGCAGCATAAGTCGTGACGCTTCCCGTTACTCCTGAATAGGTAAATTGGTGTTCCTGACCATCGATCTTGGTCACTGTGACTACGTTTAAATAGCGCGCAAGCACATGGTTTATTCCCACTTGCTGGCTATACCCAACCCACCATGCAACCAGCAATAAAAGGATAGCAAAAGGCTTGATCAGCGGCGTTACACAGCGCTGCCATAATGTAAGATATTTGACCGAAGATGGCTTCCTTGTTTTCATTTCGACAACTAAAAAGAGAGACGTAATTCCATTGTGCCACCTTTCTTTCGCCGCTCTTATGCCTAAGAATGGTTACCCGTATAGCAATATTGCTATAGTGATCAATAACTAAACCTCTCTCTCAACAAGCCGATAACAAGTCAAAGAAATAGCATGCTCTAGTTCAATCTTTGATGATCACGAGATAGATTTTACCGTTGGGCTAACGATAATCTCCGAGCACTAGGAGAGATTATGAAAATCGATGATCTGGCATTATTTGTTGAAGTGGCTGATCAGCTCAGCTTCACCGAAGCCGCAAACAATTTAGACCTGCCCCAATCAACCGTTAGCCGAAAAATAAAACAGATAGAGGATACGCTACAGTCACGACTATTCGAGCGTACCAGCCGCCAGATTTTTCTCACACAACAAGGCCACCAGTTCTATAAGCACAGTAAAGCGATTGTGGAGGAGTTCCGCCACGCTCAAGACAATCTGACTGATTTTCAATCTGAGCCAAGCGGCGAAATTCACTTATGTATGCCGGGCTTTTTTTGTGAAGTATTGTCGAAAGAGTTCTTTGATGACTTTATGCGCACCTTCCCAAAAATTCGCATTCATATCAAAACGCTCTCACCAACCCAAATTGAACAAACCAATGACGCCGATCTGTTTTTCTATATTCAACCACCGAAAAACAGTGGAATGGTCGCGCGTCGTTTGTATACTTTCAGCCGTCGTTTTTATGCCTCTCCAGACTATTTAGCCGCTCATGGAATCCCCAATCACCCACTCGATCTTGTTCACCATAACTGCTTGCGCTTTGATTCGCGCCTAGTTGATCCTTCTTGCTGGCACTATAACGAAGGTAATGATGTGCATTGTGTCCAAGTGGATGGCACCTTTATCTCTGAATCCATTCGTTCCACGATGCAACTGGCAGCCAAAGGCCATGGCATCTGCTATACACCACAGAGTTTGACCAACACGTTAGTACGGGAAGGTAAATTAATCTGTCTATTTGATGGCAAATATTCTTTTGAACAACCTTATTACGTGATGTATCACTCACGTCATCACATGCCGAAAAGGGTCCGTGTATTTCTCGATATGCTGACGCAATATGTTGAACAAAAACATGATCTATTTGATTTCTGGATAGGGTTATAGCAGCACCGATCTGCATACCCTTAGCAAGGATGTCTATTATCGTTTCCAGTATTATCGACTTGGAACGATCATGGAAAAACAACCTAATCCAGCGGCTGAGAAAGAGACTTCTACGTTGGAAAACCCCAATCGCCGCAACCTATTCAAAATGGGTGCAGCGGCGACCGCTCTTGCGGCCACAGGTGGTGCTGCCGCATTTATCAATTATCGTGTTAAAGGCGTACCACACGACAGTTTCCCGGTTGAAATTGATGACACTGTTCTGACTCCTTTCGATCAGCGAAACTCAGTATTCAGCTATGCAATCTCACAAGAGTTGCAACAGCAGTTTCCAGAGCGCAACCTTGCCTTTGCTGAAGAACTCGGTATCCCTGACTTCACTTTTACCAACATCATGCAGTCGCTCAAAGCGCACGCTCAACCAAACCCGGCCGCATGGGATAACAACACTCCAGGCTACCGCCAAATTGACTGGGCACTATGCCACGCAGCCGTTGGCCCATTAGATCGCTATCTGGCTCCATTAAGTAAATTTGGTGCACCAAAGACAGGTGAACATACTTGGGAACAGCTAAATCTCGCTACCGAGCAATGGCAGTTTGAATCTCCAGCTGATGCCAGCCAACATATCAAACGTGCCGCGTGCATGTTTGGCGCAGATCGCGTAGGGATTACCCACAACGATGAACGCTGGAATTACTCACCTATTTATGACCCAATCACAAGCACTACCTACACCTGGGAAGACGACTTCCCTTTCAAACCGAAAACCGTGATTGTGCTGGCGTTTGAGATGGATTATGAAGCGATCCGTACTGCACCTTCTGCGGTTTCAGCTGCATCGGTTAACAATGAATACACCGAAATGTCATTGGTTGCTGGCCAGTTGGCGGACTTTATTCGTCGCCTTGGCTATCAAGCCGTCGCTTCTGGTAACGATTTAGGCAACAACGTGGCTTATAGTGTGGCGGCAGGGCTTGGTGAAGGCGCACGCAACGGCACTTTAATCGTTCCGAACTTTGGTAGCCGTGTCCGTACAGCCAAGATCTACACCGACTTCGACTTTGTTGAATACGACAAGCCACGCTCATTCGGTATTATGGAGTTTTGTGAAAACTGTAAGCGTTGTGCAGAGCAGTGTCCGTCAGGCGCGATAAGCATGGATGATAAGCCTTCAATGGCTCCGACTTATCCAGGCAGTGAGCGCATTGAGATTTCATGGCACGGACAAAAAGGGGTCAAAAAATTCTATAACGACGCGAAGAAGTGTTTTAAATACTGGGGTGACAATGGCATTGGCTGCGTAATCTGTATCAAGGCCTGCCCATGGAACAAACCTGATTTCTGGCACCATCGCCTAATTGATGCTTCTAACACGGTGACCACTGGCTTTGTGCATAAGCTGATGACCGAGGCGGATATTCTGTTTGGCTACGGCAATATGGAAGTGGACAAAGCGGTCGATAAATTCTGGCTGTCGGATAAGGAGAAGTAACATGATCGGCTTAATGTGGTACTTGATGGGAATGCTCACCACTGGGGCGTTGTGGGGCTATCTTCATATAAACAAACGCTATCGTTTAACATGGGTGAGTAATCTCGCCCTTGCCGCTGCCTTTGGTATTTTATGGATTTGTATCGGTTGGTCTTGGGCTTCATTTGCCGAAGATGAAGCACAATCTGGGGCAATGGGGTTGGTTTGCTTTGGCTTACCAGCCATTATCTTGCTCAACCTTACCTGGAAGCGCTTAATCGCGCCTAATAAGCTTGGCTAGCTTTTAACCTCGATAAAAATAAATAACTCTCACGGTTGAAAGCATAATAAAAAACGAAGCCTCGATTTGATCGAATGGCTTCGTTTTCTTTTTTAACGCAAAGGTTGTACTAAATCGGAACGATTAGCTCAAGTGTGCGTAAGCAGTAATAAACGCCGCTTCTTGAAACTGACGTAGGCCCGTATCACGGAAATCTACCATTGGCGCAGTGCGCTTAAGCGCTTGCTTGATATCAACTGAGCTCATGAACTGAACGTCAAGGCCGTCGATAAGCTGGATCGCAGACTCTAGCTTAAAGCCGATTGCGCTACCGGCAAATTTACCGCGAGTTTCGCGAGTACGGATAACCACACGGTCTACTTGGTAATCATCAAGCAGTTTTTTGAATGCGAATTGGAAGTCACGCATCTCTTTGTTATCCAAAGAATCCTTGATGATGAACTTTTGAGTTCGACAATCAGGGATATCCATCATGCTATTACTTTTACTCAACAAGCAGATAATCGCTTCGTTGCTACGTAGCTCAACAGCACAAATTTTCATGTTTTCACCTATCTTTTAGTTAGCCCCTAAGTGTAAGCAAGTTTGCTGACGATGTCTTTAGGTTAAAGGCGTTAAAAATAAAAAACTCATGGCTATAGAGCCTACGTTAGCCGATATCAATGACTTGTTATCACTGGTTTAGCATTAACTCATCGCTTCACTATCAATTTGAATTAATACCGCATCAGGTCGCCAATATTCAAATTCACCATCCATTAACTGACCATCTTGTTTGTAGTTAATACGACATATCTTCAGCACCGATTGCCCTTCAGCAAGATTGAGCGCTTTGGCAACATGGCGTGGCGCCGAGGTTGATATGACATCAAAATGGGATCGTTTGGTTTCATAACCATATTTATTGCGATAAAGCTGCGTCAGCGACGTTGCTAGATTTTCATCTAATATGTCTGCAAACAATGTACTTTTCAGTACATTTTCAACAAACAATACCGCCCTTCCATCAATATATCGCAACCGCTCAATCACATACACTGACGTCATATCTGGTAGCTTGAGTGCCTGAGCATACTCCCCTTGCGCGCTTTCTTTGCGGGCATTGATCACCTTGGTTGCCGCGATTCGTTGTTGATCACGGATCATCTGATGAAAGTGCGTGCGCGAAAGTGGGTTATAACAAATTCTCGGCGGAGAGACGTACCAACCTCGTCGCTCTTCGCGATAAATCAGCCCTTCCGTTTCCAAAGCCACCAGCGCATCTTTGATTGTAATGCGAGTGGTTGAATACAAACCGCTCAATGCCCTTTCAGATGGCAACTTTTGCCCTTTCACCATCAATCCTGAATGTATTTGGTCACTCAAGCTGGTTTTAATTTTGCCTAGTTGTGTTTGTGAATGCATTACCTTGCTGATCTTCTCCATCAATGATGGCTACACAACATAAAGTGGGTTTATCACAAAAATATGACAGCTAACAGGCTGATTGAAAACAGAGTTGTCATCACTAACCTCGCTCAAAGTGAAATATAACTGCCATCGAAAAGCATCAAAACTGTCAAATAAGTTGCGCCAAACCGTCACATTACGCCCATAGCATACAAAACGAACTTACTGACCTAGTCCAAGAGGATAGAGACTATGAAAACTTTGTTAAGTCGTTCCACTTTTGTATCTGCCACTCTGGCAGCGGCGACACTTTCTGTACCGGCTCTCGCGACATCAACGGATGATGCCAATTTAGAAACACTGGTTAAAGCGGCGCAAAAAGAAGGGGCGGTTTACAGCGTCGGTATGCCTGATAGTTGGGCAAACTGGCAAGGAACATGGGCAGATATCAATGCGAACTACGGTTTAAAACACCAAGATACTGATATGAGTTCAGCGCAGGAAATCGCCAAGTTTGAAGCAGAGAAGAAAAATGCCACGGCAGATATCGGTGACATCGGCTTTGCCTTTGCTCGCGTTGCGGTCAAAAAAGGGGTCACTCAACCTTACAAACCAACCACATGGAATGATATCCCTGACTGGGCTAAAGACAAAGATGGCCACTGGGCACTGGCGTATACCGGGACAATTTCATTTATTGCCAACAATACATTGGTCGATAACCCACCGAAAAACTGGAGCGACCTATTAACGGGTGATTACAAGGTAACCGTCGGTGATGTCGGTGTTGCTGCTCAAGCCAATAATGCCATTCTCGCCGCAGCCTTTGCCAATGGTGGCGACGAATCCAACTTGAAGCCCGCGATCAAATTCTTTGCCGAGCTCGCCAAACAGGGCCGTTTGTCCTTTACCGATCCAAACATGGCTACGCTTGAAAAAGGCGAAGTTGAAGTGGCCATTATGTGGGATTTCAACGCGCTAAATTACCGCGACAAAATTGATCGTGAACGCTTTACCGTTACGATTCCACAAGATGGTTCGGTCATTTCAGGCTATACCACCATCATCAATAAATACGCTAAAAACCCTAACGCAGCCAAACTTACTCGCGAATATATTTTCAGCGATCAAGGCCAAATCAACCTCGCTGACGGTTACGCTCGTCCTATTCGTACCAGCATTACCCTGCCAAAAGCAATTCAAGACAAGCTGCTGACCAATGACCAATACGGCAATGTTCACCCGGTTAGTGATTTCTCTGCATGGGAAAAATCGTCGCGCAAACTGCCGCGTCAATGGCAAGAAAGCGTGCTGATCCACCAACAATAGTCCGCAATCAATGTCTAAAACTTCTATTTTAGAACTCATAGAGAAACTGTAATGAGCAACAAGGTTATCCTTATTGTTCTAGATGGCCTCAACTACCCGGTAGCCCGTGATTGCATGGGCTACCTCAATGGTCTACTAGAACAGCAACGTGCGACACTTTATTCCATCCAGTGTGAATTACCGTCGATGTCACGACCTTTATACGAGTGCATTCTGACGGGCGTGCGCCCGGTCGACAGCGGTATCGTCAACAATGACATTGTCCGTTTATCGCATCAGCAATCGATTTTTAGTCTTGCTACCGCGCAAGGTAAAGTCACCGCGGCAGCCGCCTACCATTGGGTCAGTGAACTTTATAACCAAGCGCCTTACCAAGCCGTACGCGACCGTTTTACCAACAACAAAGCACTCAATATTCAACATGGCTGCTTCTATCATTGGGATCATTACCCTGATGAAGCACTCTTTTTGGATGCCGAGCATTTACGTCTCACCCACCAGCCGGATTTTTTGTTGGTTCACCCAATGAACATCGATGATTTAGGCCACAAATATGGCGTGGATTCGCGTCAGTATCGCAACAGTGCTCGTCACGCAGACATCATTTTGTCTCACTACATCGATGGCTGGTTAGCTGCCGATTACCAAGTGATCGTCACCAGTGATCATGGCATGAACAACGATTTATCCCATGGTGGCATTTTACCTGAAGAGCGCGAAGTACCGATGTTTGTCATCGGCAACCAGTTTTCGCATCACAGCGCTGATGCTCAAAAACCAATCGAAGTGAAACAAACCGAGATTTGCGGCTTGATTTGCCAACTGCTTAATCTCGAACACGACAAACCCTACACTCCGGAGTTGCTGGCGTTATGAGTACCACTGTCATTTCACAATCAAGTACCGCCTATCAATCTAGGTCACATTCAGCACTCAATCGATTGAAAGGCTTCAAACCCGTTCTGTGGCTCGTCCCCTTTGCTTTGTTCTTCTACCTGTTTCAGCTCGCGCCAATGGCGTGGGTTTTCATCAATAGCTTTATTTACGAAGAGGCGTTTTCGTTAGAGAACTACACAGAGGTGCTTGATTCTGCCTTTATGCTGCAAGCGTTTGGCAACAGTCTTTGGCTAGCCGTATGGTCGAGCCTATTCGGCTTGATGATCGCAACTTTACTGGTTGCATCCCTACGCCGTGTCGATAGCAAAATTCGCGATGGGGTGATCGCCTTTACCAATATGAGCAGTAACTTTTCCGGTGTTCCTTTGGCATTCGCTTTTATCATTATTTTAGGCACCAATGGAGCGATTACTTTACTGCTAAAACAGCATGGCTTATTGGGGGATTTCGACCTTTATGGTCAATGGGGATTGCTGATCATTTATGTCTATTTCCAAATCCCACTGGCGGTTTTATTGCTCTACCCTGCTTTTGATGCATTGAGCGATGACTGGCAAGCGGCGGCCTCATTATTAGGGGCTAAAACGTGGCAATACTGGAGCAAAATCGCTTTACCCGTGCTTTCACCAGCGCTGCTTGGCACCTTCATTATTTTGATCGCCAATGCCATTGGTGCCTATGCCAGTGTCTATGCACTCACTTCTGGCAACTACAACGTGATTACGATTCGCATTGCCAGTCTTGTCTCGGGTGATCTCTTCCTTGAGCCTAACTTAGCCGCTGCTATTTCTGTGGTGCTGATGGCTATGCTGGCCTTTATTACCGTCATCAACCAATGGCTCATCTCAAAGAGTTACGCAGGGAAGAAGTCTCATGCAAAACGTTAACCTTCGTTTTCATCAAACCGTGGTGTATTCCATTGTTGGCATCATGTTGGTACCCATTCTTGCGACCCTCATTTATTCGCTTTCTTCGAGTTGGGGCGCCACCATTCTGCCTGATGGTTTTAGTTTAGATTGGTATATTAAGCTACTTACCGACCCGCGTTTTTTACATGCTTTTGGCCGTTCATTGTTCATCTGCATTGCATCACTCGCCTTGAGTGTGGCGCTGGTGTTGCCGGCAATTTTTGTGGTGTTCTATTACTTTCCAAAACTCGACAAGGTAATGAACATCCTTATCTTGCTGCCGTTTGCTGTGCCGCCAGTGGTCTCATCGGTTGGTCTATTGCAGCTTTATGCCGACAGTGAAATCACTTTAATTGGTACGCCTTGGATCTTAATCGGCACTTATTTCACCATCGCCTTACCTTTTATGTATCGCGCTTTAGCCAACAGTTTTGAAGCGATCCATTTGCATGATTTGATGGATGCCGCTCACCTGCTTGGCGCAAGCACCAGTAAAGCTTTCTTATTAATTATTCTGCCTAACTTAAAGAAAGGGTTAATGGCGTCACTGTTTCTCTCTTTCTCATTCCTATTAGGCGAGTTCGTGTTTGCCAATATTCTGGTGGGCACGCGTTATGAAACGCTACAAATCTACTTATTCAATATGCGTCAAACCAGTGGCCACTTTACCTCTGCACTGGTCATGACCTACTTCCTATTTATATTTTTACTAACTTGGCTAGCAAGCCGTTTCAGCCAAGGAGCCAAATAATGAGCTACGTAACCGCAAACAACCTAACCAAACGCTTTGGTGACAATACCGTGTTCGAAAACATTCAATTTAGCATCGAACAAGGCGAATTCATTACCTTACTCGGCCCCAGTGGCTGTGGTAAATCCACTTTACTGCGTAGCCTTGCTGGGCTCAACCCCGTCGACGGCGGTGAAATTTGGGTCAACGGTGAAGAGATCACCCATCAAACACCGCAACAACGTGGTATTGGCATGGTATTTCAATCTTATGCGCTGTTTCCCAACATGACCGTCGAGGGCAACATCGCCTTTGGCCTCAAAATGAAGAAGTTGTCCAATGATGAGATCCAGCGTGAAGTGGCCAAAGTCATTGAGCTTGTTGATCTAAAGGGCAAAGAAAAACAATACCCGCACGAGCTTTCTGGTGGGCAAAGACAACGTGTCGCACTGGCGCGAGCCTTAGTGGTCAAGCCTCGTATCCTGCTGCTAGACGAACCTTTATCTGCCCTTGACGCCAAGATACGTAAGCACTTACGTCAGCAGATCCGCGACATTCAAAAAGAGATGAATTTGACCACCATTTTTGTCACCCATGATCAGGAAGAAGCGATGATCATGTCAGACCGAATCTTCTTAATGAATAAAGGTGAGATCGTTCAAGCTGGTACACCTGAGGAGATTTACACTCAACCAGCTAATGAGTTCGTTGCCGGCTTTATGGGCCATTACAATCTCGTGGAAGCGCATAACGCCAAGCGACTATTTAATATCGATACTGGATGGAAAGTGGCCATTCGCCCTGAGTCTATTTACGTCAAAGAGCAAGGTCGCCACTATGGCAGCCATATTTCTGCTCCTCAAACCGCCACGATTAAAAATCATCAGCTACTTGGCAATGTAATTCGCTATCAAGTAGACGTTGACCAGTGTGAATTAACCGTCGATTTATTAAACCGTTCATCAGAGCGACTGCTCGCCAACGGCAGCCAACTTGAACTCCTATTTAACCTCAACGAAATTCAGCCAGTGAGAGCATAACGATGTCGAACCCCCTCTATGTATTTGATATGGACGACACGCTTATCGATGGTGATTGCGCCATGATTTGGAATGCGTTCTTAGTGGAAAAAGGCATCGCAACACAGCCGGATTTTCTGATTGAAGATCGTCGTTTAATGGCACTCTACGCCGCTGGTGAAATGGATATGGAAGACTACCTGCAGTTTTCCATGGCACCACTGGCTGATATACCTACTGAACAGGTTCATGAGCTCGCCGACGAGTGTGTTGTTCGCGACATTCTACCTAGGCTATACCCACAAGCAACACAACTTATCGAGCAACTCGCCCATGATGGCTGCGATATGTTGGTGATCTCTGCCAGCGTCACTTTTTTGGTCGAAGCCGTCGTAAAGCGGATCGGGATTCCCCATGCATTAGGCATTGATCTTTTCCAAAATAACGGCTGTTACAGCAGTGATATTCTCGGCGTACCAAGCTATCGTGAAGGCAAAGTCACTCGCCTTGAAGCATGGCGACTCGCCCAACAGCAGCGATTTTCTCCGATTCACTTCTATAGTGATTCGATTAATGACCTGCCATTGTGTCAGTACGCCGATTTCACCTATCTAGTCAATCCATGCCCACGTTTGCGCGAGCATGCCAACCAACCTAATTGGCAGATCCTCAAGTGGGAGAGATAGCACGTCTTCGTCAATAGGCTTCTAGGGCTTTGCTCTTGTATTATCGACAAAGTAAAGCCCCAAAGACTTGTGATTTTAACTTTCTAACTCTATCTATCCTCTATTTCACCACTATCAAAAATGAGCACTTATGTTGTAGGTAAAAACATAGCGCACTCTAATGAACGGCGTAGACTCAGTAAAATAAGACAGCCGCTATACTGTCTTTATTCATAAAATTATAAGTCAGCATAGAAGATCGCATTATGGCATTATCACGTGTAAAGGAAGGAGTGGATGAGCTATTCGCTGCTCTACCAAAATCAGAAAAAGTGCTGCACGCTTTAATTCTTATTTGGGTTTTAGTGCAGATCATTACCTCTAATTTCATGCATGTTCATGGGGATACACTGTGGGGAAGCATCAACCTCACAGCTAAGTTGCACGCTTATGGTGGACTTTGCTTACTGCCTATCACATTGGTGTTTGTCTACCGAGTCATTAAACGCCGTACCATTGCCGATATGTACCCTTGGTTATCTGGTAATCTCAACCAAATTAAAATAGACATAAAAGTCATTAGCACGTTACGCCTACCCGAATCACAACCAGCAGGTTTAGCGGCGACCGTTGAAGGTTTAGGTCTACTTGCTTTAGTGCTCGCATTAGTGACGGGGGCGATATGGTATCTCGTCGCCAGTAACTCAGGCACCGCACCACAACTTCTCGAAATACACAAAACCAGCGTTGGTTTAATCGAAACTTACTTCTACGCACATGGTGGTATGGCACTACTGCACTATATTCACTGGTGGCGTAATAAAGGATAAATATCGACAGATGTAGTTAAGGGGCATTAAACGCCCCTTTTTTATAATTCAAACGTGATGCTTCGTCTTCTATAAGAACGATTTTAAGCCCTGCGCTAAGCGAGTTACCGCTTCGATAAGCTCTTGTTGATTTGCGTTAGTGAAGTTTAGACGCAACGCCGCAGGAGCACTTTCTGCCTCAGGGTAAAATACTGGGCTTGGCACCACAGCAACCCCCGTTGCGAGTAACTGCTTTGCCAACTCAAAAGTGTCACATTGTGGAAGCGAAACCCAAATGAACATCCCACCATCAACCGCGTTAATCTCACATGATGTTGGTAACTGCTGCTTAAGCTCACTATAAAGCGTTTCATAACGTGCTTTATATAACGAGCGAATCGATTCAATATGCGCTGGGAAGTCATCATGTTGCAATAAACCAAGCAGCAGCGCTTGCATCGGCACACTAGAGTGGAGATCGGCGCCTTGTTTAATTTTAATCAGAGGCTCAATGAAGCTTTGCTTGCCGCTCACAACACCAATACGCAGACCCGGAGAGGCAATTTTTGAGAACGAACGCAGTACGATAGAGTGCTGCGGACAAAACTCTGACACCATCGGTAGTGCTTGCCCTTCAAAGCGCAATTCACGATAGGGAGCATCTTCAATAAACGTCACTTCATGCTGTTGACATAATTGTGCCACTTTCTGGCGAGTCTCTAACGTCCAGCAGACACCAGTCGGATTATGAAAGTCCGGTACGGCATAGAACATCTTTGGCTTATGCTCAACAAAGCTTCGTTCTAGCTCTGTAAGATTTGGGCCTAATTCGGTTTGAGAAATCGTCACTAAATTAGCCTGAACTAAACCGAATACTTGCATTGCACCAAGATAACTTGGCGCTTCCATTATCACAGTATCACCTGGATCGATATAAGCACGCGCAATCAGATCCAAACCTTGCTGGGAACCTGTCGTCACCATCGCTTGATGAGAATCAGGCAATTGATAGTAATCACGCAAGAAACTGAGCAACGGCGTATAGCCGGCTGTCGAGCCGTATTGGAAGACCTCTGGCATAGTGGCCAAGCTATTTAACATCGGCTTCATAAGATCAATAGGGAACGTCGATTCGTCCGGTAAACCACCCGCCAACGAAATGACATTTTTATCACACGCAGCCGCGAGGATTTCCCGAATATAAGACGATTTTACTTGTTGTAACGCGCGCGCAATTTCCATGGAGTCCCTGTCTGTTTTTGTTTTTTATCGTTGCCAAGTCATCTCTGTACTTGGTCAAAGTACCCACTTCCATGGTTTAAAAACCTATTTTGCGAAGTGATGTACAATTTGTTGTGTTTATTGATAGTACTGCGTGTTGCGCGAATTGATTTGTCCATTTATGCTCTCTGTTATGTCCATTTATGCGAATTTTAACGGTGAACCAGCAGCACGTATCTCGAATCAATGATGTTCTTTTTTATATCCATCAAGATATTAGTCAAGAATTGGCCGGCCGAGAGTTAGCCAAAATCGCGGCCTACTCCGAACAACATTTTCACCGTATCTTCAAACAAGTCGTGGGAGAATCACTCCATCAATATATTCGCCGAACACGGATGGAATATGCTGCAAACCAATTGATGTTCGACACCAAATCACCTGTGATTGATATTGCTAACAAATGTGGCTTTAGTTCGCTTTCATCATTTAGCCGTGCATTTAAAACCACCTTTCATATGGCACCCGGACAATGGCGACAGCACGATTTTCAAACTTCAGCGAAACCCTATTTAAAAGATGCAGAAATCGCCGCCGGCTATCGCCTCATTGCTCAGCGTCCGATACCGCTAGCCAAAATCCTTAACGTACCCTCACGAAATGTCGCCTATGTTAGACACGTCGGTTATAACCGCTCCATTCGGCAGGCATGGCTTATTCTCAACGCATGGGCAAACTCAGAGGGACGCAAAGTAACCGAACAATTTGGCTTGCATCATTCCAATCCAGCCTGGGTCGAACTCAACCAATCACGTTATGTGGCCTGCATGACGATCGACAAACCCGTCGCAGTTCGCGGCGTGGTCAATCAAATGGTGATACCCGGAGGCTTACATGCCGTCTTTAGGTTGGAAGGAAACTATGGCGAACTACTGCCGCAGATCAGCCTGATCCTCGAAAAGTGGCTGCCTAATTCAGGGTTTAAATTGCACTCTACACCCGCCTATGTGCACTACCATCAAAATCACTTTCTCAACGATAGCGAACACTTCGAGTTAGACTTTTTTTTGCCGATTGGTTTCTTTTAATAACAGACATTAAAAACGCGATAAATGAATTCAATCGAAACCATCATTATATTTAAAGCAATTAGTATCCTATATAACTGCATAAATTCTCATTTAGTGATACATTTTCCCAAAATATAACCCTACCCCATGCGGTTAATAGCTAGAACTATAAAAAAACCGCTGCTAGGCAAACGTTTACCATGCATATAATAAAAATAACGCCCCTACTCGCGTCATTGTTATGTACTCTTCCAGCATTCGCCGTTGATTCGCTTGATGACCTGCTTAACATGTCACTGACTTCCCTAGCGGAAACAAAAGTCACCTCAGCCACTCGCACCTCACAAAGTCTAGCGGATACACCTGCTGCGGTTTATGTGATTACTGCCAAAGAAATTAACCGTTCCGGGGCTCGCTCTGTCGCCGATGCCCTTGCACTCGCCCCCGGATTGCATATTGCCAAATACTCAAACTATGACTGGGGCATTACAGCTCGTGGTAGCAATAAAGCTCTAAGTAACAGCTTATTAGTGATGGTTGATGGCCGCAGTGTCTTTAACCCGATGTTTTCAGGCGTAGACTGGGATCTCATTCCAGTCAGCATTGACAATATTGAACAAATCGAAATTGTCCTTGGCCCAGTAGGGACGACATGGGGTGGCAACGCTGTAACGGGAGTAATTAACATTATTACTCTTGAAGCCGAAAATGCACTAGAAGCGCAACTGACAGTAAAAACCGGCAACTGGGGTTACAGTGAGTACCAAATGCGCCACGCTGGGCAGGTGAGTGACTATGCTTATCTCAGCGGTTATTTTGAGTTTGTTGAACATCCACCATGGACAAGCAAGCAAGATATCGTTCAAGCGATTGATCATTTCACCGTTTATACCGAACGTTTTGGTGGCCGTTTCGATTATCAAAAACTTGCCCATACTTTGAGCATCCAGGCGGGTGGCATTCGCTCACGTGAAGATTACTTATGGGCAAACTATCATCCGAATGCTTACTTCCCTAACACGCCTGCATTTACAGAATATGACACCGAAATGACCATGGAAGAATATTTTGTCGGTACCAACCATATCTATGAGATGCAAAATGGTAACTCAATCGAAAGTGACATTTGGTTAACTTATAGCTCAAATGACAGCACAGCTCGAGATGCAACATATTACCGTTTCGATCTCGACTCTCGATGGAATAGTAATGACCTGTGGGGAACTCAACTGACCATTGGGGCCAACGTTCGTCTTATCGATGAAGAATTGGCTACCTACAGTACATATGACAAATTTACTATGCCATATTTACGCATTACCGATGACCCAAAGTTCTTCAACGAAAGCTATGGCATCTATTCCAACTGGAATATCCCTCTAAGTGACTCAACGAATTTAATGATGGGTAACCGTTGGCAGTACAATAATATCTCCGACGAAATCGACGCTCAACCGCAAATTCGCCTAAGCCAAAAGTTAACTAACAATCAAAGCTTATGGTTTGGCTGGGGAAAAGCGGTAGTCACGCCTTCTCGTTTAGAGCGTGATACCTATTTTAAACAAAATACCGTCTTAGATTGTAACGTACCACCTGAACACCAATCTCCTTGGTGTGGTAAAGGAACCGGGAATCAAGACGATGTTTATATCGTTACTGGCCAATTTGGCAATGACAAACTCAAAACAGAAATAGTTGAAACCTACGAGTTAGGTTATCGCTTCTGGCAAGACGATCGTCTAAATGTAAGCCTGAGCACTTATTACAGTATTCATGACAATGTACGTAGCTATCTTTATACAAATATCTATCTGGATTGGTCAAAACCAGAGACATTAATTGTATCGCAAGGAAGCATAGTAACCGACAGTATTTGGACTGAAACTTATGGCGGTGAAATATCCGCCAAATGGCAACCATTGGATCAGTTACAAATCAATACGAACTATAGTTACAAACGCATTATTGGCCACTGCCAAACCAGCTTATGTAGTAATTATGATAAACGGAAGATTGAAAACGAACCGAACCACTTCATTAATACCCAAATCATGTGGGACATTAATGAACAGTGGTGGGCCAATGCGACACTGCAATATGTCGGTAAATCACAATTACATCAAGACTATAAACCTACTGGCCCATATGATTATACATGGCCTGAAGTTGTGAACCTCGATTTGTCTTTGAGCTGGAAGTACAACCAATACTCACCAAGGATCACCGCAACCGTTGAAGGTGTTGGCGCCGATCAAGACGTTGAGTTTGCTGAAAGTATGGGGCCATTCCAAAACGGCACACAATATTGGGTAACGGTCGAATGGGCCGTTGCACAAGAGATATGAGTAATCTAAGCCTATGATGCAACGTTTTTTCCGCTATATGAGCAGCAGTTGCACCAGCTTGATGTTGGGGCTGCTGTTGTTCACCACTAGTGCAAGCGCTAAATACAGCGATGAAGATCTGATGGCGGTCTATCTGTACCGCTTTGCGCTGCTGTCTGATTGGCAAGAAACCGGCGTGCCGAGTCGGCCATTGGAGTTTTGCGTAACCGAAGAATCAGATGTCGCCCTGCGCCTGCAAGATATCGTGTTGAGCAAACCAGAGTTAGCAACTTACGATAATATTGGTGAGCACTCTGACAGCTCGATTTGTCACATACTCTATGTCGATAAAGCGGATGAGCAAGCCGTCGCTCAACTCAAACTTGATTACCCACACGCACTTTTGGTCGGTACCAATAAAGCCTTTATTCAATGTGGTGGCATGATTGCATTTGTGAAAGTAAACAATCGCATCAAACCAATGATTTCTCGTGAAAATATTGAGCCTAGCCAGATCAAGTTGCGCGCACAGTTACTCAGTGTCGCCATCTTAGCGAGCGAGGCATAACCATGATTACGACATTAATGGCTGGTCTACCGCTACGCTACAAAATGATCTTACCAACATGGTTAATGGTGACCTTTATTATTGGCGGCATCGGTGCGCTCGCCATTCAATTTAACGTCAGTTCGCAAAAAGTGAATCTCGATCATCGTATCAGCGTGCTCACCCAAGCGGTGGCAAATACCTTGCCAGCGGCGCTGACCTTTGATGACTCTTTATCTGCACAAGAGCAACTGAACAACCTGACCTTTGATCCCGATATCATCGCCGCTCAAGTTCTTAACAGTCAACACCAAGGATTTATCGACATTCAACGCATACCTCGTGGCTGTGCATGGAACAATGGGGTTGTGCAATGCCAAAGCAAAGAGTTTGAAGTGCACACGACACCAATCTCGTTAGGCGGAGAGCAGCTAGGTACACTAAAAGTTTGGGTATCGCTCGAGTACCTCAAGGCAATGGCAAACAAACTGTGGACCTCATTGCTAATCATTACACTTTCTCTCTCCGTTTTGGCATGGTTATTTGCCCGCTCACTGCATCGTTTAATCATCACGCCGCTGAGTGCTTTACACCATTCAATGGAAAAAATGACTCGCGATGGGGTGCTGAAAAAAGAGCTTCCGGTGCTGCATGACGATGAACTGGGCAAACTCACGACTTGTTTTAACGAAATGGTCAGCAGCCTGCGCGAGCGTGAATTCCAATTGCATTCAGCACTGGATAGCGTTGAGCAAAAAAACCGCTACATCTATCGTGCACTTGATGTAATGAAACGTGGCATCATGGTGGTTTCTCCGGGGAACACCATCACTTATCACAATCCTGCGGCCGCAAGAGAGCTAAAAGACATCGAGCATGTCAATAATACTCGTTGTGTGTTGGAACGTTATTTTGAGCCACGCAGCGCCATTGAAGAAGTATTAGCGGCTATCGACAATCAACAGCCACTGCATGCCATCGAAATGCGGGCAATTCAAACTCAACGTCACTACCAGGTTAGTTGCCATCCGATGGACGAAAATAAGCACGTATTGCTACAACTGGAAGATATTACTGCGCGCCATCTTGCAGAGCATCGCCGTAAACTGGTTGAGCTGATGTTTGAACAAAACCAAGATGCCGTATTAGTGGTGTCTCGTAATTTTAAAGTTGAAATGCAAAACCAACAAAGCCATCAATGGTTTGGGCCGTTAGATTCACTATACGACTTGGCTTTTGACAACAAATTTAACAACCTTAAACAACTGAAAACGCTGCTTAAAAACGGTCGTTTGTCATTAGAGACAAAAGTACGCTGTAAGACTGATTGGTTACCCTGCCAACTTACGGTGCGCAGCCTGCGTAATGCCAAAGGCAAAGTAGAAGCATTGGTATTCACGCTCATCGATCAAAGTGTCGAACTGGAGCTGAAACGACTCAACTATGTTGCTAACCATGACCAACTTACTGGCCTAGCAAACCGCGCTAATGCCGTTCACCGCTTGCAAGAGTCACACAACAATGGTGAGTCGCAAATGGTGTGTTTCATCGATCTAGATGGCTTTAAAGCCATCAACGACGAACACGGACACGCAGTCGGTGACCAATTACTTTGTATGGTAGGTAAACGACTCACCAGTTGTCTTGCACAAGAAGACATCGTCTCTCGCCTTGCGGGTGATGAGTTCTTGTTGGGAATTAACGGCATGTGCTCTTCACCCTCTATTTTCAACCGAGTGGTAGAGAAGCTCTCAACCCCGTTTATGATTGATGGTGTCGCATGCCAAGTGACAGCAAGTTTAGGTATCAGCTACTGGCCAGCCACTGACACGACTAGCCTAGACCAAAAAATCACCGAGGCGGATGAAGCAATGTACATCGCTAAACGCCAAGGCAAAAATCAGTTCTACTGCTTAGATCATATCCATGCTCGAAGCAATGAAACTGAGGTAGGACAATCCGCATAAACTCTGGTTCGCAGCCATTTTGTCTGCGGTTGCGATAGCTTGGTACTCAAGATTCCCGCCCCGGCGGGAATTTTTTATTCGATGAAAACATCGCCTTGCAATCACAAACCACGCATTGAGAAAGTCTGCACTATAAAACCGATATTAGTAGAATATTTTTCTCTAAGTGCCGCGCTTTATAATCAATAAAGCAAACCTTTTTCCTCACGCCAGCGCTATATTAAACCACATAATAACCAAGGGTTTATGCCCAGACGAATAAGCTCATCAGCGCTAAATAACAAGCTGATAGCACACTATAGTGAGTGGATAACGTGAAAGAACATTTGTGGAATGGTTTTATCAATGTCGTAAAAAAAGAAGTCGTGCCGGCACTGGGGTGTACTGAGCCAGTCTCTGTCGCACTTGGCGCTGCAATTGCAATACGTCGCCTTGCGGCAATGCACAACCTTAACTCAAGCGATTCAGTTCAGAGCTTACCACACCAAGATCTTCGTATTGATGTCCTAGTTTCACCGAATCTGATGAAAAATGGCATGGGCGTGGGCGTGCCGGGAACCGGGATGGTTGGCCTGCCAATCGCCGCTGCGGTAGGCGCTCTCGCAGGAGATGCAGATGCCGGTTTAGAAGTGTTAAAGAACATCTCAAGCGATGATGTCAGTCGCGCAAAAGTACTGCTTGATGAACAACGCGTGTCTGTCGGTGTTGCCACAACTTCCCACATTCTCTATGCACAAGTAACCGTCACTCTTGAGCAATATTCTACTTCCGTCACTATTGCTGACACACATACGCAAGTCGTTGAGATTACGGAAAACGATCAAATTATTTATCGTGCTGAGTCACCCCTAGAGCAAAGCAATGCTCAAACCACGCAAGACCACCCCTTTGCCGATGCTAACGCTATCGACATTTTTGAGTTTGCCACTCATGCAGAGCTGCAAGATATTGCTTTTATTGAACAAGCTTACTTGCTGAATAACGCCCTCTCCGTCGAAGGTTTAACCGGAAACTACGGCTTGCAAATTGGTGCCACATTCCAACGTAACATTGATCGCGGCTTACTTAGCCAAGACTTGCTCACCGACATTATGCGCCGAACTGCGGCAGCCTCTGATGCCCGTATGGATGGTGCAATGAAGCCGGCGATGAGCAACTCTGGATCAGGGAATCAAGGGATTGCGGCTACCATGCCGGTCGTGGTTGTGGCAGAACATTTAAAAGTCGATCGTGAGACCATGATCCGCGCTTTAATGCTCTCCCATTTAATGGCGATCTATATCAAGAGCCACCAAAATAAGCTCTCTGCACTTTGTGGTGCAACCACTGCCTCAATGGGGGCGGTAGCAGGGATGACATGGCTACTCGGTGGACAATTTACTCACATCAGCTCCGCGATCTGTAACATGATTGGCGATATCACCGGCATCATCTGTGATGGGGCAAAAACAAGCTGCGCGATGAAGGTGTCGTCATCTGCAAGTGCGGCCATTAAAGCCGCGATGATGGCGCTCGATGGCATTCGCGTCTCAGGAGCAGAAGGTATTGTCGATACAGACGTAGATGCCACAATCCGCAATATGTCAGCGCTAGCCAATGGCGCGATGACACAAACTGACGTGCAAATACTTGAGATCATGGTGCAGAAATAGCGACAGATAAGATTAAATAAAATCACAAAGAGTTGTCGAAAAGGGCAACTCTTTTGCGTTTTGAGATCCGATAAATAAGCGCATTAACGTCAACGTTTAAAGCCTACATATTATGAGCGGTTTTATGATGTTCACGTGAATGCTCTTTATGGTCATGTTGCTTGGTTTTATGATGGCGGTGTTCATCATGCTCATGACGGTCTTGGTGAGTTTGCTGAGGATGTTTGTGCCCTTCAGGCTCACCACCATGTTGAATGTGTGGGTGACTTTTCTCATGCTCACGAACTTGGTGATGATCTTTATTATGTTTGTGCTCTACGTCGCTACCATAACGACGATCCATTTTTTCATGGTTAAATTCTGCACCGTGTTGTTTACCATGAATCGCTTGATTAGCTTGTTGTTCTTTTAAATTACTCATAATAATTACATCCTTAATCGAGGGGAGTAATGAAGCAAGTTCGGGGAAAATTTAAGTGACAACCACCACCAAACTCGTTCTTGTGTAACTCGAACTTACTCCTCTCCTAGCCCGTCGCCAATGACGAATCAACCAAAGATAATACCCATTAATGAGTGTTGAAATCATCGCGAGACAGGCGTAATCACAGCATAAAATCATTTAAAAAATCAATCAAAGCAGAAAATTAACGACAAAAAAATAGCCAATTGAGGCTGCTCTCTGAGACAAATTTTGTCGATATACTTAGAAGTCATTACCCAGCAGTTTCTAATGGCTTATCTAACAATATTTAAACCGTTCACTCACTCGCCAACACTTATCCTGCTTTTAGCGTCATTGAGCAACTCGTCCATATTCACATTAAGAGAACGAATTCTGACTACGCAATAACAAATTAAAATGGCAAATATCGCAATAAACGTGACCGAATAACTGTAATCCGCACGATCAATACCTGATGCTAACGTCAGCAAAACCATCAAAATATAAAAGCCTATAAAGTGGCTGTAATTCTTCTTCCTAGCCAGCATCGCACGCATTACTATCTCATTCGCTCGATCAATATTTTTGTGCTCTTGCAACACAAATTGATGGTGTTGCTCAATAGCCTCGATATTCTCTCGGCAACTCTCTGAACACACATAGCCATGTTCGATTTTTATCGCACATTCAGTGCACAAGAAGATCAAGCAAGACTTACAAGAACAGACGGCATCCACTTCAGGATGATTAAAACAGCGCATTGTCGCCTCTTATCACTTTATAAATGGTGTACACATCGTGTAACGCTAGGAAAGGCGCTCATTCTAGAGAGAAAGTAGCGGTAGCTCATTGCGATAAGTCACAAAGTTAATGCTTTGAAATAAAGCGATTAGCATTAAAAATGCGCCTATAAACTAAAGCGATTGAAAATGGCCAACAATGCGTTTCTCTCCCTTGCCCCCCTTCCCTTGCTAAAAGACACGTCGTTCACCACTTTAAAAACCATGAATATCACTTAATAATTATCGATAAACGATAAAAATTGATTGTTTTATTATTTTTCAATGATAGATTAGTGACCTCACTAAGGAGTTTCGCTATGCAAAAAATTCAAACATACAGCCGCTATATCCGACTCATTCTTCTTGCGCTGATCGTTATCACACCGATCGCTAATCTGTACTTTTGGCTAACCGTGCAATCAGAAAATGACTTTTTAACCTCAATGGGCATTATTCAATTAGACTTCGACATCTCAGCCTTCAACCAAGATTCATTAACACTATCAGCAAGATTGTGGGCATTCACCGCTAGTATGCTGCCGTGTGGCATCTTGATGTACGCCTTTGGTATTTTAGCTAAGTTATTTAAGTGCTATGAAAAAGCAGAAGTTTTTACGCTTGATACGGTAAGATACTTCCATAATTTAGGCTGGGTGTGTTTTTTCTGGGCCTTTGGCAACGTGATTTATAGTGGTTTGATTTCAGTCGCGTTAAGTTTTAACAACCCACCAGGCGAACGCATACTCGCAATATCTTTTGTTGGATTGGACTTAATGTCGATCTTCTGTGGTTTTATTGTTTTAACTATCGCGTGGGTCATGAAAGAAGCGCAAGAGCTTGCAGACGAACATCAACACACCATCTAAGAGGTAACTATGACCATTACGATTAATCTTGATGTGATGATGGCTAAACGAAAAATCCGCTTAAAGGAGCTATCCGTCCTTGTTGGAGTAACAGAGCAAAACTTATCCATCCTTAAAAATGGAAAAGCCAAAGCCATCCGCTTTAGCACTCTAGAAAAAATCTGCCAAGTGCTCGATTGTCAACCTGGTGACATATTAGCCTATGTTCAAAGCGACAGTGACGACTAAGCATATCTCTTACCTTAAATATCGCCCCGTTCTGAAAAAGCAAAAGAGCCAGTGAATCGACACTGGCTCTTTACTCTCAACCATTAATGACGATCAGTTAAGCTTTCATCACGGGAACCTGTTTTGATTTGTAAGCGCTGAAATAGCCATCCTAAGCCGATCAAACAACCGCCAAGCCCCATAAAGCTGATGGCTCGCCATAACCCTTCAAGTGCCGCAGCATCCCATAAGAAGACTTTACACGCCGCGACACCTAACATGGCAAAACCGATGCTCTGTAAAATACGCTGCTCGTGCTGTAACGCATAATAGGTTATCGCGACACCAAGCAAAATCAGCGCCACTGAGTAGCTAAATAGCTCCGCCATACTGGTTGGCATATCGAGCGTCAAAGGCCCTTGCTGCCAGAACTGACGAATGCTGTACATCACCCAAAGCAGCATAAGCGTCGCAGCGGCGCCAAATACTTCACGAGTTCGATTTGGATACAGTTGCAAACGCGCAATCACCACAAGAATCAGCGCAGGCACCAGCCAACCAACACTGAGCCAATTCAACACTGGCCAATCACTACCAAGTACATAAAGGCTAGTGAAAGGCTGAAATACCGTATTTAGGATCACGGCACATAGAACAGCCACCGCTAACAAGAGCAGACTGTAACAGCGATAGAAAAAGTGCAAAGACTGGCTATGGTACGCTTTGAACTGATACACGCCCATCAACGCTAAACTCTGGCCAGCAAAGATGGCGATATTTTCAAATTCAAATTGATAAAGGAAGTTGAAATAACCAAGCAGCAGGTAATTGGTTTGAGCGAAAATTAATATCACCAATAAGTGAAGCATTGCGGCATCAAACCATTCGGCAATACCATGTTGGCGCTGACGCAACATGTGGCGAATCCAAGCAAAAACTAACACACTTGGCACTATCGTTAGCAATAACCAACTCCATTGCGGAGTCGCCAATGTTTGTAGTTCAGGAAAAAATGGCAATAGTGACAAGCGCACCACAAGCAAACTGCCCAATGCCTTAAAAGCTGCTAGATTTGGCGCTAGCCAATTGCGTTGAACCTGCATCGCCATCAACAACATTTGCGCGGCAATAAACAGTGTTAACTCACCGCCTGCGCTGTAAATAATACCGATGGTCAGCAATAAAGCGTGTATCGCCACCGACAAATTAGCTCTAAGGGCGACAAACTTAATCGCTAGCCAAGCCAACAGTAGCATGAACACCACCGCAAAGAAGGTCGTCGTTAAGCGATATTCAGGTTGATAATGGTCAATATAGAATAGCGACAACACGACAAGCAGCGGAGCTAAAATCACCGCCTGCCAACCACTCACTCTGGATTTATCACCTCGCTCGTATTGCATAATGGTTCTCAGCAGTAGCAACAAAATTAACTCACCACTAACAACCAATATGCCCACTATGATGTCTGGCTGAGATTCCATGAGCATCAAAGCCGTTACGATAATACTCAGCGCTGCAACCACATTGACCCAAGCGAACGACCTTGGCGCTCGGCCTCGACGACAGGCAGGGAATATCAACAGTAGTACTGGCAATACAAAATAAATTAAAGACCACCAGCCCAACACAGGCGTCTTATCAAGTAAAAACGCGCTGAGAGTAGCAAGAATCGCAGCGGGAATCGTCGCATTAAAAAATGGCGGACGGGTACGGTAATGACATTGGAAGCCCAGTGACCAACCCAGTTGTGGTACAAACACCAACAAGTAACATGAAACTGGCACAAACAGTACAAACCACAGCAACAAATCCGCTTGCGGAAGCGCATAGGCAATTGCGAATAACCATAAGCTGTGTAACGCAATAATTCCGTAGGTAAGCCATGGGATACGCGTAAGCTGCTGAACCCACATCCCCGCAATCGAAATGCTCGTGATATAACAAGAAAGCAAAATGAAATTCGGCTCAGTACCGCCAATCCATATTGGTGCCGTATAACCACCAAATAAACCCAGTACGGCCATGAGAGGCCCTAACCGCTGCGTTAATGCAAGCGCTGCTGCTGCTAATATCGCCATTAACCCAAGCGCGAGCGCCGGAGGAAGAAACGCATGGATCACCGCAGAGAATATCACAGTGCCATAAAGCCCACTCATTCCCGCGCCATACACCGCCGCAGGGATATAGGCATCGGCCTTTTGGTGGAGAAATTCACCATCAATGGCGGTAATTTTTCGGTGTAACCACTCACCAAGACCAATCATTGAACAAGAAAGAAGGATCGCAATCAGAACGCGAGCAAATAATGGAATGGTGAAGTTAGTTCCGACCGTTTCAATCAAATACGCCACACCGATCACCATCGCTACACCACCGACCCAAACCAGCCAATTTTCTTTTACGTGTCCCAGCCAGCGATCAAATAATTGCGTCACAACATCGGAAGTATTGACTTTCGTTTGTGGGGAACGCGGCTTTAGCTTAGTTGGAGGTAATGGCAATCCGCTATCTGGATTCACCACAATTAGCGGTTCATTCGCAATAGAAGAATAGTCTGATTGGGGCTGTTCTAAGTGAGAATGAGTAGTCGCTTGAGCTATTGACGGTTTATCGTCAGTTTGAGTCTGCGACTTAGTGTTAGAAGGCTCCGCCGCGATGTCATGCATCGTGTTTGGCGCACGATTCTCATGATGAACCTCACTCGATGAAGAGTTCACACCAGCAGAACGTAACTCAGCGACTTTTTGCGTCAATATCGATACTTGCCGCTCAAGGGATTGCACCTTAATAAAAGCCACCAAAGCAATGATGGGGGTCGCTATGACGGCAAGCCCCAACACAACCACTAGAAGTTCCATTTATACGCCTCTCTACAACAGATAAACAAGCTCTCTTTTTGACGAGGCATTGCTCTTAATGGTGACAGTGTGGCGAAAAATGCCTGAAAAATATATGAAATGAGCGACATAATTTTATGACGTCCGATGTACTCCCTTTCGTTTTAGGCAGCAAAAAGTGCAAAATACTCAGCTGAAAAAATAAACCAGCGGTTGATTTCCATCATCAACCGCTGGTTACCTTTCTCATTATTCAACACTTGTGGTTGAGCAAATCAACTCGCCAAAATACTTCGCTAATGCTCTTACAAGTACAGAGTTAACGTAAAGAAGATGGAGCAACAAGTTTTCCTTCTGCAATGGCGTGTTGATGAATCAAATAGCCACCATAAGCAGGCATCGCATTTGCAGGCAGGTCGATATGCTCCACATCTAATGCATAAACGGTAATGGTGTAATTATGTGGCTGCGCACCTTCTGGTGGGCAAGCGCCACCAAATGCTTTGACACCAAAATCATTGGTGACTTGAGACGCTCCTGCCGGTAAGAACTCATTGCTAACGTTGCCAGCATGAGCCTCAAGCATATGCACCTTCGCAGGGATATTAATCACCATCCAATGCCACCAACCACTACCCGTAGGCGCATCAGGATCATACATGGTCACCGCAAAACTCTTCGCGCCTTCAGGAATATTTGACCAAGTTAATTTGGGTGAAATATCTTCACCTGTACACCCCCAGCTATTAAATACTTGGGCTTTAGTGAGTGATTCTCCGTTCGTCACGGTAGGGCTGGTTAGTGTCATCGTATCGCCAGAATCAGCCGCCAATACGTTACTGACACCAAACAACGGAATAGTCATCAACAGTGAAACCGTCGACAATTTTTTTATCATGTTCATCTGCTTTCCTCAGCTACGAGCGAAACTACTGCTCAAATAACAATTCAATCAATTAACAGCACTAAGCGTAGGATCGGTTGACGATAATCGCATCATCATCAATAAAATATCAGTAAAAAAATGGCGAACCGCTAGCAAATAAAGCTGGTGAGATAACACTTTATCAAACCGTAATTGGTTATTTCACCCTCAACGAATATGCTTTTAGTTCAATCTCTATTACTGAAGCGAATGTTATGACGACCACCATCGATACCTCAATGAATGCGCGCGTATGGGCGATGCTGCTCGGTCTTTCTCTGCTTTGGGGTGGCTCATTTTTCTTTGTCGGCGTCGCTGTCCGAGAACTGCCGCCGCTAACCATCGTGACACTAAGAGTTGGCCTTGCCGCTATTACGCTGTGGTTGGTGGTCTTGGTGAGTGGTATCCGTCTTCCTTCTGATCCTAAAGTTTGGCGTTCCTTTCTTGGTATGGGGTTACTCAACAATGTGATTCCCTTTGCACTAATTGTGTGGGGGCAAACTCAAATCGCTTCGGGACTGGCTTCTATCTTAAACGCAGCCACGCCTATTTTCGCCGTTGTCGTCGCCGGGATATTGCTGCAAGACGAACGAATCACACCATTAAAATGTTTGGGAGTGGCACTCGGTTTTATTGGTGTGGTGGTCATGATTGGCGTGCCAGCCAGTACTGATGTCAGCAACGTGCTACCTCAACTGGCCATCATCGGTGCTGCGCTCTCTTACTCTTTTGCGGGGGTATACGGCCGTAGATTCAAAGGGTTTGGCATCAACCCTATTTTAACAGCGGCAGGGCAAGTAACAGCCTCCACATTAGTGCTATTGCCAATCACCTTTGTTGTCGAAGGGGTGCCAAACATCGCCAACGTTAGCTGCAATATTTGGGGAGCAATCGTAGGGCTTGCGATCATTTCAACCGCCGTAGCCTATATCCTCTATTTCAAAATATTGGAACGCTCTGGCGCGACCAACGTATTACTTGTAACACTATTGGTGCCTGTTTCGGCTATTTTATTGGGTTCGCTATTTTTAAATGAAACACTGCAAACCATCCATTTCGTTGGCATGGCATTGATCGCACTAGGCTTATCAGCTATTGATGGGCGTTTATGGCAGTTACTCAAGACCAAGTGTTAAGCCGTCTGATGTAACTCAAAAATCAACTGTGCTCATTTACCCGCTTCAATCATCGCAATGATTTTGTGCGCTTTCTCAAAATGATCAAGCTGGTGCGTGTGTATCCACCATGTGGCCGCTTCCATCAACAATTGAGGGTCATCGTTTTTATTGGCGAAGAAGGCATAAAACGACACGCCAACATTGTCGCCCTTCTGGGCGATTTTTTTATTGCAGACCTGAATAATCTTATCTCGTAACGAATGACGCATACCTCTCCTTATGCATATTGGTTAAAACATTAACGTCGACACTAAATTCTATCGTCTGGGATCTCCAATAAGAAATCCGTTGTGCCGACATCGACTCCTAATTGGCTGAGTACCGCGCTTAACTGGCCTCGATGGTGAGTTTGATGATTAAAAAGATGACGGATTAAAGCGCCAAAATTCCGTTCACTGACCACACCAGCCGTATTGGCATACACCAGTTTGTGGATGAAATCCTCGCTATAAACCTCATTCGTTAGCCACTCAACAATCAATCTATCAAGGCTTTCTCTTGCTTGTTTTAACTCAGAAAAATCTCGATAGAGGATATCACTTAGAGAGGTTGGCACTGGCCAACTCGCCAGCGACGCGAGTGAGACGTAACGTTCTGAAAAATAACTAAATCTGCGCAACCAAATAAGATCACCGACCAAAAGGTGGTTCAGAGTGCCGAGAATCGATTGAAAAAACAGCCCTCGATCTTGATTGATAGTTTCGGTCGATAACGGTTCTATCGCTTGATACAGTTGCCCATTCATTCGCTGGTTATATTCAGCAAAGAGTAAATAGTGCTGCGCTGGCAACATAAAGGTTCCTTTCTTTTCAAGATCTAAGGCCATATTAAACTGCGAATCATTTACCACAGATATAACGCCACCTTACGAGCAAATGGAAGCGCACGCACCCAACATAAAAGCGACACTGTCACGCAATTCAAATTCATTCCTCGCACTCCAGGTGGAAACTAGCATGGGTCATTGGCGCTAAAAAGCACCGATAATTGGCGATGGTCTTTAATTCAACAAAGCTCGCATTTTCGCAGGTAATTATATGAATGGCCTTGAACGAGAAACTCCTGCGCTGGCAGAAATCTGTTTTATATACAAAAGAGCAGAAGTAGTTCAGCCACTTTTGTTATTTAAGCAGTAGGTAACGCGGAAAACTTTTTTTAGTCACCACGATATAAATCCTGAATATGACGATAAAAGCAATGCAGAGGATGGTGTTCACATCAGTATTCATACCTAGGTGCGAGAAGCCGACAAACGCCGTACAACCAATAATAACCGGGGTAGCGTAAAATTCAGTGTTGTTGAACATGGTTGGGCGGTTAACGATCACATCACGAACAACACCGCCAAAGACGGCGGTAATCACCCCCATTGTAATGGCCACATAAGCCGCATAATCTTGATGAACCATCTTTTTGACAACCAAGATCGAAAAGATTGAAATACCAATCGCATCCAAGACTAAAATAAGTCGTTCCGCTTTAAGCTTTCTCAATTCCGCCGCAATAAAAAAACCGACCAGCGAGCTGATAATTGCCGCCCAAAAATAGTCCGGATATTGAATCCAAAAAACTTGCTCGGTAGACAAAATGACATCCCTAACTGTCCCGCCCCCCAACGCTGTCACTAAGCCAAGCACTAATACACTAATAATATCTTTACCTTTATTGGCTTCACTGAGCACCGCACTGAGTGCAAAGGCGCAGATGCAGATAATTTCAGTAATATGGACAAACATACGATTCAGACTCTTATAACTGGCTAGACATAAAACCAATAAAGGCCAACTGCATACACAATCGGCCTTTATTTTAGTATTGCACCTTATACCGTATAGACGGTAGCTCGGGCTTAGTGACCACTATGATCAAATGAACTTGAATCTTCCGCAGTACAATTGGTTGAACCATTTTTCTCTAGGAACTCGATTGAGCGTTTGAAATCTGCAATCAGTAGGTTCGCTAAATCAATGGTTAACCCCTGTTTTGCTAAGATACGTTGCACGACCATTGTCTCGATATTTGCAGGCAAGCTGTAAGCTGGCACCAACCAACCACGAGTGCGTAGACGATCCGCTAGATCGTAAAGTGTGTAATCCACTTTCACACCCGGTTTTAAGCGCCATGCGATAGCTGGAATACCTTTCTCGCGGTTACCATCGAATAAGAACTCAAACAGATCGAATTTATTGAGCTCTTGAACTAGGTACTCACACACATCGTAGCTTGCTGAGTGAATACGTTGGTATCCTTCAAAGCCTAAGCGAAGGAAGTTGTAGTACTGAGCAATAATCTGACCCGCAGGGCGAGAGAAGTTCAACGCGAAAGTCGGCATGTCACCACCAAGGTAGTTAACGTGGAACACCAAGCCTTCTGGTAGGTCTTCACTGCTACGCCAAATGATCCAGCCAACGCCCACTGGTGACAAGCCGAATTTATGACCAGAAGTACTGATTGATTTCACACGCTCTAGACGGAAATCCCATGCATCAATGTCAGGCGCACAGAATGGAGCTAGCATAGCGCCACTCGCGCCATCAACGTGGATATCGATTGAAATACCTGTCTCACGCTCGTAACCATCTAATGCATCTGCTAGAGGTTTGACGGTTTCGTATAGACCCGTAAAGGTTTGACCGAATGTTGGCACCACCATAATGGTGTTTTCATCCACCATATTCAGCATATCTTCTGGCTGCATGAAGTAGTGGTGCTCTTCCATGTCCATTTGGCGAATTTCTACATCCCAGTAGCGTGCAAATTTTTCCCAACACACTTGTACAGGGCCGCACACCATATTCGGTTTGTCTGTTGACAAACCTTGTGCACGACGTCGATCGCGCCAACGCCATAGCGCAGCCAAACCACCCAGCATACATGCTTCACTCGAACCTGTGGTTGAGGTACCAACGGTTGTCACTGCATCCGGCGCATTCCAGAGATCGGCTAGCATGTGCACACAACGGCCTTCAATTTCTGCCGATTGTGGGTATTCATCTTTATCGATCATGTTCTTATCGATGGAGAGATCCATCAACTTATGAACTTCATCTTCTTCCCATGTTTGGCAGAAAGTTGCCAAGTTTTGACGCGCATTACCATCAAGGTAAAGCTCATCACGGATCATCTGGTAGATGACGGTTGGTGATTGTTCTTGCTGTGGAAGCTTTTTCGCAGCCGCAACTCTATGGATATCTTCCGAGCCAAAAATTGGGTCATTGTTTGGATTTACATTATGAAGTGCCATATTTTTCTTCCTACCTTAATGTTGCTGACTACTGAACAAATTCCAACCCATAGTTTGAGCGATTTGTTTGATCATTTGTTGGCCACGTACGCTATTACCGAATTGGTCTAAGCGTGGGGAGAATGCTGCTAGAGCTCCGACATTTGGGATAACCGCGACTAAACCGCCACCGACACCACTTTTACCCGGCAAACCAACGTCATACGCCCAGTCACCAGAGGTGTCATAAAGCCCCTCCATCGCCATTTCGGCCAAAATATGCGGGATATTTTCTGGTTGAATAAGTTGTTTACCAGAGCATGGATTTTTACCACCATTTGCGAGCGTTGCACCAACCGTCGCCAGCTCAACCGTATTAAACAAAGTTGAACATTGGCGGGTATACACATCACAGGCTTGCATCGAATCAGAATAAATACAGCCTGCTGATTCAAGTAACAATGCGATGGCACGGTTATGGGTATTGGTGGTTTGCTCCGACTGGTTTACTTCATCAGAGAGCACAATCTGACTATTGGCAAGCGCAGACTGGAAGGCCAGAATTTGCTGCCAACGATCTTCTGCATCCATCGCTTTAACCATACTCACGGTAGCGATAGCACCGGCGTTGACTAACGGTGTAAGCGGTTTACCTTGATGAAGCTCCAACGCCAACACCGAATTAAATGGCATACCCGTCGGCTCTGCACCAATTTTGCTATGTAACTCATCGGCGCCAGATTGTTCTAACACTAGCCCTAGAGTCATCACTTTCGAAATTGATTCAATCGCAAATGGGTACTCCGCATCTTGCAACTGAATGACCTCACCTTTAACAGAGACAAAGGCTAGGCCCGCTAATTGTGAAGGAACTGACGCTAAGAACGGAATGTATGAAGCATTTTCACCATCATGGTTATTCACGCTGTTTTCCAATGCTTGCTGCATAACTGCAGCAAGCTCGTCGTTAGATTTAGAGGTATCACGTTGTGACATTACAAAACCCTACCTTACGAATTCAATGTATGCGTAACTTTGTCTGAAGTGTTGATGACACCTGGGTGCATATCTTCAATTTCCCACGTGAACGGTGCAAAGTCTGTCACTGCAGGGTCACGCCAGTGCGGTTTACGTGCGCGGTAAATTACAAATGGTACCGCAACAAAAATAACCGTTAGTGCAACAAGAATACCGATATAAGCTTCTGGGCTACCTACCGAGATTTGACTTGGTGGGATAAACGAGAAGACAAATGCAATCAATGAACCAATGAAACCAAGGCCAGCCACTAGCCACATGCCAATGTTGCCACCAGGGATACGATAAGGACGAGGACGGTTAGGCTGGCTGTAACGTAGGTGAATAGCCGCCGCAAACATCAATAGGTACATGATGAGGTAAAGCACAACCGTTAACTGACTTAAGATCTGATAAGCCGCTTGAACCGAAGGTAATACAACAAAGACGGTTGAAATCATGGTAACGAGTAACGCTTGCGCCATCATGATGTGTGTTGCCATGCCATGCTCGTTAGTTTGTTGCCAAAAACGAGGAAGATACCCACCTTTCGCCACAACCAATAAACCCGATGAAGGACCTGCAACCCAACCAACAACCATCGCCAATACGCCAAGCGCTAAACAGCTTGCCATAATCGGTGATGCCCAACTAATCCCTGCCCATGCAAACATTTCATCATAAGCAACGAGCAAGCTTTGCGTTAAGCTGATGTCTTGTTGTGGAATAACAAAGGCAATCGCCAACGTTCCGAGAACAAACACGCTAACAGTACCAATGGCCGCAATCATTATGGCTAGAGGATAATTACGAGCTGCGTTGTCTACCTCTTTAACGTGCAGTGCGTTCATTTCCATACCGGCGTAGAACAAGAAAATACTCGCGGCCAGCACAACATTATTAAAGTTGGAGAAATCAGGAATCACTTCACTCCAAGAGAGCTCGATTTGAGGTGGTTTACCTGAGAAGAATAGGTAAGAGAAACCTAATACAATAAGCACGATACCTGGAATAACGGTACCGATTAAGCCGCCCCATTTGGCTACTTTTGCAAATGCATCAGTGCCACGCAGAGCAATGAAGGTCGCAATCCAATAAATGGCGAGCACAATGCCAAGAACAAAGAACTTATTTTGTGCTAATGCTTGGTCCCACGATTGATCAGGACCAACAAACGCAAGTGAGACTGAACCAAAGGTTAATGCGGTTGGGAACCACACCGTAACTTCAATCCATAGCATGAACATCGCAACCAGTGCTAAGCGAGGACCAAATGCCTCACCAACCCAACGAAAGATACCGCCTTTTTCCGACCACCCCGTCGCCAGCTCAGCGGCAACCAGTGAAACGGGAATAAGAAAAACTATCGCAGCAAATATATAGTAAAAAATCGAACTAAGGCCATATTCAGCTTCTGCTGGAAGGCCTCTTAAACTCACCACAGCAACAATATTCAGCATGGCGAGGGCAAATATTCCTATGCCCCCTTTTTTGATAGTGTCCGTTTTTGCCATGTTACCAACCTCATATTCATCATGTTTAGTTTAGACAGGTCAGGTACTGCGAGTAGGCATATAACCACATGATTGCTCGGGATTATATGGAGACAGGAGAAACCCAATGCCCGCAAAGTACCACTATGAGACTAGACTGAATATTCCAGAACGGACAATTTAATATTGCGTAGATAGAGGTTGTGAAACAACGTGCGACATGAGAAAGGAATCATTTTTTATCTGCCTATGTAAAGCGCAATATAATTGCTGTAGCACAGCATTTATCGCGTAACAGACAGAAATGCATCATTTTAGTGAATAAGTCGCCAAATATAGATGTAAGCAATGATTTATCACTTAACTTGATAAGCCATTCCAACCCAATCCAATACGACTTATTGATAACTTTTAAATAAGTAGTATGAATTTTGTTATTTAGACCTTAAAAGTAATGATTTACACCGACAAGCAAGCGTGATTTGCGTCTCATTTAATTGATATTTGAATGACAAAGCTATAACTGACTTAGCCTAGAGGCTGAAATGGCAACTCACCTGATACTGATTAGAGTACATCAAACACACAGCAGTATTTACATTTAGTTACATTTACGACGAAAGAGAAAAACACTGTAAGATCAATGGAAAAACCGTCAAAAACGGTCATTTTTCAGACTGATTTTTTTTTAATTTTTTTTGCTTTGATCACGAAAAATAACCGCTCAAATTAAGGGTCGGCATACTATAAAAGTTAAATATCCCCCTTTTGACCAATTTTAATTTCCTTTATCAGACACTTTCAAATTGTATAGACACAAAAAAGCCAGTGACGAATCACTGGCTTTCCGTTTAATTTAGCGACTTTTTTATCTTGTCATTGATTAGCCACGGTTGCTATTTGCGGCAGGGCGAGGACGGCGGTTTTGTTGTGGCTTACCCGCACTATTTGCGTTACCAGCAGAGCGCGAGCGATTACCGCTATTGTTCGCATTGCGATTGCCACCGGCGTTACCGTTGCGGTTAGCGTTATTACCACCGCCAGTATTGCCGCTGCCAGTATTACCACCTGATTTCACCGCAGGCTTTTGACCATTACCCGCAGGCTTAGAACCCGTGTTTGGCTTACCATTTTGAGCTTTCTGTCCATCCGCTGATTTAGGACCAAAATGACGTTTATTTTTGCTTGCAGGCTTGTTGCCACGCGCGTTATCACCAGAGCGTTGACCATCAGCATGGCCTGTTCTTGGCTTTTTCGCTTTCTTTGGTTTCTTCGCTTTGAATGGGCGGGTATCCAAACGTGATTCTGGCAGTGGATTACTTGGTTTAAAGCCTTCCAACTCCATGCGTGGTAGTAGCGTTTGAATTAGACGCTCAATACCAAATAGCTCATCGGTTTCATCCGCACACACTAATGATACGGCTTTACCCGCTTCGCCAGCACGTCCAGTACGACCAATACGGTGTACGTAGTCTTCTGATACGTTCGGTAGATCGAAGTTCACGACTTGTGGCAACTGAGGGATATCAATACCACGCGCAGCAATGTCGGTTGCGACTAATACGCGTACATCACCAGATTTAAAATCAGCCAATGCACGAGTACGCGCACCTTGGCTCTTATTGCCATGGATTGGTGCCGCTGTCACACCTTGCTCATTTAGGTAATGTGCAAGACGGTTTGCGCCATGTTTAGTGCGGCTAAAAACCAATACTTGGCGCCAATTACCATCGGTAATCAACTTCAATAGCATCGCTGGCTTCTTACCTTTATCCGCTGGGTAGATACACTGCTCTACTTTTTCTGCGGTTGAGTTAGCCGGTGCAACTGAGATTTCGACTGGGTTGTTCACCAAACCTTTTGCAAGATCGCGGATCTCTGGTGAGAACGTCGCTGAGAACAGTAGGTTTTGACGCTTTTTCGGTAGCAAGTTTAGGATTTTGCTGATGTCGCGGAAGAAGCCCATATCCAACATGCGGTCAGCTTCATCTAAGACTAAGACTTCAAGCTGTGAAAAGTTCACGGCTTTCTGGTTGAAAAGATCAAGTAGACGACCCGGTGTTGCCACCAAGATGTCGCTGCCTTTACGCAGTTGCATCATTTGTGGGTTAATTTTTACGCCGCCAAATACCACAGTAGAATTAAGATCGAGGTAACGGCTGTAGTTATGCACGTTCTCTTGGATCTGCGCTGCAAGCTCACGAGTCGGCGTTAGAATCAAAGCGCGAACATGATTGCTCTTCGCTTTTTGGCCTTTGCTTAGTAGCTCAAGGATTGGAAGCGTAAAGCCAGCTGTTTTACCGGTACCCGTCTGGGCTGCTGCCATGACATCTTGTCCTTCAAGAACTGCAGGGATAGCCTGAGCCTGAATTGGCGACGGCGTATCATATCCTTGCTCTTGAATAGCTTTAAGGATTGGAGCAGAAAGAGCGAGCGAGGTAAAACCCATAAATTTGATTCTCAATATATAGTGGTTCTTGCCGAGCAAGACATTTTTGTTTGGCTCGGGTAGAAAAGTTCGACATTCTGAGGCTTTTACCCTTCGGTATCAACATATCAATGCAAATAACCACCTTATCACGCCAGATAGAGCCAAATCACTCGAGGCTAGTGCTTTAATATCAATAAGTAACACTCATATTTCTTTTTATCTTTATTTGATTGCCGCTTTTCCATCGCGCCCTTAGTCATCAAGCCTTGCTGCTATTTTGCACACAAAACCCAACCGTTTGCGCCAACGTTTTCCTTTCTATAAAAACTTTAACAAAAGTGATCGTTGTCACAACGAAAAAGGCTGCGTATACTCCGCGCCCGGTTAGATATGAAGCCTACTCACGCAATAGTAATTGTATGGCTAGGTCATTAACCGGCTTTCAATCGACTGAAACATGGATATTTGCCCCAAGGAATCGGGCCCAGCGTAACTGTGAGCGTTTACGGGTCTTGAATTTGCTATCGGGCAAACCAACACGGCGAAACAACACCGCCCTGTTGCCAATGCCTGTGTGCGTGTAATTCTTTACCCGCCTTAAGACTGACACATAGCAAGGCAACATAATGCAAATCATCTTCAGCTTGGCCGGCATATTGGCTCTATTGGCATGTGCTTACGCACTTTCAGACAGTCGCCGTGATATTAACTGGCGTACTATCATCGGTGCATTTTCACTTCAGGCAGGTTTTGCTGCCTTAGTTCTCTATTTCCCATTGGGTCAATCTCTACTTGTTACAGTCAGTGACGGTGTTTCAGGTCTGCTCGCATTTGCTGATGCGGGGATTAGCTTCCTTTTTGGCGATCTCGCTTCTGGTAACTTCATCTTTGCTATTCGCGTCCTACCGCTGATCATTTTCCTGTCTTCTATTATTTCTCTACTTTACTACCTTGGCATCATGCAGAAGCTAGTAAAAGTGATTGGTGGTGCGATTGCCCGCCTACTGGGTACTTCTCAGGTTGAATCTCTGGCTGCAACCAGCAATATCTTCCTTTCGATGAGTGAAGCTTCGCTTATTGTGCGTCCGTTCTTACCGAAAATGACCCGCTCTGAACTTTTCGCAGTGATCGTTGGTGGTATGGCATCAGTCGCGGGTTCTGTTCTTGGTGGCTACGCCGCTCTTGGTATCGAACTAAAATACCTAATCGCAGCCAGCTTTATGGCAGCACCGGGTGGCCTATTAATGGCAAAAATTCTCGTTCCTGAACGTGAAAAACTAAGCCAAGACGACCCAATTGAATTGGAAGCAAGTACCGATGCTAACATCATCGATGCCTTGGCTTCTGGTGCGATGAACGGCGTAAAAGTAGCGGTTGCTGTCGGCGCAATGCTACTGGCGTTTGTCAGTGTCATCGCCATGGTTAACGCAGGTTTTGAGAACGTAGGTAACTGGGTTGGTATTGATAACTTATCATTACAACTGATTTTTGGTTATCTGTTTGCACCACTGGCTTTCTTTGCCGGTATCCCAACAAACGAACTGCTAACAGCGGGTGCATTGATTGGTCAAAAAACAGTTCTGAATGAATTTGTTGCCTTCTTGGATTTCATTAGTGTGAAAGAAACCTTGTCTGCCCATAGCCAAGTGATCATCACTTTCGCACTGTGTGGCTTTGCCAACATTGGTTCGATTGCGATTCAATTAGGTTCTATCGGTGTAATGGCACCAGAGCGTCGTCAAGATGTTGCACAGCTCGGTTTCCGCGCAGTGACCGCGGCAACGCTAGCGAACATGATGAGCGCAGCATTAGCTGGTCTGTTTATCGCGCTATAGGTTTTCGGCCAAAACCTGAAGAAACTCGGGTTAAAACGATAGCTTAAATTGAACAAGCCCACTCTTTCTCATTGAGTGGGCTTGTTACTATTCACAATCCGCTTTGCACGCTCAGCGACTTTCACTCTTCCACTACTTTAACTCTTCCACCACCAAATCAATAAAGCGACGAACCTTAGTCGACATATGTTTACGACTTGGGTAGACCAAACACATTTCGATTTTATGTACCGGAAAATCGGTAAATAACTCGACCAATTCGCCTCGCTCAATGCTGTCTAATACCAGCGCTTCAGGCAAGCGACAAATGCCTTGCCCTAACGTGCTTAAACTGAGGGACATTTCTGGACTGTTGGTCGTCATCACTCCACTCACCTCAATACGCAGTAGTGAGCCATCGTGATCAATGTAGTTCCACACATAAGGCTGTTTGTGGTTGCTATAACAAATCATTTTGTGTTTGCTAAGATCACTCGGGTGTTTGGGCATACCATGTCTTTCTATATAACTCGGTGCAGCAACGGTGCGAGTGCAAGATCGCTGAACAAGACGGCTAATCAAGCTCGAATCGGCAGCACTTGACGATGAACGCAATACCACATCATAGCCTTCACCAATCAAATCCACCTTATGGTCGCTGGCAAATACTTCCACTTTTACCTTGGGATAGAGCTGCATGTATTTGGCCAATACGGGGCTAAGTTGAGCCGCGCCAAAATTGACCGGACAGCTAATCTTCAGTACCCCCGTCGGCTCTTGTTGTTGGCCACTGATCGCCAATTCAAGCTCTTGTGCACTTTCAATTAGTTGCTTGCTGTGCTGAAAATAATGCTGCCCTTCTGGTGTTAAACTTAACGTGCGCGTTGTCCGATGGAGCAAACGTACGCCTAATCGCTCTTCAAGCTTGTTAATTTCTTTGCTGATAAACGAAGTCGAGTGGCCGGTACTATTGGCTGCATTGGTAAAACTCCCCAGCTCAACCACCGTCGTAAAAATCACCATACCATCGAGTAAGTTCGTATCTGAAAGGCTCATACCTCACCTCATTACAAGTCATATGGAAATAATAATTACACATTTACCCTATTAATCAAAATATGGAATCAAACTAAACTCTCTACATCAACCGAATTGAGCAACAGCAGTAAGCACTGCATTGAGGAATAGAGCATGAAAGTTTTAGCATTTGGCGCAAGCAACAACAAAAATTCAATCAACCAACAACTGGCTCACTACGCAGCAAAACAAGTTCCAAACGCTGAGATCACCATGTTGGATATCCACCAGCTCGAAATGCCTATCTTTAGCGACGAGCGTGAAAAAGAGCTAGGCCAACCAGAGCAAGCGAAACAATTTTTCCAAGCGATCAGCGAGGCTGACTTGATTATTATTTCGTTTGCTGAGCACAACGGCTCTTACACCGCGGCATACAAAAATGTCTTTGACTGGACTACCCGTATCGACATGAAAGTGTTCCAAGGTAAACCTGTTATCATGCTTGCAACGTCACCAGGCCCAGGTGGTGCAGGTAGTGTCCTAGCCGCAGCATCAGGTTCAGCGCCGTACTTTGCAGCCGACGTAAAAGCGAGCATCTCTCTACCAAGCTTCTACGACAACTTTGATATGGAAACGGCTCAAGTCACCTCAGAAGAATTTAATCGTCAGCTACTTGATGCGATTGAAACGCTGTAATCAATAAACATACATTTGCCTAATGACAATCGAGATAGTCACTGATCAGCCATTTACACCATCATGCTCAGAGAGCTATCTTGATTGGAAACACCATTGATTCAGTATCAAAAAGCCCGCTAAATCTTATTTAGCGGGCTTTTTCTTTTTCCTATCTCTCAGCTTTCTCTATAAGCACTATTTCTTCACACACATTACATGGTAGATGCCGTTCTCTACTTCTGTACCTTCCGTTTCGTGTTCAAAGCCCGGGAACTCTTTATCCCATACTTCCAAGCTACGCAAATAAGTGATCTGCGGACTGGTGCTATCGCCAAAACTTTCGCCTGACATCAGCATAGGAATACCTGGT
>NZ_AFWE01000224.1 GCF_000222585.1 Vibrio scophthalmi LMG 19158 | reverse complement strand
TAAAAAAAGCGACATCTTTCGATGTCGCCTAGCAAAAAAGTGTCAAAGCGTTTCATGTGGAACATGCGGCTCTGCCATATAGCTATAAATTACACTGGAAGCAATGTGAGCAATGTCGTGTCATAAAGAACTTGTGCAAGTTCATTAAATTCTGTGTCACCACTAAGTTCAATTGCTTGAAGCTAGTGACTCAACATCCTTGTGAACAACCTCATTCCCTAAGACGAGATTGATAATAATGATTCTCATTTACATAGTCAACATCTAAATGAGAAAAAGTCTCATTTATTTTAACTATTCAGATCACGCCTGTGTTGCAGCCCTCACTCTCTTCGCTTCATCCAAGCGATAGCTCAAACCTCAGTAGAGAGCCGATAAAAAAATAGGTCGGCAATTGCCGACCTATTTCAGTTCACGATTGGTTGAGATTATTCACCGCGTAAATGCTGCGCTGCTTGAGCATTATCTTCAGCTAACCACTGCGCCACATCTTTTGCAAAATAAGTCAAAATACCATCTGCACCGGCACGCTTGAAGCACAGCAGTGATTCCATTACGGTATCGCGCTCGCTCAGCCAACCATTAAGAATCGCCGCTTTGTGCATCGCATACTCGCCCGATACTTGATAAGCAAAAGTCGGTACTTGCAGTTCTGATTTCACACGACGGACGATATCTAGATATGGCATACCCGGTTTCACCATCACCATATCAGCACCTTCGTTGATGTCCATTGCCACTTCATGCAAGGCTTCATCACTGTTGGCTGGATCCATTTGATAGTTTTTCTTATTGCCACCTTTCAAGTTCGACGCTGAACCGACGGCATCACGGAATGGTCCGTAATAACATGACGCATATTTTGCCGAGTAAGCCATTATTTGGGTATTGATGTAACCGGCTTCTTCGAGCGCTTCACGAATCGCACCGATACGGCCATCCATCATATCTGATGGCGCCACAACATCAGCCCCCGCTTCTGCGTGAGATAGCGCTTGCTTGATCAATACCGCTGTTGTCTCATCATTCAGTACATAGCCTTCGTCATCAATGATGCCGTCTTGACCATGAGTCGTGAATGGATCCAATGCGATATCGGTGATCACACCCATTTCAGGTACGTGCTCTTTCAAAGCACGAACAGCACGCTGAACTAAACCTTCAGGATTGTATGCTTCTGCGGCGCACAAGCTTTTCGCATCTTGGTTTACCACTGGGAATAGAGCAATGGCTGGCACACCTAGTCGCGCTAGGTATTGAGCTTCTTCCAACAACAAATCAATCGATAGACGTTCGATACCCGGCATTGACTCGATTGATTCACGACGGTCCTTACCCATAAGAACAAACATCGGATAAATCAGATCGCTCACCGTTAACTGATTTTCTGCCATTAAACGGCGGCTGAAGTCGTGTTTACGCATACGACGCATGCGACGACCTGGAAATTGACCTTGAATGGAAATTGACACTCTATTCTCCTTCATCTGGTGAAAGTGCTTGCTGAGAATCATATCACTCTCGCCAGCGCACGCTAGAGCCAAGCATGAAAAATGCAAAAAATGACCTGCGCTTCACACTGCCGTATACTTTGCTACACACATAAGTCCAACAACGAAATCAAGAGAATCACCATGATTGATAGCCATGCACACATCTACGCCAGCGAGTTTAATAATGATCGCGACGAAGTCGTCCAACGAGCATTGGCACAAGGCATTGATAAAATTTTACTGCCTAATATCGATCTAGACTCCATCGAACCCATGCTCAAAACCGAAGCCGCTTACCCTGATGTTTGTCGTTCAATGATGGGGCTACACCCTTGTTATGTTGATGGTAACGTTGAGCAATCACTGGCAACGATTTATAGCTGGTTTAGCAAGCATTCATTTATTGCCGTCGGTGAAATCGGTATCGATCTCTATTGGGATAAAACCTTCCGCGCTGAACAAGAGAAAGCCTTTATCACTCAGCTTAATTGGGCCAAAGAGATGAGCCTACCGGTGGTCATTCACACGCGAGATTCTATTGAAGAAACCCTCAAGCTGCTCAGCCAAGAACAAGACGGCTCTTTAAGTGGAGTCTTCCACTGTTTCGGGGGCAGTATTGAAGAAGCGCAGGCAATTAATGATCTGGGTTTTCATTTGGGCTTAGGGGGTGTGTCGACATTTAAAAATGGTGGAATGGATTTGGTGATCCCTGCTTTAGATCTGAACTATGTCATTCTTGAAACTGACTGCCCTTACCTAGCACCCGTACCACATCGTGGCAAACGCAACGAGCCAGCCTATACTCAATTGGTCGCTCAACGAGTCGCAGATCTACGCGAAATGAGCTTACAGCAGGTGGATGAACTCACAACCCACAACGCAAAAACACTGTTTAATCTATAACGTGTTAGCAGCGAGCAAGATGTGATTTGCAAATTACAGGCATAAAAAAGGTTGGCATCGCCAACCTTTTTTCATCTCGCTATCATTACTCTTCGACTTGCTCTTCTTCGTCATCATCCTTACGGACATAGAAACGAGCAAAGAACAATCCCACCTCAAACAGCAAACACATTGGGATGGCCAATAACGTCTGCGAAATAATGTCTGGTGGCGTCAGCAACATACCGACAACGAAAGCAATCACAATGATGTATGGACGCTTAGCGCGCAGTTCATCAGGTGAAGTCGCTCCCGTCCAGCACAATAAGATAATTGCGACCGGAATTTCAAAGGCAATACCGAACGCCATAAACAGCGCGAGAACGAAATCCAGGTAACTGGAAATGTCGGTAGCAAACTCAACTCCGCCCAGCGATATCGCAGTAAAGAAGCCAAATACCAGCGGAAAAACCACGAAATAAGCAAACGAAACGCCTGCGTAAAATAGCAGTGAGCTGGAAAACATCAGCGGCATGATCAAACGACGTTCATGCTTATACAATCCCGGCGCTACAAAAGCCCAGACCTGATACAAAATCAAAGGTACCGCGATAAATACCGATGCAATCAAGGTCAGCTTTAATGGGGTAAAGAAAGGGGATGCGACATCAGTCGCGATCATCGTTGCCCCTTCCGGTAATTTGTCGACAAGTGGTTTTGAAACAAACTCGTAGATATCACCAGAAAAGTAGATTAAACCAAGAAATACCACCAACACTGCAAGCAACGCACGCAATAAGCGATTACGCAGCTCCAGTAAATGGCTGATTAAAGGTTGTGTCTGCTCAACAGAAGGCATATCAAACCTCATTCTAGAAGATCAAAAAGGAGCCACACGTCACGTGCAGCTCCTCACTTAAAGGCTACTCGGCTTTCTTATCTGCCGGTGCAATGGCTTGGCTGGTCTGTGGTTTTTCATCACTGACAACAGCCTCGGTCTCCGTAGCCTTTTGAGCATAGGGACGTTGCACCTCTTGCGCAGCTTTCTTCAGTTCTTCAACCGAAGATTTCAACTCAGGCGATAGATCTTCCATCCCCATTTGTTCAGCTTTACGCAAGTTCTCTTGCAGTTCTTGCACCTTCAGTTCGTGAGAGATTTCATCTTTCACGTTGTTTGCCATCGTTTTCGCTTGTGAAACAAAACGAGAAACGCTGCGAATCGCATGTGGCAAACGCTCAGGGCCCAAGACAACAAGAGCTACAACAGATATTAATACCAGTTCCCAAAAACCGATATCAAACACGTATTATGCCTGCTCTTTGTCTTTTTTAGTCTCAGCAGTCGCTTCAGTCTTCTGCTGTTCTAGATTTTTAGGTTCAAAATCAGCATCTTTTTTATCTTGAGATGCATCCTCGTCGCTCATTGCTTTCTTAAAGCCTTTCACAGCACTACCTAAGTCGCCACCAATATTACGTAACTTCTTAGTACCAAACAGCAATACAACGATTACAGCAACAATCAGAAGTTGCCAAATACTAATACCACCCATTTCATTTACCTCGGGTTCTATTAAACAAAATTATTCTGTGAGTCTAACGCCTATTGGCGATAAGCTCGCCAACTGAGCAACCAAAATGTGACCCCTGCAGCGACGCAGATTGGTGACAATTGCTCATAAGTGCTGTTGACCATAATTGCCGAGCATACGACTAATGTGGCACCAACACCAAATAAAAATTTACCCGTCGCCTGCTGACGCTTAGATGCGCGGTAACCTTGGTAAAGCTGATCCATGCGTTGATTCAAGGCTTTACCTTGACGCAAGCTATCGTATAACAACTCAGGCAATTCGGGTAATTTCTCAGCCCAAAACGGTGCGCGATCTTTAACCGCATTGATCAGCGCTTGCGGACCGACTTGATTCATCATCCACGTTTCAAGGAATGGCTTCGCCGTTGCCCACAGATCCAACTGTGGATATAACTGACGCCCTAACCCTTCAACATAGAGTAATGTTTTTTGCAGCAAAACTAATTGCGGCTGTACTTCCATTTCAAAGCGACGCGCAGTATTGAACAGATTCAACAGCACGTGACCAAAGGAAATTTCGCACAGTGGTTTGGCAAAAATCGGTTCACACACAATACGAATCGCAAACTCAAATTCATCAATATTGGTTTCACGTGGAACCCAACCCGACTCAACATGCAATTCCGCAACGCGGCGATAATCTCGATTGAAAAAAGCTAAAAAGTTTTCCGCTAAGTAGCGTTTATCATCGCTATTTAATGTGCCGACAATGCCACAATCCAAACCTATCCAACGCGGGTTTTCCGGATGTTCTGGTTCAACGAATACATTTCCCGGGTGCATATCAGCATGAAAGAAGCTGTCGCGAAATACTTGGGTAAAGAAAACGCTCACCCCTCGCTCAGCCAGCAACTTCATATCGGTACCGTTGGCTTTTAAACCCTCGATATCTGACACTTGAATGCCGTAGATTCGCTCAGATACCATCAGTGATTCACTGCTAAAATCAGGTAAAACTTCCGGTACGTAAAGCTCTTCACTGCCTTCGAAGTTACGACGCAATTGAATTGCATTCGCCGCTTCTCTTCTTAAGTCTAGTTCATCAAGCAGAGTCTTTTCATACTCTCGCACGACTTCAACTGGTTTTAAACGACGTGCTTCAGGCTGAGCTTTAGCGACTATACGCGCCATGCGATACATCAGTTTTAGATCTGCATCAATCACCGGGCGAATATCAGGTCGAATGACCTTCAAAACAATCTCTTGGCCCGTCTCTTTCAAGCGTGCAGTATGCACCTGCGCGATAGAGGCTGACGCGAGTGGCTTGATATCAAACTCACTAAACCAATTTTCAATCGGTCCACCCAGCGCTTTTTCCATTTGTTCTTTGGCCAACTCCCCATCAAAGGGGGCCACTTGGTCTTGCAGTAAGGCCAGTGGATCGGCAATGTGCGGCGGGAACAAATCACGGCGGGTCGACATCATCTGACCAAACTTGATCCAAACAGGCCCAAGCTCTTGCAATGCTAAGCGTAAACGCTCACCCAACGGTTTTTCTGGGTGCTGGTTTTTTATCCAAAACAGCGATTTTCGAGCCAGTAACGGCGCTTTGGTTAGCTGATGATTGGGCAGTAACTCATCCAAACCATACTCAAGTTGGACTTTGATGATGCGGTAGAGGCGACGAATTTCCGAAGGTGTCATACACGCTCCAGTAACTGGTTTAACTTTGCTTCTATACGTGCCGCTTGGCTTTTCACATCGTCCACTTGATCACAAAAGTGCGCCACTTCTAGCGGCGCAGGCGCTAAGCGCCACTCTTCGGTGATCACTTGCCCAAGATAATCTTGCTGCTTACTCACTTGTGACTTCAGCAACGAGCCAAAGTGACTCACGCCTTTCACTAAGGAATGAGCAGCAACGTCACCCACAATACGCGAGAGCCATTCAGCGACATCAGGCTTACAATCGGTCATTAATTGCGAGAACTTTTGCGCTAATTGAATATCACCCTCTAATACCAACTTATCTTGTTTGATCAGCTTGGTAATATTGGCCTGTTCACGCAACTCTGGTAATACCGATAGGTTAAGCGACAAATAACAGTCTGGTTCACCTTCATAGTTTGCCAGCACATCAATCTGCTGACTGAAAATGAAGGTGATGGTTTTGTTCACTTCTTTGAGATGAACTTGGATCACTTGCCCTTTTAGACGCGACAAACGGCGACCCAATTCAGGATCGTCTTTAATCAGGGTATTAAGGGTGGTTTCGATAACAGCGGTAACCAAGGGTTCAAATGGCATAGCGACCTCTAGAACTTATAACCACGGTGCAACGCAACAATACCACCAGTGAGGTTGTAGTAATTGGTTTGCTCAAAGCCCGCTTCATCCATCATGCCCTGCAAGGTGTCTTGATCTGGGTGCATACGGATTGATTCTGCTAGGTAACGGTAGCTATCTGCATCGTTTGCCACCACTTCGCCAATTTTTGGTAATAGGTGGAACGAGTAAGCATCATAAATTTTTGAAAGTGGCTCAAGAATTGGCTTCGAGAACTCCAACACCAATAAGCGACCACCCGGCTTCAACACGCGGAACATAGAACGCAGTGCTTTGTCTTTATCTGTTACGTTACGCAGACAAAAGCTAATCGTGATGACATCAAAGTAGTCATCAGGGAACGGCAATTCTTCCGCATTGGCTTGTACATAGTGCACATTACCAACAATGCCACTGTCGCGTAGTTTGTCGCGACCAACATTCAGCATTGAGTTGTTGATGTCAGCTAAAACCACGTGACCTTTCTCACCAACAATGCGAGAAAATTTTGCGGTCAAATCGCCAGTACCACCACCAAGGTCAAGCACGCGTTGACCCGGGCGAGCACCACTGCAATCAATGGTAAAGCGCTTCCACAAACGGTGCACACCACCCGACATTAAGTCGTTCATGATGTCGTATTTCGCCGCTACTGAGTGAAATACTTGAGCAACTTTGGCCACTTTTTCTTCTTTGGCTACAGTAGTAAAACCAAAATGGGTGGTTTCTTGTGTTTCTAACGCTGTATTTGACTGCACGTTGGTATCCGTCATGATTAATCCTCTTCGAGCAACTCGGAATTACGGTCTATACGCAGGGTTTATACACATAATTGATACGTATTGTGCGACATCATGACCCAACGAAAACTTGCATCTTTGGGTTGGGTTTTACATCGATGCGACACAGACCGGAGCTGCGGCCGATTAGTTTACTTTATCCTCAGCCGGATGTCTTTCTAACTGCGGTGCATTTTCAGCCAAATATTCATTTTCTGTCACATCCTCAGTTTGTGCTAACTGGACAATATCACTCGATATTGGACGTTTTACTTCCACCCCTAGCTGTTTAAAGCTTTCTGCTTGGCGAATCACGTTACCGCGCCCTGTCGCGAGCTTGTTCATTGCCCCTTGGTAGCTTTGATTGGCTTTGTCGAGTGCACCACCCAAACCTTCCATATCTTCAACAAACAGACGCAGTTTGTCGTAAAGCTTACTGGCTCGTTCCGCGATAATTTGCGCATTTTGGTTTTGGCGGTCATTACGCCATAAGTTATCAATCGTGCGCAGTGCCACCAGCAATGTGGTTGGGCTGACCAAAATAATATTTTGCTCCATCGCATCTTTAACCAAGCTCGGATCCGCTTGAATCGCCACCTGGAAAGCAGGCTCAACCGGAATAAACATCAGCACGTAATCAAGGCTACGAATGCCTTTAAGCTGATGATAATCCTTATGGCTTAATCCTTTAATGTGGCTACGTAGAGCAAGTAAGTGATCACTTAGCGCTTGAGCTCTATCTCGATCGGTTTCAGCATTGAAGTAACGCTCGTAGGCCACCAGCGCCATTTTCGAATCAATCACCACTTGTTTCTCTTGTGGTAAGTGAACAATCACATCTGGCTGATAACGCTTGCCCGCTTCATTTTGCAAACTGACTTGGGTTTGGTACTCATGCCCTTCTCGCAAACCCGATTCAGCCAATACGCGCGCCAAAACCACTTCCCCCCAGTTGCCTTGCTGCTTATTGTCACCTTTTAAAGCCTGAGTTAGGTTCACCGCTTCACGAGTCATATCTTCATTCAAACGCTGCAAGTTTTTTAGCTCATGTACTAGGGTATGGCGCTCTTTGGCTTCAAGATTAAAGCTATCGTTCACTTGGCGTTTAAAGCCTTCTAACTGCTCTTTGAGCGGACTCAATAGCCCCTCTAAACTCTGCTTATTTTGCTGGTCAACCTTGGCGGTCTTTTCTTCAAACAACTGATTGGCGAGATGTTCAAATTGTTGCTTCAAGCGCTCTTCGGCTTTTTCGAGTAACTGCAGTTTCTCTTGGCTGGCCAGTTGAGCTTGTTGATGACGCGCTTCTTGCTCACGCAATTGCGCTTCCAACTGTGATTTGTGCTCACGGACTTGATTAAGATCCTCGGCGTATTGCTGACGCTCTTGTTTGACCGCATCGAAGTAACGCAATTTTTCCATCACCGCCATCAATTTGCCATGCGATTGCTTTAGCTCATAAGCGGCTTTATCTCGATCTTGATCGAGTTCATCTAACTCTTGCTGCGCTTCGACAAGCGATTGTTTTAACTGGTCGATTTGTGAGTTCGCCAATTGTTGATTGGAGTGCAATTGTTGCTCGAGTAACTGACTTTCAATGCTCAGTTTTTGTTTTACCCACCAACCCACTACCGCTCCACTGATCGCGGCACTGCCTAGGGCACTCAATAACACGCTTTGGTTCTCGATAATCCATTGCATAATAAGGCGTTAACTCTTCTCTATTACTTAAAAATAATGGTATTTCACCACTGGATAAATGTCCAGTTTGTCGACTAGATAATCAGCAGATACACTGAGCGCCCCGTACAGCGTTCACTGCATTTTCGCGGTACGTTTTTGCTGACTGTTTTGCCGATTCGGCGACTAGAATAAAAGGAATATTATGAACGAACGCCGCGCTTTAGGATTTGGCTTATCTGCGGTTTTACTGTGGTCAACGGTGGCAACGGCCTTCAAACTCACGCTTGCAGAATTTTCACCAATACAAATGCTAACCATTGCCAGCATTGTTTCCGCACTGGTTTTGTTGGTCATTTGTGGCGTACAAGGCAAGCTTTCATCGCTATCGACCACTTTTCTCTCTAACCCGGGCTACTACTTCTTACTTGGCTTAATCAACCCACTGGCTTACTACGTGATTCTGTTTAAAGCCTACGACTTACTTCCCGCCTCTCAAGCGCAGGCGATCAACTACAGTTGGGCGATCACTCTGACCTTAATGGCGGCATTTTTCCTTGGCCAGAAGATCCGCAAACAAGACTGGGTTGCGTGTGTATTAAGTTATTTTGGTGTGGTCGTGATTGCCACCAAAGGGGATATTTTAGGGCTAAACTTTGAAAGCCCTCTTGGCGTGGCTCTGGCCTTGGTTTCGACTTTACTATGGGCAGGTTATTGGATTCTCAATACCAAAAACAAAGCCGATCCTGTGGTGGGAGTATTACTTGGATTCTTAGTTGCGATTCCATTTGCGATTGGTTTGAGTATTTGGGAAGGAGCGACTTGGAGCCAAATAACGCCATCAGGCTGGTTAGCCGTCACTTATGTTGGCTTATTCGAAATGGGCATCACCTTTGTTTTATGGCTTAGTGCTTTGAAGCTCACGCAAAATACTGCTCGCATCAGTAATCTAATTTTTGCCTCTCCCTTTATTTCGCTGATCTTGCTCGCCACTATCATTGGTGAAAGCATCCATCCGACCACCTTGGTAGGTTTAGTGTTAATCATTGCGGGCTTAGTCATTCAGCAACTCAAATTCAAACCAAAACCGATTTCAGCAGATACAAATTAAGCGGATAGTTCACTTCAATTGATTTTATTGCATAAAAAAGGGCGCCTAAGCGCCCTTATTCTTTCAGGAAATTGCAAAATTCGGAACAGCTTGCAATTGATTAGTTAAGCGCGCGCACCAATGCCGCAATGCCTTCCCAATCCCCTTTATCCATCATGTCAGTTGGGACCATCCAAGTACCGCCACAAGCAACAACGGCTTTAATAGCTAGGTACTCTTCAACGTTTGATGGGCTCACGCCGCCTGTAGGCATAAAGCTTACTGGGTAAACCGCAGTTAGAGCTTTAAGCATACCAACACCGCCTGACGGCTCAGCTGGGAAGAATTTCAGAGTGCGTAGACCCATTTCCATTGCTTGCTCAACCAAACTAGGGTTATTCACTCCCGGTACGATTTGAATGTTGCGTTGCTGACAGTATTTCACTGTCGTCGGGTTGAAACCTGGGCTCACAATAAAGTCCACACCCGCATCAATCGCGATATCAACTTGTTCTGTAGTAAGAACAGTACCTGCACCGATCAATAGCTCAGGGTATGCATCACGCATAATGCGGATAGATTCTGCAGCCGCTTCTGTACGGAAAGTCACTTCCGCACATGGTAGGCCGTTTTCTACCAACACTTTTGCTAATGGTAGCGCATGTGCAACATCATTGATGGCAATAACAGGAACGATTTTGATTTCGCTTAATCGTTGTTCAAGAGTTTTCATGAATAACCTCTAAAGAATAAAGCTTAGTGTTGCCACGATAATAAACGCGATACCACCAAGTAAAGTTTCCATAACAGTCCAAGTCTTCAGCGTTGTTTTCTCATCCATGTCGAGTAGACGAGAAACTAACCAGAAACCAGAGTCATTGAAGTGAGACAGTACTGTTGCACCACCCGCAATAGCGATCACGATGAAACATAGATCCAGTTCACTCAGACCCGTTGTTGCTGCCACTACTGGCGCAATAAGAGCTGCTGTGGTTGTTAGAGCTACGGTTGCTGAGCCTTGAGCAACACGTAAACAAGTAGAAATAACGAATGCCGCTACGATCACAGGCATACCTGTATCTGTTAGTACACCCGCTAGAGCATCACCAATACCGCTTGCACGTAGTACGCCGCCGAACATGCCGCCCGCACCCGTTACAAGAATCACACCACAGATTGGCGCTAGAGAGTCGCCACATAGCTTCTCAAGTTTTGCCATGCCGTAGTCTTTAGCAAAAATCGCTAAACACGCAATCAGAGTAATTAGCAATGCCACTGGTGTTTTACCTAGCATGCGTAGGAACTCAACCAAGGCTGTTTTGCCATCAATTAGGCCTGCAACCGCGAGTGTGTTTAGCACAGTATCAAGACAGATAAGCAGTACTGGCAGAACCAGAATGGTCATTACTGTTGCGAATTTTGGCAGTTTTGCTTCATCAATAACAGTGTCGCTATTAAAGAATGCTTTAGATAGTGGGATGTCGAATTTCTTACCGGCGTACAGACCAAACAAGTATGCACCGAAGTACCAAGTTGGAATAGCGACTAGGATACCAACAAATAGCAGTAGACCAATGTTCGCACCAAGGAATTCAGCTGCCGCAACAGGACCTGGGTGTGGAGGAACAAAGCCATGCATTACTGCAAATGCACCTGCTGAAGGCAGTGCGTATTTGATTGGTGAGCCACCAAAACGTGCTGCCACGCTCAGGATAATTGGCATCATAACCACTAGGCCAGCATCAAAGAAGATAGGGAAACCAAATAGAAGTGATGCCACACCCAATGCAAATGGTGCACGCTCTTTACCAAAGCGGCCAATCAATGTATCAGCCAGTACTTTAGCACCGCCAGTCACTTCAAGAATTTTACCAATCATTGCACCAAGACCAACCAGCAGTGCAACTGATGCTAATGTGCCGCCAAAGCCGCTCATCATGGTTGGAACAACTTGCTCAGACGCAACACCTGTTGCTAGTGCTGTTAGCAAGCTCACGATAGTAAGAGAAGCAAATGCATGTACTTTAAATTTAATAATCAGTACCAGTAACGCCGCAATTGCAAGGACTGCGATCGTTAACAAGTAGGTTGGGTCAGAGGCTTGGGTTAGCAGCTCCATAGGTTCACCTTTAAGAATTATAGTTTGTGTTGTGGTTCACATTTATTTACGTTACCGGTAACATGTTACCGATAACACGAATAAGATAAACCCATATTTAAAAGTGAATGCCAAAATTGGGATCACGCGCAAAATTTGTTATGAGGATAGGTTATGGCTGGCAGCAGTGTCATCGTGATGGGCGTTTGTGCTTGTGGTAAGAGCACAATTGGTGAGCAACTAGCGCAGAAGCTAGGACGTAAATTCATTGATGGTGATGATCTTCACCCACGAGCAAACATTCAGAAAATGGCGTCAGGCCAACCGCTGAATGATGATGACCGTAAGCCATGGCTAGAACGTATCCGTGATGCTTCTTATAGCCTCGAAAGCAAAAATGAGCACGGCATTATCGTCTGTTCAGCACTGAAAAAGAAATACCGCGATCAGATCCGCGAAGGTAACGAGAACGTGACCTTTTTATTCCTCGATGGCAACAAAGAGCTCATCATGGATCGTATGCGCCAGCGTCAAGGCCACTTCATGAAGGAAAACATGGTCAACAGCCAGTTTGAAACCCTAGAACGCCCAGATGCAGAACCACAAACGATCGTGGTTGGCATTGACTGCTCTATTGAAGAAATCGTTGATAACGCCGCGCAACAACTTATCGCTCAACAAGAGGTAGCACTATGACTCATTCAGTAATTCTAGAGGTTACCGCGCGCTTAGTTGAACGCAGTCGTCAAACTCGTGCGGCTTTCCTTGCTCGTACTAAAGAGCAAGCTGATGCAGGTAAAGGCCGTGTGGGTCTAACGTGCGGCAACCTTGCCCATGCCGTTGCCGCGTCTTGCTCAGCTGAGAAAAAGAACATCCTCGACTTTACGCATTCAAACGTCGCGATGATCAGCGCCTATAACGACATGTTGAGCGCACACCAGCCTTACCAATACTACCCAGACCAAATTAAGAAAGTGTTGGCGGAGTACGGTCATACATCTCAAGTTGCTGGTTGCGTACCCGCTATGTGCGATGGTGTGACACAAGGACAAGCTGGCATGGATATGTCACTGTTCTCTCGCGACCTAATCGCCCAATCAACCGCGCTATCACTGAGTCATAACGTCTTTGATGCCACTTTACTATTGGGTATCTGTGACAAAATCGCCCCTGGACAGTTAATGGGGGCATTGGCTTACGCACATCTGCCAACTGCGTTTGTACCAGCAGGCCTAATGGCAACCGGTATTAGCAACGAAGAGAAAGTCGACGTTCGCCAGAAATACGCAGCGGGTGAAGTCGGTAAAGATGCTCTATTGGATATGGAATGCCGCGCTTACCACTCACCAGGTACTTGTACCTTCTATGGCACAGCTAACACCAACCAGTTGGTATTTGAAGCAATGGGTCTAATGCTGCCAGGTTCTGCATTTATCCACCCACATTCAGAATTACGCCACGCACTGACAGACCACGCAGCAATCAAGATTGCTTCGATGACCGCGGGTTCTGTTAACTTCCGCCCACTGTCTGAAGTAATGACTGAGAAGAGCTTAGTGAACGGCATTATTGCCCTATTGGCTTCTGGCGGCAGTACCAACCACACTATTCATATGTTAGCGCTTGCTCGCGCGGCGGGTATTCTACTGACTTGGCAAGACCTTAGCGACCTCTCGGAAGTCGTGCCACTATTGGCGCGTGTTTACCCGAACGGTCCTGCTGATATGAATGCCTTCCAACAAGCTGGCGGCGTACCAGCGCTAATGCGTCGTTTGGATGAATCTGGTCTATTACACCGTGATGTCACCCCTGTGTTTGGTAATTTTGAAGGCCAAATGAGCCTACCAAACCTAAAAGATGGCAAGCTTGAGTGGACACCATGCGCAGCCAGCTCTGACGCAGAAGTGATTGCGGCGTCTGGCGAAGCATTCCAAAAAACCGGCGGTACTCGTGTACTGAAAGGCAACCTAGGCAACTCGGTTGTGAAGGTATCGGCAGTAAAAGAAGATCAACGCATTGTCGAAGCTCCAGCGATCGTCTTCCATTGCCAACACGAAGTGGAAGCAGCGTACAAACGTGGCGAATTGAACAAAGATTGTATCGTTGTGGTCACTCACAATGGCCCTGCGGCAAACGGCATGCCTGAGCTGCACAAGTTAATGCCGATTTTAGGTAACATCCAAAAAGCCGGCTTTAAAGTAGCGCTGGTGACTGACGGTCGCCTATCGGGTGCATCAGGTAAAATTCCATCAGCCATTCACCTATCACCAGAAGCTTTGCGTGGCGGTGCGATTGGTTTGGTTCGCGATGGCGATATCATTAGCCTTAACTGTCAAACCGGTGAGCTAAATAACCTGACCGATATGACGGGCCGTGAGCCGTTACAAGTGGATACCGAAGCAGCACAGCAAACTTGGGGTCGCAATCTGTTTAGCGTCATGCGTCAAAGTGTGACCAGCGCAGAAGAAGGCGCAAGCTTCATCGTTTAATCCCAATGTAATCGCGTAACAAAAAGATAGAGGGCGAAGTGTTTACTCACTTCGCCCTTTTTAATTCATTTTAATATGATGCCAATGGCGCCCGTTAAACGCTTTCACCTTGAGTAATTTTATAGCCCATATCTACGATGGTTTCTTCTACCACTTCACCTTTCAAACGTGCGAGCAATAATTGTGCACTCTTTTCGCCAATTTCAAAACGCGGAGTATCCACGCTGGTTAACGTTGGGCTGATTGTTTGACCAATATCCAACGCGTTGTAACCCACTACGGCCAACTGTTGTGGTACTGGAATTTGGCGACGCTGTGCACTGAGCAAAGTACCAATGGCAATATCATCGTTAGTACAGAAGACACCGTCTAAATTAGGGTATGCCTCTAATGCTCGCTCCAACAAGCCATCCGCCAAAGAGAAACTTGAGTGTTCACCGGTTAGAATATGTTTCGGCTCAAGCCCCGCTTCTTGCATCGCTCGGTCATAGCCTTGCATACGCAATTTAGTCCGAGTATCCAAACGGGCCCCAAAATAAGCAATGGTGGTTTTGCCTGAATCCAGCATGCGCTTAACCACATGATAGGAAGCATCTTCATGATCAAGCCCGACCGCCATATCAATCGGATTGCTCGGCAACTCCATGGTTTCTACCACGGGAACTCCGGAATTTTTGATCATTTGTAGTGTACGTGGTGTGTGATGGCTTTCGGTTAAGATCAAACCATCGACTTGGTACGACAGCAGTGAGGCAATCTTATGCTCCTCTTCCATTTCATCGTAACTGAAGTGCGCTAATAAGGTTTCATAACCATTGGCTTTAGTCACCGTTTCAATGCCTTGAACAAAAGAAGCAAATATTTGGTTAGAGAGTGATGGCAATAAAATACCAATCGCTTTGCTGGATGATTTTGACAGCATCGCTGGCGCGCGGTTTTCGATATAACCTGTTTTTTCAATCGCTTCAGCGATCTTAACGCGCGTTTTTTCCGCGACTGATTCCGGATTACGCATGTAGCGCGACACCGTCATTTTGGTAACGCCAACTTTGTCTGCAACGTCCTGTAATGTCGCTCGGTTTTTCTTATTATTTTGATTCATAGGGAATTATTATAAATTGATGTTACTAGTAACATTATGCCTACACGAGTGATATACAACAAGTGGAAGAAACCAAAATGCCAATACTGTGCAAAAAAAAGCTCCCCCAAATGGGAGAGCTCTGTTTGATGTTTCTATTTACGCGTGTTGGCCAGCAACAAAGCCAGAGCTCCAACACCATTGGAAGTTATAACCCCCTAGCCAGCCGGTCACATCCATCACTTCACCAATAAAGAATAAACCATTGATGTTTTTACACTGCATGGTTTTTGATGAGAGGTGATCAGTATCAACCCCACCTAACGTAACTTCTGCGGTGCGATAACCTTCTGTGCCATTTGGCGCAACCTGCCAGTTCTCAAGATATTCAGTGATCTGCTTGAGTTGTTTATCGTTGAACTGCTTGAGAGGTTTATCCACCAGCTCTTTACGCTCAACCATCACTTCCACCAAGCGCTTAGGTAGTACTCGCGCAAGCGTGTTCTTCAAACTTTGATTCGGATGCTGTTCACGAGCGATCGTCAACAACTCATCAACATCTGCTTCTGGAACAAGGTTGATTGTTACTTTCTGACCTGCTTTCCAGAATGACGAAATCTGTAACACAGCAGGGCCAGAAAGCCCACGGTGGGTAAACAACAACGCTTCTTTAAATACCGTGCCATCTTGCGCCGTAATCTCGGCAGGAATTGCGATGCCAGACAAAGCTTCGAAATCTTCCTTCTCTTGCTTGTGCAAAGTGAACGGCACTAAGCCCGCAGAGGTTGGGATAATCGGCAAACCAAATTGCTCAGCCACTTTGTAGCCAAATGGCGTCGCACCCAGTTTTGGCATTGATAAGCCACCTGTCGCAATCACCAATGACTGACATTCGATTGCATTGGCGTTAGCCATGAGAGTGAAGCCTTGCTCACTTTGCTCAATCTGCTGTACATCTTGCTGATAACGCAATTGGACTTTGGCTTGCTGACACTCTTCAAGCAGCATGTTGACAATCTGCTTGGCTGAATCAACACAGAATAGCTGGCCATGATCGCGCTCTTCAAACTCAATGCTGTACTTACTCACCATCGCAATAAAATCCCAGTTGGTGTACTGAGACAGCGCCGATTTCACAAAGTGAGGGTTACGGCATAAGTAGTTATTTGCGCTGACATCATAGTTAGTGAAGTTACAGCGGCCACCACCAGAGATAAGGATCTTACGTCCTGGTTTTTTTGCATGGTCTAGTACCAATACTTTACGACCTCGCTTACCCGCTTCCGCCGCACAGATTAATCCCGCAGCACCGGCACCGATAATGACGACGTCAAATTTTTCACTCATGATGGCTCACTCAAACAGCTTACTTAGGCAATAAAAAAAGGATGTGCTGAGTGCACATCCTTGCAAATCGAGGCGCTATTCTAGCGATTCTTTGACTACTTGCCAATTCAACCCGACATTGAGAGCTCTGTGCTTAGCGATTAAAGAATAAACGAAGCAAACAGAGTCACCAATAGCAGTGCTGAGCATAAGATAAACAGCTGTCTAACTCGGTCACATTTCGAGGTAAATACCGTATCGTGATGATGGTGATACTCTTTAGTTTTCAAATAACTAAACAATTTCACTTGTTTGGTCATGTTGCCATGCGTGGTAAAGAAACCACCGCCGTCGACCTGCTGATACAGTAAAGGATGCGCTTCACGCATAATGTAGATTAACGAACGCAACGCCGTAAGATACCTTGCCATATTGACTAATGTGACAAGCATAAGCGCAAATAGAATAGTGTCTCCACTGATCATCTTCTCCTCCCTACATCTTCCAATGAGACCCAAGAGAAAAAGACAATCAGTGTGAATGTCTTTGGCTAACGGTTAAGCAGCCGGGCCGTCCATAATGGAAGATGAACCTTCTTTAGCTAAAGCGGCTAGATCCTTATCGATAAAGAACAGCGCTTTGCCGTCTTCACCAACCAGTTCTAACTTATCTAATATCCCTTTAAATAACTTCTCTTCCTCGTGCTGTTCCGCTACGTACCACTGTAAGAAGTTGAATGTTGAATAATCTTGAGACGTAAACGCTAAGTGCGCGAGCTTATTGATTTGTTGTGTAATCATTTGCTCGTGCTCATAGGTTTCACGAAATACTTCACCTAGACTTTCAAACATATGCTTTGGTGCTTCAATTGAGCCAAGAATCGGCATACCGCCAGTTTCACTAACATAAGTGAAAAGACGTTGCATGTGCTCCATCTCTTCTACGGCATGTGCACGTAAAAACTCAGCTGCGCCTTCAAATCCTTTGTCTTCACACCAAGCACTCATTTGTAAGTATAGATTGGATGAAAAGAATTCGAGGTTAATTTGTTCATTCAATTCATCAATCATCGCTTGAGACAGCATTTTCCACTCCTAATCATTCGGTTATCGCAACTGACTATAACACGAACAAAAGCAGAACACTTTGTATACTCAATATGGTTCTGGGATCACGACAGCATAATTATCACTCGACCAGTGCTAACCTTAAATCAAAGACCTACAGGAGATGGCAGCATGAGTTATCAACATATCTTAGTCGCAATAGACCTTTCTGAAGACAGCAAACATTTAGTAGAAAAAGCGGTGTCATTAGCCAAACCACTAAATGCAGATGTGTCGTTTATTCATATTGATGTTAACTACGCCGAGCTGTATACCGGCCTGATTGATATCAACATGGCGGAAACCCAGCACCAAGCCATTGAAGCCTCACAAAAGCAGCTACAAGAATTAGCTGATCACGCAGGTTACCCTATCAAACATACCTTGGTAGGCAGTGGTGATTTAAGTAATGAACTGTGTGAAAACATCAGTGAATATCACATTGATTTAGTGATTTGTGGCCACCACCAAGATTTTTGGAGCAAACTGCTCTCTTCCACTCGTCAGTTGATCAATTGCACACCGGTCGACTTGTTGGTTGTACCACTCAAGGATTAATCGCTTCACTGAATAATCTGGTTTAGACTGGCGGCTGTTATTGATAATGAGTATTGGTTATGGGTTATCTATCAGCCGTCACGTTACTTTGGGCGTTTTCATTTAGCCTGATTGGCGTCTATTTGGCAGGCCAAGTGGACTCTTGGTTTTCGGTATTTATGCGCGTGGCGCTGGCCAGCGTAGTCTTCCTGCCGTTTATAAAATTCAAAGGGGTCAGCAAATCCCTGATCGCTAAACTAATGGTGGTCGGCGGCTTCCAGCTCGGATTGATGTATTGCTTCTACTATCAATCATTTTTGCTTCTTTCCGTGCCCGAAGTGCTGCTGTTTACCGTTTTCACCCCTATCTACGTCACCCTGATTTACGACCTACTTAAAGGCCGCTTCTCGCCTTGGTATCTTGTCACAGCGGGGATTGCCGTAGTCGGTGCGGCATTTATTAAATTTGCCGGAATCAATGAAAACTTCTTACTTGGTTTCCTTGTCGTGCAAGGCGCAAACCTCTGCTTCGCGATTGGCCAAGTCGGCTACAAATACATCATGGAGACCGAACAGGTTGAGCTGCCACAGCATGCGGTGTTTGGCTATTTCTATTTAGGTGCGCTCGTCGTAGCAACCATCGCCTTTAGCTTAATGGGTAACCTAGATAAACTGCCTACCACCAGCACTCAATGGGGTATTCTGATTTACCTTGGTCTGATCGCTTCCGGCTTGGGATATTTTGCATGGAACAAAGGTGCGACCATGGTTAATGCGGGCGCCTTAGCCGTTATGAATAATGCCTTAGTGCCAGTCGGTCTTATCGTCAACATCGTGATTTGGAATCGCGACGTCGACTTACCGCGCCTGATGATTGGTGGTGCCATTATTCTGCTCTCTCTATGGGTCAATGAAACTTGGGTGAAACGCAAAGTCGAACACAGTTACGCGACCACAGCCAAATAACGTCATTAAGCCAATAACAAAAAGCCCGCTCAGTTGAGCGGGCTTTTTCGTATTTAGAGCGATGATTAGCTCATCGATGCTTTCACATAAACATCAAATCGATTCTTTTTGGTTTCAATCGCCATGCTCGGTTTTATTTGATTAAGCCATTCAGCATAATCAGGGCGCTTAACCACGACTCGTTTGGTCGCCAAGGCTAAAGCCGGTTCTAACAACGCATCCGCATCATTATCCGCACCAACCAAAGATTGGAACACTCGCATCTCTTTTTTGACTAAAGCACTTTTCTTTTTGTTTTCAGGATGTGGGTACATAGGGTCAAGATAAACCACATCAGGAGCAACAAAGTCAGGATCATTGGCCAGCATATCCAACGCATTGTGGCTTGAGGCATGCAATAGCGACATTCGCTCCGTAACCCACGCACCAATTTCGTTATCTTGCTTAGCTCGAGTCAAGCCATCATCGAGCAGTGCAGCGACTACTGGGTGACGTTCAACCATTTGGACTTTACAACCCAATGAAGCCAAAACAAACGCATCGCGCCCAAGACCGGCCGTACCATCCAATACCGTTGGCGTCGCGCCTTTATTGAGACCCGCCGCTTTTGCAATTGCTTGCCCTTTACCACCACCAAATTTACGGCGGTGTGCCACCGCACCAGACACTAAATCGACAAAGATAGCGCCCAGCTTTGGCTCATCAAGTTTACGCAGCTCTAAACGCTGCTCTGTCAGCACTAATGCAAATTGGCTTTGCTTATCATGTTCAAGCCCCCAACGCGTCGCCAGTTCAGCTAAACGATCCGCTTGGTTAAGGTCTTCACAAACAATTTGTAATTGCACAGGTGGCTCCAGTAAAGCGCAAAAAGGAGGCGCAGTTTAGCGAATTTTATTCTTGGCTACTACGCTTGCGTGGTGAACGTTTCACTCTCATTGTTGAGCTCTTCACTCAACTCTTCAACCAACTCAGCCAAAGGCTTCGGTTTTCCAATCGCATACCCCTGAGCATAATCAACACCCAGTTCGATCAGCAGATCGATAATTTGGTTGTTTTCAACAAACTCAGCCACGGTGCGTTTGCCCATTTGCTTGGCTAAATCATTGATTGAGCGAACCATTAGATGGTCCATTTCATTATTATCAATATCACGCACAAATAGGCCATCAATCTTAACGATATCAACCGGCAGCTTCTTTAGATAGCCAAATGAGGATAAGCCCGAGCCAAAGTCATCCAATGCGATCAGGCAGCCAAGTTGTTTAAGCTGTGCAAAAAACTCTATCGCCTGATTCATATTGCTCATGGCTGCGGTTTCGGTGATCTCTAAACAAATTTTATTACACGGCACCGCACTCGCTTGCAATTCATTGAGCAGAAAATCAATGAACTCTTGATTGCCCATCGAGTGACCAGATAAGTTAATCGCACACAGAGCGAGGTTATCCATCGCATTTGGATGTTGTGCTAGCCATTGTAGAGTCTGGCGGACAACTTGCTTATCAATCAAATGGGCAATGTTATAGCGCTCTGAAGCCGGCATAAAAATACCCGGAGAGATGTATTCACCATCCGCATTGCGAATGCGCACCAAAATTTCAAAGTGCATGCGATGGTCGTCTTGCTCTAAACCCAGAATACGCTGAGCAAACAATTCAAGCCGATCATTATTAAGCGCATTGTGCACCATATTGACGCAAGCCATTTCCATTTCACGGCGACGCAAGTCTTGGTCATCTTGGCAGTACAGACTAAAGCGATTACGCCCCTCTTCCTTAGCGGCGTTACAGGCCGTGTCGGCTTGCGCGTGCACCATTTGTGGCGACGTGGCGGTATGATCGATAAGACGAATGCCTATCGAGCACGCCAAGTTGAGTTTAATGTCATCCCAGATAAAGGCTTGCTCTGCCAACATAGCAATGATCGAACTTGCCGCATTCTTGGCATCACGTTCAGTACAATCTTTTAGCAATACCGCAAACTCATCCCCACCCATACGAGCCAAGATGGCTTTATACGGCAGTACCTCTTCCAATAAGCTGGCGCAAAATTGAATCGCTGCATCGCCCGCTTCGTGGCCTGCGGTATCATTAAGTACTTTAAGCTGATCCATATCGAGATAGAGCATGGCGTGAGTTCGGGTATAGCTCTCTACCTCTTTGAGTGCTTTTTCCAGCTCAATTTCAAAGTGGTTTCGGTTGTAAGTATCGGTTAGCAAGTCATGTTGCGCTTGATAGGCGAGCTGATCGGCCATTTGGCGCAAAGTAGTCACATCCTCCCCAACAATCAGTAAGTGGCCACTCTCCACCAGCGGGCGGATATTTTCACGAATCCACAATGAGTGACCATTTTGGTGACGGTATTCCACCTCACGCCGCCAAACCCCTTTCATCACTTGCTTAGGTTGCAACAATACTTGGCGTGGGATACTTGCATCATCATCAACATAAAAAGACTTTAGACGATGACCTAAAATCTGATTCTCTTTGTAACCCAATAACTGCTCAGCAAAACGGTTAACTTGCTGAATGCGATTTTGCTCATCGAGTGTAATCATCATGACCGGTTGCTGATCATAGTAATGACTTAAGCTGGCTTCACGCTCAAATAACCGCTCTTCCGTCAGTTTCCTAGAGGTAATATCGCGTGCTTCCAACAAGATTTGCGCCTCACGATGTTCATGCAGAGGAAGCGGTTTTAACGAAAGTTCGAGTACCATAGAGCCTTGCTCTGGATGCCAAATCTCTGCTTCAAACTGACAATTGCTGCTCTCATCTGGCGCGAGGAAATAACGCTCTATTCTATCGGCCGCATTCTGCTCCCAATGATGATGGAACCAAATTGGCTTCTCTGAGACTGAATTCTGCTGATAGAGTAAATCTTGTAATTTGCTGTTACTTGAAACGATACAACCGTTTTGATCGAGAATACCAATGTAGTGATAGCTTTGGTCAAACACCATTTCAATCAAGGTTTGATTGTCTAACGCCATTTGCTCACTGCGCTTTAAACGACTGAGGTAATAGAGCAGCACCGCTATGACCACCGCCAGCGTGATAAATAAGCTCACCACAAAGCGCAACTGTTCCTCATAGCGCTCGACAAAGCTTAGGGGCTTATTGAAAAAGACCGACGGTGATTCTGTATCAACACCAAGTTGCCATTTGATCACCGCTTGGTAATCTAATTTGATTTCTGGAGAGCCAATTTGTACGACAGGCAGACTAGCATTGGGCTCAGCGAGTACCTTCATCAACTGTCCCGCCGTTTGTTGGCCTTGAATATGACCACTTTGAATCACGCCACCGACCGCGCCAAACCCCATATCTAAATCATGCACCATATAGATTGGCGCTCCGGTAACTTGATTGAGTTGCTGCCAATCTTTCTTACCTGTAATCCAGCCATTGTTGTCACGATAGTAGACCCAAAACAACACACTCGACTGACGGTCGAGCGTTTGAACGAACGCCAGCAAATCGCCGTATGTTTTCGGCGCGAGCGGTTCAATAACCGCTGAATAATCCGGATACATCGCCATAAATTTATCTAACTGCTGACGCACTGCATCACCGGTAATCGAGTAGTCAGTTACCACATAGATTTTCTTAACCTCAGGCTGTAAACGTTCAATCAGGCTGATATTACTCAGTAGATCGATATCTTCGGTTATCCCGGTCGCTTTCAACCCTTGATGCATACTTGGATCATAGTTATTGATACCACCAAAAATGACCGGCGTATCACCCAACTCAGGCGCTAAGCGTTGCATCAGTTGTAAGGCGGTATTGTCACTCACCACGATGGCTTTGAACTTTTCTTCACTAAATTTGGTTTTGTATAGGCGGTAAAGCTGATCAAGATAGGAGGCACTCTGCAAGCGCTTAGTATCTAAATACATCACACGAGTAGAGATTTGACTGTGCTTGAAGACTTCCTCTAAACCTTGTTGAAACGCATCCGTCCAGAAAAAGCCCTGATGATAAGAGTGAATAATCAAGACGTCTTTGTCTTTCGCACTGACTAAGGTGCTAAAAAAAGTACTGAACAAAAAGGAAACGAGTATCAGACAAAAACGCACAAGTTAAACTCTTTAGTAAAAGAAATGAGTGCAACAATGGTATCATCATTGATGATAAATTGTACTCATCTCTACTTAAGTGCTTTAAAGCAGATAGGATTTTTTATGCAAGTACATGCCAACAAACTCGACGATCTTGATAAGGCTATTCTAAAAACGCTGATGGCTGACGCGCGTAAACCCTATGCAGAAATGGCCAAGCAATTTGATGTCAGTCCGGCCACTATCCACGTTCGCATTGAAAAAATGAAAGCGGCCAATGTAATTCAAGGGACAGAGGTTATCGTTGATACCAAAAAACTCGGCTACGATGTCTGTTGCTTTATCGGCATAAACCTCAATGCAGCACGTGACTACCATTCGGCGCTGGCTAAACTCAATGCGCTCGAAGAGGTAGTTGAGGCGTACTACACCACTGGTGCGTATAACATCTTCGTTAAGTTAATGTGCCGTTCAATCGAAGAACTGCAGTATGTGTTGATTGATAAGCTACAAGCGATTGATGAAGTGCAATCAACCGAAACACTGATTTCATTGCAAAATCCAATCAATCGCAATGTTAACCCATAGCGTTGTCACGATAAAAATAACCACGATTTAGATATAAAAAAACCCGCTAAGGCGGGCTCTTCAAAAATGATCTAGCGCGATGCTAAGTAATGCTGTAACTCTTCAACAGAGATACCTTGATCGGCAATTTGTTTTGCGAGGATATCAACTTGCTCATCTTTACGAGCAGCGATCACTTGCTGAAAATGATAAATAATATCGCGTAAGACTGGCACCGGTACTTGCTTGGCTGCACTCTGAATACGTTCGCCACTTTGATTACCTAATTCACCAAGTAATTTACCAAACATAACTTTCTCTGGAGCGGTATCTAGTTGCTCCAATAAGCGAGCCATCTCGTAAGTCGTCAGAGACATGTTATAAAAAAATCCACTAGCTAAAACAGAACGTTAAATATACAACGTTTTGATGATTTCGCCTAGTTATAAGCCAAGTAGGGAGCGTTAAATCCCCTTATTTACTGGCGTTGACTCAATAATCAACGCCAATATCATAGTTGAGAGGCTCACAAATTAAGGCACACAAATAATGTGGGACAGTTAAGCTGCCACTTGATGCCACGCTCGGCCAGATTTGGTGAATAGGACCATTAGCCATGGCAGTACAATTAGCATCTGAATCGCGATCAATGTTTGTGGTTCTAAACCTAAACGTTGTACTAACGCAATCACCAACCCTGACCCACTCATTTGGAATAGGCCCAATAGTGCCGCCGCAGTGCCCGCTTTGTCGCCAAACGGCGCTAGTGCCTTACCTGCTGCTGCCCCTAGGATCCATGCAAAACCAACAGAAGAAAGAAAGATAGGTAGCATAAAAGCGAGTGCCGTTTCGATAGACGCCAATAGCAACATCAACACGCCAGCAAGCATTAGGATCGTCAGGCCAATCATTAATGTCGCGCGCGTGCCGAGTTTGTCCATACATTTCGGCGCAGTCATACAAGCGATGATATTAATTGCGGCATTCAAACCAAACCAAAAGGTGAAGTCGTTCATACTCAAACCCAGCTTCGCCATTAGTACTACTGGCGCCGATGTAACATAAGCAAGAATCACCGCCATCGCTAACATACAAAGGCTAGCATGGAACAGGAATGTTGGCGTTTGTAAGATACTAATATAACGATTGAGCTTAAACACCGGTTCCTTACTTGGTGTTAGGTTGGTCTCTTTCATACCCACAATCATCATCACTAATACCGTGATGGCAAAGCCAGCCATAAAACTAAAGTTACTCCGCCAACCAAACTGCTGAGTCAGCCAACTACCCAAAATAGGCGCCAAGGCGGGAATAAAACATATCGCCCCATTAAGGTAACTGATCATCTTGCCACTTTTTTGTGGTCCAAAGAGATCGCGAACGGTTGCAAAGGCGGCTACAGAAGTTGCGCATGCGCCCAACCCTTGTAGTAATCGAGCCATCAGCATCCATTCAATGCTTTGAGCACTCCACGCCAATAAAGCACTCACGCCATAGATACTGATACCGCCAAGTGCAACCGTTCGACGTCCTAACTTGTCTGCGAGTGGGCCAGCAAATAGCTGACCAATACCCATCGCGAACAAGAACCAACTAATCGTGTCTTGTACCTGAGCATGTTCCACGTGAAACGACTCTTGCATCAAAGGGAATGCTGGTAAGTAAATATCAATCGCCAAAGGACTGAATAGAACCAGTAAAGTAAGCAGAATCATTTGCGATTTAGCGGGTGAAACAGAAGGAGAATGCGGCACAACAAAACCATTAGTGGATGAAATTTGCCTAAGTGTAAGTTAGGCTAGATATGACATCCAATGACATTAAGTCATTCGAGATATTCTAATTAGGAATAGCTATGAACATTGAAAAACTTGCCCGTATTGATCTCAATTTACTGGTCTGTTTAAAAGTACTCACCGAGGAGCTAAACGTCACTCGCAGCGCTAACCGACTCTGTTTGTCTCAATCCGCTGTCAGTAAGAACTTAGCCAAACTTCGTCAGCAGTTCGACGACCCATTGTTCATTCGCAATGCGCATGGTTTAACCGCCACACCTAAAACGCTATTTCTGAAACCCAAACTGGATAACCTGATCCATCAACTGGAACAGTTAACTCAGCCTGAACAATTTTCCCCTCATTCAAGTGACTACCGCTTTCAAATTGCAGCAGTGGAAAGTGTCTACCCACTGATTTTGCCGCACTTCTTACCGCAGATTTTTAAGCAAGCACCAAATGTAACCATCAGTACCCACCCTTGGAATGACCAAACTTTTGCTCTGCTGCAACGAGGGGAATTGGACTTAGGCATTACAGGGAAAGATATCGATATCAACGATGCCAAACTCACCATGCTGCCACCCACTGATATTTGTGAACAAGAGATCTATCGCGACAATCAGATGTGCCTGCTTCGTAAAGATCACCCTGCGCTGACACAACCATGGAACTTAGCCAACTATCTCAAACAGCGTCATGTACAAGTTCGTTGTGATGGCAATGATCGCTGGTTACTCGACTACCGTCTGGCCGATATCGGAGCTGAGCGCGATATCGCGGTAACTGTACCCGATTTCAACAGTGCGGCCAGCCTATGCTGCTATACCGATTTCGTCTTTACTGCACCGAGCCACTTTGTGCACCTTGCTGCCAGTCAAAACAATCTCACTGTTTTGCCATTGCCTCTAGAGTTCCCGCCAATGGCTTATACATTGTTTTGGCATCGCGATCGCGAGAGTGATCCGGCCCTCTCATGGCTTCGCTCTCTGATCACCGAAAAAACCAACTCATTACGTTAACAAAGCAATTTTCACTCTAGATTGAAATACGTTGCCACAAAGGAAACAAAACAAACTCTTGCGCTAACAATTGCAGCCATGCGGCAAAAAGAGTAGCTTATTCTCGATTATCGCTACGCTTGCGCGGCCACTCTATTTGAAGGATTAACGATCATGCTTACAAACACTGAACAGCGTTTGAGCGCCATTAGACAATGGCTTGTTCAGCACGATATTGATGCACTTATTGTGCCTCACGAAGATGAATACTTGGGTGAATACGTCCCAGCACATAACGAACGCTTACACTGGCTAACCGGTTTTACTGGTTCGGCTGGTGCCGCTGTCATCACTCAAGATAAAGCGGCGATATTTGTCGATGGCCGTTATACCGTTCAAGTGACTAAACAAGTACCTAGTGAGCTATTTGAGTACCGTCATCTCATCAATGAGCCAGCATTAGATTGGATTATTGACCATGTTACTGCGGGTAAAAAAGTGGCTATCGACCCACGCATGCATTCTGGCGCGTGGTTAGAAGTAGCGCAGGCGAAGCTAACGAAGCAACATCAACTAACCATATTGGAAACCAATCCAATTGATGAGCTTTGGCTCGACCGCCCTGCTGCCGTTGTCTCTGAAGTACGCTTAATGGCTACGGACTCAGTTGGCCAATCCAGTGCCAATAAACGCGAACAAATTGGCGCCATTGTTGCTAAGCAAGGTGGCGATAGTGCCGTAATCACCGCACTAGATTCTATCTGTTGGCTGCTGAATGTACGCGGGCTGGATGTATCACGCCTGCCAGTGCTGCTTTCTCATGTCATCTTACACAGCAATGGCAACGTTGAGTTCTTCCTCGATCCTGCACGTCTACCGAGTGAGTTTGCCCAACATGTTGGCCAAGGTGTCAGCGTTTATCATCCAGAGCAGTTACAAGATCGCTTGGAAGCATTAGGCGACTCTAAGGTCCTACTTGACACCAATACCAGCAACGCTTGGTTTAAGTTAGTGCTACAAAATAGTGGTGCAACCGTTATCTCAGCCGCCGATCCCTGTCTAATGCCAAAAGCGGCTAAAAACGCCACTGAGATTGCAGGCATGAAAGCTTGCCATATTCGTGATGGTGTTGCGATGGTGACGTTCTTATCGTGGCTTGATAATGAAGTCGCTCAAGGCAAACTGCATAACGAGGCACAACTTGCTGATAAGCTGGAAGCAATTCGCCGCATGGATCCAAGCCTAATGGATCTGAGCTTTGATACTATTTCTGCAGCTGGCGGCAATGCTGCTATGTGTCACTACAATCATGAAAATCAACCAACACCAGGTCAACTAAGCCTCAACACACTGTACTTGGTCGATTCAGGTGGTCAGTATTTAGATGGCACTACCGACATTACTCGTACAATTGCGATTGGCCAGCCAAGTGACGATATGATTAAGCAATTTACCTTGGCCCTAAAAGGCCATATTGGTATTGCTCGAGCTCGTTTCCCGCAAGGGACTCGAGGCTTCCAACTCGATACTCTTGCACGCCAGCATTTGTGGGCTGAAGGCTACGACTATGACCACGGCACAGGCCATGGTGTCGGCCACTTCTTGAGTGTACATGAAGGTCCTGCCAGCATCTCAAAACGTTTAATTGATGTCCCACTAGTTGAAGGTATGGTGCTATCGAACGAACCTGGTTATTACCGTGCTGAAGAGTTTGGTATCCGGATTGAAAACTTAGAGCTTGTGGTTGAACTGCCAACGCAAGGTGACTTCTCAGTTCTGACTTTTGAGTCGCTGACACGTTGTCCGATTGATGTACGCAATATCGACGTCAACCTACTCACTCGACCTGAACTGGCGTGGCTAAATGAATACCATGATAAGGTATGGCAAGATTTAAGTGCATTGGTAGCCGGCGATGTACAAACCTGGTTGCGTCAAGCAACGCTTCCGCTCAGTCACTAATGTTTGACAATATCGGCCAAACATCACGACTCATTAGCAATGATGTCTCGTGTATGACCTAATGAAAAGGCTTCCTACGGAAGCCTTTTTTGTTTCACGTGAAACACTCATTCGCCACTCAATGGAATCTACCCCGAATAGGCTGAATGCCAGTCACGCCAGATGGGATCAAATCCCTTACTCCGAATCATCGCTTCAACGCGACTCGCACTCCGTTCATCACTAATCTCAAACTGCTCTAGCTCGCTATCCTCTAACGCATACCCTCCCGGTTGAGTCTTAGATGCCGCAGACATTGCTGTAATACCTAACGGTAATACATTATCGCGGAATACTTCGCTTTCGCGTGTAGAAAGTGATAATTCAACTTCGGAGTTTAACAAGCGATATGCGCAGATCAATTGCACCAATTGCTTATCTGTCATCACCGATTTTGGTTGTAAGCCACCTTCACATGGTCGCAGGCGCGGGAAAGAAATTGAATAACGCGTTTTCCAATAGCGACGTTCTAAGTAGTCAAGGTGCGCAGCAACGAAGAAGCAATCGGTACGCCACTCTTCCAGTCCAATCAAAGCACCGATACCAATCTTATCAATCCCCGCTTTCGCCAGTCGATCGGGTGTTTCTAAGCGATACTCAAATTTGGTTTTATTGCCACGTAGATGATGCTGAGCATACGTACTCGGATGATAGGTTTCCTGATAGACCATCACAGCATCAAGCCCAAGCGTTTTCAATTCTGCATAGTCTTGCTCGGCAAGTGGCTGAACTTCCATGGCCAAATAGTTAAAGCTTGGCTTGATCAGTGGCAACATTTTCCGAAAGTAGTTCATACCCACTTTCGTTTCGTGTTCACCGGTTACCAGTAAAACGCTGTCAAATTTCATTGCTTTGATCGCTGCAACTTCCGCTTCTATTTCATCTTCAATCAAGGTACGGCGCTTAATCCGGTTCTCCATCGAAAAACCACAATAGCTACAAGCATTGGCACATAAATTAGAAAGGTAGAGCGGAATATAGAGCGACATTGTATGCCCAAACCGCTTACGGGTAAGCGCAAAGGATTGTTGTGCCATCTGCTCTAAGTAAGGTTCAGCCGCAGGTGAAATCAGCGCTTTAAAGTCTTCCAAATCACGCCTAGGCTTGGCTAAGGCGCGCTCAACATCCTTTGCCGTTTTAGCGTAAATAGATAACGAAATGTCATCCCAATTGAGTTGATTGAATCGGTTAACAAAGCTCATAGCATCAACCTAGTTATCCAGAAATGAAGTCAAAGGACTCGAAGCAACAGCATGCGATACTTGCCCAGCAAGACCTGACTCATAAGCCATACGGCCAGACTCGACGGCGAGCTTGAAGGCGATAGCCATCGCAACCGGATCACTCGCTGCGGCAATGGCGGTATTGACTAATACCGCATCTGCGCCAAGCTCCATCGCTCGTGCGGCATGAGATGGCGCACCAATACCGGCATCAACCACAACCGGTACAGATGCCTGATCGATAATAATCTCCAGGAAATCTTGTGAAACAAGCCCCTTGTTTGAACCAATTGGCGCACCTAGAGGCATGACTGCAGCGCAACCTACCTCTTCTAACCGCTTACACAGAACAGGATCAGCATGACAATAAGGCAAGACGACAAAGCCATCTTTAACCAGTTGCTCTGCCGCTGCTAAGGTTTCAATTGGGTCTGGCATCAAATATTTAGGATCAGGATGAATTTCCAGTTTTAACCAATTGGTTCCTAGTGCTTCTCGCGCAAGATGAGCCGCAAAGACGGCATCTTTGGCATTCTTTGCCCCAGAGGTATTTGGTAACAGGTTGACGCCCGATTCAATCAAAGGAGACAAGATATCATCATGCTTATCGTTAATATCAACTCGCTTGAGGGCCATCGTCGCCAACTGAGATTCTGAAGCAATGATCGCACGGGCCATTAAACTCGAATTGGCAAATTTACCTGTTCCAGTGAACAACCGTGAATGAAAGGCTTTATCAGCAATTTTTAACATCATTAACCTCCTGCAATCGCTTGAAATAGTGATATTTCATCACCTTCACAAAGCAAGGTGCTCGCCCAAACACTGCGGGGCACTACCTGATTATTAATCGCAAATACACATCCTTGATGAGGAAGTTTGCATTGGCTAATCAGCTGTTCTAAATCTCCACCACGTGCGATCTGATGCGGCGTTTGATTAATGTAAATCGTAATAACACTCATGATGCGACCTCCGTAGTCGCTTGGGATACGTTGCAGAGCTTACACTCAGAGTCACGCACTATTTTGATGGCTTGCCATTGCATCGTTTGGCCATTGAACAGATGCAACTGATTAGGCTCAACAAAAAATTTACCCGTTGCTAATTTTTGGATTGCAGCCAATGCCTGATAATTTCCTAGAACCCCAACGACTGGACCAATAATGCCCATCTCACTGCACTTACCTTCTTGAGTTGTTTCATCAAATGGAATAAGACAACGATAACAAGGTGACTCTGGTAAATAATCGAAGACCGTAAACTGGCCTTGCCAACCTATCGCAGCTGCAGAAATAAGCGGCGTTTTTTGTTGTGAACAGATTCGATTCACTTGCTGACGTGTGAGCAAATTATCACTGCAATCGAGTACAACATCTGCCAGCATGATCTCAAGACCAAGCTGTTCATCAGCTAAGCGTCGTTCGACAGCCCTAACATTGATACTGTCGTTGAGTTGCTTTAGTTGTTGCATCAGCGCCTTAGCTTTATTGTGCTGAAGATCGGTTTGCCGATAAGCAACTTGCCTTTGTAAATTGCTCTCTTCAACCAAATCATCATCAACAACAACTAAGTGGCCTACACCAGCGGCGGCTAAATAGAGCGTGGCAGCACAACCTAAACCGCCGCAACCGATGACCAAGACATGCGAGTTAACTAGCGATACTTGCCCTTGCTCTGAAACTTCAGATAAGCAAACTTGTCTTTGGTAACGCAAAAATGATCGATCAGATAACATGTTCTGCACCTCGCTCACTAAGGTACATTCGTGTTTTTGGCTGCATGACTCGTCCGAACTCAGACAAGACTTTCTGCGGGTCGGGGGCCAAAGTAATCGCTCGCACAACAGCTAAGCTTGAAACACCACAACACCAGACCTCTGGGGCTGTCGCAAGGTCAATCCCGCCAATCGCCACCGTTGGATAACCAAGTTCATCGTGATAGGGAATCGTATCAATAAGTCGTTGGTATAACGCCAAACGAACCAAACCTTGAGGTTTGGAAGGCATTTCTTTGGTTGTCGTTGGGAATATATGACCAAGCGCTATATAGCTTGGTTTGAGTTGACTGATTCGCAGTAATTCAAAATAACCATGCGTTGATAAGCCAAGACAAACACCCGCTTGATTGATTGAACTAAGGTCAGCATGTTCGATATCTTCCTGACCAAGATGAACACCGAAAGCACCATACTTGAGAGCGAGTTGCCAATAATCATTGATAAATACTTGGCTGTTATGCTGTTTACCAAGATCAATTGCGTGCTTTACTTGCGCTTCCAGGTCACTTTGATTGGCATCTTTTATCCGCAATTGCACGGTGTTAACACCCAGTTTCAATAGCTTTTCAACCCACTCAACACTATCAACTACTGGATAGAGGCCGATTTTTTGCTTGTCTAATCGAGTAAAAGAAGCAGCGCAACGTTGAGTTGACCAACCAACTTGAATACCTAGTCGTTTGTCTTCAAGTACCGGGCGGGGAAACTGGGTAAAATCAGCCGCCCATGTTTCACGTGAAACATTTATCATCGCTCGTGCAAGCGTAAGACAATCTTCAATCGGAAACTCTAAGCTCAATAACACCAACACCCAAGATAGATGTCGCGGCTGCTGTTTATCATCAAGCGTCTGAAGCGGATAAGAAAGCGCCCTAACCTCATCACCCAAGGGATGATGCCATATATCCAAAGCATGACCGCTATCTGCTAGTCCGAGAGAAATGGTATTACGCTGACTAGGAGCAGTCACCACACTCTTCTGATTGCTATAACAAAGATGGTAGTCACTTACGCTATCATCGCTCCCGATAAAATCAGCACCAATGACGAGCTTTTTATCAGCAAGGTTTATCGCAAAAAGCGATGTAGAGCTTACGCCCAACATCACTTGGTCAATCGCAAAGCCATTTTGCTCTGCGACCAACAATGCCTGCTGAATCTCAGCCGTTAGCTCTATCGCAGATGATGGAACCAATATTTCGACCATGATTACTCTGCCTCAGATGCAACCGCTGGGTGATACAACTCAGAGCCCGTCGCTCTAAACTCTGCAGATTTCTGTTTCATCCCCTCAAGTGGATCATCCAGCATTTTGATTGAGATAGCCTGATCAGCTGCGACTTGTTTGGTATCTTTGGCATACTCTCGAACTTCTTGAGAAATCTTCATGGAGCAGAATTTAGGGCCACACATAGAGCAGAAATGGGCGACTTTACCGGACTCTTGCGGTAACGTTTCGTCATGGTAAGCACGAGCAGTTTCAGGATCGAGAGAGAGATTAAATTGGTCTTCCCAACGAAATTCAAAGCGCGCTTTCGATAAAGCATTATCACGAATTTGCGCGCCTGGATGACCTTTGGCTAAGTCAGCCGCATGAGCCGCTAACTTATATGTGATCAACCCTGTTTTCACATCTTCTTTATTTGGTAATCCCAAGTGCTCTTTTGGCGTTACATAGCACAACATCGCACAGCCATACCAGCCGATCATCGCCGCACCAATACCGGAAGTAATATGGTCATAACCAGGAGCGATATCTGTCGTTAATGGGCCTAAGGTGTAAAAAGGTGCTTCATGGCAATGCTTGAGCTGTTCATCCATGTTTTCCTTAATCATATGCATTGGTACATGACCAGGGCCTTCGATGATCACCTGCACATCGTACTCCCATGCAACCTTAGTTAACTCCCCCAATGTGCGCAGCTCAGCAAATTGAGCTTCATCGTTGGCGTCAGCAATCGAACCTGGTCGTAGACCATCACCTAAAGAAAGCGCCACGTCATACTGAGCACAGATTTCGCAAATTTCGCGGAAGTGGGTATAGAGGAAACTTTCTTGATGGTGAGCAAGGCACCATTTCGCAATGATGGAACCACCACGGGAGACAATACCAGTGACACGTTTGGCCGTCATTGGCACGTAACGCAATAGCAAACCGGCGTGAATAGTAAAGTAATCAACCCCCTGCTCCGCTTGTTCGATAAGCGTATCGCGCATCACTTCCCAATTAAGGTCTTCAGCGACACCGTTAACTTTCTCTAGTGCTTGATACATAGGCACAGTGCCGATCGGTACCGGGCTGTTACGCAATATCCACTCTCGAGTTTCATGAATATTTCGTCCTGTAGACAAGTCCATTACGGTATCGCCACCCCAACGAGTGGACCAAACTAGCTTTTCAACTTCTTCTTCGATTGAAGAACTCACCGATGAATTACCAATATTAGCATTGACCTTAACTAAGAAGTTACGACCAATGATCATAGGTTCAGATTCTGGATGGTTAATATTCGATGGGATAATTGCACGCCCTTCCGCGACTTCCTTGCGTACAAACTCAGCGGTAATATCTTTGGGTAAGTTAGCCCCAAAATTCTGCCCTGGATGCTGCTGGTTAAGCATTTCATCACTATATCGAGCGCGCCCCATATTTTCGCGCAATGCGATATATTCCATCTCCGGGGTAATGATGCCTTGGCGTGCATAATGCAATTGTGTTACGCATTGTCCTGCTTTCGCACGACGTATATTAGGTAGATTGCCATAGCGCAGGTCGTCTAGGGTTTCATCGTCTAAGCGCTCTTTCGCATATACCGAGCTAACATCATCCAAAAGCTGCGTATCAGCACGTTCCTCAATCCATAATTCCCTCAGTTTAGGAAGACCCTTATATAGGTCAATGTCATGCTCAGGATCGGTATAAACACCAGAGGTATCATAAACGCGCATTGGTTCATTCGGCTCGAAAATCGGCGCTTCTTTTGTACCGCCAATCAAACTATCTGCCAAGGTGATTTCTCGCATAGGAACACGGATATCAGGCCGAGAACCCTCAACATAAGTTTTTCGAGAGTTTGGGTACGGTTGCACCGAAAGAGTATCTATAAACTGTTTAGCTTCCAGTCTTGCTTGCTTGCGACTCGACATAGCATTTTTCCTTGCTCATTTTTTATAAAACGTATGGGATAAAAATGCTTGGCGGAACGATATGACAAGAGGATCGAGTGTCACTGACAAAAAGTGTGCACTGATAATGAGATGATTTAACCTAGATATAGCGGGATATTTAGGTGCAATGATCTTCTCTTGTTCCCTACGCAGGTCTTAGCCTGATCAGGTTCTACGGATCCCGAATAAACGGTCTCAGCCAAATGGCTCTCCGACAAGTGAAGCAATTATAAGCAATTAGTGATTCGAAACCAAGCCGTACACGCTGTAATTTAACTAAATGTTAACTTTCATTAAAAGTTGGAAGCCAACCCAAGCGGCTGAAATACTTAATACCACATTAAGTAGAACGTTTAGGCCCATCTTGAGAAAAGCACCTTGCTGCATCAGTAAAACGTTATCCATAGAAAAGGTTGAGAAGGTCGTCAATGCACCAAGGAAACCTAAACCAATAATTTGGCGCCATGGCTCAATAGCAAGAACTTCACTTTCAAATGCTGCGATCAGCAGACCCATAATAAAAGACCCGACCACGTTGACCGTTAACGTACCGTAAGGAAAGCCACGTCCTAGCAGTGCGACGCAAAGCTCCGAGACTAAATAGCGGGAACAAGCACCAAATGCCCCACCGAGTGCAATAAAGCCGAGTATGGAAAGTTGGCCCATAAATCCCCCAATATATTCAATGGCTATATTCTAGCCACTTCCACGCGATATAGACACCAAGACAATAATAAATTCCAATAAATTGGTGTTGCTAATGAGGTTTAATTTCAAACGTTACAGGAGTCACTTTAGTGTCAATATCAGCGCAAAAACTATAGAAGCTATCAACATCAGCATAGCTATATTAGATTTAGCGAAAAAGGGGGCTATAAGCTCCTCTGTAGTGACAGCAACGCTAAGGTAAGCTCTATGTATTCGCTAGCAATAAATCCCAGCAACCGTAATACAGGCTAAAATAGAACAATAACAAGAGCTCGTGGCGAACAACCATAAATGCAGACGTAAAAATCCCCAGCATTTCTGCTGAGGCTTAGTATATGGCTGGGGTGGAGAGATTCGAATCCTCAACACGCGCAGTTTTGTAATTAGCGGGATCCGCTGCTCTGCCAAGTAGCGACAAACTCCAAAATCCAGATGTAAAAAAGCCCCAGCATTTCTGCTGAGGCTTAATACCAA
>NZ_AFWE01000225.1 GCF_000222585.1 Vibrio scophthalmi LMG 19158 | reverse complement strand
AATTAGCCATTGAAGGCTTACCTGAGAGCTGGCAATTACACCGAGAGAAAACCGCCGGACAAGTCAGCTTCCGCCTTTACCAGCGCCAATCAGAATAAGGACATGATATGAAGGTATTAATTTTATTAGCCAAAGCCGCTATTGGTTTTGTGTGGTTTATTTTGCTACTGAATATATTCATGCCCTTCCCGGGTAAAGCGGCGATTGCCCTTTATATTATGGCGGCATTTTTGTTCATGATGCACGGTCTACAAATGCTGATCTTCATTGGTGCTTTTGGCGACAAAGTCAAAATGAGTCGTTGGGAAAGATGGTCGATTCTTATTTTTGGCATTTTTGCTTTGCTCGACATTCGTCGCAAGCACATGATGTAAGCATTTCCTTACGGTCATTATCGCAACAAGATCTCTAAACTATCGATAGCAAAACGCCGCTCAAAAGAGCGGCGTTTTTTATAACAGCACGGAATGACACCACTGACTTGCCTAAGCCAGATAGTTTTTTACACCATCAAGGAACATTTGAGTCGATAGCATCACCAACAGTAACCCCATCAAACGCTCAACGGCTTTTAAGCCGCGTTCACCCAAAATGCGATGGAAGAAACCATAGAACATCAGGATAAAGAACGTCGCGCCCCACGCCAGTAAAACCGCTGCCGACAACTCAAGCAACTGATCTGGATACTGGCTAGATAACAGCAAAATTGCTGCAATCACTGACGGGCCAGCGAGCATTGGGATCGCCATAGGCACAATGAATGGCTCTTCACCTGCCGCCAGCCCTGTAATGCTGCCACCACTCGGAAAAATCATCTTAATCGCAATGATGAACAGGATAATGCCGCCTGAGATGCTCAACGTTTCCGGTTGTACATGTAAGAAGCTCATGATGCTCTTACCGGCAAACAAGAACAACATTAGAATCATTAGCGCAAAACAGAGCTCACGCATCAGCACCTTACGGCGACGTTTTGGATCCAAATGCTTAAGAATCGACAGAACAATGGGCAAATTTCCCAGCGGATCCATAATTAAAAACAGCATGGTCGCTGCAGACAAAATTTCCATTCCTTCCCCTCCAAAATTTAGTCGGCGAAGTATAGCGACTTCCCTAACGATTCGCTCTATTTAAGCTTTGTTCGTCGTGTTTTTATCTAATTAGAAACGAATTAGTGTCCACAAACACGCTCAACATTAATTGTCCATTTACCCTCTACTTCGATGATTTTTTCACGCTGAAGGAAAAAGTCGAACAAGGTATCAAACTGAAAGCCTTCCTGCTTACAGGTACGAAACTGAGCCTGCTCGCCAAATTGCTCACTCACTGCATCACTCAGCTCTTGCTTAGTCATTGGTTGTTCGCGTAATAGATTTAACACTTTGTGAGCGTGGATTTCGTTACTCATGCTTAGCACCTTTATATTGAAGTTAGTCTTTATAAATCGGCGCCAAGCATAAGGGAAAAGGATGAGGGCAACAATCCGTGTTCAACAATCAAGTTAGAGACTTCAATGTTGCACAGCGTTGCAATAAACCCATTAGATAATGAATGAGGCCACAATCAAGCTGTGAGCAAGCAAATAGCTAGCCGAAATCAGATAGCGCCCGGCAACAAGCGGCTGCCGATAATCGTGAATCGCCAATAGCGTGGCTGAAATGGTTAATGACAGGCTACCTAAGAAGGCCAATAAGGCTTGATGAGTGTGTTGCAACAACCACAACTCACCAGTGACCCAATTCAATTGCAGTAAGACCATCCCCATGATCACGACAGGAAAAATAAGTCGGTCGATTTTTGGTAACAGTAAGAAAAAGGCCACAATACCCATTGCAAGCAACATCGCCGCCAACCACCACACCACTTGGCCGGAAAGCTGTAGCCAAAAAGCGGTGCTATAACAAAGCTGAGCGGCAATAAAGCTAGCAAAACAGATGCGTTGACTGCGCTTAGAAATGTACAGCCCATCCGCTAACATAGAAATCACTAGCCCGAGTGATATCCACCACTCAAGTTGCCCAACCAAGCCATCTTGACTCCAAAGCATGACCAATAACAGCAACAATGAAAAAGCCGAAAAAAATACTGCGGTTTTGCGTTGATGACTTTCACAGGCAGAACTCGTGATGAATCCAGATAACGCGACAGCAAGCCAGCTCCACATAACAACACCTCTATCTAATTCGAAGGCTCAGTTTAGGCGCGACGCTTAAATTGTCTACCAACCAAGAACAAAAGTTGGATCTTGATTACGATTCATCCACTTAGTATTCATTTGCTATTTATCTGTCACCGCCATGACAAAAAACAGCCTTGATTAGGCCACTTGCTCCATCAAAGACAGCCCAACGCACAAAAACCATAAAGTTTAACATCACAAAAATAAGATAAACTAAAGAACCAACATAAAAACCATTAAATAACAGCACCTTATATTTAGATAACTTTAAATCAGCCTCAGAACCACAGCGAAGATGAACCAATAAAATAAATTCCACCTTTCAGAATGCTAAAACCACCTTCAACTAGTGAGAATTAATCTCAAAAACAACTCTCACCCAATGAGAAATAGAAACAAATGAAAACTACGACCAGTAATTACCACCAATACATCAAAAATAGACAATATCTTATTGAGTGTTTTATGTTCAATTTTTAAATTAATAAAAAACAACAACTTAATACCAATCAATCCTTATGCAGCATAAAAAAAACACTCAAAAAACGACCAGCTCAACAAACTTATAACGCCCATAAACCGCTAAAATCGACACCATAAATTTGTTTTTATGGGCATTTTCAAGATCTAACTTGATCAACCCACCAAAAACCTGCTATTCTGTAAAGCATAGTAACTAACATCACAGCAAAGGAGCAGAGTTATGATTACTTCTTCACAAAAACAAGGACTTGTAATGATCGCCGTTGTCGTTGGCCTAATGACTCTGCCAATGATGTACTAAGTCAAATACAAAAAAAGAAAGGGACGCCAATGGCGTCCCTTTTTGATTTTAGCTGCGAAAACAGGCGTTAATCGGCTAACTTTTCTACTTATGCCGAAAAGTCAGTCATCGTTCATGACTTACCAATTTAACCACTTCGCCCGTGATTACTAGAAATGGTTAGATAATACATCCCAATGCGCATAGTAGAACAGCATCGCAGCAAGCGTGATTAAGGTCATGAGTGAGATAGCGACCCGCCAAATAAAGCGGCTACTTCTAGGCGTCAGCTCTTTTTCACACTCATCACACACCGTCAGAAATTTACGGCGACTGTCGAGCTTGTAATCATACTCATGCACGACTTTATTACGGATCGTCGCAATGTAGCGAAGCTTGCCAACCACATTGTGAGGCAAGCGCTCTTCACAGCTGGTGATTAACTGATGAAGACCCTTCCCTTCGGCATGGTACTGTGATCTCAGGAGATGCTCGATTTTTCGCGTGCGAGTTACGACACTATCAATATCAGACATCCATTCTCTCCCTGTTAATTAACTTCACTCTCCAATTCCTATTTATGTTCAAAATGAACAAGTTGCAATAAAAATAATACCAAACGATCGGTTAATCCCTAGCTAGATTAACGAGCAAATCATCAATAGCTTGTGATGTGGATCGAAGTTCTATTTGTCACATCCACAATATGTGGTTTATATCTCAGAGCATAGCCAACATCCCTGTGAAAAAGTAGCTAGAATGCATACTGAGTTCACGGGGAGGAACTAATGCCAATTTCACTTTATTTCGCTATTGCACTACTGGGCTTACTTGCCGGTTGGGTCTTCACTAATTTCTATCGTCGTCACATGCAAGGTGAAGATGCGCCAGAACAAACCGTGAATGTCACGATACTCGATAAACAGGCCATTTCAAATGACGAAGCACAGCCCGGCCAAGACGATCAAGAGTATTGGATCTACGTGCAGAAAGGCAAAATCGGCCCTAAGCGTGAGTTTCAAGTGGGTATTCACTACTTTCAAGCGCTTAATCCTGGAGATAAAGGCACTTTGACCTATCAGGGTGATAAGTTTCTACACTTTGCCATGAAACGTTAAGCCTGCTGCACTAATGCTACGGCAATAACCACGCTGTCTTTTTCGAGCGCGCTAACAACCAACTTAATCCTAGCGCGCCAATGCCGCTGATCAGAACCCACAGTGGGATTACCCATAACGGATTACCTTGATGCCAACCCAATGCTTTCATCGGCCATAAAAAAATCGGATGAAGCAGATAGATCCCCAAGCTATATTGGCTGATAAACGCAACCACGTCATAACTGCGCTGAGACAGCTTATCACTCAAATATCGACAGATAACAAAGACCATACTCGCGGCTAAAACAACATTAAGCGTTTTGTACGATAGCCAACGGCCAACCGTGTACTGCCCCGCTTCAACGCTATTTGCGATCACCATCCACACCGTGAGCATTAAGGCAAAGAGCCCAAGCCAAGTGGCAATCATCACGCTCAGCGGATTGAGCGGTAATTTCTTATACAGCAAATATCCCAACGGTAAGTAACCGCTGTATAGCCACATTTGAGCACTCCATGGGCCATCAATCTTAAATAGGTACAATATAGTGGTGAGCAACCATATACCCACAAAAGCAAAAATTGCTTCGTCGTGATCTCGTTTTACTGCCCACTGAAAGCAAGGGATAACAAAATAGAGTGGAATGAAATAGTAGAAAAAGCCCAAGTGGTAGTAAGTCGCGTGTGATGGACTTTGTTCAAGAACGTTAAGTGCCTCTTGACCATCAAAGCCAGCCAATGACCATCCCGACAAATAGGCATAAAACAGCGACCAAACGAGAAAAGGCACTAACACCTTACCCAAGCGTCTTTTTACGTAGTAACCCAATTCAAAATCACGCTTATCACTGAGCATTAACGCTCCAGTGATCAAAATAAAGACGGGCACCGCCCAACGACTGATACTGTTTATCGAAACCGCGCTTGCCCATTGGTCAAAAGGGATCACTCCTAACTCGTTGCGATATGGTGCCAAAACATGAATAGCAATAACCGCAATCGCAGCAACACAGCGCAAAAGGTCAAAAAAGCGAACGCGTTCTCTCATAAAATTATCAAATAGGAAGGTTATGCTATTGAATATAGCAATAAAAAAGCTGACTAAACCAAAGATACGTTACGGTTTAGTCAGCTTTTAGTAAGGGAGCCATGCTAAGCATGCTCGAATCGAGCAGATTAGGCTGAAGCCGGGTTCAGCTTCGGTAGCTTTATTGAAATCACCGTAGTGATGGCTAAGAAAGCAAAAGAGACCCAAAGACACGCTGACAAGCCTGCCATTTGGAATACCCACCCAGAAAGAACGGTACCAATTAAACGTCCCATCGCATTAGCCATATAATAGAAGCCAACGTCCAATGACACGCCATCGCCTTTTGCATAGCTCACTATCAGGTAAGAATGCAGTGATGAATTGACGGCAAAAACCGCACCAAAAATCATCAAGCCCACCACAATCACGAATTGTGGCTGCCAACCAATTTGTACTGCATAAGCAATACCAGCAGTGATCACCGCCAGCAGTGCAGCCCAAGCAAAAGCCGCACTACCATCAGGAACTCGCCCTTGCGCTTTTCCGGTAATCTTAGGCGCGAGGCCTTGAACAAAGCCATAAGCAATCACCCACAATGCGAGGAAGCCACCAACCCACAGGTGTGACCAACCAAACACGCTACCTAAATAGATTGGCAACGCAATCACAAACCACACATCACGGGCACCAAACAAGAACATACGTGCGGCAGACAGAATATTGATCGGTTCAGATTTAGAAAAAATCTGGCTAAACTTCGGCTTAGTTTTCGCTTTGCCCATATCGCGCTCTAAACCAAACAGGCTACCAATCAACACCAAACCAAGTAACCCTGCCATTAGTAAGACCGCGACTTGGAACCCCACCAGCGAAAGCAGTAAACCACCGACAAAGAAGCCCACACCTTTCAGTGCATTCTTTGAACCTGTCAAAATGGCGATCCACTTATACAGTGCGCCTTGCTGATCATCGGGGACTAAACTCTTAATTGAGCTTTTGGCGCTCATTTTATTAAGATCCTTGGCAATACCGGACATTGCTTGAGCCAGCATTACCCAAGGGATGGTTAACCATGCATTGGGTACTGTAAGCATCACTAACGCTACAATCTGCATCCCTAGGCCAAGGTTCATGGTTTTATTCAAACCCAATCTTGCCCCCAACCAACCACCAATCAAATTGGTGACGACACCGAAAAACTCATAGAAAAGAAATAGCGAAGCGATCTCTAGCGTGCTGTATCCCAAATCATGGAAATAGAGCACCACTAGCATTCGCAGGGCGCCATCCGTGACGGTGAAGTTCCAGTAATTAAATGTCACCAACATATATTGGCGAACACTTTTACTTAGATTGGCAAACATAACCCACCTTGTTTATTTAATAAAAAGAGCTTTGGGTTACCCATGTTCCAAAAGCCCTACAAGCGGTTATTCGCCTTGAGCAACCTGCTCGATATACGCAATTTGCACTGGCTTAGTAAATGCGCCAGGACGTAAGGCTTGAACTTGTGAAACGATCTCATCCAATGCCCAATCACGCTCAAGCAATAGATGCGCGGCAAGCAAACCGGTACGGCCAGAACCGCCCATACAGTGCATCGCCACTTTGCCACCTTTATCCACAATCGCTTGCAATGCTGGAGAAGCTGCTTGCCATTTGCTCATAAAGTTACCGTCTGGCGCGCAATCATCTTCGATTTCAATTTGAAACCACTGCATACCAAGCTCTTGAGTTAACGATCCAAGCTGGGAAACGTTTTTCTCTGCTAGTTCTTTGTAATCCAACGCCGTCACAATGGCTTCGACGCCCTGCGCTTTCAGCTGTTCTAAGCTTTCATATAAAGAAGCATCTTTAGTACCTGGGCAAGGGGTTAAGATCAGTGCGCCTTCTGCAACGTCAAGTTGCCATGTTGGGTGAGCTAAATCTGAATATGTCATGATTGTTTCCTTATGCTAAACCGACCGTACGAACGAGCTCCGCCGTACGAGTTGCGTAACCCATTTCATTGTCATACCAAGCGTAGATCTTCACCATGCGCTTACCAACAACCATGGTCGAGAGCGCATCCACGATGGTTGAACGTTGATCGCCTTTATAATCGATCGAAACTAATGGGCGTTCTTCAAAACCTAGAATACCTTGCAGTTCACCTTGCGAAGCTTCTTTCAGTAAAGCATTCACTTCTTCCGCTGTCGTATCGCTTTTCACATCGAAAATGATATCGGTTAGTGAGGCATTCGCCAGAGGAACACGGACTGCATGACCATTAATCTTGCCTGCTAATTCAGGGAAGATTTCCACAATCGCCGTCGCAGAACCGGTTGTCGTGGGGATAAGACTCATGCCACAAGCACGTGCACGACGCAGATCTTTATGCGGCGCATCTAAAATGGTTTGCGTATTGGTTAAGTCATGAATGGTGGTAAAAGCCGATTGCTCAATACCTAATTTTTCATGGATCACTTTAACGATCGGTGCAATACAGTTGGTTGTGCATGACGCAGCGGTCACAATACGGTGTAGATCAGGATTAAAAATCTCATCATTCACACCCACAACAATATTCGCGACCCCCTCTTCTTTCACTGGCGCAGAAACCACAACGCGCTTCACGCCCTGTGCAAGATATTGATTTAGAAATGCAGTTTTACGGTGTACTCCGGTCGCTTCAATCACCACGTCACAGCCTGACCAATCCACCGCATCAATAGCTTTTTGTTGGGTCGTTTTAATGCGCTGACCGGCAATGATCATCTCATCACCTTCTACTTGCACAGAGTGGTTCCAACGGCCCTGTATGGAATCAAATTCCAGCAGATGTGCTAATGTTGCACAGTCACCTGCGACATCATTGATGGCAACAAATTCTAGCTCTGGCCAGTCGAAAGCGGCGCGAAGTGCAAGACGACCAATACGGCCGAATCCGTTAATCCCTACTTTAATAGTCATAATCGAGTCTCTTTCTATGTTTATTGGCAGCAAACAGGACGAGCCTGAATCGCGTTAAGTCTATCGATGTCTTGTTGGTACTCATTTTTTAAACAGTTTGAGGCCACCAAGTCATCAATCAATTTGTTCATCCATCCCGGAAGGTCAGCCGCACGACGATAGAACACCCATTGCCCTTGGCGCACATCAATCAAGATGCCGCTAGAACGTAATTGAGCAAGGTGACGTGATATTTTCGGTTGGCTCTCTTGCAGCGCTTGCGTAAGTTCACCTACAGAAAGGCATTCCTCTCGTATGATAAGCATCAAGCAACGCACTCGAGTCTCGTCGGAAAGTAATTTGAAAAACTGGTGAGGCAGCATAAATATACTCATATATGGATATACGTATATATTGATTTGTTTTTTTACTTTGATCAAGAGCGAGAAACGTCTTGTCATAAATAATTCATTTTCTCAGAGGGAGGAGGACTTAACTAAGTTGTTGAATGGTTTGGCTCCACTTTTGAGCCTCTGCGATTTTTATCATCACATCATCCATGGATAAATTGAGCAGCTCACACGCTTCTTGCATTCCTTGCCAATCGGCTTTTTCATAACACTCTTCGATGGTTAACAAAATGCCGTAAGGGCCTTTACGCTCAAGTAAAGCAAGCCTAATCGCTTGGTTCAAAGGAAGTTGATCGACTAAATGCTCAATAGAAAGATCAAACATCGCGTCTAAGATGGAAAACAAGCCAATGAGAAACGCTTGGTCTTGCTGTTGTTGAAAAGGGTTAGTGTTCGACATCAAAGAGCAGAACTGCGCCCGCTGCAGAGAAAGGTTAAACAACTCTCGGGGCTTTTTGGTAGAAACAAAAGAAGCCACCGCCAGCGAGACAAACATTTTCAATCGGTCTTGGCCCAAATAAATTAAAGCCTGACGAAATGAGGAAATCGAAACCTCTAATCTTTCCGATAGCGAGTTTACAAAGTGCAGTAGCTTGTATGACAGCGTGACATCTTTCGCTACGATACGTTCGACACGGTCAAAATTCACCTCGGTCTGGCACACCTCGCGAAACAACTCCATCGCTATCAATTGCTCTGGACTCACATAGCGTTGTCGTACCATTTCTGGCTTGCTAAAGAAGTACCCTTGAAAGAAGTGAAAACCCGCTTCACGCACCGCGGTAAATTCTTGCTCGGTTTCGACACGCTCCGCTAAGTATTTACGCTTGCTACCTTGGGCAAGTCGTTGACGAGCAAATTGGCAGGCGTTGTCTAATCCCATGGCAGAAATGTCTATTTTGACAATATGGACTAAGGGAAGAAAACGCTCCCACTCACGACTATAAACGAAATCGTCCAATGCAAGCAGATAGCCTTGTTGCCGCAACTCGCGAACAGCAGCATACAATTCATCGGTAGGTTGGCAAGTTTCTAGTACTTCAATGACGATTTTGTCTTTTGGTAGCGAAAGAGGTAGGCGGCGAATAAGGCTCTGATAAGGGAAATTGACAAAACAGCGGGAATGAGCAATGACAGGGTTAGTGCCAATGCTCAAAAAATTTTCAGCAATTAGACGATAAGTCGCACGGTTTGATTCCACATGAGCAGGGTAGGCATTTTTTTCACCATCACGAAACAGCAGCTCATACCCTAGGGTTTGCCGCCGTGCGTTCAGTATTGGTTGCCTTGCCACATAAGTATGCTTCATTAATCCACTATATTATCATTATTATCAGCTATTTAACCTTTGGCTGTCGCCAATAATGCCCCACATCCAACAAACATGGAACCGAATACCTTATTGATCTTACCCATTACATTTTCAGAACGAATGAAGCGTCCCATTTGTGATGCCAAAGTGGTGTAACCCAGCATCACAATTGCGTCGATCACCACAGTTGTTGCGCCTAGTATCGCAAATTGCACCACTTGCGGCTTGGTTGGATCAATAAATTGCGGAAAAAGAGCCACCAAAAAGACAATTGATTTCGGGTTGGTTAAGTTAATCAATACCGCATTACGCATTAAATGCCAGCCACTGAGTTGTAGATCGGTATTGTTGGTCGACAAACTGGCTTGATCACGCCATTTCTGAACACCAAGCCAAACTAGGTAAGCGGCCCCTACCCACTTTATTACCGTAAATGCCATCGCAGACTGAGCCACCAGAGCACCAATACCCGCTCCCACCAGTACAATATGAAAAGCCAAGCCAATTTGCAGACCAACAATTGCACCTAATGATTTACGCGTTCCATAACTTAAACCATTACTGATGGAATTCACGGTACCTGAGCCGGGCGCAAGACTAAAAACAATCGCGGTCACGATATAAGCGAACCAAACATGCAGATCCATGGTATTTCCTCTCGACTAAACAGCGTTAGCCACACATAATTTAAACTCGTTGTACTACCCAAAAGACGTTAGGGCCAACCAAACATGACTACAGAGAGCGCAATCATTCAGCCTCGTTATACTCAAGAGTCCCATTTTGAGCAAGCAATCAATAACGAAGTTGCCGCCTTATGGCACACTCGTGATGAAGGCTTCATTAAGACCTCTGATAAGCGCCAGCTTTTCTGGGTTTCGCTCACTTCAAAAAAGCACTCTAAAGCGATTGTAGTTGTAAATGGCCGTATTGAATGTACCTATAAATATCAAGAATTGTTCTTTGACCTATTTCAGCAAGGTTACAACATCTATGCCTATGATCATCGTGGCCAGGGACTATCAGACCGTTTAGTTGCCAACCATGACATCGGTTACGTAGACGAGTTTGATGACTATGTCGATGATTTGGCTTTAATGGTCAAACACTTCGATCTAGAGCACTATAAAAAACGTTATCTATTGGGGCACTCAATGGGGGGGAACATCATCACTCGTTACGTGCAAACCCATCATGAACAACCGTTTGATGCCATGGCCGCAACGGCGCCGATGTTTGGTATGAATCTAAAATGGTATTTAAAACCAATCGCGATGATTCTCAGCCAATTACTCACCGCATTGCACAGCCAACCTAACTATGCACCAGGCCAAGTACCTTACTACGCAAAACCTTTTGATGGTAACTTACTCAGCCAAAGCCCTATTCGCTACCAATGGTTTCGTCAGCTATATGACACGCAACCACAATTGCAAGTTGGCGGCGCGAGTACACGTTGGGTGTGGCAAAGTATAATGGCATGCAAACAATGCCTGCTGCTCACAAGGCAAATAAAGTTACCGTTTTTATTGCTGCAAGCTGGCGATGATCGCGTCGTCTCCAACTCGGCTCAGATCCGCTTTATTAAGAAGCTGGCCAAAACCAATTCTCACTGTGCAATGAAGATTGTTCATCATGCCCGCCATGAGTTGTTGTTTGAGCGTGACGAGTACCGAAACCAAACGTTACAAACCACTTTGGATTTCTTTGCCCAACATTGATCTAAGCTCGACTAAATAAGGAAAAGGCGTGTTATTTTTTTACCCTCTTTTTTGTCACTAAATTCAAGTAAACTGAGCATTCTGCAATACGATTTCTCGTGTTGCCGCTGTATGTTCAAATGAGGGCAATATGACCACCACACGCAAAGACACTCCTTTTCAATTAGTCGCTTCAGATCTTGATGGCACACTTCTCGCGCCAAACCACCAGCTTAGTGATTTTTCTAAACAGACATTGAAAGATCTGCACGACAAAGGCTACACCTTTATCTTTGCGACGGGTCGCCACCATGTCGACGTTGCCAGTATCCGTGAACAAGTGGGGATTCCGGCGTACATGATTACGGCCAACGGTGCTCGCGTACATGATCAACAAAATCAGTTGATGTACAGCAACAACGTTCCAGCAGAATTGATTCCATCGGTGATCGAAACGATCAAGGAGGATCCAGAGATTTTTATTCATCTTTACCGCAATGATGATTGGATGTTAGATCGTGACGATGAAACGCTGCGTGAATACCACAAAGACTCTGGCTTTACTTACACACTCTTTGATATCAACAACCCACCGACTGAAGGTGTGGCAAAATTGTTCTTCACGCATCCAGCGCAAGATCATGAGTATCTCGTCTCGTTTGAAGAAAAGTTGAATGAAAAGTTTGGCGATAAACTGAATATCGCGTTCTCAACACCTTGGTGTTTAGAAGTGATGGCTGCAGACGTATCAAAGGGAGATGCTCTTCAAGCTGTCGCAGAATCGATGGGCTTCAAACTAGAAAACTGCATTGCCTTTGGTGATGGAATGAACGATGTCGAAATGCTACAAATGGCCGGTAAAGGCTTAGTTATGGAAACCTCACACCCACGCGTTAAACAAGCACTACCAAATAATGAAGTGATTGGTAGCAACGCCGATGATGCGGTTGCCCATTACTTGCGTGAACATTTGTTCTAAATCACTCATTAGTGATCAAAAGGCAGCTCTGGCTGCCTTTTTTGTTTTTATCGCAACCATTTTCTCTAACCGTCCATTCCCTTTCCGTTATCGGCAACTTTTCCCTATCGTTCGCTGTCTATAAACAAGAGATCTGGTTCAGTTTTCAATAACCAGCCATAATAGCTCTTGATGACAGTTCGTATAAGGAAGATAAACATGAAGGCGCTGAGAACCCCAGTCGCAATCGCCAGCCTACTGGCACTACAAGCTTGTTCAATGTTCGACACAAGCTCTGAGCTTACATCGGCGAAAACACAACAAGCAAATGCCAGTTTAGACCAACCGAACTCCATCAAACCGCAAACGTTCATTATGCGTGGCGAAGTGATCCTGGGTCATGAAGTCAGTTCCATTCAGCCCTGTGGCAGTGAACAACAATACTGGCTATCGCTGGATAATGATAAATTCCAACAGGGTATTAAACTCACCAATACACCTTACCAGCCTATGTATGGCGAGATGATTGGCCACTTAGAAACCTCGGGGAACGAAGGCTTTGACGCCGACTACACCGCCCGCTTTGTGGTTGATAAGGTCAATATGCTTACCGCTGAAAACCCTCATCGATGTGAACGCAAAACGCAAAATACCCGTGCCTTTGGCAATGAACCTTTTTGGTCATTAGATTTCACTCCGACTCATTTAAGCTTTCAGCCTATGGGAGGCGCAAAGCAAGATTTTCCAATCACCACCTCACGTATTGAGCCCAACCGTCGTCGCTACGATTTTGACCAAGGTCAGCTAGAGCTCAATTTGCGCAGCTGTTCTGACGGCATGAGCGATAGCTTGTATGGCTGGAGCGCGAACTTAGTCATTGATGGGAAAAACTATAATGGCTGTGCGACCCTGTCTAACGCTGATGCAACCCAAAGCTGGGTTGGAAGCTACCAAGCAGCATCAACCCAAAACAGCACCTTTAGCATCAAATTAGATGTAAAAGCTGATCATACCGCCACAACGACATATCAATATGCGGATGGCAGCAATGACTCTGTTGAGCGAGGTTATTGGCAACAACTCAATGCCAACCAAGTCCAAGTGGTAATGACCCACCACCAGCAGCAACCTTTACTCTCTGAACGTCTATTTACTCGTGATGGTGATAAGCTAAGCGCGACTAAAGAAAAAGTCGGCGAGATCATTTATCCGATTGCCGATGGTGGTTTAGTCTTGTTTCAGGCGGAATCACCTGAGATCCCATCAGCTCAACAAGGTAGCAACTTAATCAGCCAAGCCATTCCTTCATCAGCAGAATTTAATCCTAAAGTCGACCGCGCTCTGCGTGACTATTTCAAGGCAGAAAACATTGACCCAGAAAACACCCGCTATCGCTGGCTCACTTATGATTTAAATGGTGATAACCAACCTGAATTACTGGTACAACTCGATTGGTGTGGTTCAGGTGGCTGTACTCTGTTGATTTTTGCCAATAATGACCAACAATGGCACTTCAATAGCCGTATTACGCTAGTCAATACGCCACTCAATCTCGGTAAAAACGTGCAGCACGGTTGGCGTGATTTGGTGCTATTTGTCAGTGGTGGTGGCGCGCAACCTAACCAACACCTATTACGCTATAGCGGCTCACATTACCCACTCAATCCAAGTGTTGCGCCTGTCGCCGGGCTCAATGATATTAGCCAAGTACAATTATTCAGTGATGGCCTCACTCCACACCAGCAAGGGGTACAGATGTGATGCCATTGTCATCGACAAACACACATCAAAATGGTGCATGTGCCGATTGCGGCCTGCACCATCAATGTGTCTGCTCGCACCTGCCTAAGTTTGAATTACCCGCGCATATTGCGCTACTAATGCATGAAAATGAGTTAACCCGAGAAACCAATACCGGCCAATGGCTTTTGAAAGCCATCTCTTCCACCAGCCTGCATATTTGGCAACGTAAGCAGCCTTGCCCCAAACTACTGGCAATGATCAACGATCCCGCTTACTGTGCATATTTACTGTTTCCCAATGACGAGAGCATTGCGCTAAGTGATGCCTATCATCATGCCGAGCAGACCTCTAGCTCGAAAACTCCCTTATTCATTGTGTTAGATGGCACCTGGCAAGAAGCAAAAAAAATGTGGCAAAAGAGCCCATGGCTCCAAGTATTACCGAGCGTGCATTTACTGCCACAACAGCAATCTAGCTATCAGTTGCGTCGCAATCAACAGCAGGGACATTTATGCACGATTGAGGTAGGAAGTTGTATTGTCGAAGAGTTAGGCTTTGCAGTACAAGCGCAGCAACTGAATGATTTTTTCCAGCACTATATGCGCGCCTTCCAAGCTGATAAAAGTGGCCACGCCTTAAAAAGCTAAGACGCGTCTGTGATGGGGCGGATGTTATAGCGTTAGCAAGGCATCTAATCGATGAATCTCGATGTCTGGCAGTAAACGAGCATGGCGTGCTTGCGTTAACGACACGCCTTGATCGTTATACCAACAGGCTTGGAAACCATTTCGTTTCGCGCCTGCGACATCCGTGTTGAGGTGGTCGCCAACATGCAAGATGCGTTTCGCTTCTATTGCTAAATACTGCTGCGCTTTAACAAACATATCCGCATGTGGCTTAGCATAGCCATCACGTCCACCTTTTAGCACTAAGCTAAAATAATCACTCAAGCCAATACGCTCTAAATCAACATTACCATTGGTGATTGCGACCAATGGTCTTTTCTCAGCTAACTGAGCCATCACGCGATGCGTCTCTTGGGGAACAATAAAATCACTACGATGTTCTAGTGTGACTTGCAGTAAATCGTCAGCAGCTTGGTGTGCTTGAGATGACGAATAACCCAAGAGCATCAAGCCTTGCGCAGTCGTGCGGTGACGCCACTGCGTCAGATCGCTATAAAGCCAGTTGTCTTGTTCCGCCAGAGCCATTTTTAACTCTAACCACCACTGTTCTGAATGGGTAGCAGAGATCGGGTGATGATGATGAAACCACTGATTCACTTGCTGAGTCATCTTACGGATCACCGGGCGGTTATCATATAAGGTGTCATCGAGATCAAAGCTCATCGCTTCGATTGGTTGTCGTGAACGGTAAAATTTCATCATGTCACCTTTTGCTGCTCATTCGCCAGTTGCACACAGAGTCATTATTGGATTATTTCTTTTTCGCTCGAGGATGGGCCTGATCATACACTTGTGCCAAGTGCTGGAAATCAAGGTGGGTATAAATTTGCGTGGTCGAGATATTCTCATGCCCGAGCAATTCTTGTACCGCACGTAGATTATTACTCGACTCCAGCATATGGGTAGCAAACGAATGACGCAGTTTGTGTGGACTAATATGGCTCGCGACCGATTGTTTTTGTCCCCACTCCGCCATGCGCTTTTGTACGTTGCGATGCGAGATCCGAACACCCAGCTTAGAAACAAACAGCGCTTTTTCATCACTATTGGCTAAACCAGAACGGACTTTTAACCATTTGCCGACCCACTCTTTGGCCATGCCTGAAAACGGCACTTTACGTTCTTTATCGCCTTTACCGACCACGCGTAGCTCGCCACTAAACAAGCTAACATCTTTTAGATTCACACTCACCATCTCAGCTAAACGTAAGCCTGCGCCATACATCAGTTCCATCATGGCACGATCGCGAATCGAAAGAGGATCATCATCGGTGACTTCGAGCAGTTGACCGACTTCATCCACATCGAGATTTTTCGGTAGTGGGCGTTTTTTTCTTGGTGCAGAGACCCCTTTCGCCGGGTTAGCGGTTAACTCGCCACGCAACAAAAGAAAGTCAAAGAAACTGCGCAGGCAAGAAAGACGAGTCGCCAAGCTACTGGCTTTCATCCCTTCACGCATGCCTTTACTCGCGAGTTGACGCACCCAAGCAGCATCAACTTGTGTCCAGTCATTTAAGCCCATGCTGCGCAGGTGCTGCGCCATGGTTTCCAGCTGCTGTTTGTAATTACGTTGGGTATGAAGACTCAGCCCTTTTTCACTTCGCAGGTATTCATAGAAGCGATCCAAGGGCTGTTGAAGACTATTAGGCAGAGGTTGTACTGATTCGCTCATTGCTGTCCACTTGCCAAGGTAGCGTGGCGATAACATGAGAAAGTACCGACGCTAAATGGCGTAAAAACAAGGTATCCATATGGGGTTGGAAGTGGCCGCCATCTTCACTGGAAAACGCTATCAATCCTTGAGTTTTTCCTTTACTTAAAGGTAGCACAACGTAAGAACCAAGCTCTGGCGAACGATTGTGTTCCCCAAACAACAGCTCTCGGTCGGCTTTACGCATTCGGCCTAAGTACGCTGACTTACCATTTAGGTGATTGGTAGCGAAACGCTGGTAATGCTCTGGTGCGAGTCGATTACGTGCCGATTGAGAATCGAATAAACGCACATAAGCGACTAAACCAAGTGACTTGGCTTTGTTTTCAATCGCCTCAATCGCATCCAATAATGCATCACTTTTCAAAACCTGCTCTTGCAGATCCATAAATTCGTGAAAGGTCTTGTCATTGTTAGCCGCCAACGACATTAAACCGGTAATCTCTTCTTCTAACTCTTCAATTCGCTGGCGCTGACGATTCATTTGAATATGCACCAATGAAACCGCACCTTGCTCTTGATTAGCCAGAGCTAAACGATCCACCAACTCACGACGGTCGACAAAAAAATCTGGATTGTCACGCAGATACTCTGCAACCACTTCTGCAGTCAATGCATCCGCTTTTATTTGAGACACAAAACGATCCTTAATTAACAGTTAATCTGACCATCATAAACATGGCTCGCAGGCCCTGTCATATACAGCGGACTACCGACTCCTTTCCAGCGAATACTCAAAGATCCACCAGGTAGGGAAACCCTAACGGTCTCATCCAATAAACCCTGCAAAATACCCACAGCAACCGCACCACAGGCACCACTACCACAAGCTTGTGTTTCACCTGCACCGCGTTCGTAAACACGCAGGCTCACTTCGTTGCGATTCACCACTTGCATAAAGCCAGCATTGACGCGCTCTGGGAAACGTTCGTGTGATTCGAGTAATGGCCCTAACGTTTCTACATCCGCGGTATCGACATCATCGACCACTGTCACTACGTGTGGGTTACCCATACTGACCGCACCACAGAAAAGGGTTTTTTCTTCAGTGCGCAGAATATAGGTTTTTTCCATTTGTTTGGCTTTAAATGGAATTTTACTTGGCTCAAATTCAGGCTCACCCATATTCACGGTGATCTGATCGTCCTCTTCACAATAGAGAACCATTTTTGCCTTTTTTAGTGCTCACGCTGATGCTGTATTTATTGGTAAGGCCTTTCATACGCACGAAACGAGCAAAGCAGCGTGCACCATTACCACATTGCTCAACTTCGCTGCCATCCGCATTGAATATGCGGTAATGAAAATCGGTTTCTGGATCATATGGCGCTTCAACCACCAGTAACTGGTCGAAACCGACACCAGTATGACGATCCGCCAAACGGCGGATCAAATCAGGTGAGAAAAAGATGTTTTGAGTAATGCAATCCACAACCATGAAATCATTACCCAAACCATGCATTTTAGAAAAATGGAAATGCATACAGTCTCTATTACTCCGGTAAAACGCTCTCTAGCGCCCATAGGCTAGTGAGTTCTTCGCGTTGACGGACTAGGTGGGCTCGATTGCCATCAACCATCACCTCTGCCGCACGAGTACGCGTATTGTAGTTAGACGACATCACAAAGCCATAAGCACCAGCAGAACGTACCGCCAGTAAATCATTTGGCTCTAACGCCAATGAACGGTCTTTGCCCAAGAAATCACTGGTTTCACAAATAGCCCCGACCACATCGTAATCTTTTGCTGCACCATCTCGCGGTGTCACTGGCACGATATCTTGCCACGCTTGGTATAGCGCAGGGCGCATCAAGTCGTTCATCGCCGCGTCAATAATGGCAAAGTTTTTGTGTTCAGTGTGCTTTAGGAATTCAACCTTAGTCAGTAAGACACCGGCGTTGGCGCAGATGGCACGACCCGGTTCGAAGATCAATTCAAGATCTTGATGATTATCTAGGCGACCAAGTAAGGCTTTGGCATAGTCAGATGGCTGAGGAGGCAACTCATCACGATAAACAACACCAAGACCACCACCCACATCAAGATGGCGAATATTGATGCCTTTCGACTTCAACTCATCAATCAGAGCCAATAGACGATCGGTAGCATCAATGAAAGGTTCAAGATCCGTCAACTGTGAACCGATATGGCAATCTATGCCTTTGACATCAAGGTGAGGTAATTGAACGGCAAGTTCATACACCACTGGAGCACGATCAAAAGCGATACCAAATTTGTTTTCACGTAAACCAGTAGAAATGTATGGATGGGTCTGAGCATCGACATCTGGATTGATGCGTAATGAGACCGGCGCTTTCACCCCTAATTCTGCCGCGACTTTATTTAAGCGCTCCAGTTCAGGTTCAGATTCAACATTAAAACATTTAATGCCGAGTTCTAACGCACGTTTCATTTCCGCTTCTGTTTTACCTAAGCCAGAAAACACAACTTTACTTGGCTCACCACCTGCCGCGATAACACGCTCAAGCTCACCGCCTGAGACAATATCAAAGCCAGAACCTAAACGAGCCAGCGTATTCAATACGCCAATGTTTGAGTTGGCTTTCACTGCGAAACAAACTAAATGCGGGTGTTCACCAACGGCTTTATCAAACGCATGCCAATGGCGTTCCAGCGTTGCACGTGAATAGACATAAAGTGGTGTTCCAAATTGCTCTGCTAAATCAGATAAAGGAACCTCTTCGGCCCAAAGTTGGCCATCATCCTGATAATTGAAGTAATCCAAAATTGCTTTCCCTTTTAAGATTTTCTTTGTCGACTGACCGACATCACTTGCCGATATTAATTTTCTTGAGACTGCTCATTCTGCGGAGCATCGTCAGGCATGTAGAGCGGACCTGTTTGACCGCAACCTGCCAAACCCAACATTGATAGTAAAAACAGAGCTAAGATTGATTTTTTCATGGGGCTAATCGTGATTATTATTCCAATGCCCCCTATAATCGCACCACACTCAAGAAAAGCAATAGGATAGACAAGATGAACGAGACAGAATTTCATCAACTTGCGGACAAACAAATGCAAATCATCGAAGAAATGATTGATGATTCTGGCGCGGATATCGATTTTGAAACTTCAGGCAATGTGATGACGCTAGAATTTGAAAATCGCAGTCAAATCATCATCAACCGCCAAGAACCAATGAAAGAAATTTGGTTAGCTTCGCGCTCTGGCGGCTTCCACTTTGCTTATATTGATCAACAATGGATTTGTTCTAAGACGGGCGTTGAATTGATTGCCATGGTTAAGCAAGAGTGTGAAAAACACGCCGACGAAGAGATTGAATGGGTGTAGCCGAACTGGCTTTCGCCTCCGCCAAGTGCGATAAAGACCATACAAACAATAAGAGCACCTTTATGGTGCTCTTATTCGATCTCAATACTCTGTGCGATTAGGCATTAATCGCTCGATTCGGCTTGGTGTAGGTAGCGCCATCATTTCGATAAGGCACAATGTAGGGCTCTTCATCGACGTTATGCACAATCTGATAATACTGCGGTAAGTTAAAGTTAATCAGCTTCGATGCCACTTGGCTATCATCACGCGCGGAAGTATAGAAACTATTCACGCTGGCGATCATTTCATCTTTCTCACCATTAAACTGGTGATAAACTTCCACTCGGTTGGATTCATCCAACACATAAATATTGAAGCCTTGCTCATTATCTTCAAAGAAGAACTGCACCAAACCTTCGCTAGCATAGTTATCTACAATTTCTGGCAACTGGTAATCTTGATCTTTATCCAACATCAACAGCGGTGAGCCTTTAAGCTTATTGGAAGAAATACTGCGGTAAAAATCAACCGAGTTTTCCAGCATCTGCACTGATACACCACGACGCTCAAAGAACAAACCATACATCTGCTGAGCAATGCGTAGAGCTTTAAAGCGGCGACGCTTTTCTTGCTCAACCGGTTTTAAACGCAAGTCGATACATTCAGCCAACAACTGATAGACCATATTACGCATTACGCCACGTAGATTTTTGCTGTAACAGAACACGTCCACCGATTCTGGTGGCAACGCGTCTTGATGCATTTTGCCCAATACGGTTTTCAGCGCATCGAGCATTGCCGTTTCACCTTGGAAATGCAAAGTCCTTACTTCATGCCAAGAGTTACGGTAGACCAAATCGACACTGCCAACCAAACACTTCTGCTCTGGGCCATAACTAAACACATCGATATTTTTCAAATCGACTTTAAGCGACTTGCCACTCAACTCTGCAGTTGGATCATCTTCAAAGTTGATGAACATGGCCAATTGGCTGATTTCGCATGGGCTCGCAAGCGCCTGCATTGTTGGGCGACGTTTACGCAGCGAGAAGGTATTACGCAAATCGCTGACCATTTGATAAAACTTATCAATATCCAGATACGCATCGCGAATCACCGAATTTAAGCGTGTCGATTCGGTGATCAAACCATTAAAAAATGCCCACGCCACTAACTTACTTAAGTATTCGTTGTGCTCAAGATGAGGCTGACCAAGAATACGCATCGGTTGCAGTGGTTGCTTGTAGAGGTACCAACCTGACTGATTAGTACGCCCTTGCGGCACTTCAATAAAGGTCAGATCCGGCTCGTGTAGATCCGGTGAAATTTGTGGGTTAAGTAAGGTTACCTTACCTGGCAAGACTTCAAAGGCCGCATAAAGCTTACGCGCCAAAATACTGATGTCCTGCGGGCTAATAGCCGAAGTAATATCATTGCGGCGCGCAAATTGGATCAGGTTGCGGTAGCTCAGCATCAAAGCATCAAGCAATGCATGGTGCACCACTTTCACTTGCTCAACTTTCCAATGTCGTCGGTCATCAAGCTCCACGATGGTTGCCTGTGACCAATGCCATTGCTTCACCATTTCGTTCATTGCTTCACGACGCCATGCGACAGAACCGACACCCGGTTCACGCGACAGTTTTTCATGCGTTTTGAGATAGAAACAACGACGGACAAGATCAAGACGCGTGGTATCACCAATACGCTCTAAATAACGAGTTACCTTCTCGAGCATCAGATAATACGTATCCATGCCATAAAGATCGGGTTCATCAGCAAAGAAGCGACGCTTCGTATCTAAACTTAAAAGCTGAGTATTTGGGTACTCCCACGAATACGCTTCTAACAGGATGGCTTTCAGTACCGACTTATAAGGTGAGTCGATACTTTTGTACAACTGCCACAAATTCGAGCCGAAATATTCTTCCGCTGGAATTCGGTTCAACTGACCAAAATCAATCCAAGTAGAACAATCTATCGTGCCGGCATGACACAAACGCTCTACGTATTCGTCGTAGCACTCTTCCATTTCTGGCGGCACTATCTGCCATAACAATCGTTGTCCAGCCAAACGGACCGCACTGCGATAAAATTCATCCAACAACAGCATGTGTTGTGATGAACCACAGTTATCACCGGTCATTTCTTCAGAACGATTCGACTTAAAGCGATCTTCATCCATGATGAAAAAGTTCGCTTCCACCCCTTGGCTTTGTGCCCAATCAGTAATCAACAAGCATTTATTGTTGAGGCTTTCGCGCTCATCATGACTCATTGATGGTGATACACAGACCCAAATATCCAAATCACTCGAGGTACTTTGCCCGATTGATGAGGTACTGCCCATGGTATAAAGCGCAAGGATAGAGGGAGTCTCTCGAGAGACCAGTGATTGGCCAATGGTTAGCTCAGTATCTTCAACAAATTGACGTTGAATTGAATTCAGATCGAGATGATGAATCCCATAAGGAACTTGAGCGTCATAAAAGCCAGGGAAAACAGGATGGTTGTAGTGTAGGAGGACAGGAATCAGATGGAAGACTCGCTGAGCTTGCAAATCCATAAGCGCCAGCGCGCGATCGATTCGCTGCTGGTTTAAGTTATCTAATCTTTGGATCAACTTCTCAGTGTAAGCCTGCAAGGGTTATTCCTTGAATGATTTCCTATTCGATGCTTCGGTTAATAATTCGCCTAAAGCACCAACAAAACGTGATCAATCTATCATTTTTATTTGAATTGGTAAAGAATTGTACGATCGATTCTACATTGTTTTGCTGCTCAACTTCCGTCGTTCACTCACCCCATAGTGTGGTGTGTAACTCTATTTTCTTATAACAGCCTAGTCGATAAACGGGATAGCTATCACACTATTTTGGCAATAATGTGCTACTTGATCGGGAATTGCACTCCCCCTGCAATCGCCAGTAAATTTTTCACCCGCACAATGGTAGGATAAGCGTATTCAAGCTTTTAATTATCGTAGGCGATTATGACACATTCATCTCCAATCCGAATTGCAACACGCAAAAGCCCACTCGCTTTGTGGCAAGCTTATTTTGTTAGAGACGCTCTACAAGCTGCTCACCCAGGCCTAGAAGTAGAACTGGTGACCATGGTAACCAAAGGCGACATTATCCTTGATACACCGCTGGCCAAAGTGGGCGGTAAAGGCCTATTTGTAAAAGAGCTGGAAGTGGCGATGTTAGAAGGTCGTGCCGATCTCGCCGTTCACTCAATGAAAGATGTGCCGGTTGATTTTCCTGACGGCCTTGGTCTTGTGACCATTTGTGAACGTGAAGACCCACGTGATGCCTTCGTATCGAATACCTACAATAATATTGATGAGCTGCCACAAGGCTCTGTTGTTGGCACATGCAGTCTACGTCGCCAGTGCCAAATCAAAGAACGCCGCCCGGATATTATTATCAAAGATCTGCGTGGTAACGTTGGCACGCGTTTAAGCAAACTTGATGCGGGTGAATATGACGCGATTGTTCTCGCAGCCGCTGGCCTTAAACGCTTGAAACTGGAAGAGCGTATCCGTAGCTTTATGGAAGCAGAAGAGTCTCTGCCTGCAGTAGGACAAGGCGCTGTTGGCATTGAATGTCGCTTAGACGATGAACGCCTTATCAAGCTACTAGAACCACTTAATCACAAAGACACCGCAGACCGCGTCCTTTGTGAACGCGCAATGAACCTCACTCTTGAAGGTGGTTGCCAAGTGCCTATCGGCAGTTATTCATTACTCGACGGTGACCAAATTTGGCTACGTGCATTGGTGGGTGAACCTGATGGTTCTCAAATCATTCGTGGCGAAATTCAAGGCCCACGTGAACAAGCTGAAGAGTTAGGTATTACGCTAGCAAACCAATTGTTAGATCAAGGTGCCCGCGACATTTTAACTAGGCTTTACGCTGAACACGAGTAATCACCATGACAGTGTTGGTCACTCGACCTGGTGAACAAGGGAAAGCGCTTTGCCATCAGCTTAAGCTGCGTGGATTGAAAGCGCTTCATCACCCACTGATTACCATCCAAGCTGGAGAGCAACTCTCCAGCTTACCTCTGCAACTTAAGCATGCAGACATTGTTATCGCTGTCAGCCAACATGCGGTGCAATACGCGAACAAAGCGATAGAGAAATATCAGCATCATTGGCCTCAATCCATCACTTACCTTGCCGTTGGTCAAAAAACCGCACACTATTTAGGCAAAGCCACGCAACAAAACGTAAACTATCCATTAGTAAGTGATAGCGAGCATTTACTTAGCATGCCGCAACTTGGCAGTATTGCAGGGCAACGTATTTTGATATTACGTGGCAATGGTGGCCGTGAACTCATATTTGACACACTTATACAACGCCAAGCTCACGTAGAATATTGCGAAGTATATAAACGAGAAAATCTCGCTTTCCGCTCAGAATTAACGGTACCACTCTGGCAAGATAGCCATGTCGATCAAGTAGTGATCACCAGCTCTGGGCAACTTAACTTTTTTATCCAGCAAATCGCGCCTCAGTTCCAAAGCTGGTTACAACAACTAACGCTTTTCGTTCCTAGTGAACGGATCGCAAATGAAGCGCGACGCTTTGGCTTCCATTCCGTCGTCAATACAGGAAGTGCTTCAAACCAAGATTTATTGGCAACTCTCTGGCCAAACAGATAGGACGAGTATCATGACAAGTAAAAAGAACAATAACGATCAAGTTAAATCAGAGAAAGAAAGTGCGGTAACGACCGATACCCAGTCAACAGACCAACTCGCGTCATCAAAGAAGAGTGAAGTGAAAGGTTCAGCCGATAAGGGCGAGGCAGCTAATCACTCCACAAATAAGACTGCCACCACACCTTCCGATACTCAAACCAGCGAAAAAGCCGTCACGTTTGAAGAGAAACAAGGCAAACGAGGCGTAAAGTTGGGTGTAGTTGCCATCGTACTCTCAATCTTGTTTGGCGGTGGATTAACCTATCACTTGCAACAAAAAGATGCCCAATACCAAGCTCAAATCAACGCACTGCGTAGCCAATTAGAGCAAACCCAATCATCAATACAAAGTGAGCTTGCCGCCACAGAAAAAGCAACATTAGCCAAAGCGACAGAAGTCACTCATCATGCTGAAACCATTCTAGCTCAGCAACAAAAAAGTATTGAAAGCCTACAACTGGCAATTGCGGACGTAAAAGGCCGTAGGCCGAATGATTGGTTGCTTGCCGAAGCCGATTACCTAGTCAAACTGGCCGGACGAAAACTATTTCTCGAACATGATGCTGAAAGCGCCACTCAATTAATGGAAAGCGCGGATCAGCGTATTGCCGCATTAAACGATCCAAGCCTAGTACCACTGCGTAAATTGATGGCGAAAGACATTACGACTTTAAAATCGATTCCAATTATCGACCGTGATGGTCTGGTGTTACGGTTAACGGCACTTCAGCAACAAGTCGATGACTTACCACTGGCCAATGCTATCTTGCCGGATGCGCAGCCTGAGCAGCCCCAAGAAGTTTCACAGGACATTACCGATTGGCAGGAGAATCTAAAAACTTCACTCAAAGATTTTTCTGAGAATTTTATTACGTTCCGCTCTCGCGATGGCAACATCATTCCTTTGCTCTCTCCACAGCAGCACTTCTATTTAAAAGAAAATATGAAAGCGAAGCTAGAGACCGCAATCAAAGCTGTCTATATCGAACAACAAGACATCTACATTGCAGCGCTGGATACGGCAGAGCAATGGTCGCACTCCTTCTTCGACCCGGACAGCAATGCCGTCAAAGAGTTTGATAAGGCATTGACTCTGTTAAGTGAACAAAATGTCCAAGTCGACTATCCAGTTAAACTGGAAACCCAACAAACTTTATCTGACGTAATTCGTGATAGATTGCGTCGAGAGGTCACCACATTAGGAACGGAGGATAAATAATGTTTCGACTCATATTTCTCTTTATCGTTCTTGGTGCAGGTCTCTTTGTTGGCAGCCAGTATTCTGGCCAGCAGGGTTACGTACTTATCTCAGTAGCGAACAAAACGCTGGAAATGAGCGTAACAACGTTAGTCATTTTCGTCATTGCAACTCTAGCCGCACTATTTGGCTTAGAGTACCTATTAAAGAAAATGTTTTACGCGAGTTCTGCCACTTGGAACTATTTCAGCGTGCGTAAAATGCGCCGGTCTCGCCGCCTAACAAACGAAGGTATCATCAGCTTACTTGAAGGTGACTTCAAAACAGCGGAGAAAAAAGTCACCCGTTGGGCAAATCATCATGATATGCCTTTACTGTGTTACTTAGTTGCTTCTGAAGCCGCTCAAGGCATGGCCGATAATGAAAAACGCGACCACTATTTGCAGCTAGCATTAGAGCAAAAAGACTCGCGCTTAGCCGTTGAACTCACACGTGCAAAACAACAAATACGTGAAGGTTTATTTGAACAGGCTTTTGCAACTCTGTCAGATCTTAAAGGGGATTACCCTAACAATGCTATCTTGCTTAGTTTGCTCAAAACGGTTTATCTTGAACTCAAGCTATGGGAACCATTGCTGGAGCTACAGCCAAAACTACTTAAAGCTAAGCTTATTACCAAAGATGACCAACAGCAGTTCACTCTACGAGCAGAGTGTGGCTTATTGGCTGAAATAGCAGGACAAAAAGGCAGTGAAGGTCTAATCCAACACTGGAATGGCTTATCACGTAAGTTAAAGAGTGACTTGCACCTTGTTGAGTGCTTCGCGAAGCAACTCATTTTGCGCAAAGCGGATGCTCATGCCTTTACTGTCGTAAAAGAGACCCTTAAAAAGCATCCAAGCAGTGACCTTTATAAGTTGCTGCCACAGATGAATCTTGCTGATAACCACCCTGCTATTGTCTTCCTTGAAGACGTATTGCGTAAAGATGGTAACAACGCTGAAGCTCACAGCGCTCTAGCACAGTTCCTATTACGTAATCAGCATTGGGCTGATGCCCAGCAGCACTTTGAGAAAGCGCTTGCGCTGCGTTCAAGTGTCTCTGACTACGCCTATTTAGCCGATACGCTGGAAAAGCAAAACTTTAATAAAGCGGCACATGAGGTATCTAAAAAAGCACTCACTCTCGCAAGCCACTAAATCGTTCAAAATATAAATAGAAACCGGCCTTTGGGTCGGTTTTTTTACATCTTCAATCGACAAATATTTCATTGCCATACCGTTATCCTACTTACTTAAAACTAGTTAACAGGATATCGAATGAAGTCGTTGTTAGTTCTCTCTTTAACCACCCTCTCTATAATTGGCCTATCGAACTCAGTAAAAGCAGAGCAGCTTCGAGGCCAACAGTTATATCAATCACTTTGCACTTCGTGCCATGGCCCTAAAGGACACGGAGACGGCATCGTCGGTAAAGCATTACCCGAGCAGCCCGGTAATATATATCAGGGTTTAAACTCTTGGTTTGAAAGTGAAGCAGAACTAATAGATACCGTTTTAAATGGCAATGAAGGAATGCCGGCATGGGGAAGTGTACTTTCAGAGCAAGAGGTAAAATTGATCTTCACCTATATTGAGCAAGTCAATGAGTAGCATTA
>NZ_AFWE01000226.1 GCF_000222585.1 Vibrio scophthalmi LMG 19158 | reverse complement strand
TGAGCGCTTTTTTTATGGCGATAGCCTTTTGATTCCAATCACCATAAGCCTCTTACCATTCTTGCTAACTTAAATCACTGACTACGTTGTAACACCTTTTAGTCGCAACAGTGCCTTTAGAGTTACGATCTAGCTGCTATCTGTGCCTAGTTCTAAGCAATTGTCTTGAGCAAATATCACAGCTGTTACTTAGCCTAACGAACTGAACGGTAATGATAAGGTATGAGTTCACCTGCTTTCGTGCTTGTAGTATGAGCCCTAAGTGGGCGATTGTTTGTTGCCGATTAGAAGCTCAGCGATAAAACGAAGTGAGATACGCGCAATGTAAGGGCATAAAAAGAGCGTGTCATTAAATGCAAATGAGTCAAAAGGATAGGCCGGAGTTATCGAGCAGATGGTACTTATTAGCTAGTTTCTAAATTTGCATTAAAAAAAAACGCATTAAGGTGTTTTTTAGAGAGATTGCTTCAAGAAAGTAGAACTAAGTTTCTGGAAAGTGTGATGTTTTGCCAAGGAGGAGAAAAAAATATCGTGGTATAGCCGGGGGGACTATACCACGGGTGTCAAGGACACCTTCGCTTGCTGCCGGAGTGGTGCTAGGCACCACCTCTGGAATTCATTGTCAAAAGGCATTATCTGCCCGACGAAGAACACTATAAAGTCTCGAACTTTTTTTCTTTATAAAATTAACGCCAACTTAGTATAAGATTTGCGACATGATTATAAGTGCATGAAATTACTAGTTAATTTTTATAAAAACCTAAAGGTATCGAATTAAACAAAAAAATGAAAGATTAATTGAAAACTAAAATTGACGTTTTTGACGTTAGTTTTTTAACGAAAGTAACGGTGAGACCATGTGCATGACATGGTTTTAAAAACGCAAAATTTGATTTCAGACAAGAATTGCAACCCGTGGTTTAGTTAAAATCCTCAACAGAAATGAAAATAACTCTCATTATTAAAAGCAACTCAACTTATTGGGCTCTCCATGGAATTATCAAAATTACAGCAAGGGCAAGAAGCCACTATTATCGGTTTTGACGGACTCTCGAATGATGTACGTAAAAAATTGATGGTGATGGGGCTACTGCCAAACACGCCGATCAAACTAATCCGTTTTGCCCCGATGGGAGATCCGATCCAAGTTGAAGTTCGTGGAGTCTCTATTGCGGTACGCGCGAATATGGCCGCGTCAATTTTGGTCGAGGTGAAGTAATGGACTATAAAATTCTAACCGTTGGTAATCCAAATAGTGGTAAAACGACCCTGTTTAATGGTTTAACGGGCGCTAAACAACAAGTGGGTAACTGGGCGGGTGTAACCGTCGAGAAAAAAACAGGTCGTTTCAATCATTCTGGTGACAGCTTCTTCTTAACCGACCTTCCGGGTATCTACGCGCTTGATAGTGGCAATGATGGTAATAGTATTGATGAATCTATTGCATCGCGCGCCGTTCTTACTCATCCGGCTGATTTGATCGTCAATGTCGTTGATGCGACTTGTTTAGAGCGCAGCTTATATATGACATTGCAGTTGCGTGAATTGGGGCGTCCAATGATCGTGGTACTCAATAAAATGGATGCGCTTAAACGCGAGCGTCAGGTGATTGATACCAAAGCGTTAGAAAAAATGCTGGGTTGTCCTGTGTTTGCAATTTCGGCCAACAATAAAGGCCAAGTGGTTCAGTTCAAGCAACTATTGCATAAGTTGGTAGTCCAAGGTGTTACGCTAGATGAATTGAATTTGGCTTACGACAGTGCATTTGAGCGTGAAATTAGCAATATTATGCCTATTTTCGCGGGCCAAGAAGTTGCCGCTCGTGCACTTGCTATTCGAGCATTAGAGAATGACGTTTTAGTCCTTAATTCGGTTAAATCGGAACAACGAGATGTCATTTCTCAAGCTCAAAATTCACTCGAGCTTGATATTGATTTGCATGTTGCTGATGTGAAATACACATTCCTTCATCAACAATGTCAAAAAGTACGCCGTAGTGAAGGAAAGCTCAGTCATAGTTTCACCGAGAAAGTAGACAATATCATCCTTAATAAGTGGGTTGGTGTGCCTTTCTTCTTTGTCGTGATGTATTTGATGTTTATGTTCTCAATTAATGTCGGCGGCTCATTCATCGATTTCTTCGATATTGGTGTGGGCGCGGTATTGGTTGATGGTGGACACTACTTGCTAGATGGTCACTTGCCTGTATGGCTGGTAACGCTAATTGCTGATGGTGTTGGTGGCGGTATTCAAACAGTAGCAACCTTTATCCCAGTGATTGCCTGTCTTTACCTATTCCTTGCTGTTCTAGAAAGCTCTGGCTATATGTCTCGCGCTGCTTTTGTATTGGACAAAGTGATGCAGAAGATTGGCTTGCCCGGTAAAGCATTTGTGCCATTGGTGCTAGGTTTTGGTTGTAACGTTCCTTCAATCATGGCCACTCGTACCCTTGATCAAGAGCGTGAGCGTAAACTGGCTGCTTCTATGGCACCATTTATGTCATGTGGCGCACGTCTACCTGTTTATGCGCTGTTTGCTGCGGCATTCTTCCCTGAAAGTGGTCAGAACGTCGTATTTGCTCTTTACCTACTTGGCATTCTAGCGGCTGTATTTACTGGTTATGTGTTGAAAAAGACGCTTTACCCAGGCTCAAGTGACAGCTTAGTGATGGAGATGCCTGATTACGAGTTGCCAACGATGCAGAACGTGATGATCAAGACTTGGCAAAAACTGAAACGTTTTGTGCTTGGTGCGGGTAAAACCATCGTTGTGGTTGTGACGATTCTAAGTTTCCTTAACTCGATCGGTACTGATGGTAGCTTTGGTAATGAAGATAGTGAGAACTCAGTACTATCGAAAGCGTCGCAAGTGGTTACGCCAATCTTCTCACCTATGGGGGTAAGAGAAGATAACTGGCCAGCAACGGTCGGTATTATTACAGGTATTTTTGCTAAAGAAGCGGTTGTTGGTACACTGAATAGCCTTTATGCTCCGGCGGAAAGTGAAGATTCACAATACGATCTAATGGCTAGCTTGCAAGAGGCAGTTATGACCATTCCAGATAACCTTGCGGGTCTAAACTATTCAGATCCACTAGGCGTTGAAGTGGGTGACCTAACCGATAGCTCGGCGGTAGCAGAAGACCAAGAAGTGGATGCGTCAATTTTTGGTAATCTACAAGGTTATTTTGCAAGTAGCCATGCTGCATTTGCTTACCTAATCTTCATCTTGCTCTACACACCTTGTGTGGCTGCGATGGGTGCTTATGTGCGTGAGTTCGGCCCTAAATATGCGCGATTTATTGCGGTGTGGACAATGGGCTTAGCTTACGGTGGGGCAACGCTTTATTACCAAGCGAGTCACTTTGCTGATCATCCAGCGACAAGCGCTGCTTGGATTGGTGGTATTTTAGCCATCGGTGGCCTGACTTACCGTGCTTTGAAAGCGGCAGGTAAGAAACAACAAACGCTAGAGGTACAAATTGCATGATATTGACTGAATTGAAGCAACACATTGATGCACAGGGGAGTGCTTCGCGCAGTGAGTTGGCGAAAAAATTTGCCCTAAGTGAAGACGGTGTTGATGCGATGCTGTCAGTTTGGATTAAGAAAGGTGTGATATCGCGTATGATTGACACCAATAAAGCTGACCATGTTACTCGCGTTCGCTATTCAGCCAATAAGCAAAATGGATTGTCTTTGACGGTGACGATGTAATAATTCATCCTCAGTAGTCATCTGAGAATAAAAGCGCCACTCATCGAGTGGCGTTTTTATTTGTATCGAGCCTGTTTTTAAAGCGAAGAAATGTTCTACTTCGCTTTACTGAATAAACTGCTCAGGCTGAGTACATTACTAATGCGAGTATGCAGCTGCTGTTGTTCTTCATCATCGCGGAAAATGCCTTGAGTGTTGCCCCAAATCGGACCTGGCCATGCTGCATCCGTTTGGAAGCGTGCGATGTGATGGATGTGCAGTTGTGGCACCATGTTACCTAACGCGCCAAGGTTTAGTTTGTCTGGCTGGAAGGTTGCTTCCAATGCTTGGCTGACGGCTTGAGATTCTAACAAAAACTGCTGTTGCTCATGCATAGGCAAGTGGTGCAACTCTTTAAGATTATTGCGCTGTGGTACCAAAATAACCCATGGCACCGTGTTGTCTTTATGCAAAAGCGCGACACAAAGTGGGAAGTGACCAAGTACCGTGGTGTCTTTAGCCAGTTGAGGGTGAAGTTCAAAGCTCATAGTCTTTCCAATTAATTGTTTTGCTTGAGTATAAGGTTGGAGGGAAGGTGTGGCTAGGTTATTACCGACTAAATGCAAGATTCCCTATCACGTTCGTTCCTCACTGTAGGGAATGACGAATTTAGGTTTTCCGATTGAAAGGAATGACAGGTGACGGTTTGATCTTCCGTACACGAAAGCAGCGACAGCATTAAAGTTTGTCATCCTCAAGAGCGAGGTACGAGCGAGTTGGGGATCTATTTTGCAAGTTGAACTAGCATGGCTGTCTCTCGGTTCTAAAAGCAAAGCGTTCCATAGAGCGAAGCTCGTTCTCGATTCTCTGTCCTTAAAAAAAGAAAGGGTTGACGCTTTCACGTCAACCCCCACAATTATTCGCTTCTCGCTTCTCGCTTCTCGCTTCTCGCTTCTCGCTTCTCGCTTCTCGCTTACATACGCTCTAGCGTATCGATACCAAGAAGAGACAAACCTTGCTTGATGGTTTTTGCGGTTAGTGCAGCCATTTTCAGACGGCTTTGTTTAACAGCGGCATCTTCAGCAACCAAGATTGGGCATGCTTCGTAGAAGCTAGAGAACTGACCTGCTAGTTCGAATAGGTAAGCACACATGATGTGTGGCTGGCCTTCACGAGCAACAGACTGTACAGCCTCTTCAAACTGAAGCAGTTTAGCCACAAGTGCTTTTTCTTTTTCGTCAGTGATAATGATGTCGCCTTGCAGCTCATCCATCGATACACCCGCTTTGGCAAAAATTGATGCGACACGAGTGTATGCGTATTGCATGTATGGCGCCGTGTTACCTTCGAACGCCAGCATGTTATCCCAATCGAACACGTAGTCAGTGGTACGGTGTTTAGAAAGGTCAGCATATTTTACCGCTGCCATTGCAACCGTATTTGCGATTGTCGCCTTTTCTTCTGCTGCTAGCGTTGGGTTTTTCGATTCGATTAGCTGCGCTGCGCGCTCTTCTGCTTCATCCAATAGATCCGCTAGGCGAACCGTACCACCGGCACGAGTCTTAAATGGACGACCATCTTTACCTAGCATCATGCCAAATGCGTGATGCTCAAGAGAGACTGATTCTGGTACGTAGCCGGCTTTACGAACGATAGTCCACGCTTGCATTAGGTGCTGGTGTTGGCGTGAATCGATGAAGTAAAGCACACGATCAGCGCCTAGCTGTTCGTAACGGTATTTTGCACAGGCAATGTCTGTGGTGGTGTATAGGAAGCCGCCATCGCGTTTTTGCACGATAACGCCCATCGCTTCGCCATCTTTGTTTTTGTATTCGTCTAGGAAGACAACTTGCGCGCCTTCACTTTCAACCGCAAGACCTTGCGCTTGTAGATCCGCAACGATTTTAGGCAGCATGTCGTTGTACTTACTTTCACCCATTACGTCATCGCGAGTCAGTGATACGTTTAGGCGATCGTAGTTACGCTGGTTTTGGATCATCGTAACATCAACCAGTTTCTTCCACATTTCTGCGCAGAACTCGTCACCACCTTGCAGTTTTACCACGTACGCACGTGCTTTAGCTGCAAACTCTTCGTCTTCATCGTACAGTTTCTTCGATTCACGGTAGAAGGCTTCAAGGTCTGAAAGTTCCATCGATACTTCACCAGACTCTTGCTGTACACGCTCAAGGTTTGCAATCAGCATACCGAACTGAGTACCCCAGTCACCGATGTGGTTAGCACGGATTACGTTATGGCCTAAGAACTCAAGAGTACGAACCACTGCGTCACCGATGATGGTAGAACGTAGGTGGCCAACGTGCATCTCTTTAGCGACGTTTGGTGCTGAGTAGTCAGCTACGATGGTTTTTGCTTCTTCAGCCGTTACGCCTAAACGAGCGTCGTTTAGTGCTGCTTCTGCTTGTTTTGCAAGAAACTCTTCAGATAGGAAGATGTTGATGAAACCTGGGCCGGCGATTTCTGTTTTGCTCGCGATACCGTCTAGGTCTAGAACATCCAGTACTTTTTGCGCAAATTCTCGAGGGTTAGTGCCAAGTTGCTTAGCAACGCCCATTACACCATTTGCTTGGTAGTCACCAAACTGTGCTTTTGCAGATTGACGAACCACAGCAGGGCTGCCTGCAGGTGCGCCAGCGGCTTCGAGAGCCTGAGATACTTTGTCATTAATCAGTGCTTGGATATTCACACGCGTTTCCTTCATTTCAAGGACGAAGAACTCAACATGATTATGGCTGAGTTCTGTTGGAGTTCACAAAAATGGCGCTAATGATAACAATTTTATTGCTTGCCATATAGAGAGGATAAGATGAAATTTAGACTTTTTATAGCCAATAGAAATTGACAATGTTTGCGATTACTATAGCCAACCCCATTTCGGCATAAAAATGAGAACAGAAATGACAGCACAATTGGAAGTTAAACGCTTAACACCGCAACAAATGTTGCAAGATCTAGATCTGTTTACCGCTAAGATACAAGCATTGGCGGAACGTATTGGCTTGGATCTCTCGGCTGCACAAGCCGATCATATCGCATTGCGTATCAACGAGACTGAGATTGCTGCGCAAGCACATCAAGCATGGTCAGCGTATGGCGAGGTCATTTCGTTAGCGAAAATTAGCGGTCGTCCTATCGTGGTCATTGCGTTTGACCGCCCATTAAACAGTAATGGCTGGCATATCGAGTGCCTCGAATTGCCTTATCCTGCACCAGGTAAAAGTTACCCAAATGAAAGTTGGGAGCACATTGAGTTTGTGATCCCTTCAATGGCACAAACCGCAGAAGACTATTTGGCTGATTTGCAACGTCAATTGCCAGTCTTTGCTGAACGTTTTGAACAGCTAGCGGACTTGGGGGTTAAAGTAAAACTCTCTAGCCCGAAAGGCGAGGGAGAACGCTTGAATAATCCGACGGTAGCCTTTAAGTATGAAGGGGTGTGCATTAAGCTTCACCCGCATACATTGAAGGCTATTGTGGCGTCAGAGCAAGACTAATCAAGCTTTATATGGATGTTAAATTAACCTAATTCAACGTCTTTCGCCCGTAGTTGAAATTCGTCAATCGAACCAATTTCCTGCCCAAGGCTTAATGGTGCACTAGTTTGATGCGCATTGCCTTGGGTATGCATGATCAATCGGTTCGCAGTACGTGGCTTCAGTTCATTCACCACAAAACGGATCATATCACTGCGAGATAATTTTTTGAGTTCAGCTAATACGCGTTGGCGCTGATCAAAGTTTTCATCCTTGTTACCAATACCAACCCATAGTCGCTGCGCTCGACCACGTAAGGTGGTATCCGGCGTGGCGATTTGATTCCAAAGCCCCCGTTTACTACTGTGCCACTGATATTCATTGAGTTCTAACAACACCATGTAAAAGGCATTTAGGAACTCATCGATGGAGCTGATTAGCTCATTGGGTGCTGCATTTGGTGATTGCACATAAAGCACGATACCGGGATGTCGGTTTAGCGGCATATTGCCAGTACCGACCATATAGCCGAGTTGCTGTTTAGTGCGTATTTCATGGAAGAAGGTGGCAGACATGAGATGATTAGCCAGTGAGTAAAGCGCAATACTCTTCGCCTCAGTATCATCACATTGGTAGTAAACAACGATAGCGGAATCTTCCTGATTACAAACCACCTCTCGCTGGAAAGTACCGTTTTTACCAAGCATAACCAGCGGACGCAGCGCTTCTTCATACTGCTGATCTTGTACGCGCATGGCTTCTTTAAGCGTTTCGCCTAGTGCTAAAGCATCACTCTGCGTCCAATCTCCATAGACAAACATTTCTACGTGCAGCTCTGCCAAAATAGCTTGTACGAAGTTCGATAGTGACTCGACTTCGATACTTTCAAGTGCTTCCACCAAGGTTGCGTAAGGTGGATTGTTGGGTTGCAAAATACCAGTCATGGCATTGAATAGCTGAGAAATTGGGCGATCTTGCGCTGAATTTCGCCAATTACGTAATAGCTGTGTTTTGATGGTATCAAAGCGCTTTTTGCTAAATTCACGATTCGCAAAGCGTTTAAGGATCATTTTCAGCAGTTCGGGCTGTTTTTCACTAAAGCCGGAAATGGTCAATGTCACGCCGCCTTGGTGCGCATAGAGGTTGTAACCCATGCCGGCAATTTCAGCTTGATAGGTTTCAGTGGCTAACGCATCAAGAAACATCTCAACACATAAGCGAGTCTTGACGATGTTTACCGGGTTTGCCACGGCATGTGGACTATCGATAGCAATGTACATCACGCCTTTAGGCACGCGAAACTCGTTGTCTTGCAGATGCCACAGCTTAAATCCGGGCAAGTCTTGCAATAGTGTTGGGACGTCGGATTCTGTCTCTAACTCTTTTGGCGTGAGGTCATAGCAAATAAAAGGGTTGCGATCTGGCAACGCCATTTTGAGTCCGCAAGGTTGCTGATAAAAATCACGTTGTTGTTGATTTAGAGGCACGACAGAGTAGGGGGTAAAGTACCACTTAGCTTGCTCATCGTAATCGAGACCTTTAGCGATCAGCGTGACACGAAGGTTATCAACCGTAAAGTTTTGCGCTAACGCTCGTAGATGATCAGGTTGGTACTCTTGCATCATGAAGTCGCCATAAATTGTGTCTTCACTGGCGTAATGCTGCATGTTAATCACTAAGTGGCTAACCAAATCCATCGCGCGTGTCGGTTCTTGAAAGCGAAATGCCGATTCCAAAACCGCTTGTTTCTCATAGTAGCGCCAGTCATCAAAACCACGTGCTTTGATCACGGCAATATAATTAAAGATGGCTTGAATTATGTTGTCGGTATGCTCTAAACCATGCTCGGTTAATGTGCAGCTAATAGTGAATTCACGATAATTGCTGCCGCTAGCGCCTCCGCCGGCGGAAAGCGAGGTGATCCAACCAGCATCTTTTAGCGCCAGCATTAAACTGCCTTCACCTTCATAACCGAGCAGATGGGCAAAATAAGAGAGAGGTTTACTGCGGTAATAGCCGTCCATGCTTGGAATTGGGAAGGTTAAGATTAGCTTACGAATCTCTTTAACAGGCTCCACGTTAACCCAAATGCTGGTGGAGCGTAGGTCGGTGTATGGCACATCGATTTGCTTGCTGGCGAGATTTAAGTTGGCGATGGTCGTAAATTTTTCATTCGCCCACGCTTCGAGTTCATCAAGTGTTTGCGGTCCGACGAGTGCGAGCGTCATTAAATCGGCTGAGTAGTGTTGTTGATGAAAAGCAATGATCTCATCGCGAATCGATTTGCCGTCACGATCGCCTAATGTCTCGTGATTACCAACCGAGAATTTAGCAAACGGATGTTCTGGGTTGATGATCTCTTTGTTGACTTGATATAAGCGACGGGAATCGTCATTGAGTTTCATTTTATATTCAGAGTCGACGGCTTGGCGTTCTTTATCTAGCGCTTCGGCATTAAATAGTGGAGCACTAAAAAACTGGCTAAAACGGTCAAGGCTATTTTCGAATGCATTCGGGTCACAATCGAAGAAAAAGCAGGTATGTTCAGTACCAGTCCAAGCATTGTTTGTACCACCATGTTGGCTGGTGTAGCTTTGGAACTCACCAACCTTTGGGTACTTCTCGGTACCAAGAAATAACATGTGCTCTAAATAGTGCGCCATACCTTGGCGATCAATCGGATCATCAAAATGACCGACGTTAACGGCGAGCGCAGCCGCCGATTTCTGCGCATGTACATCGTGAATTAATAACGCCCTTAAGCCATTACTTAGAGTGCAGTATCGGTATTGATTTGTATCATTTGGGCTTACATGCACAATCATTCTCCATGCGTTAACGTAGACAGTAAGTATGTACGCGTTTTAAAACGCTGCCAGTTTTCCAATTTCCGAGCCAATGAGTTCGCTCATCTTTGTGCAAATTGCGGTGCTAAAGATGTGTTATAACAACACGGACATCGCTGCTCACACAGCGATTGAAACAAAAACCTCGAGCTTACCCTTAAGATTGTTAAGAAAGTCCGAGTCTTTGGCAAGTTACTTGATATAATTAATTTTATTACTCATGCCCAAGAGATGTTGTGAGAAGGCCTACGATCTCACACCACAGGAAATAATATGAAAATCGTGATAATGCGCCACGGTGAAGCAGAACACTTTGCTTCGAGTGATGAAGATCGTTCATTAACGACTCATGGTCGAACTGCCTCTTATTCGGTTGCCCAGCGTTGTGTTGCTCAAGGTGTTCAGAAGTTTGACAAGGTGCTCGTGAGCCCTTACTTACGCGCCCAGCAAACGTGGCAAGAAATTGCGCCGCTGTTTGCAGCCAAACACGTTGAAGAGTGTGATGATATTACGCCGTATGGTGACTCCGCGACTGTTGTTGAGTATATCCGCGCACTTGCCGAGGTAGAGCAATTACAATCGGTATTGTTGGTATCGCATCTTCCGTTAGTCGGTTACTTGACGGCGGATTTTGTCACAGACATCGCTCCCCCTATGTTCCCAACCTCTGGGGTAGTGTGCATTGAGTATGATCTTGATGCGGGTCGCGGTCGTTTAGTTTGGAACATCAATCCTTAACCGCCAAGCTCCATCGCAGTGCCATAATTTTGACATTTTCGGTGGACTAAAATTTGCATGAGTGGCTTACTATAAATGTAAGCCACTAATTTTAGTCGAAATAGCCACGAGTCTATGAAGTTTTCTTTGCCATTTGCGGATAAGTTACCTCCGTTACCCCAACGCGCATTACCGGCCATTGGCGCACCTGTTATGGTGCTGTCGACTTTGGCGATGGTGGTTCTACCCATCCCGGCTTTTTTGCTCGACTTGTTTTTTACCTTCAACATCGCTCTGTCGATGGTGGTACTACTGGTAACGGTTTACACCCGACGTCCACTCGATTTTGCTGCTTTCCCTACCGTACTGCTGATTGCAACACTATTACGTTTGGCGCTGAACGTGGCCTCAACCCGTGTGGTTTTACTCTATGGTCACGAAGGGCCGGGTGCGGCGGGTAATGTTATCGAAGCGTTTGGTAATGTTGTTATCGGCGGCAACTACGCCGTAGGTCTTGTGGTCTTTATCATCTTGATGATCATCAACTTCATGGTTGTCACCAAAGGTGCGGGACGTATTTCGGAAGTAAGCGCTCGCTTCACCTTGGATGCATTGCCTGGTAAACAGATGGCAATCGATGCGGATTTGAATGCCGGTCTTATCGATCAAGATCAAGCGCGTACTCGTCGTCAAGAAGTGACCAAAGAAGCCGACTTTTATGGTTCGATGGATGGTGCGTCAAAGTTTGTTAAAGGCGATGCCATCGCCGGTATTTTGATCCTCTTCATCAACATTATCGGTGGTCTCGCTATTGGTATGGCGCAGTATGGACTGGGCTTTGGCGAAGCGATGAAAATCTACACGCTACTAACCATCGGTGATGGTTTGGTTGCGCAGATCCCTTCTTTACTTCTTTCTATTGGCGCCGCGATCATGGTGACGCGTCAGAATACCGATGAAGACATGGGTGAAGTGCTTGTCTTCCAGCTGTTTGATAACCCTAAAGCACTGACGGTTACCGCGATCATCATGTTTATCATGGGTATCGTGCCGGGTATGCCACATTTTGCCTTCTTGCTGTTAGCGGCAATGTCGGGCGGTGGTGCTTACTGGATGTATCGCAAACAACAGAAAAAGAGCGAGGAAAAAGCCAACCCTCCAGCCTTGCAAGAAGCAGAACCGTCAACACCAAGAGAGCTGTCATGGGAAGATGTACAGCCAGTCGATATTATTGGTCTAGAAGTCGGTTATCGCTTGATTCCCTTGGTTGATAGGGATCAAGGAGGCGAGCTGCTGGAACGTGTCAAAGGGGTGCGTAAGAAACTCTCGCAAGATTTTGGCTTTTTGATCCCCGCGGTGCACATTCGCGACAACCTTGAGTTAACGCCAAATAGTTACCGTATTACGCTAATGGGTGTCGCCGTGGGAGAAGCGGAAATTCGCCCCGATCAAGAGCTTGCGATTAACCCAGGTCAAGTTTACGGCATGATTGAAGGCGAAGTAACCATCGACCCTGCATTTGGCTTGGAAGCGACGTGGATTCGTGAAGATTACCGCGAACACGCGCAAGCGCTCGGGTACACCGTCGTGGATTCTTCCACCGTGCTGGCAACCCATTTAAGCCAACTCCTCACCAATAACGCATCACAGCTGCTTGGTCACGAAGAAGTCCAAAACCTATTGGAAATGCTTGGCCGTAGTACGCCGAAGTTAGTCGAAAACTTCGTGCCGGATCAATTGCCGCTCGGTGTTGTGGTGAAAGTACTACAAAACTTGCTTAATGAAGGCGTACCCATTCGTGATATCCGCACCATTGTTCAGACTTTGTCGGAATACTCAGCTAAGAGTCAAGAAGCTGACATTCTTACTGCAGCTGTGCGCATATCGCTTAAGCGACTAATTGTTCAGGAAATCAATGGCATAGAGCCAGAATTGCCGGTAATTACTTTAATTCCCGAGCTGGAACAAATCTTGCATCAAACCATGCAAGCATCCGGAGGAGAGTCTGCCGGTATTGAGCCTGGTCTTGCTGAGCGTTTGCAAATGTCACTGAGCCAAGCAACGCAAGAGCAAGAGCTAAAAGGGGAGGCAGCTGTGCTGCTGACTTCGGGCGTATTACGTTCGACTCTCGCGAAATTCGTCAAGAATACAATACCGACATTGCGCGTACTCTCTTATCAAGAGATCCCTGATGAGAAACAGATTCGCATCGTACAAGCGGTAGGTAATTAGTTCTGTTACGACCAATAATGGATATCGACTTTGAAGATTAAACGATTTTTTGCCAAGGATATGAGAACGGCATTACTCCAAGTGAAAGACGAACTTGGGGTCGATGCGGTGATCATGTCGAATAAAAAAGTCGCTGGTGGGGTAGAGATTGTCGCCGCAGTTGATGGTGATTCCGCAGCTGCCAAGTCGAGCAGTAGCTACGGCTCAAGACCACGAGCTGCTCAAGCGCAAACGCAAACTCAAATCTCGCCAAGTTTGGCCATGCGCGAGGAATCTCGTCAGTTAGATGACGATCGTGTCAGCTTGAATGCAAGCGCCGAGAACGGTCGCTCGATGACCAAACGCTTTGCTAGCATGCTCAAGCAATACAGCACCAGCAAAGGCGGTTATGAAGAGCCAGAAGCGGCACCCGGTGAAGATTCACTAACGGCACTGCTTAAGCGACAACACTCGCTGCGCAATCAAACCTCCGCGAGCGATATCAAACTAAAAGAAGACTCGCCTCTCGCGCGTCTGATTGCGGAAGATCGTCGTATTGAGCGCCCGGCACCAAAGTTGGATCCCTCTCGCTATGAGCGTGGTCAACCGCGTGAGCAAGCGGTATCAAATGAAGAATTGACTGATATGCGCGAAGAGATGACCTCAATTCGTCGTTTATTAGAGCATCAAGTGTCCGGTTTGATGTGGCAAGAAGTGGAGCGTCGCGAACCATTGCGCGCCATGTTGATCAAACGATTAGAACGTATGGGCTTATCGTCTGAGTTGGCTGACCAGCTGGCTTGCTATATCCCAGAAGACACCCCGCCGAAAAAGGCGTGGAAAGCACTACTAGGCTTAGTGGCCGATCAAGTGCCTATTTCCAAACAAGATATTCTAAAACGTGGTGGCGTAGTGGCACTGTTAGGCCCTACGGGTGTGGGTAAAACCACTACGGTAGCAAAACTGGCCGCCCGTGCTGCAATGGAGTTCGGTTCTGACAACGTCGCACTGGTTACAACCGACACCTACCGTATTGGCGCACATGAGCAACTCGCTATTTATGGCAGAATTATGGGTTGTCCAGTAAAAGTCGCTAAAGATTCCAACGAGTTAGCCGATGTAATATACCAGTTACGCCATCGTCGCTTAATTCTGGTGGATACGGCAGGGATGGGACAGCGAGATGTTCGATTATCTGAACAACTGGATACCTTGATGCAAAATAGCGATGAAGTCATTCACAGCTATCTTGTTTTACCCGCCACGGCACAGCGCAAAGTATTACAAGAAACCATCGACCATTTTAAACGTATACCACTTTCAGGCTGTATTTTAACCAAGCTCGATGAGTCACTTAGCTTAGGTGAGTTTGTCAGTGTCGTAGTACAAAATGCATTGCCTGTAGCATATATCGCGAACGGACAACGCGTACCAGAAGATATCGTCATCGCTCAGCCTAAGTACATGGTGGCAAAAGCGAATGATTTATTAGAGAAATCGGCGGACGATGAACCTCACTATTGGAATAGTGAAGTAGAAAGGTTCTAGGCGGCGACGATTATGATAGAGAATATGATTCAAGACCAAGCAAGCGGATTACGCCGCCTAACACAACCATCACTAACCAAGGTTATTTCGGTCACCGGCGGTAAAGGTGGGGTGGGTAAATCAAATGTTACTCTCGGCCTTGCTATTTGCATGGCTCGCCAAGGCAAAAAGGTCACGGTTTTAGATGCGGATTTAGGTCTAGCCAACGTTGATGTGATGTTGGGTATTAGAGCGAAGCGCAATCTCGGCCATGTTCTTGCGGGTGAGTGTGAACTGGCAGATGCCATTGTTGAAGGCCCTCACGGTATCAAAATCATCCCTGCCACTTCGGGAGCACAGGCGATGACCGAGTTAAGCCACGCGCAACACGTTGGGCTAATTCGTGCTTTTGGTAGCTTAGAAGATGAAATGGACGTGCTGCTGATTGATACTGCTGCCGGTATTTCAGACATGGTGATTAGTTTTTCACGCGCGGCTCAAGATGTGGTTGTGGTGGTGTGTGATGAACCCACATCGATCACCGATGCCTACGCATTGATCAAATTACTGAGTAAAGAACATCAGGTCCAACGCTTCAAAATCGTTGCAAATATGGTCAGAAGTTACCGCGAAGGCCGAGAATTGTTTGCAAAGTTGACCTTAGTCACAGAGAGATTCTTGAATGTGAGCCTTGAGCTAGTCGCATGTATCCCACTAGATGATAAAGTGCGACAAGCGGTTAAAAAGCAAAAAATTGTTGTGGATGCGTTTCCGCGTTCACCTGCTGCATTAGCACTAAGTTCATTAGCGAACAAAGCGTTAACATGGCCAATTCCGAAAACTCCAAGCGGACATTTGGAATTTTTCGTTGAACGATTACTAAATCGACCAGAACCATTAGAGGAACCATTTGGTGAATAAGGCATTGACCTATGACCAATACGGCAATCACAACAGTCAACGAGTATTTTTAGAAAAATACTCGGTGTTAGTGAAGCGTATTGCTCATCACTTGCTTGGCCGTCTGCCACCAAGTGTCCAGGTTGAAGATCTTATTCAAGCGGGAATGATTGGCCTTCTTGAAGCGCAAAAGAATTATGATGGCAGCAAAGGAGCAAGTTTTGAGACCTATGCTGGAATCCGTATTCGTGGCGCTATGCTAGACGACATTCGTCGTGGAGACTGGGTACCACGATCAGTGCACAAACACAGTCGTGAGTTTAACCAAGCCATTGCAACTTTAGAAGGACAACTAAATCGAGATCCGACAGATGCCGAAGTGGCAAATTTTGTTGGGATGAGTCTGAACCAATACCACAGCGTATTGGCAGATATAAATTGTTCTCGCTTAGTAGGGATCGAAGACTTGGGCGTATCTGACGATGTCATCAAATCGGATGATGACTCGGAAGAAAATACACCTTTTCAAGGTGTTGCGGATGAATCTTTCCGTAAAGCTCTGGTAGAATCGATAAAATCTTTACCGGAGCGTGAAGCTTTAGTGCTATCTCTTTACTACGACGAAGAGTTGAACTTAAAAGAAATCGGTGAAGTGATTGGAGTTAGCGAATCACGCGTTAGCCAAATCCTGAGCCAATCAATGCAACGTCTGCGTACTAAATTAAGTGCGTGGACAAATAATGACTAGAAATCACTGACATCATACTCAGTGGAGGCAATTTTGAATAAAAATATGAAAATCCTTATTGTTGATGATTTTTCAACAATGCGCCGCATCGTTAAAAACCTACTTCGTGATTTGGGTTTCAATAATACCCAAGAAGCGGACGATGGCTTAACTGCATTGCCTATGCTCAAGAAGGGCGATTTCGATTTTGTCGTGACTGACTGGAACATGCCAGGAATGCAAGGCATCGACTTGTTGAAACATGTTCGTGCAGATGCAGAGCTTAAGCACTTGCCTGTACTTATGATCACCGCAGAAGCGAAACGTGAACAGATCATTGAAGCCGCTCAAGCAGGCGTAAATGGTTACATTGTCAAACCGTTTACTGCAGCAACATTGAAAGAAAAATTAGACAAAATTTTTGAGCGCTTATAGTCAACTATTTGACTTTAGCTATTCGGCGACAAAGGCCAATTAGTAATGATTTCATTAGAACAGGCAAAACAACTCGTTGAACTGTTAGAAAGTGGTCAGCAGCAGGAAGCAGATGCTCTTGTAAAAAATATCAACGATGCGACTAGCGAACCTATGTTGCAGGAAATCGGCGAATTGACTCGTGAGCTACAAGAGTCGATTAGGCAATTTCGCCTTGATGACCGTATCGCTGAACTTACCAATGACGAAATTCCTGATGCAAGGGAACGCCTCCAATACGTCATTGAAAAAACAGAAGTTGCAGCGAACAAAACGATGGATGCGGTGGATCGATGTATGCCGATTGCCGACAGCCTTCACGATGGCTTACTCAAGGTACGTCCACAATGGAATGAGTTGATGTATGGCAAGATTGAGCTTACGGAATTTAAAGCTCTCTGCCACCGTATTGACGAACTGTTAGGGCAAGTTGAAGGGAATAGTAGTGAACTACATAGCCTGTTGACCGATATTCTCATGGCTCAGGATTTCCAAGACTTAACCGGACAAATCATCCGTCGTGTTATTGAGTTAGTGCACGAGGTTGAACTCCGCCTCGGTGATATTCTTACGGCGTTCGGTGACGATAAACAAGAATCCGACGCGACTAACAACAAGAAAAAAGCATCAACTGACCCTGAGGGGCCAATATTAAACCCTCATGAGAGGGCGGATGCGGTTTCATCACAAGACGAAGTCGATGACTTACTCTCAAGTCTTGGGTTTTAGAGGTAACTTATGAGCTACGATTTAGACGAAGATATTCTTCAGGACTTTTTAGTTGAGGCGGGTGAAATTCTCGAACTGCTTTCAGAGCAGTTGGTAGAGCTTGAAAACAACCCGGATGATAAAGATCTGCTTAATGCTATTTTCCGTGGTTTCCACACGGTAAAAGGCGGTGCAGGTTTCTTGGCGCTAACCGAACTGGTTGATACCTGTCATGGCGCAGAAAACGTGTTTGATATTCTGCGTAATGGTCAGCGTAAAGTAACGGCAGATCTTATGGATACCATGCTTCGCGCATTGGATGCTGTTAACGTGCAGTTCCAAGCGGTGCAAGATGGCGAACCTCTTCCTCCTTCTGAACAATCTCTTCTTGATGAATTACATCGTCTAAGCAAACCTGCTTCAGTGGAAGAAGCTATCGTAGCTGCACCTGTCGCTGAACCTGTTATCGAAGTGCCTGCCCCAATCGTAGAAGAGCCAGTTGCCGCGACTGCAGCACCATCGGCAAGTTCTATAGATGAAATCACGCAGGACGAGTTTGAGAAGCTATTAGATGAGCTACATGGTTCAGGAACTGCTCCTGGTTCAGCGCCAGCACCTGCGCCTAAAGCACCAGAGCCAGCGATGGCTGCTAGTGGCGATATCACTGATGATGAATTTGAAAAGTTATTAGATGAACTTCATGGTCTAGGTAAGGGCCCTGGTAAAGAGGATAACGTTGTTGCGAGTGCACCTCCAGCGCCGGCAGCTCCAGCTCCTACCGTGAGTTCAGGTGATGAAGATCTAATGACAGATGCCGAGTTTGAAAAATTACTCGACGAATTGCACGGACAAGGTAAAGGCCCAAGCCCTGAAGAGCTTGAAGCCGCGACAAAACCGGTAGCACAAGTTGAAGCACCTCAAGCGGCTGCGCCAGAGGCGATTGCACCACCACCGGTGATGCCAGCTCCAGTTGCGAGCGCGCCTGAAGCCGTGCCAGCAAAAAAAGAAGCGCCAGTACCTGCGAAGAAAACACAAGCCGAAGCTACCGTTCGTGTTGATACATCGACACTCGATATCATCATGAACATGGTGGGTGAATTGGTGTTGGTTCGTAACCGATTATTGAGCCTAGGTTTAAATAGTGCTGACGAAGAAATGTCGAAAGCGGTATCAAACCTTGATGTCGTGACGGCCGATTTACAAGGTGCGGTGATGAAAACGCGCATGCAGCCAATTAAGAAAGTATTTGGTCGCTTCCCTCGCGTTGTTCGAGATCTTGCTCGTAGCCTAAACAAAGACATCACGCTGGAAATGCGTGGTGAAGATACTGATTTGGATAAAAACTTAGTAGAAGCCCTTGCGGATCCATTGATTCACTTGGTGCGAAACTCAGTTGACCATGGTATCGAAATGCCAGAAGACCGTGTAAAAGCGGGTAAATCACGCACTGGTAAAGTCATCCTTTCAGCAGCACAAGAAGGGGATCATATCCAATTAGCCATCGTCGATGATGGTGGCGGTATGAACCCTGACGTACTACGTGGTATCGCGGTTAAACGCGGGATGATGGATGAAGATGCAGCTTCACGCTTGACCGATAAAGAGTGTTTCAACCTGATCTTTATGCCGGGCTTCTCAAGTAAAGAGAAAATTTCTGATATCTCAGGTCGTGGTGTGGGTATGGATGTCGTGAAAACGGCGATTAACACACTAAATGGTTCAATCGACATTGATTCTGAAATGGGTAAAGGCACCCAAATTACCATCAAAGTGCCGTTGACCCTTGCGATTCTACCAACCTTGATGGTTGGCGTTGCAGGCCACCCATTTGCCTTACCATTGGCAAGTGTGAATGAGATCTTCCACCTTGACCTTAGCCGTACCAACGTGGTTGACGGGCAGTTGACGATTATCGTTCGCGACAAGTCGATTCCATTGTTCTATTTACAAAACTGGCTCGCGCCGCGTGCCGGCTTTGTTGAACAGCGCAAAGGTCATGGGCATGTAGTGATTGTGCAATTGGGCAGTCAGCGCGTTGGCTTTGTTGTTGATACCCTTATTGGTCAAGAAGAAGTGGTGATTAAACCACTAGATAATTTGCTCCAAGGTACGCCAGGAATGGCGGGTGCGACGATCACAAGTGATGGTCATATTGCCTTGATTTTAGATGTGCCAGATTTGCTAAAGCGTTACGCCTCAGCTTCTCGAATCTAATTAATCGTTGAACAATTAAAGGAAAATCATGGCAATAAGAGTTTTAGTCGTCGACGATTCAAGTTTCTTTCGTCGTAGAGTCAGTGAGATTATTAATTCCGATGCACGTCTAGAGGTTCTAGACGTGGCGACCAACGGAAAAGAAGCAGTAGAGAAAGCGCTGCAGCTTAAACCTGACGTTATTACGATGGATATTGAAATGCCAGTGATGGACGGTATCACAGCCGTCCGTGAGATCATGGCCTCTAATCCGATTCCAATTTTGATGTTTTCATCACTGACTCACGATGGCGCTAAAGCCACGTTAGATGCACTGGATGCAGGCGCTCTCGATTTCTTACCTAAAAAGTTTGAAGATATTGCTCGTAACCGTGACGAAGCGGTGAGCTTACTGCAACAACGTGTCATTCAAATCGCAGCGCGCCGCAACTTTATGCGTCGTCCTGCTGCGCCACGTCCAGTTGCGACCGCTGCGGCGACGCGAGCGACGACCACGTCATCTCTACGTAGTGCTCCGACGGCAGCTCCGGCTGCGCGTCCGTTGTCACCGGCTGCAAGATTTAAGGCGAGTGGTAAACAATATCAACTGACCGCGATTGGTACCTCGACAGGTGGGCCAGTGGCTTTGCAGAAAATTTTGACTAAGTTACCAGTGAACTATCCACATCCGATTGTGCTGATCCAGCATATGCCTGCGACATTTACTGCCGCTTTTGCCAGCCGCTTGAACTCGCTGTGCAAGATTGAAGTAAAAGAAGCTGCCGATGGTGATGCGCTAAGACCGGGTGTGGCTTACCTGGCTCCTGGTGGCAAACAGATGATGATTGAAGGCCGCCCGGGTAGTGCTAAATTGCGCATTATCGATGGTGGTGAGCGCATGAACTACAAGCCATGCGTTGATGTGACATTTGGCAGTGCGGCAAAAGTCTACGGCGACAAAGTACTATCGATGGTACTTACGGGTATGGGTGCAGATGGCCGAGAAGGTGCGCGTATGCTGAAAACTGCGGGTGCGACCATTTGGGCACAAGATGAAGAAAGCTGTGTTGTGTACGGCATGCCTCAAGCAGTGGCAAAAGCGGGTATCTCTACTGAAGATCTTCCGCTCGACCGAATTGCAGAGCGTATGCTGGTCGAAGTTGGCCTAGCTTAGAGGTAAGGCAATGATCGTTTGGAGTATTGCAAACCAGAAAGGTGGGGTGGGTAAAACCACGACCACCATTACGTTGGCTGGTTTGTTAAGCAAACAAGGTAAGCGAGTATTACTCGTGGATACCGATCCACATGGCTCGCTGACAACTTATTTGGGTTATGACTCTGATAACGTGCCTTCTAGCTTGTTCGACCTGTTTCAGCTAAAAGAGTTTACCGAACATAGTGTGATGCCACTGGTGATGGATAGCGATATTCAAGGTATCGATATTATTCCTGCGCACATGTCTTTGGCGACCCTTGATCGTGTGATGGGCAACCGCAGCGGTATGGGATTAATTCTGAAACGTGCTTTAGCGGCGGTGAAGAATCACTATGACTACGTTCTGATTGATTGCCCGCCGATTTTGGGTGTCATGATGGTCAATGCCTTGGCAGCTAGTGATCGTATTTTGATCCCAGTACAAACAGAATTTTTGGCGATGAAAGGGCTAGAGCGCATGGTGCGAACCTTGGCTATTATGCAGAAGTCGCGCAATAAACCGTTTAAAGTCACCATCATCCCAACCATGTATGACAAGCGAACGCGAGCATCATTGCAAACGTTGCAGCAGTTAAAGAAAGATTATCCAAATCAAGTTTGGTCGTCGGCCGTGCCGATTGATACCAAATTTAGAGATGCAAGTATTAAGCATCTACCGGTTTCTCACTTTGCCTCCGGCAGTCGAGGTGTCTTTGCTTACAAACAATTGCTGCTGCATCTAGAGAGGCTGGCAATTAATGAGTGAAGAGACACTACTTTCGAGTGAGCAAGCGCTAGACGACTACTTTACTTCACTGCTTTTTGAAGACGAAGAGTTACAAGCACTTGTGACGCCCGATTTAGACGATACAGTGCTTGCAGAGCCAGAGCCAGAGCCAGAGCCAGAGCCAGAGCCAGAGCCAGAGCCAGAGCCAGAGCCAGAGCCAGAGCCAGAGCCAGAGCCAGAGCCAGAGCCAGAGCCAGAGCCAGAGCCAGAGCCAGAGCCAGAGCCAGAGCCAGAGCCCAATGACTATACACTTGAGCCGATGATTCAAACGGCGCAAGAGGCCTACTTCTATCATCCGGTGACGGCAGAGATTGAAGTACCTAACCTTGAAGATGTTGAACGGTTGCTGAAACAGCTCGAAGCCTCAAATCCTGTTGAAGAGCTTGAGCTGGATCAGGTGATGGATCAGAATACCGTCCAGATCGCGCAAGAAGTTCAAGCTAAACAACTGGTTGATGAAATTCAAGAGTGGGATGTTGAGCCTTATGATGAAGAGGTTCAAGAGGTTGAATTAGAACCAGCAACATTTGACGTTGCTGATAAGCGAGTAGCAGAAACGGTTTTCTCTCAACCAACAATGAGTGAAGCTGAACCTGGGCTTACGACCGACATTCAAAGTATTCCTGAAACCCAAGCGGGTGGCTTACTGAGTGGCACTTGGCAAAGTACCCAGCGTGAGCAAGATTTTCAGGTGCTCTATTTTGATGTAAATGGTGTCACATTTGCTGTTCCGCTTGACGAACTTGGTGGTATTCATCAGCTGTCAACGTTGAGTCACCTGATTGGTCGTCCAGCTTGGTATCTTGGCTTACAGTCAACACGTGATGCTCAGTTCGATGTTGTCGATACGGCAAAATGGGTGATGCCAGATAAGCTGCTCGATGATGAATATAAAGAACAATACAAGTACATTGTGATGCTCGGTGCGAGTCTTTGGGGCTTAGCCTCGACACAGTTAATGGGGACAGAGCTTCTCAATACTGAGAAGGTTCGCTGGCGAGAAACCGCAGGTAAACGACCATGGCTAGCTGGCATGGTGAAAGAAAAAATGTGCGCTTTGATCCATGTTGAAGCATTGATCACTATGCTAAATGCTGGACTTGATGTAAAAGCATTAGACAATTAGATAAGTACGCCAATAAGGGCTTAGAGAGGTTAAGGTATGTCTCAAACTAGCGAACTTGAAGTAAGAAAAGATCAGTTAAATGACGAAGTACTTCAATGGGTTACGTTTCAGCTAGAAGAAGAAACGTACGGCATTAATGTAATGCAAGTACGTGAAGTTCTACGTTACACGGAAATTGCTCCAGTACCAGGTGCTCCAGACTATGTTCTAGGTATCATCAACCTTCGTGGCAACGTGGTGACTGTTATCGATACACGTTCTCGCTTTGGTTTGATGGAAGGCGAAATTACGGATAACACACGTATTATCGTTATCGAATCCGAGCATCAAGTTATCGGCATCTTAGTCGACAGCGTAGCTGAAGTGGTTTACCTACGTTCTTCTGAAATTGATACCACGCCAAGCGTTGGTACGGATGAAAGTTCTAAGTTTATTCAAGGCGTAAGCAACCGTGAAGGTAAGCTACTGATCTTAGTTGATCTGAATAAACTGCTTTCTGACGAAGAATGGGATGAGATGGCTCATCTGTAATGAATATTGATACTGGCTGGTTTAACCAAGCTCCTGCTATTGCAGCAGGAGTGATCTCGTTCATATTATTGGTATTGCTATTTAGTGTACTACGATTGAAACGTAACCAGCGACTTGCGACCGAGCAAAGCCGACAACAGCAGCGTCATCTTGAAAGAGAACTGCAAAAAGCCAATAAACAGCTTTTAGAGGTTCGTTCAGTGGTGATTGGTTTAGGCCAAAAAGTGAGTGAGCAAGAAGATATTATTCAACATCTTTTACAGCGAATTAAAGAATTAGAGCAAGCTGATGGTGATGGTCGCATGTATTCACGAGCGACGAAGATGGTTCAGCTTGGCGCCGATTTAAATGAGTTGATAGAAGAATGCGAGCTGCCAAAAGCAGAGGCTGAGTTGATGATGTCTTTGCAAAACAAATTGTCAGGTCGAGAAAAAATCCCACCGCTTGAAGGGATGCCTGACCAGTCGTTGCAGAAACGCCGACGGATGCAGATGAAATAAAATAAAAAGGATGCCATAAGGCATCCTTTTTTGTTGGTAAAAAATACCGCAGGCATGATGCGTGAATAGTTGTAACTAAATAATGACAGTTGCGTCAAATTATAGATAAATATTAATAACTTCTTACTTAGTTTCGTGATTCGTAAAGCTCTAGCACTATGTTGTCAAAAAGTGGCTGTGGTAAGATACCTACTTCAATTCTTTTAGTGGCAGCACATGCTTGAAGTAAAACAATTAACTGCGATTCGTGATGAAAGAGTTTTGTTTGAATCTCTGTCTTTTACCATAGAGGGCGGCGAACTCGTTCAGATAGAAGGTCGAAACGGCACCGGTAAAACCACTTTGCTGCGTATTGTGACAGGGTTAGGTGATCGTGATGACGGTGAGATCTTCTGGAACAATGAATCGATTGAATCAAACCGAGATGCATACCATCAAGATTTGCTGTTTCTAGGCCATCAAACGGGAATAAAACGTGAGTTAACCGCTTACGAAAATCTCAGATTTTACATTTCGATCCATAGTAAAAAACCAGCCGATAAAGAGACGATCTATAATGCGCTGGTGAAGGTGGGTCTTGCCGGGCGCGAAGATGTTCCTGTCGCACAGCTATCGGCAGGGCAACAACGTCGTGTTGCGTTGGCTCGCTTATGGTTGAGTGACCATAAACTGTGGATTTTAGATGAGCCGTTGACCGCGATTGATAAGCAAGGTGTGAAGGTATTAGAAGCGCTGTTTCTCAAACATGCAGAGCAGGGTGGCATAGTGGTGTTAACCACACACCAAGATATGTTTGCTGATAATCCGAAATTAAGAAAAATTAAGCTGGGTGGTTAACTGTGCTAGGCATAATGAATTCAATTATTCGACGTGAGCTATTGATTGCGTTTCGTCGCCAAGCGGACGTGTTTAACCCACTATGGTTTTTCATCATAGTGATCACCTTATTCCCATTAAGTATTGGCCCAGAGCCGAACTTATTGGCGCGCATTGCCGCAGGCATTGTTTGGGTTGCGGCGTTGTTGTCGGCGTTGTTGTCATTAGAGCGATTGCTGCGTGACGATTTTCAAGATGGTGCGCTTGAGCAGATGATGCTGATGCCGGTGCCTTTGCCATTAATGGTGATCTCAAAAGTGATTGCGCACTGGGTGCTGACCGGATTACCTCTTATCTTGATCAGTCCTCTGCTGGCCATTCTGTTATCGCTTGATTTTCATACCTGGCTAGCGGTCGTCTCAACCCTATTGGTGGGCACGCCAACATTGAGTTTTATCGGTGCGATTGGGGTGGCACTAACCGTCGGGCTGCAAAAAGGCGGTGTGTTACTCAGTTTATTGATTTTGCCTTTGTATATTCCAGTGTTGATTTTTGCGACATCAGCGATTGATGCGGCATCACTGGGAATGGCTTACAACGGCCAATTAGCGGTATTAGGCGCAATGTTTATGGGGGCATTAACGTTAACACCGTTCGCGATTAGTGCGGCATTGCGTGTAAGTGTAAATTAATTGTTTTTGATCAAGCACGAAAATTTCCCAGTATATAAATTACAAAACTATTAATAGCTAGGTACAAATGATGCCTAGTCGAAAAATGAAGTAATAGAGTGAGAATGACGATGTGGAAATGGCTTCATCCGTACGCTAAGCCTGAAGCGACTTATCGACTGTGTGGTAAGTTACTACCATGGTTTGCCGTCCTGGCTTTGTCTTGCCTAGTGATAGGTACTGGCTGGGGGCTTGCGTTTGCTCCTTCTGATTATCAGCAAGGTGACAGTTTTAGGATTATCTACATACATGTGCCTTCGGCAATTTGGTCGATGGGCGTTTATATGTCTATGGCGATTGCTGCTTTCATCGGTTTAGTTTGGCAAGTGCGCATGTCTGACATGGCGGCACTCGCGATGGCTCCCATCGGCGCATTGTTTACTTTTATTGCACTATTAACCGGTGCAATTTGGGGTAAGCCAATGTGGGGCGCATGGTGGGTATGGGATGCTCGCTTAACTTCAGAATTGATTCTGCTTTTCCTCTATTTAGGTGTAATTGCACTTTACCACGCGTTTGATGACCAAAAAACTGCAGCGAAAGCCGCAGGTATTTTGGCGATTGTGGGGGTAATCAATTTACCAATCATTCACTTCTCGGTTGAGTGGTGGAATACGCTGCACCAAGGCGCAACAATCACCAAGTTTGACAAACCATCGATTTCTAACGACATGCTTTGGCCACTGTTGCTCAATATTGCCGGCTTTGCTTTCTTCTTTGGCACTGTCACTATGATCCGTTTACGTAATGAGATCATCAGTAAAGAGAGCCATCGTCCTTGGGTTGTTGCATTGTCCTCACGTTTATCTTCTCACGCAGACAAGCAAGGAAACTAATCATGCATTTTGACTCTTTTAGTGATTTTCTTGCCATGGGTGGCTATGCCGGTTACGTATGGAGCGCGTTTGGTATCACATTCGCGTCGATGATTATTCTGCTGATCAGCAGTGCTCGTCGACACACAAACCTACTTAATGAAGTTCAGGCAAAAGTCGAGCGTCAGGCTCGTATTGATGCAGCTAAGAATTTGGAGAACACTCTATGAACCCAAGACGTAAAAAGCGGCTCGCTATTGTTCTAGCCATCGTTCTTGGCATTGGTTCAACCGTGGGCCTAATGCTTTATGCTTTAAACCAGAATATGGATCTGTTTTATACCCCAACCGAATTGGTACAAGGTAAACCAGACGGTAGCAAACCCACTGTTGGCCAGCGCTTACGCATTGGCGGCATGGTTGCTGTTGGTTCGGTGAAGCGCGATCCGGACTCACTACGAGTGTCGTTCGATTTGCATGATGTTGGTCCAATGGTTACGGTTGTGTATGACGGTATCTTGCCGGATCTATTTCGCGAAGGGCAGGGCATCGTGGCGCAAGGCGTGTTAGTCGATGCGACGACAATTGAAGCGCATGAAGTGTTGGCGAAGCATGATGAAGAATACATGCCGCCAGAAGTTGCAGAAGCGATGGAAAAAACCCACCAACCGCTTAAATACACAGAATCACAAAAACAAGGAAGCGGTCAATGATTGCTGAAATTGGTCATTTTGCGCTGATTTTGTCGCTTGCCATGGCAGTGCTGCTAAGCATTCTGCCATTGGTCGGTGCATCGCGTAATAACACCTTATTAATGAACTCTGCTCGTCCATTGTCATGGGCAATGTTCCTGCTATTGTCGCTCTCATTTGCTATTTTGCTGTGGGCTTTTTATAGCAATGATTTCACGCTGACGTATGTTGCGAGTAACTCAAATACCTTGCTGCCTTGGTACTACCGTTTAACGGCCGTTTGGGGCGCGCACGAAGGTTCACTATTGCTTTGGGTGTTGATCCAAGCGGGTTGGACTGTGGCGGTAGCGACTTTTAGCCGTGGCATGCCGCAAGAGTCAGTGGCTCGTGTTCTGGCTGTGATGGGGATGATTAGCGTTGGTTTCTTACTGTTCATCATTCTAACTTCGAACCCGTTCTTACGTACACTGCCATTCTTCCCTGTTGATGGTCGCGACCTTAACCCATTGTTGCAAGATCCGGGTTTGATTATTCACCCGCCGATGCTGTACATGGGCTATGTAGGTTTCTCAGTTGCTTTCTCTTTCGCAATTGCGTCACTAATGACTGGTCGCCTAGATACGGCATGGGCACGTTGGTCTCGTCCTTGGACGACTGCAGCATGGTTATTCCTAACGTTGGGTATCTCACTAGGTTCATGGTGGGCATACTACGAACTTGGCTGGGGTGGTTGGTGGTTCTGGGATCCAGTAGAAAACGCATCATTCATGCCATGGCTTGCGGGTACGGCATTGATGCACTCTTTAGCGGTAACGGAAAAACGCGGCACCTTTAAAGCGTGGACGGTATTGCTGGCGATTTCAGCGTTCTCATTGAGCTTGCTAGGCACCTTCCTAGTGCGTTCTGGCATTCTTGTATCAGTACACGCATTCGCCTCTGATCCATCACGTGGTATGTTCATTCTTGGCTTCTTAGTGTTTGTGATTGGCGGTTCGTTGCTGCTGTTCGCTGTTAAAGGCGCGGCGGTTCGTGTTCGTGGTAACTTTGAACTGGCTTCACGTGAAAACGCACTGTTAGCTAACAACGTACTACTAATGGCTGCTTTGATGGTGGTATTAGTCGGTACACTTCTGCCGTTGGTGCATAAACAGCTCGGTCTTGGTTCAGTCTCTATCGGCGCACCATTCTTCGATATGTTGTTTGCATGGCTAATGATCCCATTCTCGTTTGTATTGGGTATCGGTCCGCTGATCCGCTGGAAACGTGACGATCTGAGCTCACTAGCCAAACCTATGATCATCAGCGGTATCGGTGCTGTATTGTTAGCTGCACTGTTCAACTGGATGTTCTCTGATTACTTCGTCTTCATGACCTACCTTGGTTGGTTGATGGCGATGTGGATTGTATTGCTACACGGTTTTGAATTGCACCAGCGTGCAACGCACCGCCATAGCTTTGTTGTTGGTGTGCGCAAATTACAACGCAGCCATTGGGCGATGATGTTGGGTCACATTGGTCTTGCGGTCACCATTATTGGTATCGCAATGGTACAGACACACAGTATTGAACGTGATGTACGTCTATCGCCGGGAGATAACTTCCAGCTGAAAGGCTACAACTTCCATTTCTCTGGTGTGCGTGATCATGACGGCCCGAACTACGATGGCTATATTGCAGATTTCGAAGTGACGCAAGATGGTAAGTACATCAATACGCTACATGCAGAAAAACGTTTCTATAAAACCGCACGTTCGATGATGACAGAAGCGGCGATTGATCGCAGCGTAAGTCGTGATCTTTATGTGGCTTTAGGTGACCGTTTGGATGACGGTAAGTCATGGGCAGTGCGTTTGTACTACAAACCATTTGTAAACTGGATTTGGGCAGGCTCTGTCTTTATGGCGCTTGGTGGTTGTGTTGCAATCAGCGATCGACGCTACCGTTTCCGCAAGCCAGCAAAAAAGCAGGAGGCATAAAATGAACAAGAAACTGTTATTTATTCCACTGTTTGCTTTTTTAGCACTAGTGGCCGTATTTACCACTCAGTTAGTGCGTAACTCAGAAGGGGATGACCCAACTAAACTCGAATCGGTTTTAGTTGGTAAGCACGTACCTGAGTTCCGCCTAGAAGACTTGGCTGAGCCGGGTAAGCTATACGATCAAAGCATCTTTAAAGGTGAGCCTTTACTATTGAACGTATGGGCAACGTGGTGCCCAACATGTTATGCCGAGCACCACTACCTCAACGAGTTAGCGGGTGATGGTGTAAAGATTATTGGTCTGAACTACAAAGATCAGCGTGATAAAGCGGTGACCTGGCTAAATGATTTGGGCAACCCATACTTGATCAGTCTATTTGATGGCAATGGCATGTTGGGGCTTGATCTGGGCGTGTATGGCGCTCCTGAAACCTTCCTGATTGATGCCAACGGTGTGATTCGCTACCGCCATGTCGGTGATGTGAATGCTCGTAACTGGAAAGAGACTTTGCAGCCGATGTATCAACAATTGGTTGAGGAGGCAAAATAATGAAAAAATGGTGTATCGCGTTATTTGTCGCCCTGACATTTTCAATGGTCGCGCATGCGACGATTGAAGTGTACGAATTTGATACCTTGGAGCAGGAACAGCAGTTTAAAGACCTTGGTAATACGCTGCGTTGTCCTAAATGTCAGAACAATACCATTGCGGATTCTAATGCTGAACTTGCGCAAGACTTGCGTCATAAAGTGTATGAAATGACCAAAGACGGTAAGTCAAAAGGCGAGATTGTCGATTACATGATCGCTCGTTACGGTAACTTCGTTACCTACAATCCGCCGTTTACCTTAGCGACATCGATTTTGTGGTTAGGTCCACTGTCGGTAGTGGTGATTGGCTTTGGTGTGATCGTGCTACGCAGTCGTAAGTCAAAGCAACCTCAGGTTGCTGATGACAAATGGGACGAGAACAAAGAGCAACGATTAAAAGCTCTGCTCGATGAAGAGAATGATGGAGACAAGCAGTAATGACATTATTTTGGATTGCATCAATCATTCTTGTCGCGTTGAGTGGTGTTTTGATTGCGTTGCCATTTATCAATCGCAAAGAGAATACCGACGAAGCGCTGCGTGATGAACTCAACAAAGCACTGTATAAAGACCGTCTGACTGAACTGGAAGTTGAAGCGGAAGAAGGTTTGATGGACGATCAGCAAGAGCTGATCGCGGATCTTAAACAGTCGCTGCTGGATGATATTCCAACCGAAGCGCAAACTAAGGTCGAAAGTAGCATTAACCCATGGTTGGTGATTGTGCCATCGATGTTGCTGACCGTGATTATGTCCTACGGCCTGTACTTTAAGTTTGGTGCCGCTGATGATGTGATGGAATGGCAACAAGTGAACGACAACTTGCCAGCGCTATCGAAAAAGCTGATGTCACCGGAAGGGGCGGCGTTAAGCGAAGATGAAATGCGCGATTTAACCCTCGCATTACGTACCCGTTTACACAACCAACCCAAAGATGCGACCGGTTGGTTGCTACTTGGTCGTATTGGTCTGGCGAATCGTGATGTTGATACCGCCATTGGTGCAATGAACAAAGCGTATAAGCTTGAATCAGATAACCCTGATGTCATGTTAGGTTACGCTCAAGCCCTGATGCTGTCGCAAGACGACGTTGATCAAGATAAAGCGCGTTCAATCTTAGGGAAATTGGTGCAGAAGAATTACATGGATGTCCGTGTGTTCTCATTGCTCGCCTTTGATGCTTATGAGCGTAAGGACTTTGCAGCGGCGATTCGTTACTGGAGCATCATGCAGCAGATGATTGGCCCACAAGATGAGCGTTACCAAATGCTGGATCGCAGCATTGCCAATGCCAAAAAGCAGATGGGTGATAAAGCCGTCGCGGGAGCGAGTGTGTCAGTGGCGATTTCATTGGCCGAGACTGTAAAAGCGAACCCTGATGCGTCACTGATTGTATCGGTACACACCGCTGATGGTGCACCAATGCCGGTAGCAGCAGCACGTTACCCTCTTGGCTCATTCCCACGCACAGTGGTACTCGATGATAGTAACAGCATGATGCAAGGGCGTAAGCTGTCTGAACTCGAAGATTACATGGTTCGCGTACGAATTGATGAAGATGGCAACGTAGCCACCTCTCAAGGCGATTGGTTTGGTGAGAGTCAGCCCGCTAAAATGGGCGAATCGGTAGCAGTTATTGTGGATCGACAGTACCAATAAGAACAAATAATGCGTAAACTTAGGCCGGTAACTTACCGGCCTTTTTTTATGGAAAAAATATCAATGAAGAGCCTTCAGCCTAAGGTATGGACATCGTTGCTTTCTGTTGCATTGCTTGCGGGATGCGCGACTGCTCCTGAAGAGCAAGAAGCGGCAGCGTCTAATGTGAGCGACCCTATCGAAGGATTCAACCGCAGTATGTGGGCATTGAACTACGATTATCTAGACCCTTATATTGTACGCCCAGTTTCACTGACTTACGTTAATTACACGCCGCGCCCAGTGCGTATTGGTATCTCTAACTTCCTGAGCAACCTTGATGAGCCTTCGAGTATGGTCAACAACTTGCTGATGGGGAATGGCGGCAAAGCCCTCGACCACTTTAACCGATTTTGGATAAACAGCACTTTTGGTTTGTTGGGCTTAATTGATATCGCTTCTGATGCAGGCATTACCGATCACAATGAAAAAGCGCTCGGTGATGCGATTGGTCACTGGGGCGTAGGCAATGGCCCGTATGTGATGGTGCCGGGTTATGGCCCGTGGACCGTGCGAGAAACCGCGAGTTTTGCTGATAGTGCGTACTTACCTTTGTCGCTGCTTAATTTCTGGGCTGGATTGGGTAAATGGGCATTTGAAGGGATGGAGACCCGCGCATCATTAGTCACACAAGAATCGATGCTAGAAAACTCACCTGATCCATACGCACTCACACGTGAAGTGTATATTCAACACCAAGACTTCAAAGCAGAAATCGAAACTCAGCAACAAGAGATCGATCATGATGAAGAAGCTTACCTTGATGAGTACCTTGACGATCTGTGATTGAGCGTAATGTTCATGAGAGAAAATTGAACAGCAACAAAAAAGGCTTGGGAATTCCCAAGCCTTTCTTTTTAACTATCTAAAGCGTGTTAGCGACAAATTAGAACGTGTAGTTCGCTTGCACGCCGATTAGCCAGATGCTACCAGTTACTTCGCCTTCGAAATTACCACCAAAGTCTGAAGGATCTGTAAGTGGTTTTGCTCCATCTACTCGAGTTTCTTGCATCTTCGCATCTTTCGCCATAATGTAAGTGAAACCAGCATCAAGCGATAGTTGCTCAGACCATTGGTAACCGGCACCAATGCTTAGCCATAGTCGATCTGTCTCAGGAATGGTCGCTGTGCGGTGCTCTTCGCTTACCGCAGATGTATCGTAAGCTACACCCGTACGTAGTTGTAGTTTACTGTTGTATTGGTAAGTCGAACCAATTGCAAAGCGGTAGTTGTCTTCCCAGTTTTCGTGCTTAATCAATTGTGAACTGTTAGCACCAAATTCAGGGATGTTCGCTTCAAGTGTTTTGAAGCTGCTCCAGTCGGTCCAGTTGATGCTGGTATGGATGGCAACTTTTTCAGATACTTGGTGGAAAGTAGCAATTTCAGCGGTTGCTGGTAGGGCTAGATCCATAGAGCCGGCATACTGTTGTGGGTTAAAAATAGAACCACCGACTTTATCAAAGCCTAATCCTCTAGCATGACCTTCAAGCGTTAGCTCAACTTCAGATTTATAGGTAAAGCCAATACGGTTCGCATCGTTGATTTGCCATAGTGAACCAAGTTGCCAACCCCACGCTTTGTCATCACCTTCCATGTATTTTAGAGTTAAACCATTAAGCGGTGCCATATGGTTTGGAGTTACAGCTCCAAAGCTACCTTCTGCCATCACGTAGCGAACACCACCACCAATGCTTACAGTTGGGGTCAGTTGGTATGCCGCATTTAGGTTGGCTTCCTTGGTGATGATGCTAGCTTCATTGCCGTGGTTCGCTGCGGCAAAATCCGCACCTAAGTCAGTTTCCATACCGTAGTTGGTGCCTAGCGCAAAGCCAAGTGCAAACTTATCGTTGTACTTGTGCGATAGGTAAAAGTTAGGAATTACTGCATCGTGAGCGAAGTCTGAAGCATGTGCAGGTACAGAACCTGCTTTGCTCGTACCTTCGATATCAATATTTGGATCAACATAGATTGCGCCAACAGAAACTTGAGTACCTTCTAGGTATGTTAGCAACGCAGGGTTACGCCATTGTGAACCTGCATTGTCAGCCATTGCTGCTTCACCTGCGTATGCACGGCCAAGACCCGTTGCTGAGTATTCTGCTAGCTGGAAACCTGCGGCGTTTGCGGTGGTTGCCACTGACATTAGACCACATGCTACTGCAAGTGATAGAAGAGACTTATTTGTTTTCATTGTTATGTTCGCTGAATATGTTGTTAATTCGTCGCAAGATGGTAGTTTTAGAGCTTTTGCTTTAAAAATAGAAAACACTGTAAACGGTAAATTCAGGATAAAAAATAAATAAACATAAGTTTTAAAGCATAAAAAACCAGAAAAGTGGTTCGACCACTTCTTTTTTCAGCGAACGACTGTGTTGTTAAATTTGTGTTTTGATGCACAAGTGTGCGCTTAAAAAACTCGCAATGTTGTACGCTGAAAATGTTGAAGGGATTTATTGATCAGAGATAGGCAATACGGCAGGCAACAAAAAGGGCTGGATAACCAGCCCTTCAAATAGTGAGGATAGCGTCAGCGCTTAGAAGCTGCGGCTGTATTGTAGACCCACTAGGATTGCGTTAGCGCGGGTAGTACCAGTGATACTTGATACGCCTGCATTAGCTTCAGAGACTTTTACGTCTTCACCTACTAGGTAAGTGAAACCAAAGTCTACGTTAGATGAAGAATCTAAGTGGTAAGTGAAACCGGTTGAGAACCATTGACGATCAGAGTCTGGTACTGAAATTGATGTGATCTCATCCTGTGCGCTAGTGTCGTACATGTAACCGGCACGTAGTGTCCAATCGTTGTTTAGGTAGTAAGTACCACCAATTGCGTAGTGCCAACCATCTTGCCAACCGTATTCTTTTTCAGTAATACCGGCATTTTTGAATTCAATCTTGTCAAAATCACCCCAACCGATGTACTGAATCGAGTAGTGAACAGCGAATTTGGTGTCTTCGATTTTGTGGTAACCGGAGAATTCAGCCATGTCAGGTAGTGGCAGTGTGATTTCTTGTGAGCCATCTTTTGCTGTGATATCTGGGCTATAGCGGTAAGACAGACCAAAACGGTTGTTTTCGTTAAGCTCGAATACGGTACCAACATTAAAACCAACACCCCAACCATCAGCCTGGTCGATGTTTAGGATTTCGGCACCATTTTTTGACGCTAAAAATGCACCCAGAGGGTTGTTAGTTGGGCCTTTATAAAAGCTATCGCTGACATTACGCTTTAACGTACCTTGGCCATAGATCAGGTCTAGACCTGCACCAAAACTCCACTGTTCGTTCAGGCGGTATGAACCCGCTAGACCGAAGTTGATGCTCATGATTTCTGTCTCGCCACCGTATTCAGCACCGACAAAATCACTACCAAAATCAGTACGAGTACCAAAGTTAGAGTAGGCGTTAGCCCCCCAAGCAAATTGATCGTTTACTGGAACGATTAAATGAATGTTCGGTGCTACAGATGTTGCTCCAGCATTATCGTAGTTTGAAGCTGCTGTTGTGCCAGCAGCACTTTTGTATTCAGCATCTTTTACTTCGATATCAGTAATGATGGTTTCAAAACCAAGAGACAGTTCCATTTTATCAAACAGCGCCATTGCTGCCGGGTTACGTGCCATTACAGATGCGTTATCGGCAATAACAGCGTCACCAGCAAATGCACGGCCGATACCGGTTGCTGATTGTGCGTTAAGTTGGAAACCAGCAGCCATAGCTTGCTGAGAGGCGATTGAGGTTGTTGCGATTGTCACTGCTAACAGTGTCTTTTTAAACAGACGCGAGTTGTTCATGGTGCTTTTCCTTTTTAGTCGCCTCTTATACGGGCGCTGTTTTTTGAGCAAATGCTCAGTTGGGGCTGATATTAGTCTGAAGTATAGAATATAGAAATCCGACCATTGGCTAATATGATGATAAAATTATGGAAATGATGGGTAACAGACGGGAAAATGCTGTGAAAATCGTCATTTTAGAGTTTGTACTCTATTTTTTGCTGGTGATTTTACTAAACATCATGCACATTCTGGTATAAAAAAAGCCTGAATAAGAAATTCAGGCTTTAATGTCGCAAAGTTGGCTTAAATTGCCATAGGTTTGATGATGTTCATGATGCTTTTGGCGATAGCGGTGACATCTTCGCCTTTTTCGCCTACCACAATCAAACTGCTGTCACCAACCGGCTCAACAACTCCGGACATCCCTTGTTGCGTGAAGTCTTGCACGCTGTTGCTGGAGATGTTGGTAATAAAGAGCGTGACCTTGCCATGTTCACCAGCAAATACCATGTGCAGAGCATTGGCATCACCAAAACCACAATGGTTAAGGTAATAGACATGATAAGGGAACGACTTCTCTAATTGTTGATCAAATGGCTGCATCTTGGCATTGATTTGCGCCGAACTGACCTGTTCATCTAAATGATCAACAAACGGCTTCTCGGCAATCACATGTTCAATCGCCGTGTCGGCTAAACTGGCTTGTGCGGGCGTGACCAGTACATTTCCCCAGTTAATTTGCCCAACCAGTAAACCAAAGGCGAAGGCAACTGAAGCGGCCATTGCCATGCTACGTTTAATAAAATTAGGTCTGATAACGTTAGTCGGCTGTTGTGAGCTTTGATGAAAGAGAATGCGATCAGCAAGATCATCAGGCACATCGACATTCATCGCTTTCGCGATTTGTGCGTCAAGTTCATTGATGTCATCAACAAATTTGCTATGGCTTTCGTTGGCTCGCATCGCATCGACGATGTCACTGCTCCTATGTTTAGGATCGGACATGATTCGACGGCGGAATTCTAACTCATCCATTGTGCGCTCCTTTATGATTCTCTGCTGACTCCATCATCTCTTTGAGTTGATTACGTGCTCTAAAGAGGCGAGTCATCACGGTATTTTTATTTAGCTCTAAGATTTGACCAATTTCATCGCCACTAAAACCCCCAACCACTTGTAAAAACAGTGGCTCGCGGTAATCAACCTCAAGCTTCATGATTTGCGCATGGATCCATTCTGTTTGATGGTGCGCATCGTCACTCACTTTGGCGTCATTACTGTGATCGTCAATATCAACCAAATCAAATTGTTTACGTTCGAAGCGGCGGGCATTTTCGCGGCGCAAGATAGTGATCAGCCAAGATTTAGCTGCCTTTTCATCTTGTAAGCTATCGAGTGACTTCCATGCCCGCAGGCAGGTTTCCTGTACCAAATCTTCGGCAATGGTTGGATCTTTACACAACCAATAGGCGTAACGATACAAGTCACGGTGATAGGCGCGTACCAGCGCTTCGTATTTTCTTTGTCTGTCCATATCAGAGTCGACCGGACTTTTTGTCTTTTTCTTCCCAAAAATTTCTAAAATTGCCACAAAAGCCTCCAACAAGGGGTTTGGGATTAGGTCGAGATGACTTCAAAAGAGGGGATTGAGAAAAACAAGCCGTTTTGCGCGAGTTAATGTCAATAAGCTGACGATATGGTCAAAAATCGCATCAAAAATTGATCTAATTCAAAAACCATAACAATCCAGCGGTTATAGTACATCTTGTCATCTAGTTAGTGTTTCACTAACGAGTTGAGCAAGATGACACTTCCTTTTGAAGGCTGACTTTACTTTCTCCTAATCAGGAAACTGATTATTTCAATTGGCGTGAGTTAATTGCTTTATACATTCCGACCACACAGTATTGTGTGGTTTTTTTTTGCCTAAATTTGGCGACCTCACAAACCTATCGCCCTAAATATAGCCAAATTTTACTTGGCGACAACTCTTATTTTTCATTTAGTTAGCAATTCTCTCGCTTCGTAAATCACGTTTATTTAAACAGGTGTTTGATTGATTTAACAAACCCATTACAATAATTCTGGTCAGACCTCTAAATGAACTAAAATAAGTCATAGATAACAAGCTTGTTTTGGTTGGCACTTATTGTAAGGAGAAACAATGGGTAAGCAGGAAGTAACCACTCGCAGTGGCGAGCGAGTCGCGATAGTTGCCGGGCTACGAACGCCGTTCGCTCGCCAAAGCACCGAGTTTAGCCAAGTCCCTGCCATTGATTTAGGCAAGATGGTGGTGAGTGAAATGCTCGCTCGTAGCGATATTGATGCCAAACTGATTGAGCAAGTGGTGTTTGGTCAGGTGGTACAGATGCCTGAAGCGCCAAATATCGCCCGAGAGATTGTGCTCGGTACGGGAATGAACATTCATACCGACGCTTATAGTGTCACACGTGCTTGTGCAACCAGCTTTCAAGCGGCCGTAAATGTGGCCGAAAGTATTATGGCGGGCACCATTGATGTGGGTATTGCCGGAGGGGCAGATTCGTCTTCTGTCTTGCCAATTGGGGTGTCGAAAAAAATGGCAGCCAACCTGCTTGCGCTGAGTAAAACCAAAACGATGGCGCAAAAACTCCATATTCTAAAATCCTTCTCGCTAAAAGATCTGATGCCAGTCCCACCTGCGGTCGCTGAATACTCGACGGGTTTGTCAATGGGGCAAACCGCCGAGCAAATGGCGAAAAGTCATGGTATTAGCCGTGCAGAACAAGATGCACTGGCGCACCGTTCGCATACGCTCGCTTCGTTAGCATGGCAAGAGGGTAAGATTGCGGGCGAAGTGATGACGGCTTTCCCTGCTCCTTATAAAAAATGGTTGGCTGAAGACAACAATATTCGCCATGACTCCACCTTGGAGAGCTACGCCAAATTGCGTCCAGCGTTTGACCGTCAGTATGGCAGTGTGACCGCAGCCAACAGTACACCATTAACCGATGGCGCTGCGGCTGTGATGTTGATGCGTGAAGGCAAAGCGAAAGAGTTGGGCTTAGAGATTTTAGGCTACATTCGCTCGTATGCGTTCTCAGCCATCGGTGTTGAACAAGATATGTTGATGGGGCCATCGTACGCCACGCCAATGGCGCTCGATCGGGCGGGGATAACCCTTAACGACTTAACCTTAATTGATATGCATGAAGCTTTTGCCGCTCAGGCTCTGTCTAACGTCAAAATGTTCGCTAGCGATAAATTCGCTCAAGAGAAGTTGGGGCGCAGCAAAGCGATTGGCGAAATTGATATGGATAAATTTAACGTGTTGGGCGGTTCGATTGCTTACGGTCACCCATTTGCCGCTACGGGGGCTCGTATGATGACGCAAACTTTGCGTGAGCTGAAACGACGTGGCGGTGGCTTGGCATTAAACACCGCTTGTGCTGCGGGTGGTTTGGGTGCAGCGATGATTCTGGAGGTTGAATAATGACGGATCTTAAAGCCTTTAATCTCACCATCGATGAGCAGAACATTGCGTGGCTGTGTATCGATGTGCCGAATGAAAAAATGAACACGCTTCAAGCGGCTTTTGCCGATGAAATGGAGTCGGTGTTCGCTGAACTTGAACAGCATAAAAGCGCCCTAAAGGGGTTAATCATTCACTCGGGTAAGCCGGACAATTTTGTTGCGGGTGCCGATGTTCGTATGCTGGATGCTTGTCAGAGCGCTCAAGAAGCGCAGGCGCTCGCAACGAAAGGGCAAGAGATGTTTGAAAAACTCTCTAAGCTGAGTTTTCCCGTTGTTGCGGCGATCCACGGCCCATGTCTCGGTGGAGGTTTAGAGCTGGCACTGGCGTGTGATTACCGTGTGTGTAGCGATGATGATAAAACGCGACTTGGTTTGCCTGAAGTGCAATTAGGTCTATTGCCGGGGTCGGGCGGGACTCAACGCTTGCCACGCTTGATTGGATTATTACCGTCGTTGGATTTGATTCTAACGGGCAAACAATTGCGAGCAAAGAAAGCGAAAAAGCTTGGGGTCGTTGATGCCTGCGTTGCGCCGACGATCTTATTAGAAGTGGCAAAACAGTTTGTTGAAGACAAAGACAAAGCCAAGCATAAGGTGAGCACCAAAGAGAAATTAATGGCGCAAACGGGCTTTGGTCGCAAAGTGATTTTTGAACAAGCAGCGAAGAAAACTCAACAAAAAACCCGTGGCAACTATCCAGCTACCGAGGCCATTTTAGAGGTGATTCGCTACGGCTTAGAACATGGTTTCACTAAAGGGCTAGCGTATGAAGCTGAGCGCTTTGGTGAGTTGGTGATGAGCAATGAATCCAAAGCACTGCGTTCGATTTTTTTTGCTACCACTGAGATGAAAAAAGAACATGGTAGCGACGCAGAGCCATCCTCCGTTAAGCGGATTGCTGTGCTCGGTGGCGGTCTTATGGGCGCGGGGATCAGTCATGTTACGGTAGCGAAAGCTAAGGTGCCGGTGCGTATCAAAGATGTCAGTAATGATGGGGTATTGAACGCGCTTAATTACAACTTTAAGTTGTTTGAAAAGCAGCGTAAACGCCGAATCTTGAGCAAGGCACAATTGCAAAGCAAAATGCAGCAGCTCTCTGGAGGTATCGATTTCATCAGCTTTAATCATACTGATGTCGTGATAGAAGCCGTGTTTGAAGATTTAGCCCTTAAGCAACAGATGGTGGCGGATATCGAGCAAAACGCTAAACCAGATACGATCTTTGCGACCAATACTTCTTCACTGCCGATTCATCAGATTGCCGAACAAGCTGCACGTCCTGAAAATGTGATTGGCTTGCATTACTTTAGCCCAGTGGAAAAAATGCCGCTGGTGGAAGTCATTCCGCACCAAACCACCTCGGATCAAACCATCTCCACTGTAGTTGAATTGGCACGTAAACAAGGTAAAACCCCAATTGTAGTGAAAGACTGCGCGGGATTTTATGTTAACCGCATATTAGCACCCTACATGAATGAAGCGGCGCATATTTTACTCACCGGCGAGCCGATTGAACAACTTGATGGCGCGCTACTTGATGCTGGTTTTCCTGTTGGGCCAATCACGTTATTGGATGAGGTGGGGGTGGATATTGGTGCTAAGATCATGCCGATATTAGTCAACGAGCTAGGCCCTCGCTTCCAAGGCCCTGCGGTATTTGACACCTTACTCAATGATGGCCGTAAAGGACGTAAAAGTGGCAAAGGCTTTTACACCTACAAAGGGAAAGATAAGCAGGTAGATAAAAGTGTCTATAAGCTACTTAATCTTACCCCTGAGTCAAAAATGGCTAGCCAAGAGATGGCGATGCGCTGTTTGCTACCGATGCTTAATGAGGCGGTTCGCTGTTTGGATGAAGGGATTATCCGCTCACCGAGAGATGGTGATATCGGCGCAATCTTTGGTATTGGCTTCCCACCATTCTTAGGTGGCCCGTTCCGCTATATGGATCAGATTGGTATCGTTAAGCTGGTAGAGATCATGAATGAACATGCGGCGAAATATGGTGAACGTTTTGCTCCGTGCGATGGTCTGCTGACGAGAGCCAGCTTAAATGCGCCATTTTATGATTAGAATTTAGTCGAGCGATATCTGCGCATCATAAAGTTAAAAGCGAGCGTGAAGCTTGCTTTTTTTATGGTTATTCGTGACACAAGAAATTGCAGATTCTGCATGAACACCGTTATGATTACAGAAAATACCGTCACATAAAGGGATACTATGGATGCTCTAGATTTGTTGCTTAACCGCCGCTCGATTGCGCGACTGTCAGCGCCTGCACCAGAAGGTAAAGCATTAGAGAATATTATTCGTGCTGGTTTGCGCGCGCCAGATCATGGCGGTTTAACACCTTGGCGTTTTGTCATCGCTCAAGGAGAAGGGCTGCAAAAGCTCGCGGATATATTAGTCAGTGCTGCAACGGCAGAAAACAGCGATCAAGCGGTGATGGATAAAGTCAGCCAAGCGCCGTTTCGTGCGCCAATGGTGATTACGGTCATCGCCAAAGTGACAGAGCATGAAAAAGTGCCTGCATTTGAACAGCATTTGTCGGCAGGGTGCGCTGCGCAGGCGATGCAAATGGCCGCGGTCGCTCAAGGATTTCAAGGTTTTTGGCGTTCAGGTAAGTGGATGTTCCATGATGTGGTACGCGATGCGTTTGGTGTGAGCGGAGACGATCAGATCGTTGGTTTTCTCTATCTTGGCACGCCGGGTTGCACGCCAATGAAAGTACCAGAGCGTGATTTGGCAAAATTTGTTGAGTTTCTTTAGTCGAACGGGTTATGTCGATATTGAGGCTGGATCAAATAGAAAAGAGCTTGGTATGGCCAAGCTCTTTTTGTTTGCGTCGAACGTGGAAGTATTAGTGGATGTTGTAAGCAATCACAAAATCGATAAATAGACGCACTTTCTCTGGTAAATGATCTTTGTGGTTATAAAGCATATAGATATCACGTGGGTTAGCGCTCCAATCTTGCAGCACTTGTACCAAGCTACCATCTTCAATAAATTCACGGATCATCACATCAGGCATCAGCGTAATGCCAAGGCCATCTGAACAAGCACTGCGCACAACATTGAGCGCATTGGCTTGGAAGCGACCATTGTCATTGTTGATAACAGTCTCGCCACTTTCGTTGATAAGTTGCCACTTCTTCAGTGGATCGCCTTTTAACAGCGAGTGATTATGCAGTTCTTCAGCATGAACCGGGGCGTGATGAGCGCGTAAATATTCAGGGCTTGCAACTAGGATATCTTTTACGGCGCTGATTTTTCGTGCGATTAGGCTTGAATCACGCTGCGGGCCAACACGGAAAATAACATCCCATTCGGTCGGGTCGAGTTGATCGGCATGATTGCTGGTGTTCAACTCAATGCTGATGTCTGGGTATTGCTGCATGAAGGCATTGAACATCGGCATCATCATGCGTTTAGTCAGATTTGATGGAGATGAAATTCGAATTTTTCCTGCCGCACCGCGACAGTCGTCGGAAATTTCTTCGGTGACGAAAGACAGACGCTGTAATAAAGGTGAACATTCACCATAGAAGCGTTCACCAGCTTCTGTTAGTGATAGCTTACGCGCGTGGCGATTAAGCAACCTTAGGTTCAAAGCATCTTCTAGTGCTTGAATGCGTCGCGTTATGGTTGCAACAGGAATCATGGTTTTTCGTGATGTTGCAGTATAGCTCCCATTTTCGACTACCAGTCGAAACAGGTTTAGATCGTCTAATTTCATCATCTGGACACATTTTTTTACGAATTGGGTTAATTTATATTGAACATCTCGCATAAAGATTGAGACACATCAACAAGTAATGCGATCTTTATCATTTCATACATCTTGTATGCAATAAAGTGAGAGATCAGCATATTTGTATAAATATAGGTTCACGACTATTTTTAAGAAGTTCGATCATTCTACTTATAAATATAACAATAAGTCATAATTATTACATTTAAGAAGTTGTGTGAGGCATTTCCATGCATAAGATATCAGAGGCTCAGGTCTTGCCGTCAGACCACGCCGGAGCGCAAAAAAAACGCGTATTGTTGGTTGATGACGACCCTATTTTTCGCCGTATTACGACGTCGATTCTGTGCGCCCAAGGCTATCAAGTGTTGGAAGCGGAGAATGGATTAGAAGGATTGCGACAACTTCGTTCGTTTGAACCCGATTTGATTTTATGTGATCTGGCGATGCCAGTGCTCAACGGCATCGAGTTTGTTGAAGAGGTGAGCTTAGAGTATCCCTCTTTGCCGATGATCGTTGTTTCTGCGACAGAAGAGATGTCAGATGTGGCGAAAGCATTGCGCTTTGGTATTAAGGATTTTCTCGCCAAACCAATCAGCGACCCCAGCAATTTAATTGATGCGATTGAAAATACATTGGAAGACTCAGATTGTCATGTCGGTGATTCTCGTGACTTCTCTAGCCAATGGTTTCGCGTTGATAGCGGTGACATGCCCGAAGAACAAGAGCTTCATTGGCATTTAGGTCACCTAGAAGATAATCCGAGCGCGGCGAAAGATTTATTGCATGCGTTATTACCGGAAAAAGACACCTCACAAGGTGATTGGAAGTGCAGTTATAGGCTGCTTCAGTCAGCGGATATTATGCCATTAGTGTTCGATTATGCTTGGCTAATGAATGGTCAATTTATTTTCTATCTGGTTGACTCGGATAGTGAATATGGCCATGGCGCTGCGAGCACGTTATTGGTACGAGCGCTGTTCCACGATTATCTACGTAACTTAAAATCCTTTAATGCAGATTTGAAGGATCTGGCTGATTTATTGGAAAAAGGGATTAAGTGTACGGATTGTGCCATGCCCATCCGAGCGATGTTTGGTGTCGCTGATGTCGCAGAAGGGACGATTCGCCTATTACCTGCTGGGTTAGAAGCGAGTTATCGCAGTGGTTCTCGTAGTCAGCAAATTGAAGCGGGTGCGCGTTTAGGCGATAAATGCGTGAAAAACTTTACCACCACAGAGCTTTATATTGATGAGCGTTGTTCGATTAGCTTGAGTCGCTTAGGTGCAAGTAGCTTCTCGTTAGATTTATCGAGAAAAAAGTGACGACTAAATTATAACGTCAAATCTCAAAACACTCCCATGACCAAAGCAGCCTTAGTGCTGCTTTGGTCGTTTTGGGCCTATCAATAATACCCACAAGATTAGTCGGTGTTTGTGCCAAACACATTACGCTATAATTTATTTTAACAACAATGAAACGAGCTGATATCTAAATTGTAACCGAGCATTTTGCGTGGCGATGATTAGGGGTAGGCTTTCTTTTACAAAATAGAGTGTGAGCAATGGCAGACAAAGATTTTAAAGAACCTTATAATATTTATTACTTTCTTGGATTTATCGCAGTGCTTTTAATCCCGACGCTTCCAGCAACATTGACTTGGATTCGCGTATTTAATGGCTATGCGGTTTTCAATTAAATTTGGAGTAAAGCCATCGCTATTCGTCGTTTTTTCTTAAACCTGATTGGTGGCTTAAGTCTGTGCCTAGGTATCTTAGGCATTTTCCTTCCTATTCTTCCTACGACACCATTTATCCTCCTTTCAAGTGCATGCTTTATGCGCAGCAGTCCACGTTTTCATCGATGGCTGATCGAGCATGACATCTTCGGTCCAATTATTAGCAATTGGCATCTACATCGCGCGGTTTCTCAAAAAGTAAAAAGGCGCGGGGCATTGGTGATGCTCGCCAGTTTTAGTTTTTCGATCTATATCGTGCCACATGATTGGCTAAAGATTGCGCTGCTAATCATGCTGTTGGCTTTGCTTAGCTGGTTTATTCGCTTACCTGTGATAGAGCACCTTGCTGATAAAGAAGAAAATCACTAAGATTGGCGAGAAGTGTGCCCACATTTTTTGGTGGGCGTTTGTTTTTTCACCCCTATAATTTTTTCTCGATAGGGGGCTGGAATAATCAATTTTCGCCCGCCGTAAGCTAAAATGATTACGACGGCGTAGCCAATTTTAAGTAAAGAGTTATGACGACTGAAACTATCTCATTGATCAAAGCGAGCATCAAAAGCATCGCTGATTACCCAAAACCAGGCATTCTATTTCGCGATGTAACTAGCCTATTAGAAGATGCTCAAGCATACCAAGCAACCATCCAGCTTCTTGTCGATAAATACAAAGACATGGGCTTCACCAAAGTGGTGGGTACAGAGGCGCGTGGCTTTTTGTTTGGTGCTCCGCTTGCGTTAGAGCTAGGCTTGGGTTTTGTTCCAGTACGTAAACCGGGTAAGTTACCACGTGAAACTGTCGCGCAAACTTATGAGCTTGAGTACGGTACAGATACGCTTGAAATTCACGTTGATGCTATCAATGCAGGTGACAAGGTGTTAGTAGTTGATGATCTACTAGCGACTGGCGGCACTATTGAAGCAACCACTAAGCTAATTCGCCAACTTGGCGGTGAAGTTGAGCACGCAGCATTCGTTATCAACCTACCAGAGATCGGTGGTGATAAGCGCCTAGAGAAACTAGGTCTGAATATTTACAGCATCTGCGAGTTTGACGGTCACTAATCGGAACGGTACATGAGTTATCTTGCCTTAGCGCGAAAATGGCGACCAACTAAATTTAACGAAGTGGTTGGTCAAGCCCACGTATTAACAGCTTTAGAAAATGCTTTAGCACAAAATCGTCTTCACCATGCTTACTTGTTTAGCGGTACGCGCGGTGTGGGTAAAACCACCATCGGTCGTTTGTTTGCTAAAGGTTTAAACTGTGAAACGGGAATTACCTCTACCCCTTGTGGTGAGTGTGATACTTGCCGAGAAATCGATGAAGGTCGTTTTGTAGATCTGCTTGAAATCGATGCGGCGTCGCGCACCAAGGTAGAAGATACCCGTGAACTGCTCGATAACGTGCAATACAAACCGGCACGTGGTCGATTTAAAGTCTATCTCATTGATGAAGTTCACATGCTCTCTCGTCATAGCTTTAACGCGTTACTTAAAACGCTGGAAGAGCCACCAGAGTATGTGAAATTTCTCTTAGCGACGACCGATCCGCAAAAGCTGCCTGTCACGATTTTATCGCGCTGTCTGCAATTTCATCTCAAACCAATCAGTGTTGATGATATTCATCAGCAGCTAGAGCATGTTCTTAGCCAAGAAAAGTTGGAGTTTGAACCGCGCGCGCTCGGTATGATTGCTCATGCTGCAGATGGCAGTATGCGTGATGCGCTGAGTTTGACAGATCAAGCGATTGCGCTTGGTAATGGTCAAGTGAAGTCGGAGTTAGTTCGTCACATGCTGGGTACGCTCGATACTGATCAAGCCTTGCATTTACTTGATGCGATCAGCTCAAAACAGCCTCAACAAGCGATGGATAGCCTCAGCAATTTGGCCCAGAACGGGGTTGAATGGGACGGTTTACTTAATCAGCTTGCCGCCCAGTTACACCGTATCGCATTGTACCAAGCACTACCGTCTACACTTGATAAAGCACAGCCTGACGCGGAAAAAGTTGAGTTATTGGCGCGTGCGTTGTCACCACAAGATGTACAGCTTTACTATCAAATCGCATTGAAAGGTCGCCAAGATCTGCCATTTTCACCTTCTGAGCGTATTGGGCTTGAAATGGTTGTGTTGCGTATGATGGCTTTCCGCCCTGTGCAATCTGCCGCGAATATGATTTCGACAGAGGTTCGCTCAGTGCAATCCGCGCCAGCCTCGGCGCCGCAAGTAGCAGCTGCATCTATGCCGTCCCAAGTGCCAGTTGCTCCAATGCAAACGCCAGCTCCTGCTGTACCACAAGTGCAACCGCAATCGGCTCCGCAGTACAATGCGCCACCGATGTCAGCTAGTGGCATGCCAGAAGCGATGCCAATGGCGCCAGAGTACGATATAGCGCCGCCAGAAGCTTATTATGATGGTTATGATGCCTCGCCAGCACCAATGGCACATCAAGCGCCGAACTCTGCGCCTGTGCCTTCTGAGCCAACATCAGCTCCCGCATCGCAAGAAGCGCCAGCAACACGTCCTTCGTTAGGGGGGTTGCGTCATCAACTGCGCTCTCAGCGTTCGAGCGCGAGCAATCCAGGCGGTGAGCCAAAAAAGGCTAGTGCGACATCTGCAGCCAAGAAAGAATCGGTACTTGATCGTGTTGCTCAAAAACACGCAGGCTCCGCGCAGGTGTCGTCGCTCGAAAATGGTTTACCTTCGGTTCCGGTAGAGGAACAAAAGGATGAAGCCTATCGGTGGAAACCGACGTCGCCTCAACAGATAAAACAAGAGAAAAAAGAGCTAACGCCAACGCAAATTAAGCAGGCGTTAGAGCATGAAAAAACACCTGAAATGGTGCAAAAGTTGGCGGATGAGTCGATTGAGCAAAATGCTTGGTCAGCCCTTATCGCGAAGCTGGAAACAGCAAAGTTAACTGAGCAGCTCGCGCTCAACTCATACTATGAGAAGAATGATTCGACTATCTCGTTAACATTGCGTCCAGAACAAGCACATTTAAACTCCGACCGCGCACAAGCAGAGTTGTTGGCTGCATTGAATAACGTGCTAGGTGAGGAGTGCCATTTGAGTGTTGAAATTGGTAGCAAAGGCCAAACGCCTTTGGAACTGCGAGAAGCGCTCTATCAAGGCAAATTACAACAAGCATTTGACAGTTTAGATACCGATCCTCATGTACAATTTATTGAAGCGCGTTTTGCGGCTGTGCTAGATAAAGACAGCGTAAGACCGATTTAATTACCTCCATTGGATGTGATGATTTGGAGAAGTGAATTAAACGTATGTCGAGCGAGATTAGGGTTGAAGTTACTACTTTTGACCCCATCTAATAATGTAACCACAAGCTAATACTTTACCCCCTACGAGTAGGGGATATGAGTAAACATAATCAGAGAGATAACTATGTTTGGTAAAGGCGGTATGGGCAATCTGATGAAGCAAGCCCAGCAAATGCAAGATCGCATGCAAAAGCTTCAAGAAGAAATCGCAATCATGGAAGTGACTGGCGAATCAGGTGCTGGCCTAGTGAAGATCACTATCACCGGTAGCCACAGCGTGCGCCGTGTTGATATTGACGAAAGCTTGATGCAAGACGACAAAGAGATGCTTGAAGATCTAATCGCAGCGGCATTTAACGATGCAGCTCGTCGTGTTGAAGAAACTCAAAAAGAAAAAATGGCTCAAGTGACTGGCGGTATGCAACTACCACCAGGCATGAAAATGCCATTCTAATCGACAAGGTTAGTTAATGCGCACCAGTCATATGCTGGAGCAATTGATGGAGGCCTTACGTTGTCTGCCTGGGGTTGGCCCCAAGTCGGCTCAACGTATGGCCTTTCATTTGTTACAGCGAGATCGAAAAGGTGGTTTGCAGCTAGCGGAATCGCTTAGCCATGCTATGACAGAAATTGGTCATTGCAATGAATGCCGCACCTTTACCGAGGAAGACGTCTGCCATATTTGTACCAATCCGAAACGTCAGGTAAATGGTCAAATGTGTGTGGTGGAAAGCCCTGCGGATATCGCTGCAGTCGAAGCCACAGGCCAGTTCTCTGGTCGTTACTTTGTCCTAATGGGACACCTTTCTCCGCTCGATGGGATTGGTCCAAGTGATATTGGCTTAGATGTACTGGATTACCGTCTACGCCGTGGTGATGTGAGTGAAGTGATTCTTGCCACTAACCCAACGGTTGAAGGGGAGGCTACTGCTCACTATATTGCTGAGCTATGCCGAGAACACCAAGTGGATGCAAGTCGCATTGCTCATGGTGTTCCTGTCGGTGGAGAGCTTGAGTTAGTCGATGGTACGACGCTGTCACACTCACTGCTGGGCCGACATAAAATCTAGTTTTCCTTGATGATGAAAAGCCGCTTTTGCGGCTTTTTTTGTATTCAGAGAAAAGAGCAGGGAATCGAGAAACGAGAATAGAGAATAGAGAGATCCCCAACTCGCTCGTGCCTCGCTCTTGAGGATGACGGTAAAAGCCCTAAATCGAAATTTCGTCATTCCCGAAAGCGACGAAGGAGCGCAATCGGGAATCTCTCGAATCTAGCAGCGAAGCGTTCTTTAGAGCGAAGCTCGTTCTCGAATCTCAGCTATTCTCGATCTCTTTCTGTCCGGCAATCACTTTATAGAGCAGAGCGCCGATCACCGCACCTACGATAGGGGCGAGCCAAAATAGCCATAATTGACTGACGGCCCAATCACCAACGTACACTGCCACCCCGGTGCTTCGTGCGGGATTAACCGAGGTGTTAGTGACCGGAATCGAAATTAAATGTATTAGGGTTAGACATAGGCCAATCGCGAGGGGAGCGAAGCCTTGTGGTGCACGTGAATCGGTGGAACCCATGATCACCAGTAAAAACATCATAGTCATGACAATTTCACATACAAGTGCCGCAGTCAGTGAATATTTTCCGGGAGAATGTTCGGCATAGCCATTGGCGGCAAAGCCGGAAGCGGCGAGATCAAAGCCGGCTTGACCGCTGGCGATAATGTACAAAATCCCACCGGCGACAATGCCACCAATCACTTGAGCGATGATGTATGGTAAAACACATTTTGCTTCAAACCGGCCACCAGCCCATAAGCCAATGGTGATCGCGGGGTTTAAGTGACAACCGGAAATATGGCCGATGGCATAGGCCATTGTGACGACAGTTAAACCGAATGCCAGCGCAACACCGACAAATCCAATGCCTAATTGGGGAAAACCTGCGGCTAAAACGGCGCTACCACAGCCGCCTAATACTAACCAAAATGTGCCAAAGCCTTCGGCGAGTAATTTGTTCATAACGGCAAAATCCTCGATTGAGAGTACCCGCTGAACATAGTTAATAATTTGAGGTTTTGCGTAGTTTTAAGCGCAGAAAATGCTAATTGAACCTGCTGGACTCGATGCTAAAGGGAGAGGATTCAAAGGGAGTCTAAGGTCTAAACCGAGCGAAGAGACTCCCCAGAATTAGGTTTTGGTGCTTAACGTTTGAGGTAATGTTTGTAGGTAATGGTTTCTGGTTTAGAGACAATTTTGGTGTACTCAAAGATACGCCCATCAACTAATTTACCCACCGATAATAACTGGATTAGCGGTTTTCTTTGGCTGACGCCGAGAATTTCACACATATGTTTATCGGGAAGAATCGCGTTAAAATCTTGAAATGCGCCGTCGATTTCGAAACCAAGTTCGTTTTCAAGGTAGTGGTACTTTGAGCCTTCCATCGACATGACATTCATTTTTGGGTACATCGACATCGGCATGTAAGAATCTTCATAAACCGATGGTGCGCCATTAATCAATTTAAAGCGTCGAATAAAGTAGACCTTTTCGCCTTGGTTGATTTCAAGAATTTCTGCCAGTTCATCGTCAGCATCCATCAAGGTAAATTCACAAATCTTGTATTCAATCTTCGCACCAGTATCAATGAGATATTCACTGGTGCTTTTGAGACTGAGCATCGATCCAACCATGGTTTTGCCAATGATGGTGGAACCTGCGCCTTGACGTTTTTCCACCATGCCTAATTTGACGAGTTCTTCAATGGCTTTGCGAATGGTTATGCGGCTAACGGAGTAATGTGCCATCAACTCTTTTTCAGTTGGTAGCGTGTCACCAATAGTAAATTCATTTGAATCAATGCGGCTTTTCAGCTCAAGCATAACTTTCTTATACAACATAATTAACCTCTCTGAGCTCACTCTTATTGCTTACTGGTACGTTCACCATTGAGTGCCCCCACTGATACCAATCATTTCACTTCATTTTTCATAATCACACAGCACACGTTGTAATTTGCTTTTTTAAAGCAAGCCCAAGAATAGTGTGATGATGACGCAAAATTATCATTCAAAATAGAACAAATCAATGACCTTTTGTTGATCTTGGTCGAAATCATATTTTCTATTGCGAATAAAGGTTATCGATATGTCCTATTTGGTGAGCTGAATCTCATTAAACATCCTTAATTTGTACTCGATCACGAATTGCTTATCATCTATTTGTTCTATTTAATTTTCGGTAGTAGTTTAAACCTTGTCGAAAGACGGAACACTCTGGAACATATTAATAACAAATTTAAGGATCCTGCCATGTTGAGTGCGATACAACGATTAGGCGGAGCAATGTTTACCCCAGTTTTGCTGTTCCCATTTGTAGGGATATTAGTTGGCTTAACCATTGTTCTTAAAAACCCGATATTTGTTGGCGATTTGGCTGATAAAAACGGACTGTATTATCAAGTGTTACAAGTCATTGAAGAGGGTGGCTGGACTATCTTCCGCAACATGGCGCTTCTATTTGCGGTTGGCTTACCAATCGGCCTAGCGAAAACCGCGCATGCACGAGCGGTGATGGTAGTGATGGTTTCTTACTTAACCTTTAACTACTTTGTTGGCGCGATGGGTGGTTTCTGGGGTGGGTTCTTTAATGTGGACTTCTCTCAACCGATTGGCGGAACGTCGGGTTTAACTGAAATTGCAGGTATCAAGACTATTGATACTGGTATTTTCGGCGCGATCATTATTTCAGGTCTGGTTACTTGGATTCATAACCGCACGTTTGAGAAGCAACTTCCTTCTTACTTAGGCATTTTCCAAGGTGCTTCATACGTTGCTATGATTTCTTTCTTTGCCATGCTGCCAGCGGCGTGGTTAACACTCTATGTATGGCCTTCGATTCAGCATGGCATCTTAGGGTTACAAACCTTTTTTGTTGAATCAGGTGCGTTTGGTGTGTGGTTGTTCACTTTCCTTGAGCGCATTCTTATTCCAACAGGTCTGCATCACTTTATTTATACCCCGTTCCAATTTGGTAACGTTGTGACACCTAACGGTATTACTGTGGATTGGTTCACTAACTTAGAAGCGTTTACTCAATCAAGCCAAAGCATGAAAGAGCTGTTCCCAGCTGGTGGCTTCTCTTTACACGGTAACTCTAAAGTCTTTGGTTGTATTGGTATTGCGCTTGCGATGTACCACACCGCGAAACCGGAAAATCGTAAGAAAGTGGCAGCTTTGCTGATTCCTGCAACCTTTACCGCGGTATTGGTCGGTATTACAGAGCCACTTGAGTTTACCTTCCTATTTATTGCGCCTTGGCTATTTGCGATTCACGCGGTACTGGCTGGCACGATGGCAATGGTGATGTATCACTTCGGTGTGGTCGGCAATATGGGTGGTGGTCTGATTGAATTTGTCACCGGTAACTGGATTCCTCTGTTGGGTAACCATACCAGCATGGTGGTGACGCAAATTTCAATTGGTCTTTGTTTTACAGCGATTTACTACGTCACTTTTAAGTACCTCATCGTCAAATTTAATGTGCCAATTGCTGGTCGCGGTGACGCTGAAATGAAGCTGCACAGTAAAGAAGATTTTAATAAAAAGCACGGCATTACCGGTAAAGGGGAGCAAGGTGTTAATCCATTACACATCCAAGCAGTTGAAACAATTGAAGGGCTTGGTGGTGTAGAAAACCTAGAAGATTTAAGCAACTGTGCAACCCGTTTACGCGTCACTGTTTTTAACCCAGATAAAGTCCAGTCAGCAGATTACTTCATGAGTACGGGCGCGGTTAACTTGGTGAAAAACGGTAAGGCAGTACAGGTGATTATTGGCCTAAGTGTTCCTCAGCTTCGTGAAGAGTGTGAACAGATCGTTAGTGCCTATAAAGAACAAAAAGCGGATGCAGAAGCGCTAACACTCAGTACGGCGAGCTAGCAGAGACCGCATGGCTATATAGAACATCAAGGCTTAAAACAAGATTTAGAGATACAGACATTTTATTTACATCACGATTCAAACACTAATTTATCCGGGCGGAATAACACCGCCCACATTAAACGAGGCTTATTATGAAAACAGAATTCTCAGTAGTTATTGCAGGCGGCGGTTCAACTTTTACTCCTGGTATCGTTATGATGCTGCTTGAAAACCAAGATCGTTTCCCTATCCGTAAATTGAAGTTTTATGACAACTTTGCCTCTCGTCAGGAAACGATTGCAGAAGCATGTAAGATCCTACTTAAAGAGCGTGCTCCGCACATTGAATTCTCGTATACCACCGATCCTGAAGAAGCCTTTACTGACGTTGACTTCTGCATGGCTCATATTCGTGCTGGCCTATACGCAATGCGTGAGCAAGATGAGAAAATTCCACTACGTCATGGTTGTGTTGGTCAAGAAACTTGTGGTGCGGGCGGTATGGCTTATGGCCTTCGTTCTATCCCTGCTGTGATTGAAATGATTGATTACATGGAAAAATACTCGCCAAATGCATGGATGCTAAACTACTCAAACCCTGCAGCGATTGTGGCAGAAGCGTGCCGTGTGATGCGTCCAAACTCTAAAGTACTCAACATCTGTGATATGCCTATCGGTATCGAAACACGCATTGCAGAAATCTTGGGTTACGAGGATCGTAAGCAGTTTGACATCATGTACTACGGTCTAAACCACTTTGGTTGGTGGAAAGAGTTCAAAGATGCGAAAACGGGCGAAGATTTAATGCCGCGCATTAAAGAGTACATCAAAGACAACGGTTACCTGCCACCAAGCGTGTTGAGCGGTGCTCAGCATACGGATGAGTCTTGGAAAGAGACCTTTATTAAAGTACGTGATGTGTACGCATTGGATCCAGATACCATTCCAAACACATACCTAAAATACTACATGTACCCAGACTACGTGGTTGAGCACTCAAACAAAGAATTCACTCGAGCGAATGAAGTGATGGAAGGCCGTGAGGCAGAGGTGTTTACTGAGTGCCATCGTATTATTGCCAACGGTACTGCCAGTGATACCACGATCGAAGTGGAAGAGCACGCTTCTTACATTGTGGACCTTGCTACGGCGATTGCCTTCAATACCAAAGAGCGCATGCTGCTGATTGTGCCTAACAACGGTGCAATCAGTAACTTTGACCCAACCGCGATGGTGGAGATCCCATGTATTGTTGACAATACAGGTGCTAAACCACTGCAAATTGGTGAAATCCCTGAGTTCCAAAAAGGCATGATGAGCCAACAAGTGTCGGTAGAAAAGCTGGTGGTTAAGGCGCACGTTGAGCAATCGAAACAACGACTATGGCAAGCATTAACGCTGTCTGCGACGATTCCAAGTGCCAGTGTCGCGAAAGATATTTTAGAAGACCTACTCGAAGCCAACAAAGAGTTTTGGGTGGAAATGAAATAGTCTCGTTGAGTCATCAATGCCCTGCTTAGCAGGGCATTTTTTTCAGGAGTTAACCATGATCTTTGATGCGACCGTCATCGGCTATATTGCGGCAGTTTGCACCACTTGCTCTTTTATTCCTCAAGTCTTTCATATCCTAAAATCGAAAGATACACGCTCAATCTCTTTAGCGATGTACAGCATCTTCGTATTGGGTGTTTTCTTGTGGTTTGTCTATGGCGTGTCGGTACAGGATTGGCCGGTGATTATTGCTAATGCGGTGACATTGATGCTGGCAAGTATCATTTTAACGCTAAAAATTCGCGATTTACTCAAAGCAAAGCTCGCAGTGAAAGGAAATAACGGAGATAAACAATTAGTATGATGTTTAAACAGATCAAAGAGATGCATGCGTCTGCGGTCGGCTTTGGCTGCTGGGCGATTGGCGGAACATGGAATAATGTCGTTGATGATGAGTCAATCCGAGCCATCAAAACCGCGATTGACACCGGTATTAATTTTTTCGATGTTGCCCCTGTTTATGGTAAAGGCCACGCTGAAAGTATACTGGGTAGGGCACTGCAAAGCGAACAACGTGAATCAGTCATCATTGCGACTAAGTGTGGTTTGCCATGGTCACAAGATGAGCGTAAGAAAACCCGCAAAGACCTGTCAAAACAGAGCATCTTTAAAGAGATTGATGATTCATTAATGCGTCTGCAAACCGACTATGTCGATCTGTATCAAGTGCATTGGCCAGATCCTAATACGCCAATATGTGAAACGGCCGAGGCATTGGCGGAATTGAAGCAGCAAGGCAAAATTCGTCATGTCGGCGTGTCTAACTATTCACTGGATATGAGCCGTGAAATGATGGCGGGTGTTGAGGTCGCAACTTTCCAAGGTTTGTATAACCTACTGGAGCAAACCCCCGACCATTACCATAATATTCCGCTGCAATACCGTGCTCGTGAGGAAGCATTGCCATTTTGCCAACAACACGATATGAAGTATTTACCGTACTCGCCGCTGATGCAGGGTTTGTTAACCGGTACGTTGAACCGCAGTGGGAACTGGGATGAGAATGATGACCGCCGTAATAACCCGAAATTGAACGGTGAAGCATTTGAACCTTACTTTAACTGTGTGGAAGAACTCAAAGTATTAGCGAAAGAGGCCAATATTCCTCTCGCTCATCTAGCGATTCATTGGTTAGTGGCTCAGGATGAGGTTGGCCCGGTGATTGCGGGGGCTCATACATCGCAGCAAGTGCGAGATAATGCGGCCTTTGTACAATCGCCCTCGAGCGTAGAGCTTTTGAAGCGTGCAGAAGAGATTGTTGCCAAGTGGCAACTACAATAATTGCTGGCGTAATGAATGCCGAAAACCCAGTCGTGAGACAACCTGCTCTCACGGCTGGATGATTAATCTTGAGTATCCGTGCGCAGAAGTTTTACAAGAAACTCATGTCATCAATGGCTTAGCTTAATGAGCTAGTGGCCCCTTCTAAATCTAATAAAATCGTGAGCGCTTGTTCTGCGCCGTCGTAACAAATTACTTCGTCACTACTAAAGGCAAGGCATACTTTAGGTCTATCGGGTTGGCCAAAAATTTTACACAGATTGTTGTCATCGAGTTGAATGCAGCGAACACCGGCCGGTTTGCCATTTGGCATACCTGGAATTGGTGAGCTAATTGATGGTGCAATACAGCATGCGCCACAACCTTTGCCAGATGCTGAAACGCACGGGAACCAATCAGAAACGGCGATAAGATTGTCAGACATGTTTAATACCAAAGAAAATCACAAAAGTTTGTCAGCGGCGACAAAAGAGGAGGGCGATTCTAGTCCATCGTTGCGTGAGTTTCCAGCGCTACTCGAATGTGCGGATAGCCAAGGAAAGAAGCGGCCAAGTAAATAGCCCCGATTAAGGGGCTGTTTAGCGTAGCGATGAAGCGGCGTCGTTATCCTCGCATAAAACGGTTATAAACGAAGAGTAAGACGAAAGCGCCTAACGTTGCGGTAAGAATACTGCCGATATTAACGCCATCTGCTCCACCAAAGCCAAGCAGTCCGCCAAGGAAGCCACCGACAAATGCGCCAGCAATACCGAGCACCATGGTTGCAATCCAACCGCCGCCATCGTCACCGGGCATTAACCATTTTGCCAATGCACCAGCAATTAAGCCTAGAATGATCCACGAAATAATACCCATGAGTTCTCCTTAATTCGTGTGTCTATGACGTATTAAGGATAGAACAGACTGAGTAAAGCGCTTATTTTAGCCGAGGGCTTGCACTTATCGAATGAGAGCGGTATAAATCGCACCCTGTTTTGAATCGAAGTATGGGTCTATGAGCGAACAATTTTGGCAAACAAAAAAACTAGAGCAAATGAGCGATCAAGAGTGGGAAGCGCTTTGTGATGGTTGCGGCAAGTGTTGTCTACATAAACTCATGGATGAAGATACCGATGAAATCTACTACACCAACGTGGCGTGTAGTTGGTTAAATACCAAGACGTGTTCATGTAAAGATTACGCGAATCGTTTTACCTCAGATGAAGATTGCACCAAGTTGACTCGTGAAGACATCGAAGACTTCGAGTGGCTACCGCACACCTGTGCTTACCGTTTATTAGCACGTAATGAACCGTTGCCAGAATGGCACCCATTGATCACCGGTTCCAAAGCCGCTATGCATAAAGCCGGCGCAAGCGTACGCAACAAAGTGGTGTATGAGATTGAAGTGGTTGATTGGCAAAACCATATTCAAAACTTGCCGGATTGGGCAGCGAAAAAAGTATAATGAAGCACTAAGTATTGTGGATTGAACACAAATATTGTTTTTTGCTTGAAAAGGCTTACCTCGGTAAGCCTTTTTTGTATCCATAATATGGCGACTTTTTCCGCAAGAGAGCGGTTTTTATTCTTTAGTCACTGTTCTGTTTTAACAATCCAACTACACTTACGTTTAACCGTAGATTGATACGGTAAGGAAGGGATTCTGCTAGGCTTTTCTGGCTAGCGTTCGTAAGTGAGGTATATATGTCATTCCATTTGAGTAAGAAAATTTTTCTTGCTGTGTTTATTAGTTTCTTCTCTTTCTCGGTATTTGCCGAACAAGCTGTCGAAGAGCCTCAATTCTCTAAAACAGAGTTGGCGATTCGATCAATCAACCAAGATATCGTCGACCTTTCCCATAGTTTAGAGTCAGCCTCAGGGGATGAACGTGATGCCATTCAACTGCAACTATTTCAAAAAAATGAAGAGCTAAGAGCCAAGCTGGCCGCGGCTGTTAGTAGTGGAAGCCTTGATGAGGCTGAGCTTTTAAAGCAAGTTAATATTCAAAAACAGTATGCCAAAGGTGCAACGGCCTATCTGGATAACAAGATAAAGTTAATTAATGAGCAGATTGATAGCGCGAAACCAGAAGATAAACTGGCGCTGCTCAACCACTATCGTGAACTACAACATTACTTAGATTCGGTTTATCAGGCGAGTTGGCAAAATATTTCTTGGCTGAAAAAACTTGGTAAACCCGATCCAAAGTTGGAAGAGTCTCTGCGTGAAGCAACCAGCACTCGCTTGCGTTTGCTCTCAGCATCGGTGGTGTATTTTAACCAGCAACATGAATTTACTACCGCACAGTTGGCAACCAGTCCTGAGTCAGAAAAATCCTCAATTCAACTTAGTCAATTGATTATTAAGCAACGTTTGGATATCGCCACCACAAGTATGCGTGATCTGATTACTATCGGTGATCATCTCGGTATTGAAACTTCTGAATATAAGCGTTTAGCGTTTGAGGTGACGGGTAGCATCACGCACGACTTACTCAATACACAGGTAATTTTGGCGATCATTACCAACTGGTCAAGCAATGCGTTTGATTGGTTGGTCGATAACGCGCCGCAACACCTCTTCCAGTTAATGGTGTTTGCGCTGATTTTGTTGATTGCCAAGGGTCTTGCTGGGGTTGCGCGTAAATTGGTGACTCGCACCGTATCATCGAAAAACTTAAAGATGTCGCAGTTGATGCAGGATTTCTTTGTTTCGATGTCAGGTAAGGCTGTCTGGGTGATCGGTATCATGGTCGGTTTGTCGCAGATTGGGCTTAATCTTGCTCCGATCTTGACCGGTTTTGGTATCGCAGGTGTGATCATTGGTTTTGCTTTGCAAGATACGCTGTCTAACTTCGCTGCTGGTATGATGCTGTTGATTTATCGCCCGTTTGACGTGGGTGATTTTGTTTATGCAGGAGGTGTGGATGGTAAGGTGAGCCACATGAGCTTGGTCAATACCACCATTCGTACCTTTGATAACCAAATCATCATTGTGCCAAACAGTAAGATTTGGGGCGACGTGATTAAAAACGTCACTCATGAACGGATCCGTCGTGTCGATATGGTGTTTGGTATTGGTTATAGCGATGACTTACTGCATGCAGAGTCGGTATTAAATGACATCGTCACTTCACATCCAATGGTGTTGCGATCGCCTGAACCGATGATCAAAGTGCATACTCTCAATACCTCATCCATCGATTTTATTGTTCGTCCTTGGGTAAAAACCGAAGACTATTGGGATGTATATTGGGATGTGACCAAAGAAGTAAAACTGCGTTTTGATCGTGAAGGTCTCTCGATTCCTTTCCCACAACAAGATGTGCATCTGCATATGGTTGAGAAAAAAGACGCATAAGTGGTTAGATAAAAAAAATACGCTCTAAAACACAAAGGTCACAGACCAGATAGAAAAGCGCCCTGACTCAATATCAGTGGCGCTTTTTTATCGGTTGAAATGGACAGCATCGAGGAAACGAAAAAAAGCCCACAGCGTGGGCTTTAAATTAGGCATGGAGAATACCGTTGTTACGCGCTTGGAATGACGTTATTGAAGTCGATTCGAGCTTGTTGTGATAACTCAGAAGCTTGCTGCTTATACTCTTTCGCTTTGGCGATATTATCTAATGCGTGTTGCAGATCATCTTGCAGCTCTTGCGGTAAGTGATGGTCTGCGTAGTTTTCATCCAGACTATGCTCTAAAGCAAAGGCGCGAATGCGTTTACGTACATGCATCAGTTCAGTCATTGCAAGACGCTCAGCTTCTGCCGCTTCTTGTGCAGTATCACGTGCCTTTTCGAAACGAGCTAGTGCCATACCTTCTGAAGACCATGGATCGACATCTGGCAGCTCTTCAATATTAATGGTGGATTCTACGTAGTCTTCTTGATGGCGCAGATCGAGTGTGGTCGCACGCACGGCAGAAACCATCAACATCACCGAAATACCCAATAGCGGTAAACCACCCACGATTGCTGCTGTTTGTAAGGTGCTTAAACCACCCATAAACATCAGTACCGTTGGCAGGAATGAGAGGGTAAATGCCCAGAACATACGGTTCCAACGCATTGGTTCTTCAGTGACATTGTTTTGCACCACCGAAGCTAAGATGTAAGAAATCGAGTCAAAAGTCGTGGCGGTAAAAATAATACACAACACGGTAAAGACAGCGATAACCAGCGTACCCATTGGTAGCATCTCTAGCATAGAGAAGATCGCTTTGGTTGCGCCTTCGCTATTGAGGATACCAACGATATCTAATTCACCGGAAAGTTGTAGCGATAAGCCGTAGTTGCCTAAGATCATAAAGAATAGGAAACAGCCCAATGAACCAAAGAAAATTGAGCCTGCGACCATTTGCTTGATGGTACGTCCGCGTGAGATACGAGCGACAAATAGCCCCATACTTGGTGCAAAAACCAGCCACCATGCCCAGTAGAAGATAGTCCAATCTTGTGGGAAGTGAGTATCTTCAAACGAGCCATAGCCGCCAAATGGTTCAGCCCAAGTCGCCATCACAAAGAAGTTAGACAGCATGCGACCCAGGGAATCGAGCCCGGTTTCCAGCATAAAGATGGTTGGGCCAGCAACCAGCACGAATGCCAATAGCCCCATTGCACCCCAGAAGTTTATATTACTGAGGATCTTAATGCCTTTTTCTAGGCCAGCATAGGAAGAGTAGGCAAAAATAGCGGTACACACTAGCAGTACTAAGACTTGGCTGAAGGTGTTTTTCGGCATGCCGAATAAGTAGTGTAAACCTTCACCAATCAGTGGCGCAGCAAGACCTAAGCTCGTAGCAGCACCACCAAGTAGGCCAAAGATGAATAGGACGTCAACAATCTTACCCCAGGCACCTTTGCTGCGCTCTTCGCCAAGAACGGGCATCAGTGCGCTAGAAACTTTAAGAACAGGTTGTTTACGGACATAGAAGAAGTAAGCAATGGGTAGCGCTGGGATCAAGTAAATTGACCAAGCAATAGGTCCCCAGTGGAAGATTCCGTAAGTGGCAGCCCAACGTACCGCTTCCTCACTGCCCGGTTCCAGTTGGAAAGGCGGTGATTGGTAGTAGTAAGCCCATTCGATGCAGCCCCAGTAAAGGATACTGGCGCCGATACCACCACAAAACAGCATTGCTGCCCAAGACATGGTGGAAAATTCTGGCTTTTCGTCAGCTTCGCCAAGTTTGATCTGCCCCATATCACTAAAGATGACATAGATCATAAAGAATAAGGCACTGATGCCTAAGGCGAGATAGAGGAAGCCGAGTTTATCGGTCATGAAGGTTTTGGCTACCGCGATCCAATCTGCACCTTGTTCAGGGAACAAGATCAGTGGTACAACAATCATGAGTAAGAGTGCAATCGCACCAAAAAAGGTAGGTTTGTCGATCAATGAAAAGTCATTTTTCATAGTTTGCTTTATCCATAAAGGCAATTAAGTAACTATTATGATGGCGATCTCATTTTCATGACAAACAGCAAATTGATTCGTGACGATTAATAAAAAAGAACAAGCCGGCCTGATCTGTGGGATCAGGCAAGCATGAGTAGAAGGCCGCCAACCGTTGCCGCAGCGGAAAGAAATTGCCCCGCAGAATAGGAGTCATCATCTTCTTCTTTGATGGTATCTGGGTGATCCATGCCAAGAGCACCAGCAGCAAAAGATTCGACTTTATCGCCAACTGTTTTCTCTGGAGCACTCTCTTTTTCAATCTCTTTTAATGCCGCTAACAGAGCTTTACCTTCATCGGACAGCGTGACTTTATTTTGTTCTACTTTCAGTGGTGTAGAACTGGTGGTCACATCTGCCGTTTTCGCTTGAGGTTTGACTTGCTGGGTTGGTGTCAGCTTTGCTGGCTCCATGCCTACCGGTGTCATAAATGTCTCCTATCACAGTCCTCAATCATTATATCGACCAAGATGAATAAAACTTGTGGGAAATATTCGTTGGAGCGATAACTTTTTGTGAGCAAAAAACGCGCCAACTTAGCTGTGCCTGTGGTGTAGGCATTTGTGGATATCAATATGTACTGTGGAGCGCTATTTTGGCAAGAGGATTATGTGTAATAGAACCATGTATATGAGAACTATGTATAAGAGAATGATGTTTAAGAATAGCTTATAAGAGAATTCTAAGCCCGACTAGGTCCGATATGAGACCCAGTAAGGCTTAGAAGAGACGTATCCCACTATGATTTTGAGCCGCTTATTGTGAGACTGCTTTACGATAAACACGGATCATAAAGTCCGCTTCACAATCAAAGTGCGGTGCGGTTTTCAGTAACTCGCGCAATTCGTCGCTGGCTTTCCACGCAAACGGTGTCATTTGCAGCAAATCAAAGCCATCACCTTGAGCTAAGTTCATCACATAGTTGAGCTTTTGTTCATGCTCAAGCGTGAAGCCTTCCAATTGCTCTGGTTCTTCGTTGTGCAGGCGAATCTCTTGGTAGATGTGTTCACGCAGTTGGTATAAATGGCGACCGGCAGGTGTCACGGTGATCACGACACCATTGTCGGTTAGGGTGCGAGCCATCTCTTCAGCTTTACATGGTGCATAGATACGCAAGATGCCATTTAAACTGTGATCTGCAAACGGCAGGCGATGGCTCGACGCAACGCTAAATTGACAGTTCGGGTAGCGTTTTGCCGCAAAGCGAATCGCAATTTTAGAAATGTCTAAGCCAAAAACAGCAGCATCGGCTGATTGAGCAGTAAGTGCCGTAGCCACTTCATCGGTGTAGTAACCTTCACCACAACCGATATCAAGCAACTGATGTTCGCTATCCACAAGATACTGTGCGCACAGTTGTGCAACAGCTTGCTTCATCGGTTGGTAGTAGTCTTTTTCTAAGAAACGACGACGCGCTTGCATCATCTCTTTATTGTCGCCTGGATCTTTTGAGCGTTTGTGCTGCACGGGCATCAAATTGACATAACCTTCTTTGGCGAGATCAAAACCGTGGTTGTTAGCACAACGGTAAGTTCGCTCAGCAAAAGCAAGCGGCAGGTGACAGAGAGGACATTGATAAGACATAACGATCTCAACGGATAAAGTTAGGCGGCAGAGTCTAGCAAGAAACCGGCTGCGGCAAAAGCTTGGCAAACTGGATTTTTTTGCCAATAGAACAAAAGAGCCAGCATGATCGCTGGCTCTTGGAAAATAGCACTGTATTGCCTGAGGGCAGGGAGACGTTTAAGCTGAGATGATGGTGCTTAGCTCGTGTGTTTCGTTCGGCTGGAGTGTGATGCCATCGTCAATGGTCGGCGCGTGAATAGTCGATTCAACACAGAACATAGTTTTGTAGCCATCGTTTTCCATATCAGCCATGTCGGTCGCCACTTCAATCCACGGATTCCATAATACCGCCGAGTTATGACCGCTATTGGTAATATGCAAAGTGCGGTCAAGCACCTTATCTTCGACCTTGATGACGGCTTCAGGTTGGGTGTAAACGCGGTCAATACCCGCAGTCAGCTCGAGTGTGTCGCCACCTTGGCACACTTTGTTGTCTTGTAGGCCATCAATGTATTCAGCACCCATACCTGTCGCTTGCATTTGCGTGATTTCGCTGATGTTAAGGTAAGTGTGTAACGCACCTGAGAAGGTCCAAGCGTGATCGTCGATGTTACGTACTTTAAGAGTCACTTTGAGCTCATCGCCCACTTCCATCACTAAACGTAAATCGAATAGGTGAGGCCAAATGCTGAGAGTGTCTTCGCTTGGGAATAATGCCAACTCAACAATCACACCATGCTCATTCTCACGGTGTTCTACTAATTCCCACTCTTTGCTACGCGCAAAACCATGAGCAGGGTTAGCAATACGACCAAACCAAGGCCAGCAGACTGGAATACCGCCACGCAGTGCCTTTTCGCCATCAAAAATTGCCGCTTTGCTCATCCAAATAAGATCTTCTTGACCTGTTGGTTGATAAGACACGACATGACCACCCAGTAGTGAGATACCAGCCACGGCTTTGTCATGCATGACACGCACAATTTTTACTTCGCCATGCTGAACGATAGTGACGTTGTCAGAGAGAACTGCGATTGCAGGCAATTGAGACAAGTTCATAAATGAGTCCTCGAATTTGAAAATTAGATTCTGTTGGCCATTGTGGTGTAAAGCGATGAGAGATGAAAAGCCAATAGGACATAATTTCGATAAAAGTCAGTGTTTTAAATGAAATTTACTACTTTTTAGATACTAAAAAGGCGACTCAAGAGCCGCCTTTTTTCACGATTTTTCTCAAAGAAAAGTTCGCTAATTGCTATCTAAGAAATTACTTAGAGATGTGTGCAATTAGGTCTAGAACTTTGTTTGAGTAACCGATTTCGTTGTCGTACCAAGATACAACTTTAACGAAGTTATCAGTTAGAGCGATACCAGCTTTAGCATCGAATACTGAAGTTTGAACTTCGCCAATGAAGTCTTGAGAAACAACTTGGTCTTCAGTGTAGCCTAGAACGCCTTTTAGTTCGCCTTCTGATGCTGCTTTCATTGCTGCACAGATAGTTTCGTAAGATGCGCCTTTCTCTAGGTTAACAGTTAGGTCAACTACAGAAACGTTAGCAGTTGGTACGCGGAAAGCCATACCAGTTAGTTTGCCGTTTAGCTCAGGAAGAACAACGCCTACTGCTTTAGCAGCACCAGTTGATGATGGGATGATGTTCTGAGAAGCACCACGACCACCGCGCCAGTCTTTAGCTGAAGGACCGTCTACAGTTTTTTGAGTTGCTGTAGTAGCGTGTACAGTTGTCATAAGACCTGAAACGATACCGAAGTTGTCGTTTAGAACTTTAGCGATAGGCGCTAGACAGTTAGTAGTACAAGAAGCGTTAGAAACGATGTCTTGGCCTGCGTAAGTTGAATCGTTTACGCCCATAACGAACATTGGAGTTGCGTCTTTAGATGGACCAGTAAGAACAACTTTCTTCGCGCCAGCTGTGATGTGCTTACGTGCTGTTGCGTCGTCTAGGAATAGACCAGTAGCTTCTGCTACTACGTCAACACCGATTGCATCCCATTTTAGATCTTCAGGGTTGCGCTCTGCAGTTACACGTACAGTTTTACCGTTAACGATTAGGTTACCGTCTACAACTTCAACAGTACCGTTGAAACGGCCGTGAGTTGAGTCGTATTTCAGCATGTATGCCATGTATTCTACGTCGATAAGGTCGTTAATACCTACAACTTCGATGTCGTTGCGCTCTTGCGCTGCACGGAATACGAATCGACCGATACGGCCAAAACCGTTAATACCTACTTTGATAGTCATTATAGCTGCTCCACAACTTAATTTCTGATTAAAGATAACTGGTAGTAAAATTACAGAATCCAGTAAATGTCTGCAAGAGATAATCGGACTTAACTTGTTTAATGTCAAAAAAAAGCGACGCTTTTTTTCACAATTAGTCGCAAATGGTTATCTTTTATACGGATATTTACTTTTTTCAGCTGCCAGTTGACATAAAATGGTCGCATGACTAAATCTTAGCCAGCTGTTGGACTACTCTATCACGGTGAGAAAGTATGTGCTACAAAAGGTCGATAAAGGTAAATTTTTAGCGATAATCTAGGTAAAATTAGATTAGTAAACAAAGGAGTAAGCGAATGAAAAGAGAAATTGAAAAGGTTTCAAAGCCAGATGAATACTGGCGCGATCGCTTGTCTGATGAGGAGTTTCGAGTTTGTCGAGAGCAGGGGACTGAAGCCCCTTTTAGTGGCAAGTTGTTACACAACCGAGAAAGTGGGGTTTATTCCTGTACGTGTTGCCAAGCGCCACTCTTTCAATCGGATAATAAGTTCGACTCAGGGTGTGGTTGGCCAAGTTTTGATGCCCCGATTGACGACCAAGCGATTCGTTATTTACAAGACTTGAGTCACGGAATGGTTCGTTCTGAGATCCGCTGCGCCAGTTGCGATAGCCATTTAGGTCACGTTTTTCCCGATGGTCCACCAACGACGGGTGAACGATTCTGTGTCAATTCTGTGTCGTTAATTTTCAACAATCAACAAAAAAGCGGTGAATAAATCACCGCTGTTTGTTTGAATCTTTCAGGTGGAACGATCAGTTAACTCGTTCCGTTAGCGTCGATCTCACTCATATTGTGCTCACTCATATTGTGGGATCATGCTGGTGGTATATTTGCCATCTTCAATCGCATTGTGCACCTTATCTGCAATATCACTCAGTTGCTGATATTTGTCTTCACTAAAGCCATACATTAACTGTCGATTATTGGCTGAGGCGGTTTTGACATCGAAGTGACTGGCGACGAGTGCCCATATATAAGCCAACTCTTTGCGGTTTTGCTGGAAGTTGATACTGGCCAGTGTTTTGATTGCATCAATATTGGGCTGTGTACCATCCGCTAATTCAAGTGAGCGGTTAAGTAAGTAGAGCGTCTTCTCAGCATCACGACTGGTATAGAAGGTAGCTAACGCATATTGCATTTCGGCACTCTCTAGTGCTTGTGTCCCTTCAAGTTGCAAAAATTGACGCTGTGCCTGTTCATCACCTTCTTGGCTCCAGAGGAAATAGAGCGCTTGAGGCGAGGTTGATTGCTTTAACTCGTTAATTAAGCGAACTTGATCATCCGTGACATTCATCTGTGAGGTAAAGCGTTTTTCTTTGCGGTTATTTTGATCCATCGGCTGAATTTGTGCAGCTAACGTCAAACACTTTTTATAGTCAGCCAAGAAATGATACTCGCGAATTTTGTTGATATCCGAGGGATCTTTCAGCACTTCAAAGCGATGCCAAACTAAGTCTGTGCGTGGTACACGACATTGTCCATCATCCATATTGAGTAGTTCACAGCGGAGTGCAGGGTTTTCTGCACAAAGTTGCTCGGTATTTTTTCGTCCTTCAAAACATCCGCTGAGGAGAAAACCTAAGCCAATGGTGGTTGCCAACTTGAGTCTATTCATAATTTCAATGCTTGTGATCAGATACGCTTATTCTGGGTTCTTGTCTTGACTCATATAGCGAGCCAGTTATGTTTTGCTCATAACGATGATAAGAAGGATAACTCATGGACGCAGAGCAGTTAGTCAATGCCATAACGCCTGATGCTTACCAACGCTTACTTTTTGCCGTTGAGACAGGCAAGTGGCCAGAAGGAACCGTACTTTCTCAACAACAACGTGATTCGTGTATGCAAGCCGTCATGCTCTATCAAGCTAAGCACAATGAGGAAGCTCAGCATATGACGGTTGCTCAGGGAGGCGAAATTAGCTTTAAATCCAAAACGGAGCTGAAAAAGCAATTTCAGAAACAACAATCCGATATTGTTCGTGTTAACCCAAATGACAGTGAATAACGTCAAGTTGTCGATAATAAAAAGGTAGATGCACAATCATCTACCTTTTTTGTTTAATTATCCGCAGCACTTCTTAAATTTTTTACCGCTGCCACAAATGCATGGGTCATTTCGCCCCACTTTGAGACTTTTGATTGGTTGTGACAATCTTTCATCTTGTGGCTCGGCAGCTTGTTCGGCATATTCCCCATCAATGTAGTACCAAAGATCGTTTTCACGTACAAAGCGTGAACGTTCCTCAAGGCAAAACTCGTCGTCTTCTTGTTCAAAATAAGCTTGGAATGTAACAAAACCTTCGTCGCTGTTTTGACCATCTTCGCTGCCGAGTACATCGAGTGAGAGCCAGTTGCTGTTTACTGAGTCTGCGATGGCGTCACGTTGTGCTTCGGCTTCGCAACTTGGGTGATAGGTTGCTACGACAAAATCGACCAAACCTTTTACGTGTGCACTGTAACGAGCACGCATCAGTTGCTCTGGCGTTTTAGCTTGGTGATGATCAAGGTGAACAGGTTGGCAGCACTGTTCGTAATTCGTTGGGTTACCGCAAGGACAATGACTCATACGAGTACCATTAGTTAAGCTGAAATTGGCGCTAGTGTATTGAGCCACTCGCTGAGAGTAAAGCGCTACTGCACTTCAACCAGTTCTGCTGTCCAGCGTATTGATTCTTGATAAGCTTTGGCAACGGCTTGGTCACTGAGTTTGAGTTTAAAACTAATGCTGGCGGCTTTATCCCAATGTGCTTTTTCGTAAGCGCTGACCAACATCAATAGCCCGCCTAACACGCCGCGTTTTTCGATCAGAGCTTGAAAGATCGCATCGTCGATCGGCACATCATTGAGAATGTCTTCTAAAGGGCGATCGAGCAATGAATCGAGCAGTGAAAACATGCCGGTTAAAAACGCATGGCTCTTCTTAGGTGTCTTACTCAACCGCATTTGCTGGCTTAACAGTTGACAGAATTTCGCGCGCTGAATTGACAAGGTATAAAGATGATCCGGTTTACCTTCTTGCGTGGCCGAAAGGGCGACGAGAGAGATAAATTTGCGCAGTCGGTCTTCACCGAGGTAAATCAGTGCTTGTTTGAAGGAGTGGATCTTGTTGCTGACCATGGCCGACGCGTTGACGTAGCGCAGCAATTTGTACGATAAGGTGACGTCTTTGGAAACCAAATGCTCCAACACTTTGAAATCCAGCTGATCTTGAGATATTTCAGTGATCAGTTCAATCACCGTCATAAACGATGGCTCTAAAGCTTTCTTTTGTACCATTTCAGGCTTGGCAAAAAAGTAACCTTGAAAGTAAACAAAGCCCGCCTGTAGTGCTTGTTGGTATTCTTGGTGTGTTTCAATTTTTTCAGCGAGAAATTCGATGTTGTACTTATTCAAGCTATCAATATAGATCTTGGCTTTTTCAATCGGTACGACATGGATATCGAATTTAATGATTGAGATGTAAGGCAGAAACTCGCGCCATTCTTTATTGGGAATAAAGTCATCCAACGCTAGGGTATAGCCTTGTTGATGTAGCGAACGTACTGCCGCCAACAACTCTGGTGTTGGCTGGCAATCTTCAAGGATTTCAATCACCATATTCTCGGCGGAGAACAGGCTAGGTAGCTGCTTGATCAAACTGGCATAGGGAAAATTGATAAAGCCGAGTTTGTCACCCAAGGTTTCACTTTGGGTGGTCAGCATATGATCAGACAATAAACGACTGGTCGCCAGTTCGGGATCGATATTGGGGAAAGTGTTGCTTGGACCATCTCGGAACAATAGCTCGTAACCGATGGTTTGTTTTTCCCGGTTCAATATCGGTTGGCGTGCAAAATAAGAATACTTCAAGAGAGACATCAACCTAATTTCTATTTCAGGGCGATGATAGGGATACCGTGAAGTTTTGCTTTGAACTAGTTCAAACTAACACTCATTGCTGTGCAAAGGGCGCGTTTCTAATGTCAAATTTTCCGTGTCACAGCACAAAATGGAGCCTTGGTCATACCAGTCACCCAGTACAATACGGGTCATCGATTGGTTATTGCTGCTCGTAAAGTGATGGGTATTTGGGCGATGGGTGTGGCCGTGAATCATCAAATCGACACCATGTGCGATCATGACATCTTCCACTTCGCTTTGCGTAACATCCATGATAGTCAGTGATTTTGACTTCTTGGTATCACGTGCGCCTTGCTGAATTTTACCAACGATTTTTCGTTTAAGCGTCATTGGTAAGCGATTGAATACCCATTGCAGCCAAGGTTGATTCACTTTGGCACGAAATGCCAAGTATTGGGTATCTTCGGTACAGAGTGTATCACCGTGTAAGATCACTGCTTTGCGCCCATACAGGTCGATCACCGTTTCATCACCCAGTAACGTAACGCCCGTTTGCTTGGCAAAGCGCTGACCGACAAGAAAGTCACGATTACCTTTGACAAAAAAGCAAGGCACGCCGTGATTGGTGAGCTGTTTGAATTCAGCACGAATTTGCTGAGCAAACTCACTGCGGTCATCATCACCTATCCAAAAATCAAACAGATCACCCAACACATACAGCGCATCAGCATGAATGGCTTCGTTACGCATAAACTGGGTAAAACAGTGATTGATCTCGGTCGTGTTTGGCGAGAGGTGTAGATCGGAGATAAAGAGAGTAGTCATGATACCTGTAGAGCTAAATAAAAAGGGCGCCAAAGCGCCCTTTATTGACGATTATGCTTCGATAGTCGTGCCAGTGATAACCACGTCTTCTAGTGGTACGTCTTGGTGCATTCCGTAAGAGCCAGTGCTCACACCTTTGATTTGGTCTACTACGTCCATGCCTTCAACTACTTCAGCAAATACACAGTAACCCCAACCGTCTAGGCTTTCGCTACGGAAATCTAGGAAAGTGTTGTTGCTCACGTTGATGAAGAACTGAGAGCTTGCTGAATGCGGTTCCATAGTACGAGCCATTGCTAGCGTACCTACTTTGTTGCTTAGGCCGTTGTTAGCTTCGTTTTTGATTGTTGCACGAGTCGCCTTTTCACGTAGGCCAGACTCCATGCCACCACCTTGAATCATGAAACCATCGATAACACGGTGGAATAGTGTGTTGTCGTAAAAACCATCACGGCAGTACTGTAGGAAGTTTGCGCTTGTTTCTGGAGCGTTCTCAGTGTCTAGCTTAACTTTGATGTCACCAAAATTAGTGTGAAGGGTGATCATGATTGTATCCTTAACCGATGTTTTTTGATTTGAGCTGAAGATTCTATCTTAACTTTTCAGACATTAATACGTGAAAAGAAGGGGTTCACACATCAGTATAGGCGCTAATGATGGCTTTTTAACCGTTTGAGGGATTACCTAATCAAGTGTGAATTGATATACTGAACCACTATTTTGTTTCACCCAGATAAAGCATAGAGATCATGTTAAAAATATATAACACACTCACAAGACAGAAAGAGGAATTCAAACCAATCAATGCTGGCAAAATCGGCATGTATGTCTGTGGGGTAACCATTTACGATCTCTGTCATATCGGTCATGGCCGCACGTTCGTTTCATTTGACGTGGTTTCACGCTACTTGCGTTACCTTGGTTACGATTTGACTTTCGTTCGTAATATCACGGATATCGATGACAAGATCATCAAGCGCGCAAATGAAAATGGCGAAAGCTGTGAGTCACTGACTGAGCGTTTAATCGGTGAAATGCACGCAGACTTTGACGCGTTGAATATGAAGCGTCCAGATATTGAGCCGCGTGCAACAGAATTTATTCCAGAAATTATTGCATTGGTTGAGAAACTGATCGAACGCGGTTTTGCTTATGTGGCAAGTAACGGCGACGTGATGTTTGAAGTGAGCAAGTTCGATGAGTACGGCAAACTGTCTAAGCAAGATCTTGATCAACTGCAAGCTGGTGCGCGTGTTGATATCGAATCAGCTAAACGTAGCCCGCTAGACTTCGTGCTATGGAAAATGTCTAAGCCAGGTGAGCCTACATGGGAATCACCATGGGGCGCAGGTCGTCCGGGTTGGCATATCGAATGTTCAGCAATGAATTCGGCGATTCTAGGTAACCATTTCGACATTCACGGTGGTGGCTCTGATCTACAATTCCCACACCACGAAAATGAAATCGCTCAATCGTGCTGCGCGCATAACACCCAGTATGTGAATACTTGGATGCACAGCGGTATGGTGATGGTTGATAAAGAGAAAATGTCTAAATCGCTAGGCAACTTCTTCACTATTCGTGATGTGCTTGGTCATTACGACGCTGAAACCGTGCGTTACTTCTTGATGTCAGGTCACTACCGTAGCCAACTAAACTACAGCGAAGAAAACCTCAATCAAGCACGCGCTTCACTTGAGCGTCTATACACCTCATTACGTGGTCTCGATTTGTCAGTTGAAGCGGCGGGTGGTGATGAGTACCAAACACGCTTTAATGACGCGATGAACGATGACTTCAATACACCAGAAGCTTACTCAGTACTGTTTGATATGGCGCGTGAAATCAACCGTCTTAAAGCAGAAAACATTGAGCAAGCAAGTGCTCTAGGCGTTGTTATGCGCCAAATGGCGGAAGTGATTGGTATTCTCCATCAAGATGCAGAAGCTTTCCTAAAAGGTGATGCGGGTAACGATGATGAAGTGGCTGAAATTGAAGCATTGATCAAGCTACGTAACGACTCACGCGCATCGAAAGATTGGGCTAACGCGGATTTAGCGCGTGATAAGCTTAACGAGATGGGTATTGAGTTGGAAGATGGCGCAGAGGGCACAACCTGGCGTCGTAAATAATATCCACATCAATTAAGTTAGTGGGTGTATAAATAATTTTAAGGGGCTGAGTCGTCAGCCCTTTTTTCTATCCGATTTGTCTATTCTATAGGATATTTTTCGTGGCTCAGATGTACTTCTATTACTCGGCAATGAATGCGGGTAAATCTACGACGCTTCTTCAATCTTCATTTAATTACCAAGAGCGTGGCATGAACCCAGTGATTTTCACTGCGGCATTAGATGATCGTTACGGTATTGGTAAGGTGAGTTCGCGCATTGGTTTGCAGTCAGATGCTTTTTTATTCAAACCAGAAACGGATTTGTTTAAGGCGATTGAAACGCTTAATAGCGAAGAAAAACGTCATTGTATTTTGATTGATGAATGTCAGTTCTTATCGAAAGAGCAGGTATATCAGCTAACGGAAGTGGTCGATAAACTGCATATTCCTGTTTTATGCTACGGCCTTCGTACTGATTTTCTGGGTGAGCTATTTGAAGGTAGTAAGTATCTACTATCGTGGGCAGATAAGCTGGTAGAGCTTAAAACTATTTGTCATTGTGGTCGTAAAGCAAACATGGTGATTCGTACGGATGAGCATGGCAATGCGATTGCTCAAGGTGATCAAGTGGCGATTGGTGGTAATGACCGTTATGTTTCGGTTTGCCGTCAGCACTATAAAGAAGCACTAGGTCAGTAAGATCTTTTCGCACAAAAAACAAAAAACGGAGCCACTGGCTCCGTTTTTTGTTGTATTCGTAAATCTAAAGATTAACGAGCACGGAAGACGATGCGGCCTTTAGATAGGTCGTATGGAGTCATCTCTACAGTTACTTTGTCACCAGTAAGAATACGGATGTAGTTCTTACGCATTTTACCAGAGATGTGAGCAGTAACTACGTGACCGTTTTCTAACTCAACACGGAACATTGTGTTTGGAAGAGTATCAAGGACTGTACCTTGCAACTCAATTACGTCTTCTTTAGCCATTTATTCCTCTTTTTCAAATGGACAATTTCAACCGGCTTAGTCGTACCGATAAAAATGAATTAAGTAAAGTTGGGGCGTATTCTACCCCTGCCAAGTCTGATTTACTAGCCTTTGATGAGGTTGAAAGCGGACTTTGTAATTCATGGCCGAGCATTCATCGATTTGATACCCCAGATAAAGCCACTGTTTTCCTTGGTTACGACAATAATCAATTTGCAGTAATACCCCCAAAGTACCCAGTGAAATTTCGCTGTGTGGGTCAAAAAAAGTATAGAACGCGCTGGCGCTGTTACTGAGAATGTCGGTCACTGCAATGCCAATCAACCGGCCATTATCATAGATGTGTAGATACTGAGTGTTCAGCCAAGTGCAATGAGAGAACTGAGCGAAGCTATCACGATTCGCTGGATACATGCTGCCGTTACGATGACGAACTTCAATGTATCGGTTATAGAGTTCGAACCACTCATTGTCCAGTTCTTCTTTCAATTGATAAGTGATGGTTTTGGCTTTCGCTAAAAGCCGCTTTTGGCTGCGCGATGGTTCAAAATTCGGTACTGAGATACGAATGGGTTGGCAGGCTGAGCATAATTCACAGTGCGGTTTATAAATGGTATCGCCGCTGCGACGAAATCCATTTGCGAGTAAAACTTCGTAGTTCGATGAACTATGCAATGCCGGTTCTAGTGCCACCGCAACGCGCTCCTGTCGATTAGGCAGGTAGCTACATGGGTGGTTATCGGTCAGACCAATACGAATTTGCTGCAAGTCAGAACTCATCTCATATCTCAGCGGGTAAATGAAGCCATTGTGGTTGAAAGCAATGCTCGTCAAGAGCTTGATATCTTAAGGATAGCAGGCTTTGAATAAAGCTTTCGCGTTCTAATTCAAATGCACCTAAAGATTGAGTGTGCTCGTTCAAAACTTGGCAATCAATTAATTGCCCCCCGTGTTGGTAGAAATGGGAGCAGAAATACCACAAGGCAATTTTTGATGCATTGCTCTCGAGGCTAAACATCGATTCGCCACAAAATAGCTGGCCAATAGAAAGGCCATACAAGCCCCCAATTAAACGGTTCTCTTGCCATACTTCGACAGAGTGGCATCGGCCTTGTTGTGCTAATTGCTTATAGGCTCGACGCATATCTTCATTGAGCCAAGTCTCTTCAGCGCTTCTCATTGCCGCGCATTGGTCTATCACTTGCTCTGTCGCATGGTTGATACTGACGCGATATTGATGCTTACGCTGAAATTTTTTTAAACTTTTCGAGGGTTTAAAAATATCAGGCTTGAACACCGCTCGTGGGGAAGGGCTCCACCATAAAATCGGCTCATCCGGGCCATACCATGGAAAGATACCATTGTGGTAAGCTGTTAATAAGCGAGCGGCCGACAGATCACCGCCAAAAGCCAATAAGCCGTTGGGATCATTCAATGCGTCAAATGGCGACGGGAAGCTCAAGTCGTTAGGGTCGAGTTCTGTCAGATAAATAGCCATCAAGAGGTGTTCAGTATGATGAAGAAGTGGGTATGGATATTATTGATTTTTCCTCTGTTTGCCAATGCCGCATATCAAAGGAATGTGGCTCGTCCGGTGAATGAGGTTGTTTTCGGTAAAATAGATTCCGTCCGCTATATCACTCAACAAGAGATTGTCGAGTCAAAAGGTAACGGGTGGGAAACATTGTTAGGTGCCGTGGTCGGCGGGCTGGTCGGTAACCAATTTGGTGGCGGTTCAGGCAAAGAAGTCGCGACGGCTGTGGGGGCGGTCGCTGGGGCGAGTGTGGCGCGTAACCGTGCCAATCAAAGCTACAGCATCGAATATCGTTTGGTGGAATTGCTTATTTTGACCGACGATAAACGGCTGATTAACGTGATTCAAGATGTCGATAGTTCAATGATTTTTCAACGTAACGACCCAGTTAGGATTCTCTACTTCAATGATGGTGTCAGAGTGGATAAAGAGTACTAATTAATTGAACGTGAGCGGCATAAACGGATGATTTTTCCTGCCGTTAAAACGGGATTTACTCTGGTTTTAACGGCGGTTTTTCGTTAGTCTGCCAGTACGAAGAATTTTTCATCACCCTAAGGATGCTGGGTGAGCAAGGAATAGTAGTCTCAAATGGAAAGCCTTACATTACAACCAATCAATAAAGTCGATGGTGAGGTCAACTTACCAGGTTCTAAAAGTGTTTCAAATCGCGCTTTACTGCTGGCGGCTCTTGCGCAAGGAACCACACGTTTAACGAATTTGCTAGATAGCGATGATATTCGCCACATGCTCAATGCGTTAACTTCGTTAGGGGTTAACTATCGTTTATCCGATGATAAAACGGTGTGTGAAGTCGATGGCCTGGGCGGTGCGTTTACAGGGACAGGGGATAATGCAGCCCAAGCGTTAGAGCTTTTCCTAGGCAATGCCGGTACAGCGATGCGTCCACTCGCGGCCGCCCTTTGTTTGGGCTCTGGTGAGTATGTACTGACTGGCGAACCACGCATGAAAGAGCGCCCAATCGGCCACTTAGTCGATGCGTTGCGCCAAGCGGGCGCTGAAATTAGCTATCTTGAGAACGAAAATTACCCACCCATCAAGATTGTTGGCTGCGGTTTAAACGGTGGCAGCGTTGAAATTGATGGTTCAATTTCAAGCCAGTTTCTCACTGCGTTTTTGATGTCAGCACCACTGGCCAAAGACGATGTTGTTATCAACATTGTCGGTGATTTGGTGTCGAAACCTTATATCGATATTACCTTGCATATCATGGCTCAGTTTGGTGTTGAAGTTGAAAACCGCAATTATCAACAATTCGCCATTAAAGCGGGTCAGCAATACGTTTCTCCAGGTGACTTTTTAGTCGAAGGTGATGCTTCTTCTGCGTCATATTTCCTCGCAGCAGCGGCGATCAAAGGGGGGGCGATCAAAGTAACCGGCATTGGTAAAAACAGCATTCAAGGCGATATTCAATTTGCTGACGCGTTAGAAAAAATGGGCGCTGAGATTGAATGGGGTGAGGATTATGTGATTTCACGTGTCGGTAAGCTTACTGCCGTGGATATGGACTTTAACCACATCCCTGATGCGGCGATGACCATTGCAACGACTGCTCTGTTTGCTCAAGGTACGACAGCAATTCGCAATGTCTACAACTGGCGCGTAAAAGAGACCGATCGTCTGGCTGCGATGGCGACAGAACTACGCAAAGTGGGGGCTGTTGTGGAAGAGGGTGAGGATTACATCATTGTTACGCCGCCAGAGGCTCTGACACACGCAGCGATTGATACTTATGATGATCATCGCATGGCGATGTGTTTTTCACTAGTTGCGCTGAGCGACACGCCTGTGACGATTAATGATCCCAAGTGTACCTCGAAGACCTTCCCTGATTATTTCGATAAATTGGCGGGTTTGAGCTGCTAAGCTAAGCGAGAACACTGGATTTAGAGCTTGGTTTCGACAATAAAGAAAATAGAGGTTTCCTACTCGTGCTAACGTACACTATGGAATGACCTAGTTAAGGAATGACCTAGCTAAATAGTGGGTAAAAGGTCAGTTTGTCATTCTCGAGAGGGAGGTACGACCGAGTCGGGAATCTCAAAATAACAAAGGCTGACACCGTGTCAGCCTTTTCTGTTACTCTAAGCAAAAGCGCATGTTACGCTTTCGATTCTCGATTCTCGATTCTCGATTCTCGATTCTCGATTCTCGATTCTCGATCAACTGACTATTTTTCTAACGTAAACTCTTTTGACAGATGATGTGCAAGGTATTTGAACATGTTGAATACCGCAGTCGTGTTTGCGGTTGGGATACCATTATCATCTAAGAAATAGTTGCCTTTAAAGACCAAAACTTCTTCTTTTTCTTCTACGCTATCAGCACGCATCCCTTCGATATAATCATCGTGGGCTTGAATAATTTGGTTAGCGATCAGCAGGAGATCAAATTGGGAGATGGTTTTCTTTTCGCTCATCACGATTACCTTTAAATAGAGGGTTTGACGGGATATGGCAGGGATTGTACGTGCAGTTAATGGCATTTTCCAATGACCTATAACAATTTTAGCCATGGTGCTGAGTGGAAATGTTTTGTGACGGGCTACATAAATCTGCTTACTTTGTTGGCGGAGATATAAACCACACGTTTAGTATGTGGCACTTCATAAGGTAAGGCATTGATTGCGTAACCGAACTAACCATCGAATTGGTTTTATAAACACACTTAACGTCTTGAGTGAGATCGCGCATTTGTCGAGCAGTCAAAAGTGATTTTAAAAAAAGATATTGATCTTCTGGTCATCTCGCTCGATAGTAAAAAAAGAAGCAATATTTTAAGTATGTTGTGCGATAAGCTCGCGTCATCAGTCACTAAAGGACACTAGAGTCAGTTATGGGTAAGTCACTCGTTATTGTGGAATCGCCTGCTAAGGCTAAAACCATCAATAAATATCTCGGTAAGGACTTCATCGTAAAGTCTAGTGTGGGTCACGTACGTGATCTACCTACTGCGGGACAAAGCACCGGCCAAAAAGCAGCGGCGGTATCGACCAAAGGTTTAAGCCCGGAAGAGAAAGCTCGTGTGAAGCACGAGAAAGATCGTAAATCGCTGATCAAAAAAATGGGTATTGATCCATTTAATGGCTGGGAAGCGAATTACCAAGTCTTACCGGGTAAAGAGAAAGTAGTCGCTGAGCTACAGAAACTCGCCAAAGACGCAGATTGCGTTTATCTCGCAACCGATTTGGACCGCGAAGGAGAAGCTATCGCATGGCACCTTCGTGAGATCATCGGTGGCGATGAAGAGCGATACAAACGTGTAGTGTTTAACGAAATTACCAAAAATGCTATCCAACAAGCGTTTGAAAAACCGGGCGAACTTAGTATGGATGGCGTTAATGCCCAGCAAGCACGTCGTTTTATGGACCGTGTTGTAGGCTTTATGGTCTCCCCACTGTTGTGGAAAAAAGTGGCTCGTGGCCTGTCGGCTGGTCGTGTTCAGTCTGTGGCGGTGAAGCTATTGGTTGAGCGTGAACGCGAAATCAAAGCGTTTATCCCTGAAGAGTTCTGGGATATCCACGCCAATACTCAAACGCAGAGCAAAACAGACTTCCGTCTACAAGTGGCGCAGAAAGATGGTGTGGTATTCAAACCAACCAATCAAGCGGACACCATGGCAGCGGTTTCTGTGCTTGAAAATGCGGCTTTTGAAGTGTGTAAACGTGAAGACCGCCCTACGTCAAGTAAGCCGTCTGCACCCTTTATCACCTCAACACTGCAACAAGCAGCAAGTACTCGTTTAGGCTACGGCGTTAAAAAGACCATGATGCTGGCTCAGCGCTTGTATGAGGCGGGTTACATCACTTATATGCGTACTGACTCAACTAACTTGAGTTCAGAGGCTGTAGAGACGTTACGCGAGTATATTGGTTCAGAGTACGGTGAGGCTTACCTGCCAGCGAGTAAACTGGTTTACGGTAGCAAAGAGGGCGCTCAAGAAGCGCACGAAGCGATCCGTCCATCAGATGTAACGGTGAAAACTGAAGATCTTGTGTCTATGGAAGCAGACGCACACAAACTGTATAACCTGATTTGGAACCAGTTTGTTGCTTGTCAAATGACGCCAGCGCAATACGATTCAACCACTGTGAGCGTCAAAGCGGCAGAGTACACACTGAAAGCGAAAGGTCGTATCCTTAAGTTTGATGGTTGGACTCGCGTACAACGTCCAATGGGCAAGAACGAAGACCAAATTCTACCTGCGGTTCAAGTGGGTGATAAAATTGACTTGGTTGATCTTGAGCCGAAGCAGCACTTTACTAAGCCACCAGCACGCTTTACCGAAGCGGCATTGGTTAAAGAACTTGAAAAACGTGGTATTGGTCGACCTTCAACGTACGCATCGATCATCTCGACCATTCAAGATCGTGGCTATGTGAAAGTCGAGCAGCGTCGTTTCTACGCTGAGAAGATGGGTGAGATCGTAACCGACCGTCTTGATGGTAGTTTCCATGAGTTGATGAACTATGAGTTCACCTCAAAAATGGAACAGAAGCTTGACCAAGTTGCAGTCGGTGATGCCAACTGGAAGTCGGTGCTGGATAACTTCTTTACTGATTTTACCGGTGACCTTGAGAAAGCGGAACTGGATGAAGATGTGGGTGGCATGAAGCCTAACCATATCGTTTACACCGATATTGAGTGTCCAACCTGTTCACGCGAGATGGGTATTCGTACTGCGTCTACAGGCGTGTTCTTGGGTTGTTCTGGTTATGCATTGCCGCCAAAAGAGCGTTGCAAGACCACCATCAACTTGGGTGACGAAGAAGGCATTATTAACGTACTTGAAGAAGACGTTGAAACGGCAGCACTGCGTGCGAAGAAACGTTGTCCAATTTGTGAAACAGCAATGGACGCTTATCTGATTGATGATAAGCGTAAGCTTCATGTTTGTGGTAATAACCCGAACTGTGAAGGCTACGTTGTTGAGTTTGGCGAATACAAAGTTAAAGGCTATGAAGGTCCACTGGTTGAGTGTGACAAGTGTGGCAGCGACATGGTGCTTAAGAACGGTCGTTTTGGCAAATACATGGACTGTACTAGCGAGACATGTAAGAACACGCGTAAGATCCTGAAAAATGGTGAAGTGGCACCGCCAAAAGAAGACCCAGTACACCTACCTGAACTTCCATGTGAAAATTCAGAAGCTTACTTTGTTCTACGTGATGGCGCGTCAGGCTTGTTCCTAGCGGCGAGTACTTTCCCTAAATCGCGTGAAACACGTGCGCCTTTGGTGGAAGAGTTGAAACGCTTTAAAGATCGTATCTCAGCTAAGTTCCACTACCTAGCGGACGCGCCAGAGAAAGATCCAGATGGCCTGCCAATGGTTGTTCGCTTTAGTCGTAAGTCTAAAGAGAACTATGTACGCTCTGAAGTAGATGGTAAACCGTCAGGCTACACAGCACTTTTCGTTGATGGGAAGTGGGAAATTACCGATAAGCGTAAGAAAAAGTAATCATTAGATTGAATTGAAAAAGCAGCGAGTAATCGCTGCTTTTTTTATGCCTGTCATATTAATTTGTTAACACAGTGTGTGAGGAAAGAGTGTGGTTTTTCGGCTGATAACCCAAAGCGAGATGGTTATTGTTAAATTGCTCAGTAGCCTGCGAGGCAAATCACATTCTTGTTTTCAAGATGTTAATTGTTTTGATAAATGTTACCAAATGTGTGAGCTAGGTCAGGTGGTGATTAAGTAACCTGTGAGCATTTGCCGGTATAGCGTATTTAAAATTGTAATCTTTGTCAGATACGATAATTTATAACCAATAACTTGCACATCAATAAGGGGGAGCGACACCGCGTAACACCGAACGAATTTTTATAGCTGCTCAAACTAGGGAATAAAGGTGCCAAGATTAGGCATCGAACGATAAAAAATAATATGGAGAATAACGAATGGCTGGTGTATTAGGAATGATCCTTGCTGGTGGTGAGGGCTCAAGACTGCGTCCTTTAACTGAGTCTCGGAGTAAACCTTCGGTTCCTTTCGGTGGTAGTTACCGCCTTATTGATTTCGCGCTGAACAATTTTATCAATGCTGATCTTATGCGCATTTATGTGTTAACTCAGTTCAAGTCTCAATCGTTGTTTCACCACTTAAAAAAAGGATGGAATATTAACGGCATCACTGACCGTTTTATCGATCCTATCCCTGCGCAAATGCGTACGGGGAAACGTTGGTATGAAGGCACGGCAGATGCTATCTACCAAAACTTACGCTTTATGGAACTGGCAGAACCTGAACAAGTGTGTATTTTTGGTTCTGATCATATCTACAAAATGGACATCAAGCAGATGCTTGATTTCCACCAAAAGAAAGAAGCGGCACTGACGGTTTCTGCACTGCGTATGCCACTCGATCAAGCCTCACAATTTGGGGTAATTGAAGTAGATACGGAAGGGCGTATGGTCGGTTTTGAAGAAAAACCGCAAAATCCTAAGTCAATTCCTGGGGATCCTGGCTTTGCACTGGTTTCGATGGGTAACTACGTCTTTGAAGCAGCAACGCTGTTCGCTGAATTGATTGAAGATGCGGACAATCCTGATTCGTCACACGACTTTGGCAAAGACATCATTCCAAAGATGTTCCCGCGCGGCGATGTGTTCGTTTACGATTTCAGCACTAACCAAATTACTGGTGAAAAAGAAGAAGTGTACTGGCGTGATGTTGGTACCATCCATGCGTACTGGGAAGCGCACATGGATTTGTTGCACAAAGATGCCCCATTCTCGCTGTATAACCGTAAATGGCCGCTGCACACGTACTACCCGCCATTGCCACCTGCCACATTTACTGACTGTGATAACGGCCGTGTACAAATCATTGATAGTTTGGTTTGTAATGGCAGTTTGGTGCGTGGTTCAAGAATAGAAAAATCAGTGTTGGGTTTCCGCAGCAATATCGCGTCTGCGTGTGACATCAGTGAAAGTATTCTACTTGGTGATGTCAAAATCGGTGAAGGTTGTGTGTTACGCCGTGTGATCATTGATAAAGACGTAGATATTGCACCGGGTACACAAGTGGGTGTGAATCTAAAAGAAGACCGTAAGCACTTCCATGTCTCGGACGAAGGCATTGTGGTGATCCCGAAAGGAGTCAAAGTTGGCTACTAAGCAATTGTCGATTCTTTTTGTTGCATCAGAAATTGATGGTTTGATCAAAAGCGGTGGCTTGGCGGATGTCGCCAAGGCACTGCCTGAAGCTTTGCGTTCAATGGGGCAAGATGTGCGAGTTGCGATACCGGCGTATCGCAAAATCGCCGATGTCGACCAAGCGCCAATTTTATTGGAAACGCAGTTAGAACATTGGCCTCATACACCTTATAAAGTGCGCCAGTTGTCGGTTGGTGAAACTCCCGTCTATGCCATCGAGTGCGATCAGTATTTTAGTCGTGATGAAATGTACTCAGAGTACAACCAAGCCTATCCAGATAACGGTGAGCGTTTTGCCTTTTTTAGTGCCGCGAGTTTGGATATGCTGGCCAAGCTCGGTTTTCAACCAGATATCGTGCACGCCAATGACTGGCATACTGGCTTTGTGCCATATTTGCTCAAACATCGTTATGCTGAATGCCCATACTTTGCCAATACTAAGAGCATTATTTCAATTCATAATGCGGTATTTAAAGGTGTGTTCAGTTATGAAGAAGTCCATTCTTTACCTGAGATGCAAGTGCATTACGCTCCTGATGCTGCGGTGAGTAATAGTCATATTACGATGCTGAAAGCTGGAGTGATGACGGCAGATAAAATCAATGCCGTCAGTCCGACCTATGCGCAAGAGCTGCAAACGGAACTTGGCAGCCATGGCATGGCCAAGGAGTTTCAAGCGCGTTCTGCCGACTTGGTGGGGATCCTAAATGGTTGTGATTACAGTGCATGGAGTCCGGAGACGGATCATTATTTGCCGGTGAATTTCAAAGCCAACAAGCAGAGCATGTTGAAAGGCAAAAAAGCGAGTAAAAACGCGCTTCAGCAACGTGTTGGTTTGCCTGAAAATGACATCGCGATGTATGGCATGGTTTGTCGTTTGACCAATCAGAAAGGGGTGCAATATTTGATCCCGATTCTTGAGCGATTTTTGAAACTTGACGTGCAGGTTGTGATTGTCGGTACGGGTGATCCTAAACTCGCTTATCAACTCAAAGCGATTGCAGAACGCTACAGTGAAAAGTTCGCCTTTGTTGAAGCGTACGACAATGAGTTGGCTCACTGGGTTGAAGCTGGGGCAGATTTCTTCCTGATGCCTTCTGAGTTTGAACCTTGTGGACTAAATCAGATCTACAGCATGGCTTACGGTACGTTGCCGATTGTGCGTGCAGTAGGGGGCTTGAAAGATAGCGTGATTGACTACGATAGTGCACCAGAGCAAGCGACGGGTTTCGTTTTTGAACAACCAGAACCGTTGGAATTGCTGAGCATCATGCAACGTTCATTGCTGCTGTACACGCAAAACCCAGCAGAGATGAGACGAGTGCAGCTGTATGCGATGGAGCAAAAATTTTGTTGGAAACAAGCTGCGGATGAATATCTGTCGCTCTATCACGCAGCGTTACGCTAAGTAAAACCAAACGAAAGGATGATTCATTTCGTTAACTTTTGCATTAAACCTTGAACGTGGTTGACTAAAAAGGCGTCTAGTGACGCCTTTTTTACACTTTTCTCGTCGCAACCCCTCATAAATTGACCGAAGCTGAATTAAGATTTCATGACTTTATGGTAGTCTGCCAATCCCTAATAGAAACCAAATCAATTCTCATAGATGAGCAATACTCTGCTGTTTCATAAAACCTATCCTCACCCAACGAGCAAAGAGTGGGTGGTCTTCATCCATGGTGCTGGAGGCAGTTCATCGATATGGTTCAAACAAATCAAAGCTTACAAAGCCCATTTCAACTTGTTATTGGTCGATCTTCGTGGTCACGGTAAGTCGAGTCAGTTGCTCAAAGATCTCATGACCAATCGCTACACCTTTAAGACGGTGACCTTGGATATCTTACAAGTGCTCGATCATTTGAAAATTCAGTCAGCTCACTTTGTTGGTATGTCACTTGGCACCATCATCGTGCGCAATTTGGCTGAATTGGCCTCTGACCGAGTTAAGTCAATGGTGCTAGGAGGCGCTGTAACACGCTTGAATACGCGTTCACAGCTTTTGGTGAGGCTCGGTAACTATTGCAAGCACATCGTGCCTTACATGTGGCTGTATCGCTTATTTGCTTATATTGTGATGCCACAGCGTACGCAAAAACAGTCGCGGCATCTATTTATTCGTGAGGCAAAGAAGCTGTGCCAAAAAGAGTTTAAACGCTGGTTTATTTTGGCGGCAGATGTCAATCCGCTCATGCGATACTTTAAAGAGAAAGAGTTGCCAATCCCGACGCTTTATTTGATGGGCGATCGTGACTATATGTTTATTCAACCGGTCAAAGAGATGGTGGCCGTGCACCGTTCTAGTCAGTTACGTGAAATCGCAAACTGTGGGCATGTATGTAATATCGAACGACCAGACGAGTTTAATCAGCATTCGATTGAATTTATTCGTCAGCAAATTGTGGCGAAGTAATCTGTTACACCAGATAAGGGCCTTTTACTTGGCTCTTATCGTTTATTCTTGTTTAAATTTATGACAAATACGCTAGGAACTGTGCGATGTTCCGCATTGCCAACATAAAGCAAATTGGCCTTCATTTTCTTCACCACAATTTGAACAATGCCAAGGCGGCGCCGATAGTGGCTGCTCAAACTGTGTAATAACTTCGTATGCTTTATTTTGTTGGCTGCTATCGAGTAGCCACACGTAAGGTTCACTTGCTTCACCAAAGGGCAACTCACCTTGTAGGCCGAAAATCCCTTCGCCACGAACTTCACAATCAATATTATTGGTACGCAAAAGCTCACAGACAATGTGAGCTTGTGGTGGATTATTTGCACTAAATATTTTCACTAAGCCTCTCCGTTAGACGCCTTGTTCGAGGTTTTGTCGCTCTGTTTTATTTTAGCCATTACCCATTTCGCGACAATCGGGAACAGGCCAAGCAATGCAAATGAGGCTAATACCGAAGGTGAAACAATACCTGAGAGTGAATCAATTTGTGCTAATTGGGTTCCCGCATTGAGATACACCGCAGTGCCCGGTAGCATACCGATTTGACTCACCAAATAGAAACGCGCGGTAGAAATCGGGGTTAAGCCCATAAGTAGGTTAATTAAGAAAAATGGGAAGACCGGAATTAAGCGCAGTGAGAAAAGATAGAACGCGCCATCTTTTTCCACCCCTAGATTAATGGCGGAGAGTTTGTCACCAAATTTGCTTTGTACCCAATCGCGTAGCAAGAAGCGGCTGCTAAGAAAAGCCAGTGTCGCGCCAAGCGTGCTGGCAAAAGAGACTAAGATTAAGCTGGCCCAAAAGCCAAATAATGCTGCGCCAAGCAGAGTGACGACGGCCGCGCCAGGAATCGAAAAGGCCGTAATCGCAAGATAAGCCAAAAAGTAAACAGCCGCCGCTAGAACAAAGTTCTGCTCAATATACAAGGCTAACTCTGCCTGTTGTGCTTTGGCATTTTCGAGGGTGAGTTGATCGCCAAATTGAGTGATAAGTAGCGCTATGATGGCAATCAGCAATAGGCCGAAAATCAGTTTTTTATTCATCTTGGTTCTCACTTATCTCTGGTAGATATCTATTTTATAGCGCGATAATTTCACTATCTTAGATACGCATCTTACGATCGTATTGTTGCATCGTTCAGTCATGAATACGGTTCTTTGCTCGTTGTTTTATATAGGAACTTCAAAGCACGCAAAAAATTTCAAAAAAAAAGCCAGCAACAATGGCTGGCTTAATTCAATTTATTCATTTTCTAAATCAATGCTCAAGGCGAGACATCAGTTCTTGGCGGCGAGCTTGAGGAACGACGGACCAATGCGTGCCTTTAATTGCGCCTTCAAGTGCCCAAAGCAACTCTAAACTCACCTGGGTATCATGTGAGGCTTGAATGGCTTTGTATGCTTGAACTGAACCCACTTGTTCTAAATTCTCAACTGATTCGATACCGGCTTTTTTCAGCATACGTTCAGTTGCAAGACGCAAGTTTGGTAGATCTTTAATACGAGTTGGTTTTGTTTTCGCTTGAGTGCTCTTTTCTTGCTTAGCGAGAGAGAGTGCATCGGTAGCCGTTTGCAGTGTTTTTGCACTGTCTTGGTACCACTCTTCACTTAAAGCAAAATATTTAGTAACAACAGGGAAGCCTCGTTTGTGATACACGTACGGTTCTAATCCTTGTTGCTTAAACTGCTCAGTAAGGGCATCGTCGGCACGAATATGAAGCTTGTCGTGTACAACCAATGCAAACATTGTGTCGTCTGCAAAAATGCCGAACCCACCAAACATAGAGCGAGATTTAATCCGACCTAAGGGCTCAAAAAGCCTCATAGAGTCTTTAAGTATTGGTTTATCCATTCAGTACTTTCTCGGTGTATGTGTATATACGCCACCAAATCAGGTCCGAGAGAATAGCAGTCAATGCAGATTTCTGGAGAGTAATCAGTTAACGTGTTGCATTTCTACCATCGGTAACCCCGCTGCCGTACATCATTACAATGTTTAGGTCGGTGGCTTTGCGTCCCAACTTTTCAGTTTGGTTTGCCCTGTGCGTGACTTAATTTGCTCTGCTAAAGATTAAATTACTTCTGTCAGGAAGTAGTCTATTAATATGGGATAATTGTGATCTTTATGCAAGAATAACTTTCATTTATGAGGCTTTAGCCGAAGGATTGCCCCTCGGCTAATCTTTATTGAATCATTAACTTAGTCGATTCTTGCAACGGTGCTACGCTCAACGATTTCTGGATGCATCTCAAACACGCGTTTTTCGTGTTCTTTATCTTTAATGCGCTCTAGCAGAATTTCGAATGCGTTTTTACCAACACGACGCTTTGGTTGGTGAACTGTCGTCAGTGGTGGAGAGAAATACTCTGCCAATTCGATGTTGTCGTAGCCGATCACTGAGATGTCTTCTGGCACGCGAATGCCTTTTTGTTGCAGACGGCTCATTAGGCCTAATGCCATGGTGTCATTGAAGCAGAATACAGCCGTCGGGCGTTTGTCCATCGCAACGAGTTGGTCGGCGGCCAATACGGCCGTGTCACACTCAAAGTTACCTTCAAGAATCCAATCTTCGTTAACTTCAAGTTGTGCTTGGTTCATCGCACGTTTAAAGCCTTGGATACGCTCTTGGCAAACCGCTTTTTCAAAATGACCGCTTAGGCAAGCGATGTCTTTGTGACCGTGGTCGATCAAGAATTTCGTTGCTAGGTAGCCACCTTCTTCTGAGTTGTCGATGATGTTGTCTGCTTGAGAGGTCTCAGGGCCCCAATCCATCACAACTTTAGGAATGTCTTTGTGGTTGTTGAGCATTTCGCTCAGTTCTTCTGTTAAGTCAGAACACATCACCAAAATACCATCAACGCGTTTTTCTGCGAGCATGCGAATGTAGTCGCGTTGTTTCTCGTAGATACCACCAGTGTTACATAGGATCAGTGTGTAGCCTTGGCGGTAACAGTAGCTCTCGACGCCATCAATTACTTCAGAGAAGAATAGGTTAGTAGATTGAGTTACTAGCATACCAATGGTACGAGTCGTATTGCATTTTAGGCTACGAGCAACGGCACTTGGTGCATAGTTCAGCTCTTTCACTGCTTCCATCACGCGCTCTTGCGTTGTCTCTGCGACAAAGCGAGTTTTATTGATCACGTGTGAAACAGTAGTGGTTGATACGCCAGCAAGGCGAGCAACGTCTTTAATAGTGGCCATAAGGGGTTGTCCTATCTTTAGCTGCCACGGCGGTATTCACATATCAGAATAATTTGGCAGAAAGTATTAAAAACACAAAAACCGCTTGATTACAGCGGTTTGTATTTAATTCATTATTTTTTTATCGTTTGCGCTGTCGATTCTAGACCGCATCTCGTTTGGGGGCAAATAAAAATCCCGTCCCCCATACTGTTATGCCCACCATGATAGGTGAGTGATTAGGCATCAGCCGAATAAAAATCACTTAAAACAAGGAGTGGATGAGGTGTCACTCGTTACTTTTATTACACCACACCAACCCTAGAAAAGCCGTTATTCGCGAATTTATTCAGCATCAACTCATTACGCATCAACGCATCAAACACCTATTGGGTAGATATTGAGCGTCATTCACCCGTTAAGTATTGGCAATCAAGCTCTAAAAACGCAACCAGCAGCGCCGCAACGGCAGAGTAGAAACCAAACTTATCTAAGCCTTTGCATTTGGTCGCAAATTTAGCCACCCAGCTTAGAATGTGTTGACGGATAAAGGCTTCTTGTTCAACGAAACTTTCTTCAAAATGACGCTCTTGCTCAAGCTCGTTTGAACGAATAATGATGTTACCGAGCAGATCAAGTTCAATCGCAATATGATCCGCAGGCTCATTCAAGCCTTGTTCAACCGCAACACCGTACTTTTGAAGTAATGCGTCCATTTCGTTCGCTGGTTTATCATGCAGTAGACCGGTTGTGCCGATGTACATAGAAGCATAAGGCAGTGCAGATTCTTTATCAGACTTTAAAAATAAGTCACAAAAGTCAGCCGCTAACTCTAGCTGGCCATCTTCGCGGTCTAGCTGACGGTTAAGTGCATCCACTACATCATCAATGGCTGGTTTTAGGCTTGGGTTTTCACCAAGGCCAGATAAAAAGCTACGAATCTCAGGGCTTTGATATTGCTCTAGATCCGCTTCAGTTAGCTCTTTGGCAAATAAGCTAGAGAACCACCAGTAAATTTCTGCACGCTTTTCGTTAAACGCTTTTAACTCTTGCATCAAACAATGCTCCTATTTTCATTCTCCTACTATTCTAGCGAAGAAAAATGAATAGGGATAACACACAATGCGTCAAAATAAGTGCAAAAATGGCAAAATGTTAATGCTTGGGCTAGTTTTGTTTTGAATCAATAAAAAATCATCTTTCTTGATTTTAATGTAACAAATACTAGAAATGTTACGATATATGAATAGAATGTAGGTCGTAAACAATTCCCAATGCAAATTAAGTGGTTTAGATGAGCTATCACGTACTAGTTGTAGAAGATGACGCAGTAACTCGCAGCAAGCTGGTTGGCTACTTTCAAAATGAAGGTTACACCGTCAGCGAAGCAGAAAGCGGCGAGCAGATGCGCGACACACTACAAAATCATGCGATTGATTTAGTCATGCTAGACATCAATCTTCCTGGTGAAGATGGCTTGATGTTAACGCGTGAACTACGCAGTCAGTCTGACATTGGAATTATCCTGGTAACAGGACGCACGGATAGCATTGATAAGATCGTTGGTTTAGAAATGGGTGCCGACGATTATGTAACAAAACCGTTTGAACTTCGCGAACTGTTAGTTCGAGTGAAAAACCTACTGTGGCGTATTTCGTCAGCGCGTAATGCCGGTAGTGTTGTTGATCAGAAAAACGATTCAAATTTAGTTCGTTTTGGTGAGTGGATGTTTGACGTTCAACGCCGTGCGCTTAGCCGTAACGGCGAGCCAGTAAAACTGACTAAAGCGGAATACGAGCTTTTGGTTGCGCTTTCAACTTACCCTAACCAAGTGCTAAGTCGCGAACGCATTCTTAATATGATCAGTCACCGCGTTGATGCGCCTAACGACCGTACTATCGACGTACTGATTCGTCGTATGCGCGCTAAGATGGAGTTCGACCCTAAGAACCCGCAAATCTTTGTCACGGTTCACGGTGAAGGTTATATGTTCGCTGGCGATTAATCGTCTTTGAAACAACCCAACAATAAAAAAACCGAAGCCTAGGCTTCGGTTTTTCTTTTTCTATGTGGCGACAGCATCAGTCAGTCTTTTTTGGCACTTGAGTGAACGTTAAAGATTGCTCTGTGATGCTTCAATACTTTGCTCTTCGTAATCGGAGGCCCAGTCACGCAAGCTTTGCCAGATACGACCAAGCGTTTCATGCCAGTAACGTTCAGTTTGTTCCAAGTAAATCGCTTTTGGCGTGTACTTACTCCAGAACTGATGAATCTCATCTTGAGCCAAATAATTGGTTGGCGCAGGGTATGGGTTTAATCCTGCAGAGTGAAACTCATTCAATGCACGTTGCATGTGGCTTGCCGAAGTCACTAAGACCACTTCTTTGCGTTTGACAAATGCGGCCGCCTGGCGCGCTTCTTCCCAAGTGTCCTTCGCTGTTTCCAGCAAAATAATATCAGATTTAGCGACACCTAAAGCCAAAGCGACTTTGGCCATCATGCGTGCATTACTGACATCAGAACCGCCAGCATAACCTGACAGAATCAACTTGGAGCCCGGATAGATACGCATAATACGGATGCCTTCGGCCAAACGCATTAAACCAGTGCGACTTAATTCAGAGGTAGGTGGGATGGAATCATCCACCACATGACCACTGCCTAGCACCATGACGTAATCGATCGACTTATCGACGGGTAAAAAAACGCTAAATTGACGCTCAATCGGCATCAATAAACGAGAGGCAACAGGTTGGAATGAGATCAAAAACATTCCAATAAATGAGAAGAGAACAATCAGGCAGCCTGTTTTCTGCTTTCTTGTAAACATGATCAGCATTAAGCCGATAAAGCCAATGATCAGCATTGCTGGTAAAGGCATAAGTAAAGACGAGACGACTTTTTTCAGCTCAAACATACTTAAATAGTCCGAAAAAACACCAGTTGATGAGAATTTAAGAGAATCCCTCTTTATATCTGCCCTTCTTGTGACAGAATAGCAGGACGATTAGACATGATAACCCAAGCTGCTGTGACTGAAGACCGTAATTTCGACGATATTGCCCACAAATTTGCAAAAAACATATACGGCTCTGACAAAGGCGAGATTCGCCAAGTCATTGTCTGGCAAGATCTTGAGCAAGCGCTCGCCAAACTGGGCGCCGAGACTCAAACCCTGCAAGTGCTTGACGCAGGCGGAGGCCTTGCGCAAATGTCGCAAAAGATTGCCAAGCTCGGACATCAAGTGGCGCTGTGTGATCTATCTTCTGAGATGCTGCAACTAGCAAAACAAGAAATAGAACGCAATGGTCTACTCGACCGCTACCGCCTGATCCATTCTCCTGTGCAGGAGATTGCTCAGCATATGGATAACCAAGTGGATTTGGTGATGTTCCACGCCGTAATGGAGTGGTTGGTCGATCCAAAAACAGCGTTGCAAACATTGCTTGAACAAGTCAAAACCGATGGTATCGCTTCGGTGATGTTTTATAACCATCATGGTTTGGTCTATAAAAATGTCGTATGTGGCAACATTCCGCACGTGCTAGATGGCATGCCACACCGTAAACGATTTAAACTCCAGCCGCAGAAAGGCTTGATTCCTGAAGAGGTCTATCAATGGATCGAAGAGGCGGGTTTTGAAATCTGTGGTAAATCTGGCATTCGCTGTTTCAGTGATTACATCGGTAATCGCCAAAATATGGGCGAGTTCCAGTATGAAGATGTGTTGGCACTAGAAGAAAAATTGTGCCGACAAGAGCCTTACCTCTCACTAGGTCGATACATTCATGTATGGGCGAAGAAGAAAGATAAACAGGAAGAACAATGAGTGAGATGACTCTCAATGTTGCTGAGCAGCCGATTGATGAATTGGTCGGCTGGGTTAAGCAACACGATTTCTCATTGAACCTAAGTAGCGAAAGATTGGCTTTTCTTATCGCGATCTCTGTATTGAGTAACAAACGGTTTGATGAAGAATTGGGTGAAGGTGAACTCCATGATGCGTTCACTATCGTCACTCGATTATTTGAAGATACGGGCGAAGCCTCTGCGTTTCGAGCGAACAATGCCATCAATGAAATGGTAAAGCAGCGTCTAATTAGCCGTTTTACCAGCGAAATCAATGATGGTGTCAGTATTTATCGCTTGTCGCCTTTGGCGATTGGTATTACCGATTACTATGTGCGTCACCGTGAGTTCTCTCGTCTTAAGCTATCGATTCAGTTGTCGATGGTGGCCGATGAGATGGCAAAAGCGATTGAAGCGGCGCAAAAAGGCGGCACGGCCGGTCACTGGAAGAAGAATGTTTACGGGGTTCTAAAATACTCAGTAGGCGAAATTTTTGACCAAATCGATCTTAACCAGCGTGTGATGGATGAGCAGCAGCAGTCGGTTAAACTGCAAATTGCCGAACTGCTTAATAAAGATTGGCGTGAAGCGATCAACAACTGTGAAGCTTTATTGTCTGAAACCTCAACCACTCTACGTGAGTTGCAAGATACCTTGCAGGCGGCGGGTGATGAGCTGCAAACGCAAATTTTAGATATCCAAGAAATCATCTACGGTGATGAAGAGCTTGAGTTTGTTGAAGAGACTTTGTTTGGCCTCCAGATGAAGCTTGACCGCATTACTCGTTGGGGTCAGCAAGCAATTGACCTCTGGATTGGTTACGACCGTCACGTACATAAGTTTATTCGTACCGCGATCGATATGGATAAGAACCGTGCCTTTAGCACACGTCTGCGCCAATCAATGAAAGACTACTTCGATATGCCTTGGTTCTTAACCTATGCCGACGCTGAGCGTCTGAGCGACTTACGTGATGAAGCCCTTGTGCTGCGTGACGATGAAGTGACCGGTCAAGTGCCACTAGAAGTAGAATACGAAGAGTTTCAACAAGTCAATGATGAGCTGTCTGAGCGCATTGGTGAGATGCTTAAAGCGCATAAAGAGCGTGGCATGCCAATCGATTTAGGTACGGTGTTGCGCGATTATTTGGCTCAACATCCTCGCACTCATCATTTTGATTTAGCCCGAATAGTGGTCGACCAAGCCGTCAGAATGGGTTACTCCGAAGCGGATTACCAAGCGGTTCAGCCAGACTGGCAAGCGATCAACGAATTTGGTGCAAAGGTACAAGCAAATGTCATCGACCGATACTAATGAATACATGCCAGAAAAACTGGCAAAAGCGATTTCCAACCCTCTGTTCCCAGCACTCGATAGCGTGTTACGTGCCGGGCGTCATATTTCAAGTGAAGATCTAGATAACCATGCTTTGTTGTCAGATTTTGAAACCGAATTAGCGCTATTTTATCAGCGTTACAACACTGAACTTGTAAAAGCACCAGAAGGCTTCTTCTACTTGCGTCCACGTTCAACCTCATTGATCAGCCGCAGCGTGCTGTCTGAGCTTGATATGCTGGTGGGCAAAGTACTGTGTTTCCTATATCTGAGCCCAGAGCGTTTGGCTCATGAAGGTATTTTCACCAATCAAGAGTTGTACGACGAACTGCTGCAATTAACTGATGAAAATAAGTTAATGAAGTTAGTGACCAACCGTGCAACAGGGACCGATCTCGATAAAGAGAAGCTATTTGATAAAGTGCGTACCTCTTTGCGTCGTCTTCGTCGTCTTGGCATGATCATCAATATCGGTGAAACCGGTAAATTCCGAATCAGTGAAGCCGTGTTCCGCTTTGGTGCGGATGTTCGTGTGGGTGATGATATGCGTGAAGCGCAATTGCGTCTGATCCGTGATGGTGAGGCTGTAATTCATACCCAAGAGCCAAGCCAAGGTAGCTTGCTTAATGACGATGATCACCAAGAACAAGAAGAATTAGAGGGTGAAGCATGATTCAACGCGGTAAATATCAATCACTGACCATGATCAACTGGAACGGTTTTTTTGCTCGTACTTTTGATATTGATGGTCTCGTTACCACGCTATCAGGCGGTAACGGCGCAGGTAAGTCGACCACGATGGCGGCATTTATCACCGCCCTTATTCCTGACCAAACACTATTGCACTTCCGTAACACCACAGAAGCGGGCAGTAGCCAAGCTTCTCGCGATAAAGGTTTATACGGTAAGCTGCAGCCTGGCGCCTGTTATGCTGCGCTAGACGTAGTTAACTCTCGTAATCAACGTCTATTATTTGCTGTGAAGCTACAGCAGGTCGCGGGTCGTGATAAGAAAGTAGATATCAAACCGTTTGTGATCCAAGGCTTACCAAGCCATGTAAAACCAACCGATCTACTGATTGAAAGCGTGTCTGAAACACAAGCTCGTGTGCGTCAAATTAACGAAGTGAAAGAGAGCGTTGCGCAGTACGAAGGCGTGCAATTCAAAGCGTTTCCATCGATTGTTGATTACCATGCGCAAATGTTTGAGTACGGCGTTATCCCGAAAAAACTGCGTAACTCAGCAGACCGTTCAAAATTCTATCGCCTGATTGAAGCCTCTCTTTACGGTGGTATCTCAAGTGCGATCACTCGTTCACTGCGTGACTACTTACTGCCACAAAACGGCGGGGTGAAGAAAGCCTTCCAAGATATGGAATCGGCACTGCGTGAAAACCGCATGACGCTCGAAGCGATCAAAACCACCCAAGCTGACCGTGACTTGTTCAAACATTTGATTACCGAATCGACTAATTACGTGGCGGCTGATTACATGCGCCATGCCAATGAGCGCCGTAACAAAATTGAACAAACTATGTCATTGCGTGGTGAATTGTTTGGTTCGCGTCAAAGCTTGATTGAGCAAAACAACCTGCTAAATCGCGTGCAAGAAGAGTTAGAACTGCTGATTGAAGGTGAAGCGGCACTAGAGCAAGATCACCAAGCGGCATCAGACCATCTGCAATTAGTACAAAACGCTCTGCGTCAGCAAGAAAAAATTGCCCGTTACCAAGAAGATCTTGAAGAGCTCAGTGAGCGTCTTGAAGAGCAAGCGATGGTAGTGGAAGAAGCGCAAGAACGCGTGCTGATGTCTGAAGAGCAGGCGACCGTTGCTGAAGAAGAAGTCGATAGCCTGAAAACCCAGTTGGCTGATTACCAGCAAGCGTTGGACATGCAGCAAACCCGTGCATTGCAATATCAACAAGCGGTTGAAGCGTTAGGCAAAGCACAACAATTGTTGGCGGATAACTCTTTAACGGCTGAGACGGCACAAGCGTTAGTTTCAGAGTTAAAACATCGCGAAACCGAAAATACCACCACGCTATTAGCACTGAAACATAAATTAGATATGTCATCAGCGGCGGTTAAGCAGTTTGAAACCGCATTGCGTTTAGTCCGTAGCATCCAAGGTGATGTGCCTCGTGAGCAAGCAGCAGCCCAAGCCAAGCTAGTGATTAATCAAGCTCGTGAAGCTAAGCAAGTCAGTGAGAACGAAGCGCAATGGCGTGCGCAACATCGCGATCTTGAGGGGAGCTTGAACCAACAGCGCCAAGCGCGCGAGTTGGGCCGAGATTACCATAAGCAGCACAACGTTGAGCTGATTGATGAGCTGAGTTTCGAGCAAGAGCGTGAGCGTCATGCTGCGCAAATTGAATCGCTAGAGTACGCGCAAGAAGATTTGCGTGAACAACGCAGTGAGCAACGTCGCGTAGAGCAAGATGCACAGGCTGAAATTAGCAAACTTGAAGCGATTGCCCCGGCTTGGATTGCTGCCAATGACGCTCTTGAGAGCCTAAAAGAGCAAAGTGGCGCAGAGCTGTTTGATAGCCAAGCGGTCATGACACAAATGCAATTGGTGCTTGAGGAAGAGAAACAGCAGTCGATCGCTAAAGATAAGTTGGCAGAGCGTCGCAGCTTCCTTGATAGTGAAATTGAACGTTTAGCCTCTCCGGGTGGCTCGAACGATCCGCGTGTAAAAGGCCTCGCTGATACACTTGGTGGTGTGCTGCTGTCTGAAATTTACGATGACATTACCTTGAGTGATGCGCCATATTTCAGTGCGATGTACGGCCCGGCGCGTCATGCGATTGTGGTCTCTGATCTTGCGGGCATCGAAGAAAAACTGGTTGAACTGGATGATTGTCCAGAAGATCTGTACATCATCGAAGGTGACATTGACGCGTTCGATGACAGCTCATTTGATGCGGAAGAGCTTGAAGGCGCGGTATGTGTTCGTTTGAATGAGCGACAACTACGTTACTCGCGCTTGCCTGAGATCCCACTGTTTGGTCGCGCTGCTCGTGAGCAACGTTTGGAGTTGTTACGTGAAGAACGTGAAGAAGTGGTCGAGAACCATGCTAAGGCTGCGTTCGATTCACAAAAGCTTCAGCGTCTATATCAAGCCTTCAACAACTTTGTGGCTAAGCATATTCAAGTTGCTTTCCAAGCTGACCCAGAAAAAGCGCTATTGGCGGTACGTGAAAAACGTAGCCAAGCAGCCCGTATTCTCTCTGATCTTGATAGCAAAGAGCAGCAGCAACGCACTCAGCTAATGGCGAGCAAACAAGCGGTTTCATTGCTTGATAAGTTAGCTCCAATCATGCGTTTTATCGAAGACGAAACGCTAGAGGCGCGCTTTGCTGAAGTGGAAGAAAAACTGGCGCAAGTCTCGCAAGCGAAAGGTTTCTTATCACTGCATGCGAAAGCGGTGAGTGAACTGGAAAGTGTGATCAGTGCGTTGGATGTTGACCCTGAGCAGTTTGATGCGCTTGAAGCGGATTACCAAGCCGCGGATGGTCGACTGCAGACTCTGAAGACACAAATCTTTGCTCTATCAGATTTAGTTGAACGTCGTCATTACTTCGCTTATTCCGACTCTGTGGCGCTACTCAGTAAGAGCAGTGAACTGAGTGAGCAACTTAAAGCGAAACTGGTACAAGCTGAGCGTATGCGTACTCGCAGTCGTGATGAGCTAAAACAGACTCGCGAACAGATGAACCAGTACAACCAAGTATTGGCGTCATTAAAGAGCTCTCATCATGCGAAGTTGGAAACGGTTCAAGAATTTAAGCAAGAGCTACAAGAGTTTGGTGTAACCGCAGACGAAGGTGCAGCAGAACGTGCTCAGCGTCGTCGTGACGAACTGCAAGAGCGTCTACATACCTCTCGTAGCCGTAAGAGTGAGCATGAGCGCACGATTACATCAACTGAACTTGAAATGAAGACGCTGGCTAAGCGTATGAAGAAAGTGCAGAAGGAATACACTGAGCTGCGCACTTTTGTGGTGTTAGCGAAAGCAGGTTGGTGTTCAGTGCTGCGTCTTGCACGTGCGAATGACGTAGAGCGTCGTTTGCATAAGCGTGAATTAGCCTACATGTCTGCGGCTGAGCTACGCTCAATGTCGGATAAATCGTTGGGTGCATTGCGCTTAGCAGTCTCTGACAATGATGATCTGCGCGATTCATTACGTCTTTCTGAAGATACCGCTTACCCAGAGCGTAAAGTGCTGTTTTATATCGCGGTTTACCAACATCTGCGTGAGCGTATCCGCCAAGATATCATTCGCACCGATGATCCGGTTGAAGCGATTGAAGAGATGGAAGTGGAGCTAGCACGTCTAACAGAAGAGCTAACTCAGCGTGAGAACCGTTTGGCGATCAGCTCTGACTCGGTAGCGAGCATCATTAAGAAGACCATTCAACGTGAACAAAACCGCATTCGTATGCTGAACCAAGGCCTATCTAACATTGGCTTTGGTCAAGTGAAAGGCGTGCGTTTGAATGTTAAGGTGCGCGAAAGCCATGAGGTGTTACTCCAAGGTCTTGCGACTCAACAAGAGCAACACAAAGATCTGTTTGAAAGCCCACGCTTTACCTTCTCAGAAGCGATGGCCAAGCTGTTCCAACGCGTTAACCCACATATCGACATGGGTCAACGTTCGCCACAAGTCTTGGGTGAAGAACTGTTGGATTACCGCAACTACCTAGAGCTAAGCGTTGAAGTTTGCCGTGGTGCAGATGGTTGGTTACAAGCAGAGTCGGGTGCACTTTCAACTGGTGAGGCTATTGGTACTGGTCAGTCAATTCTATTGATGGTAGTACAGAGCTGGGAGGAAGAATCGCGTCGTCTACGCAGTAAAGACATTATTCCATGTCGTTTATTGTTCCTTGATGAAGCGGCTCGTTTGGATACCAAGTCTATCTCTACTCTATTTGAATTGTGTGACCGTTTGGATATGCAGCTTCTTATCGCGGCACCTGAAAACATCAGCCCAGAAAAAGGTACAACCTACAAACTGGTGCGTAAGGTGTTTAAAGACCACGAACATGTACACGTGGTGGGTCTACGCGGCTTTGGTCAAACAGAGCAACCAAAGAGTGATGCACAGCAGTTGATCGAAGAGTTGTAATTGAACTAGTCAAGTTGGCATTAGTCAATCGAAGTAAATAATAAAACGCCATGCAGTCTTTTAGGTTGCATGGCGTTTTTATTTTCCTGAGTTTTACATCGACTAAAATGATAGTTCTATCTATTGGGTTGGTCATTATCAGCGTTGTAAACTAGCATATTGGACTAACTAGTTCGTTGTAATTAATGGAAAGTGCCTATTATATTCATAAGTTCGGATGAATATACCAAAAAATATAGTGTAAAAATCATTCTCAAAATTTAGACGGGTCATTATCGTACAATTGCCTTGCAACACAGTTTATATATTTATGTATTTTTAAGGTAAGTGATGTACAAACTATTTTTTATCCCATTTTTAGTATTTATCACTGGTTATTCTGCTGCGAGCGATGAAATCAGTGTCGACTTAAATAACTTAAGTAATGTGTCTCGAGTTGGTAATGAAATGCTTTCTATCGAAAGCGAGTTCAATGGATTTGAGATAAATAGGCCGTTAGGTTCGGTTGAATTACAAGGAATTGATTGGGTTTTTTATTCAAAGGATTCTTGGGAAAGCAAAGTAAATACAGATGCGATCTCACCGTTACAGGTGATAGGTAAATTTAATACTGAAAATGCGAAATCTGTTTTTAGCAATAATTTTAATTGCTCGACTGGTGTATCAAGAAATAAGTTGGCTTTTGCTGGTGTATTAACCGCGAAAGGAGGTTTTAGTTTTAATGTGTCTATGCTTCCGCCTGGATCATATAGGTTAGAACTCTATACACATAACTGGCTCTCTTCATCTGATGTTACCGCTTGTTTAAATACGCCCGTTGGTTGTGTCACGATTAAAAATGATATTACATTCGAAATGACCGGAATCAAAAATACTATTGAATTCATAACTCAAGGATTAACTGAAGAGCTGACCATTTCTTATATTGCAACTCCTCGACAGTTTGATTATCAACAAGCTCAGGGCTATCACGCACTAGAAGCAATCAAAATAACGGAGGTCAAATAATGAAACGTCTATTGCTTGTATTGGCTGTTATAGTTTCTTTTACTACGAGTGCTGGTTCTGGTCGCACTGACCGATCGATAACACAACATAAAGAATTTGCTCTACAAACTAAATTTGATTTCGCATGTGGATTAAATGGGGGCTCAGCGACATTGATTGACCCATTTTGGGTTATTACTGCTAATCATGTGAGTACGGCCAAAGCCGATGGCGACAACACATTAAATTGTTTTTCTTTTGAGAAAGATAAGAATGGTGAGTACAAGAAAATTAGACATGTGGTTGCGAGAGCTGAGCAGAAAAACAATTTAGGAGAATACGAATTTCCATATTTTAATGATCGTGGATTTGGTGATTTTGCTTTAGTACGTTTAGATACGCCAGTGATAGGTATTAAGCCAGCCAGGTTGCCGACTAGAGATATGATTGACTACGACAAAACTTATACTGTTACTCAAATTGGTTTTGGTAACTATGACGGTCGTAATGGTGGTAACAAGCAAGTGATCTACAGTGCTTACGAAGATCGTTGGTTGGCAGAATACTCCCATACCCCCAATGTAATGCAAGCCACGGAGTTGAATTGGTTGGCGATACATGGTGATTCAGGTTCTGGTATTACCATTGAGCGTGATGGTGAGCATTACATTATAGGCGAGATTGGATTGCAGTACAGCACGCAAGAACTAGGGTGGTCAGATACATTTGATGATGTGATTGCTCGTTTGCCTTTCATTAAAGAAACCATTAAAAGCCAGAGCTTTGCTTACGCTGAAGTCATTGATTTTGAGCAGGTTAGATGGGAACCGCAAACACAAGAAAGCATTGAAAATCTGCATGCCGGTTTTTCACATTGGTGGGCATTAAATGTTGATTTCAATGGAACGGAATGGAAAGAAAGTGGTGAATTGTATTCTCATATTTACGCAGATTCAGGCCAAATTTACAGCATAGAAGCGGTAATTCCAGAGGGTATTGCAGCATTCGATCTTTTCGTTAATGGTCGTCATGTCGCCCACAATATCGATGCGACCGAGCAATCGCTAAAAGTAACAGTGAATGCGTTTAAACAAATGACTGATTTGATCAAAATAGAATTTAGACCAATTAATCCAACGGGTGAGCGTATCATATTAGACCACCTTATCGTCAAAGAGCATCAACCTAAGTAAACATAGCATTACTAGTTAGAGCGCTTGTGTAGAGAGCTGTGCAGATTCCTGTATCGCTCTCTACAAAGCGAGTTCTCTCTATTGTGATGGCGGCTTATGTTGATTGGGATAAGTGTAGGTTAGATATGACAAATGTAATAGAACAAGCGGCAGTTTACTTAGATGAGTTGATGACGTCATTGAGAGCGAAACAAAATAGAGAAGATGAGGAAAAAGCGAATCTTCTTCAAGATTGTTCGTGTGCTCTGCGTAGTGATATGCAACTACCCGGAGTTACGATCAAACAAATTAAAAAGTGCGTTGGCCAATATGATGATTGTGCGCCAAAACAACAATGATACTCTTCGGAGAAGAGTCGCGCTTATTACTATCTGTCAGTCTATATAGAGGTGACATATGAAACTATTAATAATTTTGATTTTAATGGGTCTGTTCGGTTGCGCAAACAATAGAAACGAGCCACGAAATATGCCCGATCCAGATACTACTTCAGCAGAAGACGATATTGGTGGTGTCATCGGTTGTGCAATCGTTATCGCCACCGATTCCCCACACGGAGATTGCGAAACACAACGTAATTAATAGTGTCGTTTGATTGGCCTTATGTGTACACCTATCGTTTGAAGTGAAAGCAAATTGAGGCAAAGCTCCCCAATTTGCTTTTTGAGAATATGATTAGCGGGGCGTAGCGAAGTGTTTCACCGCATAGGCAACGCGTTCTTCAGGTTTTGGATAGTCTGCAGGTATGCCAAGGTTTTCAATATGACGTAGACGAGGCAATAAACCAGCACCGTTGGCGATTTGAATCGCCAAGCCCGGACGCGCATTGAGCTCCAATACCATTGGGCCTTCTTCTTTATCGAGAACCATGTCGGTTCCCATGTAGCCAAGTCCGGTCATCTCCCATGCACTTGAAGCAAGCACGAGAAGTTTCTCCCAATGCGGCACTTGCAGTGTCATCAGATCTTTATCGGTATCAGGATGAAGGCTGATAGGTTGGTCAAACTGTACCGCACGAATAGCGCGGCCAGTGGCGATATCTAATCCAACGCCGACAGCACCTTGGTGTAAGTTTGCTTTACCATCAGAGGCAGAAGTTGAACAGCGCATCATCGCCATAACAGGATAGCCTTTGAAAACGATAATACGCACGTCAGGTACACCTTCGTAACTGAAGCCCTCGAAGCAGTCATCAAACTTGATAAGGTTTTCGACCACTGCGACATCGTTTTTACCGCCAAGCGAGAACAATCCCGCAAGAGCGTTACTGATGTGACGTTCAACATCTTCTTGGTTGATGGTTGCACCAGACGGTTTAGTGTAAACACCATCTTTATGCGAAATCACCACCAAAATACCTTTACCGCCACTACCTTGAGCTGGCTTAATGACAAAGCCAGGCCAGTCCTTGACCATATTATGAATCTTGCCCACATCGGCTTGATGGCGGATCACCCCAATCAGCTTCGGCACCGTCGCCCCGGCTTCTTGGGCGATAATTTTAGTTTTTAACTTATCATCCACCAAAGGGTATTTTGAGCGATCATTGTAGCGACCAATGTAACTGTGGTTACGTTGGTTCATGCCCATAATACCTTTATGTCGCAACTTGAACGGCGAGGTAAAGCGAGAAGCTAAGCGAGAAAGAAACATAGGCTTAATCCTCAACTAATGGCTTAAAGCGACGCAGTTCAGTCAGGCGGTAACCTGTGTAAGTACCGAGTAATAGAATACAAGCCAACACGACTAGCTGTAGGCCGATAAAGTTAAAAGTAAGGTGCTGAACATAAGCGTTGGTCATCGCTAGATAAACAAGAACCGCGGTCATCAATGAGCCACCACCTTGCAGTACCACTTCTTTCGGCCCTTCCTCTTCCCATAGAATCGACATACGTTCGATAGTCCATGACAAGATGATCATTGGGAAGAAAGTAATCGATAGACCTTCAGTCAGACCTACTTTAAAGGCCACGACGGTAAATACAGAAATAATCATGATTACGGTGATGATCACCGCAGAGATCCGAGCGACGAGCAACAAGTTAAGCCTTGAGAGGTAACTACGGATCACCAAACCCGTACCGACAATCAAAAGGAAGCCGACAATGCCGGTGACAAGCTGAGTCTGCACGAAGGCTACCGCAATCAGCACTGGCATAAAGGTACCTGAGGTTTTCAAACCAATGATCACACGCAGGAAGACCACGATTAGCGCACCAATTGGGATCAGCATGATGGTTTTAAACATCGCTTGCTCTTCTAGCGGTAAGCTGTGGATCGATAAGTTGAGTAAGCCGTCCGCTTCTACTTTATCTGCCGTCGCCTGCTGTGGCGAAACTTCTTGAGCAATCATCGAGAAGTGTACTTGGCTGTTCTGACCACCGACTAAATCAAGCAAAGAAACGTTAGATTCATCCCACACCAAAATATTGGGAGAGATAGTTTGGCTTGCGGTTTCAGGGTTAAACAGTTGCCATTGGCTTCCGTCCCATACTTGGTTCATGTGTTGAATGGTTTGACGACGACGGCCATCTTCCAGTTCAATGACGCCGACAATTTTGCTTTCAATCTTGCTGAAAGAGAGAATTTTGTAGACCGCTTCGACCTTCGACATCTTATTGAGAATTAATGCCGCGTTTTGGCTGTCATTGTCATTCAGTTGTTTGATCAGTTCGCGAGTGAAGGTTACATCATCGGCAGAGCGTTTATTCGCGCGTTCAATAAGCGCGATAGCCGCTGCTTCAGTAGGGCCATCAAAAGTTGGCGCGGTGATTTCTGCGTCAGGTGCAATCGGTGCAACCTTGGCTTGAGGGTCGACTAAAAACTGTGCTTTATAGTAGATAGTTTCCGCCCCAGAAGCTTGGCGAATTGACCATTCTGCGCGACGGCCAGAATCGGTTTTGACGTACGAAACCCCGTAGCCTGGTGATGAGGAGGACTCGCTAACAAGCGTAAAGCCCGTTTGCGTATCAGGTACAGCTAATGACGCTTTAACGGGTTTATTTTCGGCATCAAACTGCACGCGCGCTTCAATGTCCCAAACCTGACGTGTTTCGCCCGGTGTCCATGGTACGCCATAGCTTTGGTGTCTAAAGATACTCAGTGCAATACCGGCAATAACCAGCAAGCTGACGAAAATGTAAAAAGGGACTTTTGAAGTCATAAAAGGCCTTTGTGGTTTATTCTTTTTCAGACTGAACGTATTTCTTACTTACGTCCACGACGGCGATATCTTTAATAAATTCACGCCCGAGCAGTACAGGATGGCTCATTTGTGAGCGGTCTGCCAAGGTAAACTGCGCTTTTTCATGGATTTTCCCAACTTTAACCCATAGCTCAACAACCGCACGACGCTCAACTTCTTCGTTGGTTGACTGGCGAATTTTAACGAATTTCAGCACCGGTGCTTCAATCCAGTTTTCGTCATTCATTGGGGTTTTATCATCAGAAAGGTGGAAGCGAACCCATTTCTTACCGTTACGTTCAAACTGTTCGATATCGACTGCGTTAAGCGAAGAAGTGGCCGCGCCAGTATCGACACGCGCATCAAAGGTCTGTTTGATGGAGTCAATTGTCACGCGTTCAATTTCGCCTAACACGACACCATGGCTTGGATTGGTCGCGGTTGGCACAACAACGGGAACAACACTTTTGTTTTGTTGAACGGAGACTTCGCTGATTTTTGCGAGAGTTTCTTGCTGCAATTCCTGCGAACTTTGATGAAGTTGGGTAAGTTGCTCTTCTAAGCCAGCAATTTGATCAGATTGGAGTAAAACTTGTGAATGGAGAGATTCAATCTGCGTGCTTAGATTAGTTTCAACGTCGTGAAGGGTAGCAAGAGTTTGCTGATGATACTGTTCGCCTTTAGTCAGTGTGCAACCTGACAAGAGTGCAACAACGATAACTGGAGTGATACGGATGAACATTAAAACGCCTACGGTACATTGTGTTTGTTATCAACAATCAGAACTGGCTGAGTACGATTGCTGATAATGATATGAGTTAACTAACATTTTGATTTTAGCTCAAGGTTTGGGAAACCTCATAGAGGAAGATCAAAAAGTTCTCACAAGGAGAGAAAGCAACCCTAAACCAGTATAAAAAAGTAAGGATGCATTATGCATCCTTATACCGTTTTGTCTAAGGTTACTGATATGAGATTTACTCTGAGTTAAATCTATGTCAAGAAATGATAAGCGTGCGACGTTTTTACGAAATATTTCTATGGTTTAGTTGCGACTAATACTGCTCTACGTGGCGCAGGATGACCTTCAACTGTTTTGCTTGAATCATTTGGATCAAGGTAATCTGGCAGTGAATTATGCGTCATCCAATCTGTGGTGCGTTGTTCACCCACCGAAGTGACATTCTCATCGACGATGCGCACATCAACAAAGCCGACTTGCTCTAACCATACTTTGAGCGCTTTTGCCGACGGGAAGAAGTAGACGTTGCGCATTTGCGCATAGCGGTCAACAGGAACAAGAACAGACGTTTCGTCACCTTCAATCACCAAGGTTTCTAGTACTAACTCACCACCTGAGACTAATTGGTCTTTAAGTTGAATCAGATGATCCAGCGGTGAACGGCGGTGATAAAGCACGCCCATACTAAATACAGTATCAAACGCTTCCAGCTTTGGTAATTGTTCAATGCCTAGTGGCAGCAGGTGAGCGCGTTGATCATCGCCCATCATTTTGCGAATCGCTTCGAACTGAATGAGGAATAGGTGTGACGGGTCGATACCAACACACAAACGTGCACCTGCACCAAGCATGCGCCACATGTGGTAACCGTTACCACAACCAACATCAAGCACGTTACGATTTTTCAGTGGGCTGATGTGTGGCAATACGCGATCCCACTTCCAGTCACTGCGCCATTCAGTATCAATATGAATGCCATGCACATGGTACGGGCCTTTACGCCATGGGTGGAACGTGCGTAGCAAGTTCTCTAGTTTTTTCAGCTCGCCAGTGTGCATTGGCTCGTTATCCGAGATCGTAACAGACTCGGTGATATCGATATTGTCTGGCGTCCCCGCAGGGATTTTATTCAGTGCGCGCAACCAGCGATCAAAGTCGCCATGTTCGGCATTCTGCCAATCGGTCAGTTGTTGTGGCAAAACATTCAACCAAGGTTGCAGGCGCGTATCTTGGGCAATGAGTTGGTAAAAATTGGCAAAATTAAACATAGTTTTTCACTGAGTAAATAAAATATAAATTTGACACAAAGTGCAGAGCACCAAAAATGTCTCGCTTCTCGCTTCTCGCTTCTCGCTTCTCGCTTCTCGCTTCTCGCTTCTCGCTTCTCGCTTCTCGCTTCTCGCTATTTAATCGCGAACATTGAACCGAAGTTGAAACATTGGAACCACACATCAAAGCTGGTGAAACCAATTTTCGCGAAACGTTCTTTGTGCTCTTTCTTAGAATCAGGGCGCATGACATTTTCAATCGCACTGCGTTTTTGGCTGATCTCAAGTTCGCTGTAGCCGTTAGCACGTTTGAAATCATGGTGCAGGTCGATCAGCAGATCATTGGCTACTCCGTCTTCAAAGACAAACTTTTCAGATAAGATCAAAATGCCGCCAGGGCGTAAACCGGCATAAATTTTTTCAAGCAGCGTATAGCGATCCGCTGGAGAAAGAAATTGCAGCGTGAAGTTTAAGACCACTACCGACGCATCTTCAATTTCGATATGGCGAATATCCGCTTCGACAATCTCAACCGGGGTATCACTGCGGTAAGCATTGACGTGCAGTTTGCAGCGTTCAACCATTGCCGAGGAGTTATCTACGCCAATGATCTTGCAGCCTTCTTGCTGGATGTGACGACGCATTGACAGTGTTGCGGCACCTAACGAGCAGCCGAGGTCGTAGATATTACTGTGTGGTTTGGCAAAACGTTCTGCCAGCATGCCAATCGCTGAGATAATATTGCTGTAGCCCGGGACGGAGCGCTGAATCATATCAGGGAAGACTTCCGCGACACGCTCATCAAACGTGAAATCACCAATTTTATCGATTGGGGCCGAAAAAATGGTATCCGAATTGCTCTTAGGGTTCATAAGTTATCTCGCGCTATTACGACTAGCATGGAAAAGGGCGCGTATTTTATGAAAATTTCACGCCTCTGTCATGTATTGCGTTATGGAGAGCAAAAACTGCCTGCAAACCGCTCTAATTAAAACATCGCCAGTTGGTTGTTACCATCATTGACTGGAAAGGTGGAGAGGTTGGGTAAAGCGCAGTGCTGTTGTAGTTGTTGATATAAAGCTATAGCCAACTCGGGTGCTATAACATTGTCTGGGGTGTGCACCATCAAATAAGGTTGCTTTCCTTGCTCGATCCACTGAGGCAGTTTACTCAGCCAAGGGGCAAAGAATTCGAGGTTGGCTTCTACCTCTGGGTGGCCAATAAAACGGATCATTGGGTGATGGCTTGTTGAGATGGCATGCACCGGGACACGGGGCTTTTTCTTTTGCGCGTCGATGATCTCCGCGTTATTCGGCTCGGCGGAAAAGAGTGGGCGGCTATCCATAATAATACGGTCAATTCCGCTTTCCATCAGCCATTGATTAAAGCGTTTCTCATCATCATTTTTGGCAAAAAAGCCAAGGTGGCGCACTTCAACACCAAGCGGGAAGTTGGGCGGGAACAGGGCACAAAATTTTTGCAGAGTAGGCAAGTCGGCCGGGGAAAATGCCGCGGGCAGTTGAATTGTCCATTGGCCTATACGCTCGTGTAGAGGCGCCATAACGTGCATAAAGTCTTTTAGCTGCGCTTGGCACCCTTTGAGCATCTGCTGGTGCGTAATGGCTTGAGGTAGCTTGAAGGTAAATTTAAAATTGTCATGGCTGGCGGCGTGCCAGTTACGTACCGTGTGGTTATTGGGGGTCGCGTAGAAAGTGGTGTTCCCCTCAACGGTATGAAATACCTGAGTGTACTTTTCTAGCCGCTCAGCGGGCTTGGTGCCGGAGCCATAAAAGCTCTGTTGCCACTGATTGTGTGACCACATAGTGAGCCCAAGTCGAATCGGTAATGACGTCATAATCTCGCTTACAAATTTTCCACTGCAGATACTTTACGAGACTTTTGCCGAAATCACTAATCTCGGGCTATAATCAGCGCCAATTTTCGTCATTGATGCCGTTTTACCCCTTAGCTGGTTTAAAAAGCACCAATAGACAGTAAATCGCAATAAATTGTATGTTGAATAGTCGATTTTCCGTCGCTTTCAGCGTATAAATGGAACTTTGCTCTGTCGATATTTTTACGCTCGACAGACGGTATTAACAAAATTAGAGAGATTGGGAATTTCATTATGCGTACCCATTACTGTGGTCACCTGAACAAGTCCCTTGCAGGACAAACTGTAGAACTTTGCGGCTGGGTTAACCGTCGCCGTGATTTAGGCGGTCTTATTTTTATCGATATGCGCGATCGCGAAGGTATCGTTCAGGTAGTAGTTGATCCAGACATGGCTGATGCTTATAAAGTCGCAGAGCAACTACGTAATGAATTCTGTATCAAACTGACGGGTGAAGTACGTGCACGTCCTGAGAGCCAAATCAATGCTGGTATGGCAACAGGTGAAGTGGAAATCCTTGCTTCAGGTCTTGAAATCATCAACCGTAGTGATGTGCTTCCTCTAGACTTCAACCAAAAGAACTCTGAAGAGCAACGTCTAAAATACCGTTACCTAGACCTACGTCGTCCAGAGATGAGCGACCGCATCAAACTACGTGCAAAAGCATCAAGCTTCGTACGTCGTTTCCTAGATGAAAATGGCTTCCTAGATATCGAAACACCAGTACTAACCAAAGCAACACCAGAAGGTGCGCGTGACTACCTAGTACCAAGTCGTGTACACAAAGGCAGCTTCTACGCATTACCTCAATCACCTCAGCTATTTAAACAGCTGCTGATGATGTCTGGTTTTGACCGTTACTACCAAATCGTTAAATGTTTCCGCGATGAAGATCTACGTGCTGACCGTCAGCCTGAATTTACTCAGATCGATATCGAAACTTCTTTCATGTCAGCTGAGCAAGTACGTGAAAAAACAGAAGCAATGATTCGTCAAATGTGGCAAGAGCTGCTCAATGTTGATCTGGGTGAGTTCCCAATCATGTCATTTGAAGAAGCTGCGCGTCGTTTTGGTTCAGATAAACCAGACCTACGTAACCCACTTGAGCTTGTAGACGTGGCTGACATCCTGAAAGATGTTGATTTCAAAGTGTTCTCTGGCCCAGCGAACGACGAAAAAGGCCGTGTAGCGGTAATTCGTGTTCCTGGCGGTGCAGCACTGTCTCGTAAGCAAATCGACGAATACACCAACTTCGTGGGTATCTACGGTGCGAAAGGCCTAGCGTGGATGAAAGTGAACGATCGCGCTGCTGGCTTCGAAGGCGTGCAGTCTCCAGTGGCTAAATTCCTAAACGAAGAAGTGGTTGCTCAAATCCTAGAGCGCACTCAAGCAGAAACTGGCGACATCATCCTATTCGGCGCAGACAGCAAACGTGTTGTGACTGAAGCGATGGGCGCACTACGTCTGAAGCTGGGTACTGACCTTGAGCTTACTGATAAAGCAGCATGGAAACCGCTATGGGTTATCGACTTCCCAATGTTTGAAGAAGATGACGAAGGCAACTTACATGCAATGCACCACCCATTCACTTCTCCTCTAGGCTTAACGGCTGAAGAGCTAATCGCAAACCCAGCGTCAGCAAACTCAAATGCTTACGACATGGTTATTAACGGTTACGAAGTTGGTGGTGGTTCAGTACGTATCCACAACGCAGAAATGCAATCAGCAGTATTTAGCATTCTAGGTATTGAAGCGGACGAGCAAAAAGCGAAGTTTGGTTTCCTACTTGATGCTCTAAAATTCGGTACGCCACCACACGCAGGTCTTGCATTCGGTTTAGACCGTCTAGTGATGCTGCTATGTGGTACTGATAACATCCGTGATGTTATCGCGTTCCCTAAAACAACAGCGGCTGCGTGTCTACTGACTAACGCACCAAGCTTGGCAAACCCTGCATCTCTAGATGAGCTAGCGATTGCTGTGACAGCGGCTAAAGAGAAATCAGCGGAATAATATCTGCCTTGATTCTAAAAGCCACTTCAAATGAAGTGGCTTTTTTGTTTTCAGCGTTCCAAACAAGTTAAAGTCTCAGCATTCCGCTAAGTACTCTAAGCAAAGAGCATTCGTAGCCACAATCCCCATGGTGTGGTTATTCCTGCTGTGAGGTATTTAATCTCACCATTTTTGATGATGGCAATGGTTGGAGTTACGCGAATACCCCACTCACGGCTAATGGTGCCTTGTTGATCGTTAATGACGCTAAAGTGGTACAGCTTAGCATCGAGATAGCTGTGTATACGCTCATCCTTTCCAGATGAAAGTGCTACGGTGACCACGGAATAATCCTCAGTAAACCAATCTACCGTCGGGCTAACCCATTTACACGCTCCGCACCATGTCGCCCAAAAATAGACGATCACCGGCTGGTCGTTTTGACTCATGGCGTTGACATCAATGAGTTGGCCATCGATATCGAACGCTTGGATTTCAGGGGCTTTTCCCTTGGGCGCAGCATTGCTGTGGTAGAAATCCATCGCATATGACGCAACTGCAATAATAATGACGGCGAAAAACAGCTCTCTTAACCAGTATCGCCAACGTGGCTTTTTATTCTGTGTGCTCATGTTAGTGGCTCGCTTGGTTAATGGCTTGAATGACATCGTTTTCAGATAATATGACCGGTAGCGCAATACCTTCTGGTGCATTAGGGCCATAAACAATATTAAACGGCACGCCATAGCGACCATTGCTGTGTAAGTACTGCGTCACGCTGTCATTTGGCCTTGTCCAGTCACCTTTCATCAAAATCATGTTGGGCTGTTTGAGGGCGGTGTATACGGGATCTTGCAAGATCACGCCAATCTTATTGGCTTTACAGGTAATACACCAATCGGCGGTAACATCGATGAACACCGTTTTGCCTTGGGCGGTGAGTTGATCAATCTTCTCGCTACGCAGCTTTTGCCAGCTTAGATCATCAACGGTTGGGGTGGCCCAATGATCGGCGGTTAAACTACCAATCACTAACATCGTTCCAGCTCCGAGAGTGAACATCGCGATGAGTGGAATAAGCACCTTGCGACCATATTGTTTTACTAGCCATATCAAGGTGAACAGAGTAATGCTAAGGCCAATCAGCCAAGTGACCATTGCGCCCAAAAATGGCGATAGCAAACTGGTTAGCCAGTAGCTAGTCGCTAACATCATGATGCCGAACACGATCTTGATGCGGTTCATCCATGCGCCTGGTTTTGGCATGAATTGAACCAATTTGGGCACGATAGCAAAGAGCAACCACGGCGCACTCATACCAATACCCAGCGCAATAAAGATAACCCACAATTCGTAGAGACTAGCGCCTAACGCGTAGGCGACCGCTGTACCGAGAAAAGGCGCGCTACATGGCGTTGCGAGCAATGTGGCAAACATACCTTGCACAAAATGGCCTAAGTAATTCTGCTTTCCTTGCTTTGCCGCCCATGTATTGAGGCTGGATGGTAGACGAAATTCAAATAAGCCCAGTAAATTGAGCGCAAAGAGCAAAGTGACCGATAGCATCAATACTATAAACGGCAGACTTTGAAACTGAATTCCCCAGCCCACAATGCCGCCTGCCATTTTGAGTATGGTAAGCATACCGGCAAGAAGGCCAAATGAGGTGATAATCCCCAATGCCGAAGCGAGAAATGATGCTCTGACTTGTTGTGGCGAAGCGCAGTGTTGCAGTGCGATACTATTAAGTTTGAGTCCTAACACCGGCAAAACGCACGGCATAATATTGAGAATCAGCCCCCCTAATAGCGCGAACGCGAGCATGGTTATCATGCTGGTGGTTTGGTACTGAATGGGCGTAGTACCAACGGTGCTTGTTAGCTCAGTTGCAAAGGTGGTATCAGACACGGTAATTGCAATCGGTTTATGGCTGAGATCAGCATAGCCTTTCCAGTTACTGACGGCGAAAATCGCGGTGAGCAGGTTGTTTTTCTCACCAGAGTGTTCGCCAGTGTGGTTGGCAATGATCAATTTCGGTGGAGCGAAAAATTCATTCTCTACCTCTCGTCCATCGGCGAGAACCTGTGGAGATTGCCAGAGATTTTTATTACTTAATTGCACGACTAACTGTTGCTGCTCACCATCCCAATAGCTCGCCATAACATCGATGTCAGTATTGGCTCGAGGACTCTGGCTGAGGCCTTGATTGAATAAAAACATCGCCTCTTGGTCGAGGTTTAATGTTTGGGGATTAATCGCAAGTTCGATTGGATAATCGGTGATAACGCAAATATCAGTACAAGAAGGCAAACGTAAACGAGCACTTAAATGTGCCGGTTGATCGGCGTGCGCTAAGGTAATTGTTAGCGGAAAGGCAACATGAGATTTATAGCCTAAGGTTTGAATACCCAACTGCTCAAAATAGCGAGGGACAGGCCAGTGCCAATCGATAGATTCGATATTGCTAGAACTTGACCAATCCAGTTCAGGCGCAATACCAGCTTCACCGGGACTGCGCCAATAGGTTTTCCATTCGTCAGCAAGTTCAACATCCAGCACGGCCTGAACCGTGTTGCTACGGACATCGGACTGCCCCGTCATCATGAGACGTAATTTCACCGGGGGATGGGCAGGATCGCTGATCCAGCCAGTAGTTTGCGCGGCCGTCATGTGAGTAAAGAAAATGATCATACATAAGGCGATAAATAGACTCGCCTTGCACAAAAAAGCACGGAATGTTGTCATTGTTGTACCCGCAGAACCAAGGGTAGGACAAGACATTGTTGGTTCTTCTAACACAAAAAAATCTCCAATAGGTAATAAAAATATACGAGCTTATGTAGAGAATTTTTATTCTTGGAATACGCACTGTGTCAGGTGCAGTCGTCGTTTGGGCTGACGAGTTTGATTTGCTGCGCGAGGACGAATGGGCTCGATTAATCGACCACAACAATATAGCAGTAAAAAAAGTACAATGAATGGTGCGAGCCAATCAGTTTTAGACGGAATAGTCGGCAAGGTTGGGCTGCTTGAATGGCAAGGATCTCCGCGGCCTGCGAGTGCTTTGTTCAGGACAGATTCGTCTTGGCTTTCAGTAAATACACTTTGATAGAGTGATTGCCACTGTGTTTGTGGCTGATCAGTGGTACTAAACAAACGAGTGCTCTCGCTTTGAAACCATTGGTTTGCTTGGATTAAGCTTTTATTCAGGCATGACAAAGCGACGAGGCTAACGAGAAGTAGCACCCAATGGTTAAAGTGGTGTCGTCTAACGGTGAAAATAGAAATAATCAATGACAAACAGATTGGAATAGCCTAAGCGTCAGCCTAGAGAAGATAACGAATAGATTCAAGCGCCGAATTGTAAAACGGCATGACTGGTTGAGTTCATATCAATGAAGCACAGATGAGTCTGCCGTTTAATCTAAGGGGGGACTTAAAGAGTGATCTCTTTCCATTCTCCAGGCTGTAAGTCACCCAATTCAATCTCACCAACTGAGTAGCGAATTAAACGCAAGGTTGGAAAACCGATATGCGCCGTCATGCGGCGTACTTGGCGATTGCGACCTTCAATAATCGTTAGCGCAATCCAAGTGGTTGGAATGTTGGCGCGAAAACGTACTGCTGGAGTTCGCTCCCATACGGCTGGTTCGCTCATCACTTCGACTTTTGCTGGTAGAGTCATACCATCTTTCAACTCTACGCCCGCGCGCAGCTTATCCAAATCCGCTTCACTTGGCGCACCATCAATTTGTACCCAGTAGGTTTTTGGCGATTTAGAGCTGGGCTGGGTCAGTTTAGCCTGCAAAATACCATCGTTGGTTAGAACCAATAGGCCTTCACTGTCGCGGTCCAGACGACCTGCTGGGTAAACATCTTTCACATCAATAAAATCGGCTAAGGTTTTGCGACCTTCACCATCAGTAAATTGGGTTAAGGTGTCAAAAGGTTTGTTGAACACCAGCACCTTGCGTTGGTCCGGAGAAATACGAGGTTTGCTTGAGGATGTTTTTTTACGATGCGTAGAGGAATGCGTTTTATTACGCGAAGGTCGCTCATCGCGTTTGAAACGATTTGTCGTGCGTTGAGATGATTTATTTGAAGACGAACGACTAGAGCGTGCCTGCATGTTAACTACCCTGCAAAAATGTAAATAAAGTGTGGTGATTGGTTTAAAGGCTATACGGTTTAAGCTATTATTTGCGCGCCGAAATCTGGATTGGCGCACAAGATAATAGACTATTATCGTAGTTTTGTTTAATTATAACGATTAGCTCTCATGGATTTTGCCAAAATTGGCAGAGAATTAAAGAGACGAACAAATCGTAAGCAAGTGAGGGGATGAAGCATTAACTTGCCAGCGAACACATACTCAAAGTCACTCATCCCATAGGCTTTGTTAGAACAATAGGGAAATTTCATGCCTACAGATAAACCTACAATCATTTATACCATTACTGATGAAGCACCCGCGTTAGCGACTTACTCGTTATTGCCAATCATCCAATCATTTACTGCTTCATCAGGTATTGCCGTTGATACCCGTGATATCTCTCTTGCTGGGCGTATTATTGCTAACTTCCCAGACTACTTAACTGAAGAGCAGCGTATTGGCGATGCACTCGCTGAATTGGGCGAATTGGCAAAAACACCACAAGCCAACATCATTAAATTGCCAAACATTTCAGCGTCAGTTCCGCAATTGAAAGCAGCGATCAAAGAGCTACAAGCAAAAGGCTACCAGTTACCAAATTACCCAGAAGAGTGTCGCAACGACGAAGAAAAAGCGATTCAAGCCACTTACGACAAGATCAAAGGCAGTGCGGTAAACCCAGTATTGCGCGAAGGTAACTCTGATCGTCGAGCACCTCTCTCAGTGAAGAATTACGCGAAGAAAAACCCACACTCAATGGGTGCGTGGTCAAAAGAGTCGCTTTCTCATGTGGCGAGTATGGATGATAAAGATTTCTTCGGTAGCGAAAAATCAACCACAGTAAATGGTGCAACCAAGGTTAAGATTGAATTTGTTGCTGCGGATGGCACAAGCAAAGAACTGAAAGCGCCGTTTGCAATTGAAGATAAAGAGATCATCGACTGTTCAGTGTTGAACAAAAATGCATTGGTCACCTTCTTTGAAGAGCAGATTGCCGAAGCTAAACAGCAAGACGTTCTACTGTCTTTGCACCTTAAAGCGACCATGATGAAAGTCTCTGATCCAGTGATCTTTGGTCATGCCGTAAAAGTGTACTACAAAGATGTATTTGCTAAATATGGCCAGCTATTTGAAGAGCTAGGCGTTGATGTGAATAACGGCCTTGGTGATGTGTACGCGAAAATCGCAACATTGCCAGACGCACAGCAAGCTGAAATTGAAGCGGCATTGCAAGCCGTCTACGAAACACAACCACCATTGGCGATGGTTGATTCAGATCGTGGTATTACCAACCTACATGTACCAAGTGACATTATTGTTGATGCCTCTATGCCAGCAATGCTTCGCTCATCTGGTCAAATGTGGGGGCCAGATGGCAAGCAGAAAGACACCAAAGCGCTGATCCCTGATCGCAGCTACGCTGGTATCTATCAAGCAGTTATCGACTTCTGTAAGCAATATGGTGCGTTTGACCCAACCACAATGGGCAGCGTACCAAACGTGGGTTTGATGGCTCAAAAGGCGGAAGAGTATGGCTCACACGATAAGACGTTTATCTTAGATGCGGCCGGTACGGTACGTATCGTTGATGCTTCTGGCACGGTGCTACTAGAGCAAAGTGTTGAAGAAGGCGACATCTTCCGTATGTGTCAGGTAAAAGATGCACCGATTCAAGATTGGGTGAAGTTGGCGGTAACGCGCGCTCGCGCAACCAACGTACCAGCCGTCTTCTGGTTAGATGAAGCACGTGCTCACGATGCTGAACTGATCAAGAAAGTAAATGCCTACTTACCGGATTACGACACGGCTGGCCTTGAGATCAAGATCCTTTCGCCAGTTGAAGCTTGTCAGTTCTCGCTTGAGCGTATCAAAGAAGGTTTAGATACCATTTCTGTAACCGGTAACGTATTGCGTGATTACCTCACGGATCTATTCCCAATCTTAGAGCTCGGTACCTCAGCGAAAATGTTGTCGATTGTCCCGCTTATGAATGGTGGTGGTCTATTTGAAACGGGAGCGGGTGGTTCAGCGCCTAAACACGTACAGCAGGTCGAAAAAGAAAACCACTTACGTTGGGATTCATTAGGTGAATTCTTGGCACTAGCGGCTTCTCTAGAGCATTTGAGCACAGTGTCAGGTAACGCGAAAGCACAAGTTCTGGCTGATGCACTGGATAAAGCAACCGGTGAATTCCTCGATAACAACAAGTCGCCATCACGTAAAGTGGGTGAGTTGGATAACCGTGGCAGTCACTACTACCTAGCAACTTATTGGGCACAAGCTCTTGCAGCACAAACCGGTGACGCTGAATTAGCGGCTGAATTTGCTCCAATCGCTCAAGCGTTAGTTCAAGGCGAAGGGCAAATTGTTGCGGAGTTGAATGGCGCGCAAGGTGTTGCGGGTGATTTAGGTGGCTACTATGCATTGGTTGATGCACAAGCATCGGCATTAATGCGTCCAAGTGCGACACTTAATGCGATTATCAATGGCTAGTTCGTTACGCTAGTGATGATAATAAATAAGAAACCCGCCTCTGGCGGGTTTTTTTCTTCTATTAAATCATTACATCGGCAGCGACTATTTTGCTAGTTGAGCTTCCAGCGGAGTAACGATACTTGCGTGGTAGCCTTTAGGACCTTCTTCTACTTCGAAAAAAACTTGTTGGCCAGCTTTCAGAGTACGATAGCCATCCATTTGGATAGTGGAATAGTGTGCGAATACGTCGCTATCATCCCCTTCCGCACAGATGAACCCAAATCCTTTGGCGTTGTTAAACCATTTTACTGTACCTGTAGCCATGCTATACATCCCTCATGCATTTTTTACTTAACGTTGTGAAACTGACGCACTCCAGTACGTCAATATGATAGTGAATATCCATTCAGGCGCTGCCGAAATTTTAAGCCACTATTTTTCCAGAGTAGTCAATGATAGAGTACAGTCAATAGTAAAAAGGTATTACTTGCTAAATATTTACACACATTCGTGCTTCATCTTTTACATTTTAATAACTGTTTTCACTGCGGTGACATGAAAGTTTGAATGAATTTAGTGACTTTAGATGCGTTTTTAGTCAGTTGTTAAGTATTTATCTCTACAAGGAAATCTTTTATTTGCAGCGATCCCATTGCTGCATTAGTCTCTAAGTATGGGGTTTTTAACTGCAAACGTTTTTTGCTCTTACTAAGAGATCCATCCATTTATTTCGTATAACGGAATGTTAAAGTAACTAATGAAACTGTCTAGACAATACAAATCATGAGCAAGCATTTTGAATGGGTAACTCCAGACTCAGATCTTCTGGAGTTAGAAAAAACAGAAGTTAAACCACCATCCATGTATCACGTTGTTTTAAATAATGATGACTACACACCGATGGACTTTGTAATTGAAATTCTTGAGCGTTTCTTTTCAATGGATATCGACAAAGCAACGCAGATCATGCTCCAGATTCACTATGAAGGGAAAGCAATTTGCGGCACCTTTACTGCCGAAGTAGCAGAAACCAAAGTAGCGCAAGTTACAATGTATTCAAGGGAAAATGAACACCCGCTGCTTTGCACTATGGAACAAGCTTAACGCTTGATCGAACAATTTGAATTGTTCTTTGAGGAGGTCCCTATGCTGAATAAAGAATTAGAATCGAGTCTCAATGGCGCATTCGCTCGTGCCCGAGACAAACGACATGAGTTTATGACTGTCGAGCACCTCCTGTTGGCATTGTTAGAAAACGATGCAGCGCGAGATGCCCTCACGGCTTGTCAAGCTGACATTGATGCACTTCGCAACGAGCTTGATGTATTTATCGATCAAACTACGCCTCTTATTCCTGAAAACGATGAAACACGAGAGACGCAACCAACATTGAGTTTCCAGCGCGTACTGCAACGTGCCGTTTTCCATGTTCAATCGTCAGGACGCAGCGAAGTGACGGGGGCGAATGTGCTGGTTGCGATCTTCAGTGAGCAAGAGTCGCATGCCGCTTACCTTTTAAAGAAAAACGACGTAAGTCGTTTGGATATTGTTAACTTTATTTCTCACGGCATTACTAAGGGCAGTGGCTCAAACGATGAGCCGTCATCTGATTCCTTTGGCAGTGATGCTCCGGTTGAGGAAGCGAATGGCGAAGAGCGTTTAGAGAGCTTTGCACAAAATCTTAACCAAGCGGCGAAACAGGGTCTAATCGATCCCTTGATTGGTCGTGATAAAGAGCTCGAGCGTACGGTTCAAGTTTTATGTCGACGTCGTAAAAACAACCCGCTGCTGGTGGGTGAGGCTGGCGTTGGTAAAACCGCCATTGCGGAAGGTTTAGCTTGGCGTATTGTGGAAGGCCAAGTACCAGAAATCATTAAAGACAGCGTAATTTACTCGCTGGATATTGGTTCGCTACTCGCTGGGACTAAGTATCGTGGTGATTTCGAGAAACGTTTTAAAACGATTTTGAAACAGCTGGAAAAAGAAGAAGACGCGATTCTATTTATCGATGAAATCCACACTATTATCGGTGCTGGTGCAGCGTCAGGTGGCCAAGTGGATGCGGCAAACTTGATCAAACCTCTACTGAGTAGCGGTAAGTTACGTTGTATTGGCTCTACCACTTATCAAGAGTACAGCAACATTTTTGAGAAAGAGCGTGCCTTAGCGCGTCGTTTCCAAAAAATTGATGTGGTTGAACCATCGCTGGATGATACGACTAAGATCTTGATGGGCTTGAAACCAAAATACGAAGCGCACCATGAAGTTCGTTACACCAACAAAGCGCTTCGTGCTGCAGTTGAGTTGTCAGCGAAATACATTAATGAGCGTCATTTGCCCGATAAGGCGATTGATGTCATTGATGAAGCCGGCGCGCGCAGCCGTTTAGCACCAGCAAGTCGTCGTAAGAAAACGGTAGGCGTAGCGGATATCGAAGCGATGGTCGCTAAGATGGCACGTATTCCTGAAAAATCAGTTTCATCGTCTGACAAAGAAGTGCTGCAAACACTAGAGCAGAAAATGAAGATGATGGTATTCGGTCAAGACAATGCCATCGAAGTGCTGACTGAAGCGATCAAGTTAACGCGTGCTGGTTTGGGCGCTGACAACAAGCCTGTGGGTTCATTCCTTTTCGCCGGTCCAACCGGTGTGGGTAAAACGGAAGTCACGGTACAGCTATCGAAACTATTGGGTATTGAACTGCTACGTTTCGACATGTCCGAGTATGGCGAGCGCCACTCTGTGAGTCGCTTGATCGGTGCGCCTCCTGGCTATGTTGGTTATGATCAAGGTGGTTTGTTGACGGATGCGGTATTAAAACATCCTCATTCAGTTGTCTTGCTCGATGAAATTGAAAAAGCCCACCCAGACATCTTTAACTTGCTGCTGCAAGTGATGGATAACGGTACGCTGACAGATAACAATGGTCGTAAAGCGGACTTCCGTAACGTGATTTTGGTACTGACAACCAACGCTGGTGTACAGGAAACGGAAAAACGTTCTATCGGCCTGGTGCAACAAGATCACAGCCCAGATGCGATGGCGGAAATTAAGAAGGTATTCACGCCAGAATTCCGTAACCGCTTAGACAACATCATGTGGTTTAACAGCTTAGATGAAGAGGTTATTCATCAAGTGGTGGATAAATTCATTGTTGAGCTACAAGCACAGTTGGATGCTCGTGGTGTATCAATGGAAGTGTCTGATGAGGCGCGTAAGTGGTTGGCGGCGAAAGGCTACGATAAAGCGATGGGCGCTCGTCCAATGGGACGTGTGATCCAAGATAAACTGAAAAAACCACTGGCGAACGAGCTATTGTTCGGTGCATTAGTGGATGGTGGCTCAGTGAAAGTGACCTTGAAAGATGACGAACTTGAGTTCTTCTTTGATCAAGAGAAAGAGGCTGTTGCTCACTAAATTCACACCAGTATAAAAACCAAAGCCAGAGCAAATGCTCTGGCTTTTTACTGTGTGCGTATGTTGCGAGCGTATTGAGTAGAGATTATAACGCCAACGACTCACGAATAGCCTGATAAGCGTTATCGACCTCTGCGGGGACCGGCTGCTCTATTTGAAAACCTTTAGCGGGATAGCTCTTAATTCGCTCAAAGTCGCCCATCATCGCTTCAAGCACGGTAAATAAATCAATATCTTCAGTAAAGTAGTCGCTAAAGCTATGCTTGGTCGAGGTTACCGTGACATGCTCAACAGGCAATGGCCATTGTTTGAGGAACGTTGCATAGGCTCGTCGTTCCATATAAGGCTTTTGTACCAAGATGAAACGGGTAAAATTCAGCTTTAATTCTTGTAGACGCTGAGCGCTGAACAACACATTTTCACCGCTATTGGTTGAGTGCTTTTCAATGATAATGTCTTCTGCAGGCACGCCAAGATCTTGGGCGATAGCAGCAAAGGTTTCGGCTTCACTTTGAGTAAAAACGCCCTCGGTTAAGCGACCAAAACCACCGGAAAAGAGAATTTTTCCGGCCAACCCTTGTCGATAAATCTGCGCGGCGAGTTCGGCAACCCTTGGGTCATTGCTGCCTAAGACAAAGATACAATCGGCAGGCGTGAGATCGTGGTCGAGTTGCATATATTGCCACAGAGTATCAATGTGGCGGAACAGCGGGATGTTAGTGCTCACTATACCTTTCCTTACAATAGCTCTAGAGTATGTTGGAAGTGAAAACGATAACCAAGCTGACAGATCTTATCTGCACTCACCAGCTTGTCTTCATTATGCACAATGGGTGGCAGCGCTTCATCACGACCGGCACGTTGCAGCGCCGTTTGATAAAACTCAGCCTTGTTGGTGGTGTTAGGGGTGGTGGCATTGACCACATCGGCGGAAAGATTTAAGGCAGCAAAACTTACCGCGCCAACCGCGTCAATTTGATGCAGCATGTTGGCAGGCGCGCGATCGCTGACTTGGCGCAGCTTACTTGCAAAGTTGGCCGGATTTCGGTTGGGGCCAAGTAAGCCACTACAACGGACAATCGCGTACTCTAAACCGCTGTCGATGAGTGTTTGTTCCGCTTCCAGCATGATTTTGGCATTGTCGGAAAATGCTTCGTTGTGTGCAGCCAACCCGAGTGTCGCTTGCTCTTCATGCATGATACCAGCGCAATCAGGGTAGACTGTCGTTGAGCTCACCATGACTACTTTCTGCACCTTTAGTTGTAGTGCGATGTTAACCAGTTTATGCCAATATTCTGCATATTCACGGCCTTTTCCTCGACGAAATCCAGGAGGAAAACAGCCAATCAACATATCAAGTTGCAGCGGTTTCAAGACCTGAAGATTATTTTTCAGATCATCTTCCAAATTCAGTTTTACGCTATGAAAGCCAAGTTCTGTTAATGCCTTACAGCCTTGTGACGTTGTCTTGCTGACGGTAACGACATGGCCTAAATTCGCTAAAAAATGCGCAAGAGGCTGACCAAGCCATCCTCCACCAATGATCCCTATCTGTTTCATCATTCACCTCCGTCTAGCTTTGTTTTTCTGCGTTGAGCAACATTCGCAATTGATGGCGCATAAAGGTGTGCGCGGGACAATGGCTGACCGCTTGATGTTGGATCACATCGATGTTGGCATGCCATGATAAATTTTCGAATTGAGAACGCAATTGAATCAATTTGCCGCTTTCCAATGCAGGCAGTGCGATGTGCTTTGGCAGCATCCCCCAGCCAAAACCGCTACTGATCAGTTCAAGTAAAATATAGTGGCTATCAGCGAACCAGACTTCTGGGCTGTGTGCATGTTGAAAGCTGCTCATTTCGCTCGATTTAGACCGTATCACGATTTGTCGGTGCAATCTAAGCATATCAAGGTGTGGCACAGTCTCTTGAGCCAAAGCGTGATGGCTTGCCACATACACATCAAACTCGACACTGCCAAGCCCCTCAAAGTCGATATTATCGTCTAGTGACACCTCATTAAACATAATCCCCATCGTGGCACGCTGTTGTTTGACAAGGGCAATAATATCGATGCTTGAAGCGGTCAAACACTCAAACCTCAATGTGGGGTAACGTTCGCATACGGCAGTGAGCGCTGCTGACAGCTGTGTCATTGGAATACCTTCATCAACCGCTAAGGTAATATCTTGGAAATCAGAATGTTCAAGTTGTTGGGCGCAGTTCAGCAAGCGCTGATGTTGAATCAGAGAGGCTTTGGCGTAGGGCAGCAGACGTTGGCCATGCAAGGTGAGTTTGGGATAACGTGAGCTGCGGTCGAAAAGCTCAAAACCGCAATCTATCTCAATATTCATCACATGCTGGCTGATGGCGGATTGTACCTTATGGAGCTTTCGGGCCGCGGCAGAAAAAGATCCTTGTTCCACTGTGGTCACAAACGCTTCGAGTTGCTCAATACTAAACATATCTCTTTTACTGATGGTAACTAACTTTTTAATATCTTAATTGTAGATGAAAATGAGCGCCATCGGAAAATGAACAAAGAGTTATCTCATGCAAACTAAAGAAAGAATCTTCCATGCTGTGAGTTTTGAAATGATTGCACTGGCGATTATCATTCCAACCACCGCTTTGATTACGGGCAAGGCAACTGGCGATTTGGCCATTGTTGGTGTTGGTTTAAGTCTGTTCACTGTGGTGTGGAACTACTTCTACAATATCTTGTTTGACCGCTGGTTTGGCAGTGAGCGAGCAAATCGCTCATTGGCACTACGCATTGGCCATACCTTCGGTTTTGAAGGAGGGTTGATTTTCTTATCGGTACCGACCATTGCATGGTTTTTACAAATCGGCCTGGGAGCTGCGTTATTACTAGAAGCTGGATTTTTAGTCTTCTTCTTTTTCTACGCGACGGGTTTTAACTGGTGCTATGATCGCCTGCAGCCATATCGTGCAATATTCGGCCACAAAGCTGCGCTGTAATAGGCGAGGAGCCGTAAGGCAAGATGTGGGAACAAAGTACAGTGATTAAAAAAGAGCACCTCGGTGCTCTTTTTTTGCGGATTACTTTTGAGTGCTTAATACACGCAAAATTTTGTCAGCGTTTTCGGCTACTTCAATACCTTCATCGGTCAAGTAACCACCATCTGGTAGGGTACAAAGTCCCTTGTCAAATAAACGTTTCACAGCAGATTGCATATCTTCTGATGCATCGCTATGAACTTTAATGCCAGTAGCTGAGCTACTAATGTCGAATTGCAGTAGCAAATTAAGTTCTGATAAATATTCTGGCAAGTATTTCATGGTTTGTTCCTTATAATTAGTATCAACACCCATATAACGTCACGAGGAGGTTTATTTCCAATCCGTGATCTTGTGTTACGGGGTACCCTAAAAGTACTGCTAATACGGCTTGGAAACAATGCTCTACGATAAGAATTGTTAGGCAGCCCAAAAAAGAAGATTTTTGCATAACGAATACTATTAATATGAAAAATTAGCCTATATAGGGGGAAATGCCAGAAAATAAATCGAACAATAAGGTTAATGGTTTGATTTTGTTTAACTTGTTGCGATTGTTATTAGATAAATTTACCAATTTTTATAGTATTGGTGACAGATTAAAATCTTGCTTAAAATCCCATTTAAAACATTTTAAGTTAACTCCAAAATTAGTACTTGAATTTGTTTTTAATTAGGGGGATTATCCGCGGCCTCCAATCCCTGTATCAAATTGTTACGCTACGACTATGAATCTTAATCAATTTGACTCTTTATTGCCGCCACAAATGGCTGAGCGTGCTGCTGAAATTGGCCTAGGCAAAGCAACCAAAGATCCCGTAAAGTCCTTTTTACTCGCAATCTCTGCTGGTATTCATATTGGCATCGCCTTTATTTTTTATACGACGGTCACAACCGGAACATCGGAAATGGCTTGGGGTATGACGCGCCTCATTGGGGGTATTGCGTTTAGCCTTGGTCTGATTCTCGTTGTTGTAACGGGTGGTGAATTATTTACCAGTTCTGTATTGACTCTCGTTGCCCGTGCTAGCGGCAAGATTTCTTGGGGAATGTTGTTTAAGAACTGGTGCGTCGTCTACGTAGGTAACATGATTGGAGCGGTACTTCTGGTTGGCTGTATGCTGATGACCAAGCAGTACATGTTCGATCACGGCCAAGTTGGACTAAACGCCATGGCGATCTCCCAACATAAATTACATCACGGCTTTATGCCTGCGGTCGCATTGGGCATCATGTGTAATGTGCTGGTGTGTATTGCTGTCTGGATGACCTTCAGTGGCCGTACATTGACCGATAAGATCATGGTGATGATTCTGCCTGTCGCGATGTTTGTTTCAGCCGGTTTTGAGCACTGTATTGCGAATATGTTCCAAGTTCCGATGGCAATTGGTATCAAAAACTTTGCTCCAGCGGAGTTTTGGCAGATGACTGGTGCGAATATCGCCGACTATGCCGATCTGAATATGGTTGATTTTATCATCAACAACCTGATCCCCGTGACCTTGGGTAACATCATTGGTGGCGGCGTGTTTGTTGGCATGTGGTACTGGTTGATTTATCTGCGTGATGATCAACATTGATATTGTTTTACTATCTTTGACTAGAAGGCTCGCATTGCGGGCCTTTTTATTTATCGCGACAACATCTATCAGTTACATCCACAGCACATTCTCATCAGGATGCGTAAAGTGTTAGAAATTTGGGCAAGACAAATCCTCTAGAGATTGGAATGAATAGAGGTTAAACCGCTTAGATGATCAGAGAATGGTGTTGATTGATAATAATATCCTCCCATTGAAAAAGAGGCACTTCCTTAGGTTTATCAATCAGCCAATCACGTTGGTCTTGTCGTTGGCTCTGGCAATCGTACTTACGGTTACCATGGGTGGTATAACAACGTGACAGCACTGGTATTTCAAGTTGCATTAATTTTCCCTCACCTCAGATCTCTCTAATGGCAATTCTTGCCGACAGAGTGAAAGTGTAGTGGTGGTTTTTTACGCAACGATGACACGGATTGTAATGAAAATTCGCGATGTTAAATAACTGCCTACAGTGTTATCCACAGATTCTGTGGATAAGATCTTAAATTGCTGGTGGGTAAAGTGATTTGTCGGTTAATTGTTGTGCGGCTTGGCCAGTATGCGACCGTTATTATTGATGCATATACGTACCGCTAGCGATAAGGTTACCGTGGTTGAAATCGACAACACAACAAAAATAGCCACCATGATCATTAGCTGATATTTGATGGCGATCATTGGGCTTGCTCCGCCCAGAATTTGTCCTGTCATCATGCCGGGTAAAGTAACAATGCCCATGGTGCTCATACTTGCGAGAGAGGGCGCGAGAGACTTTTGAATCGCTTCACGAACAAAAGGTAAACTGGCAAATCTTGGTGACGCCCCGAGCGCAATTGCGCCTTCATATTCCGCTTTACGTTGTTCAAAGCTGGAGAACAGATTTTGGAGCGCGACAATGTTACCGCTGAGTGAGTTGCCTAATAACATGCCTGCGAGGGGGATTAGGTATTGAGCATTATAAACGGGTGTTGGGCGGATCACAGCCAAGCAGATCAAGGCCAATATGGGTAATAAACCGACCAATAGCCCTAATGCAGTAGGTAAAAGCAACATTTTTTTTGGTAGATTTGTTTTACTAACAATGGCACTGGCACCAATCAAAAGCATCACTAGTAGCCAAGCTAAATTGATGGCGAGACTGTTAATTTGAAATAAATATTCAAGGTATAGGCCCACTAAGATCAGTTGAATAAACATTCGACCTATACTGACAAACAGTTCTTTTTCGATGCATAACTGTAGCTGCCGACTGATCATTATCGGGATTAAAAGAGTAGATAAAAAGAGGGTAAGCGTTACCCAAGGGATGTCGACGACTGATGCCATAATACCTCTCCAAATGACAAGGTTAGTCTACCTTATTTGGTGATGTAAGGCGTACTTAAATGCGATTAAAGCAATGATATCTTCAGATTTTTCAGTTATCCTGCCATTAACGAAAATGCAACATTATGAGTAAATAATAGGCAGATTTGAGCTTAAATTGAGAATGCAGAGCGCTTGATATTGGCTAAAAATGTTATAAATTTCCGATATTAACGGCATTAACATTTTTACATAAATTCATGCATATTTTCACATGACCCCTTAATTAAACACATCTCTGTATCAGCTCAAAAAAGTATGCAATAACGCGGTTTCTAAAGGAGTAATTGATTGAACCCTACAAAGAATATGGTCTAGAATTTTCCTTAGAAACAGTAAAACAAATAGTCCCATTTTTAGGGCTAACCAAAAACACTAAATACACAATAGGCAAATGTATGAGTGATGTTAACAAAATTGAAAAAGGCGAGAAGCTTTCGTTGGAGTGGAAATCTTTCCTCTTCATCACAGTGATTCTCTTTCCAATTCTTAGTGTCGCATTCGTAGGCGGTTACGGATTTATCGTTTGGGCACTGCAAGTGTTCTTCTTTGGTCCTCCTGGCGTGCATGGCATGTAAGCCTCGGCTCACAACGACACTTCTATATAAGAATTTTAAGAGAGCAAATCATGAAGAGTATGATTATTAAACTGTGGCGCACCATGTCGCGTCCTGCGGTTCATATCAGCCTAGGTGTGCTGACAATGGGCGGCTTTATCGCTGGTGTTATCTTCTGGGGTGGCTTTAACACGGCACTAGAACATACTAATACAGAAAAATTCTGTATTAGCTGTCACACAATGCGTGACAACGTGTATGTAGAGCTTCAAGACACGGTGCACTGGAAAAACCACTCAGGTGTTCGTGCTACGTGTCCAGACTGTCACGTTCCACACAACTGGACAGATAAGATCGCACGTAAGATGCAAGCTTCTAAAGAAGTATTTGCACAAGTATTTGGCAACTACGACGAACCGGGTGTTTTCGAAGAGCGTCGTATCGAACTTGCTAAACACGAATGGGATCGTTTCTCTGCAAACAAATCTCTAGAGTGTAAAAACTGTCACAACTACGATTCAATGGATTTTGAGCAAATGTCTCCGACTGCTCGTATCCAAATGAAACAAGCGGCAGAAAAAGATCAAAGCTGTGTTGATTGCCATAAAGGTATCGCACACAACCTACCTGCGGGTATGGATAGCATCGGTGGTATCGTTGGTGATCTTGAAGGTATGACTTCAAATACTAACTACGATGTAGGTCAAGAATTGGTAAGCGTTCGTCACCTTCCAATTTACTTCGATGATAAAGGTGAGAAAGAAGCAGGTCTTCTGAATCCAGCATCGATTGTAAAAGTGATTGCTGACAAAGGCGACTACGCTGAAGTTGAAATCGACGGCTGGCGCAAAGCGAAAGGCTTTGGTCGCGTAATTCAAGCTGATTTCGGTAAAAACATTGCAGTTGCGTCTCTACTTAAAGAAGCATCAACTGACAGCAACGTAGTAACCACTGGCGAGAAAAAAGTGGATGAGCTAACCGGTCTTCCATGGGAAAAAGTGGCGGCAAAAGTATGGATTAAGAAAGAATCTATGCTGAACGACATCACTCCTGTATGGGAAAAATCGGCTGAAGCGTACAAAACAAACTGTTCAGTATGTCACACTCAACCAGCTGAAGCGCACTTTGATGCGAACACTTGGCCTGGTATGTTCGACGGTATGCTTGCGTTCGTTAACCTAGATACCGATAGTGAAGCATTGATCTTGAAGTACCTACAGATGCACTCTTCAGATTTTGCTGAAGGTCACCACTAATACGCGTCGGATGGAGTAATTTAAATGGCAATTACACGAAGAAGTTTTCTTAAGGGCGTAGCAACAACAAGTGCTGCGTCAGTAATCGGTCCTAGCCTGTTAGCATCAGCTTCAGCTAGTGCTGCTGAGACCACGGGTACTTGGAAAGTAACCGGTTCTCACTGGGGCGCGTTCCGCGCCCACATCTACGCGGGTAAAGTTCAAGAGATCAAACCAATTGAACTAGATAAAAACCCAACTGAGATGTTGAACGGTATTAAAGGCATTATCTACAGCCCATCACGTGTACGTTACCCAATGGTACGTCTAGATTGGTTGAAGAAGCACAAATACAGCGCTGAAACTCGCGGTAACAACCGTTTTATCCGTGTAACTTGGGATGAAGCACTAGACTTGTTCTACCGTGAACTAGAGCGCGTTCAAAAAGACTACGGTCCTTGGGCTCTGCACGCAGGTCAAACAGGTTGGAACCAAACAGGTTCATTCAACAACTGTACTGCGCACATGCAACGTGCTGTAGGTATGCATGGTAACTTCATCACCAAAGTAGGCGACTACTCAACGGGTGCTGGTCAAACCATCATGCCTTACGTACTAGGCTCGACTGAAGTTTACGCACAAGGTACTTCTTGGTCTGAAATTCTTGAGAACTCAGACAACATCGTACTTTGGGCAAACGATCCAGTGAAAAACCTACAAGTAGGTTGGAACTGTGAAACGCACGAGTCATTTGCATACCTTGCACAACTGAAAGAGAAAGTAGCCAAAGGCGAAATCAACGTTCTTTCAGTTGACCCAGTGAAGAACAAAACTCAGCGTTACCTAGAGAACGATCACCTGTACATCAACCCGATGACAGACGTAGCGTTCATGCTAGCAGTAGCTCATGTGCTTTATAATGAAAACCTATACGACAAAGAGTTCATCGCAACTTACTGTCTAGGTTTTGAAGACTTCATCGGTTACGTTCAAGGCGAAACCAAAGATAAAGTTGTTAAGACTCCTGAGTGGGCGGAAGAGATCTGTGGCGTTAAAGCTGACAAGATCCGCGAATTTGCTCGCATGCTAGTGAACGGTCGTACACAGATCCTGATGGGTTGGTGTATTCAACGTCAAGAGCACGGTGAGCAGCCATACTGGGCAGCAGCAGTTGTTGCAGCAATGGTTGGTCAAATCGGTCTACCTGGCGGCGGTATCTCTTACGGTCACCACTACTCAAGTATCGGTGTTCCATCAACTGGTTTTGCTGGCCCTGGCGGTTTCCCTCGTAACCTAGATACAGGTATGAAGCCAAAATGGGACAACAACGACTTTAACGGTTACAGCCGCACAATCCCTGTTGCGCGTTGGATCGACTGTCTACTTGAACCAGGTAAAGAGATCCGTTACAACGGCGGTAAAGTGAAGCTTCCAGACTTCAAGATGATGGTGATCTCGGGTTGTAACCCATGGCACCACCACCAAGACCGCAACCGTATGAAGAAAGCATTTATGAAGCTTCAAACGGTAGTAACGATTGAATTTGCGTGGACGGCGACTTGTCGTTTCTCTGATATCGTGCTTCCAGCATGTACTCAGTGGGAACGTAACGATATCGACGTATACGGTTCGTACTCAAACAAAGGTTTGGTTGCGATGCACCGTCTAGTGGATCCACTATTCCAATCTAAGACAGACTTCCAAATCATGAGTGAGCTAACTCAACGCTTTGGTCGTCGCGACGAGTACACTCGTGGCATGAGCGAGATGGAATGGATTCAAAGCCTATACAACGATTGTAAAGCAGCGAACGCTGGTAAGTTTGAAATGCCAGAATTTGCTGAGTTCTGGGAACAGAGTGTTCTAGACTTTGGTGTTGGTAAACCTTGGGTTCGTCACGCGGATTTCCGCCAAGATCCTGAGATCAACCCACTAGGTACGCCTTCAGGCTTTATCGAGATCACTTCTCGTAAGATCGGTCGTTACGGTTACGAACACTGCCAAGAACACCCAATGTGGTTTGAAAAGACAGAACGTTCACACGGTGGCCCTGGTTCAGATAAACACCCGTACTGGCTGCAATCTTGTCACCCAGACAAGCGTTTGCACTCACAAATGTGTGAGTCTGATGAATTCCGTGCTACTTACACCGTTCAAGGTCGTGAGCCGGTTTACATCAACCCGCTAGATGCTAAAGCTAAAGGCATCAAAGACGGTGACTTGGTACGCGTATTTAACGACCGTGGTCAGCTAATGGCTGGTGCTGTACTAACAGACAGCTACCCACGTGGTGTAATTCGTATCGAAGAAGGTGCATGGTACGGTCCTCTAAGTGAGAAGATCGGTGCTATCGACACCTACGGCGATCCAAACACACTAACGCTAGATATCGGTTCTTCTGAGCTAGCTCAAGCAACGTCTGCAAACACTTGTATCGTTGATTTTGAGAAGTTCAAAGGCAAAGTACCACCAGTAACTTCATTCGGTGGTCCAATCGAAGTTAACTAATAATTAGTTAACCCGCGATAGCGAAACGCAAAAACCAGCCTACGGGCTGGTTTTTTTATGTCAGTCTAAAATGCATTCGCTCTATTATACCAA
>NZ_AFWE01000227.1 GCF_000222585.1 Vibrio scophthalmi LMG 19158 | reverse complement strand
GGAAAAAAGCATATCGATGAGGAGGTTTAGCGCCTCCTCACCTTTTTCCTATGAATCTATTTCATACGAATCTATTTTCTACGAAGCTATTGCCTACGAAACTATTTGGTGATGATTTCAGGCCCCATCAGCGTAGTCGGCAACCACGTGGATACCCACGGCACGTAAGTGACGATGATGAGGAAGAGGAACATCACACCAACCCATGGTAGTGCCGCCTTCACCACTTGCATCATCGACATTTTGGCAACCCCTGCCGTCACAAAGAGATTTAGGCCTACTGGGGGCGTTATCATCCCTATTTCCATATTCACCACCATCATAATGCCAAGATGAATCGGGTCGATCCCTAGTGCAATCGCGATTGGGAAGACCAATGGGGCGACAATAATCAACAAGCCGGACGGCTCCATAAACTGACCACCGATCAAGAGCAATACGTTCACCACAATTAAGAAGGTGATTGGCCCTAACCCTGCCGACAACATCGACTCAGTGATCATTTGCGGAATACGCTCTTCCGTTAATACGTGCTTTAGAATCAATGCATTGGCAATGATGAATAGCAACATAATCGTCAGCTTACCCGCATCATACAAGGTGCTTTTGGTATCCTTGTGGACAAAAGCTTGCAGCACTTTCACTAACACCGGCTTGGTGTTTTCTTTATCAGCAAACGGCCCCATATCTTGGTATATGAAATTAGCAATCAAGAACGAATAAACCGCCGCAACCGCCGCTGCTTCTGTTGGGGTAAACACACCGCCATAGATACCACCGAGGATGATCACCACCAGCAACAAACCCCAACTGGCGTCTTTGGCGGCAATAAACATCTCTTTCCAACCCACAAATGGCTGTTTAGGGAGTTTTTTGATGCGAGCTGCAATATAAATCGCAATCATCAGCATCACGCCCGCCAATAAGCCGGGGATCACACCACCCAAAAACATTCGTCCGACCGATACATCCGTCGCCGCCGCATACACCACCATAACAATCGACGGCGGGATCAAAATACCCAGCGTGCCTGCGTTACAAATCACGCCCGCAGCAAATTCTTTTGAGTAACCGTTTTTAATCATCCCGGCAATAACGATACTACCGATCGCTACCACCGTCGCCGGCGATGAGCCTGACAGCGCAGCAAACATCATACAGGCCACCACCGATGCCATGGCTAAACCACCACGGAACCAACCGACCATTGCGATCGCAAAACGGATAATCCGCTTAGCCACACCACCTGTCGACATAAAGCTAGAAGCCAATATAAAAAAGGGAATCGCCAACAAAGTGTAGTGACCTGCAAAGGCATTAAATAACGTTTGAGCAACCGACGCTAAAGACGCATCAGAATGCATCATTAAAAACAGCATGCTAGATAAGCCCAGCGAAACCGCGATCGGCACGCCAATCAGCATAAAGCCAATCACCATAATGAACAGAAATAGGATATCCATTTATTCGCTCTCCTTGCCGTTTTTATTGCTCTTGTTCTGGCTGTTCGCGAGCTCATCTCCAGCTTGCGCTAACTCGGCTTTTAACGCCTGTAAATCTTCTTCAGCTTCATGACCTGCTATCAATCGATCCGATTTATTCAAGATGATTTGCCAAGTGGCTTGCGCAAAACGCAACGTCAGTAATGCCATACCAATCGGCAGCGCCATATAGGGGATAAATCGAGGCATTTTTTCATAACGCTCACCTTCATTGAGCCAATCCGCCAAAAATTGCAGCATCTCCGGCATGGGAATATCGTCCGTTTCATACCATGCGCGATCGGTCACGAATGGATACCAGTAGTTCCAAGAACCAATCAACAGCAGTACCGAGAAGGTTAAACAACAGGCGGCGGCGACTAACGCATACACTTTGCGCATTTTTTCCGGCGCCAAATTGATAATCACATCAACACCGATATGAAAGTGCTTTTTAACACCATAAGACGCACCAACAAGTACCATCCATGCAAACATAAAGACGGTCAGTTCTAATGCCCAAAGAATGTTGTCATTAAAGACATACCGAAAAATAACATTGGCAAACGTAAGCAGTGTCATCGCACCTAAAAAGAACGCAATCAAGCCCTCTTCGAGGCTGTCGGTGACCTTGCCTACTCGTGCAAAAATCGACTGTTCCATAGTAATTCGCTTCTAAAATTTAAGATCAGACAAAGGCCCTCGTCCCGATGTCGAGGGCCAAACCAAAACGGGTTAATTATTATTAGAATCCAGTGCGGCTTGAATCAGTTCTGCACCAATATCTTTCTCAAACTTGGCCCATACTGGTTGCAAGGCAACAACCCACTCTTGGCGCTGTGCAGGAGTTAAACTACGAACTTCCCCACCCGCTTCAATGATGTTGGTTTTGTTTTGCAGGTTTACTTTGCTTGACTCGGCATTACGCGCAACCGAGACTTCTTGAATTATGGTGTTGAGCTGATCGCGCTGCTCCGCTGGTAAGTTGTTCCAAAAATCGGTCGAGGTCACCACAAGGTAATCGAGTATGCCGTGATTGGTCTCGGTGATGCCGTCTTGAACTTCAAAAAACTTCTTACCGTAGATATTGGACCAAGTGTTCTCTTGTCCATCGATAACCTTGGTTTGTAGGCCACCATAAACTTCTTTAAATGACATTTTTTGCGGGTTTGCGCCAAGCTGCTCAAACTGAGCCACCAGCACATCAGATGCTTGTACGCGGAACTTCAAACCTTCTGCATCGGTTGGCGAAATCAGCGGCTTATTAGCCGACATCTGCTTCATGCCATTATGCCAAAATGCCAATCCTTGCAGACCACGACGCTTCATTGCATTTTTAAGCTGGTCGCCAGACTCTGAGTTTTGAAAACGATCCACTGCTGCCACATCTTCAAACAAAAAAGGCAAATCAAAAATGCGGTACTTTTTAGTGAATTTTTCAAACTTAGACAGTGACGGCGCAGCAAGATGCACATCACCATTGAGCAGTGCCTCAAGCACTTTATTGTCATCGTACAACGTCGAATTAGGGAAAACCTGCATACAGACTTTACCGTTCATCTCATCGTTAACACGCTGCTCAAGCAGTGAGGCTGCAATTCCTTTAGGGTGCTTATCTGTATTGGTTACGTGACTGAACTTAATCACGGTTTCACCGGGATCACACGCCGCCATTGCATTAAAACTGGTCGCAGCAAGAACGGAAACAGACAGTAGGGTCAAAGGCTTAAACATTATTATTCTCCTTGTTAAATAAACAACCCCATCACTGGGTGTTGATACTTAACTAAGGGCAATAAGCGAGCCACTTGTTAAAAATATTTTAAATCTATTTAAACTCAAATACTTAGACCATGACGCGAGATGAGAGGTATCAAAAATACCCATAACGGTTTATGAGATGGGTAGAAAACCACCCATCATGATTTCTCAATGAGTAAGATCCGCCCCAAACCAGAGGAGCAATGTACTATGACGCAATTGCTCAATCGTGCTTATCTACGAAGAACAACTTATCTCCATCCCCTTGCCCCATTCCGGTGGCAACTTTGCCAGCTCTTCCATGTGTCGCTGCTCGTCAAACGGCGTCACCAATACCCTCGCTAATTGTTCCACATCAGAATAATCACCTTGTTCGGCTTTATCGATCGCCAACTGAAGCAAATAGTTGCGCAAAACGTATTTCGGGTTATTCGCACGCATCGCCTCACATCGAATCGCTGCGGTGACGATCTGTTCATCCTCATCGACCTCTAATTCACATCGTGCGAGGTAAAGATCAAGCCAAGCCTTCGCAGCATCACGATCGATAAATAAGTCAATAACAGGTTGTGATCCGTGGCGATCGATGTTTGATAGATCACGCATAAAACGAGTGTAATCCGGTTTGTGCTGCTCAAGTAAATCAAACAGCATCACAAACAATTCACCATCTTGTTCAAGTTTCTTATGCAGACCTAATTTAGCGCGCATCTGCTGGCTATAGTACTGCTGCAATCGTGGTTCAAATTGCGCTAATGCCGCTTCTATTTGTGCTTTATCAATCAAAGGGGAAAGCGCATGACCCAGCGCTGACAGGTTCCATAGCGCAATACGTGGCTGCTGGTTAAAAGCATAACGCCCTTGATAATCAGAGTGATTACAAATGTAGCTGGCATCGTAATCATCTAAAAATGCAAAAGGTCCGTAGTCAAAAGTTTGGCCTAAAATCGACATATTATCGGTGTTCATCACGCCATGACAAAATCCTATCGCTTGCCATTGAGCGATCATTAACGCGGTATTATCGACCACCTGCTCAAACATCGCCGCATAAGATTGCTCCGCCTCTGCCAACTCAGGCCAATACCACTCAATCACTTTATCGGCGAGCAACTTGAGCTCACTAAGTTGATTGGTATAGAAAAAGTGCTCAAAGTGACCAAAGCGGATATGACTCTCAGCCATACGCAATAACAATGCCCCTTGCTCTTGTTTCTCACGGTAAACCGGGGAATCAGAAGCCAGCATACCAAGCGCACGAGTCGTCGCAATACCCAAACCGGCCATCGCTTCACTGCATAAATATTCGCGAATCGTCGAACGTAATACCGCTCTACCATCCCCCATGCGAGAATAGGGTGTCAGTCCTGCGCCTTTCAAATGCACATCAAATATTTTGCCTTGTTTATTTTCCAGCTCACAAAGCAATAGCCCGCGACCATCACCAAGTTCAGGGTTATAAACACCAAATTGATGGCCTGCGTATTTCATCGCTAATGGCATAAATTGAGGATGACTAAGCTCCCCAGAAAGCTGCTGCTTTAGCTCTCCGATCGGCGCCTGATCTGGGAGTCCAAATTGCGCGGCAAGGGATGCATTCCAACTCACCCAACGGGTATTTTCTAATGGTTGAGGGGAAACGGCCGTAAAGAAAGTGTTAGAAAGTGAGGCAAATCGATTTGAATAACAAGGGAAGGCTTTAGACACGATGTACAATCCATTTACACATTGAGATTGTAGCAAGTTAACAGAACAAGTCGGTGGGCGCTAGGTAAATGAACATACCAAGTTAGTACCCACAAACTCTACAAGGCCTATTTAGAATAGGGTTATATAAATAAAAATACGCCAATCAAACCAGCGAAAGAAAATAAGCAAGTGCGGCTAATGACACCAAAGTTAGAAGGGTGGATCATTTCTTGTCTTTCCATATGTGTGCCTCTTTTAATGTTACAGTGGAATTACAATATGATGAATTTTCAGATATTTCACAATCGTTATCATGGTGAATTTTTTATGACAGTGGGTGGGATGCCGAAATTGAAAAACGGCGCGCATAAAAAAGCCAGCGATAATCGCTGGCTAATGAAACATAAGCTTGCTGAGCTTTAGAACCAAGCTTTCTTGCCTTCAATGTAGATACGATCAAACTCTTCATCTGACTTAACCAAATAGAGGATAAATTCTACGAAAGCGATAATACCGATGACGATTGATGGAATACCAAGCAAAATAAAACCGAACAAGAAACACAACAACATGATCACGCCTTGCTTTGTGTAACCCAAGTAGAATTTATGTGCACCAAAGGCACCAAGGAAAAAGGCAAATAACGCCGCGACAATTTTCTTAGATGCTGCACTATCTGGTTTTGATTCAGGATAAACGGATTTTGCTTCTCCACCTTCGATCGTAAAATCAACCTTAGTACCAGACTTTGGTAATGTCTGTCCGCGCCAATCCTCACCGGTTAACGTGTAACGTTGACCGTCTTCACCAGAAACTAAGCCGCTACGCTCATCACTGTTAAATTCTAATACTGTCCCTTTCATTTTGACTCCATATTCCCGATTAGCTGCATTCAATTAATATCGCGCTTGATTTCAACACCACTGGCAACATCAATTTTGTGTTTAATAATTGTTCATTATGAGGTTTGCAGTTGAAATGTCACTAAATGTCATTCGCTTCAGTTATCATTTTTCACAGCAAAAAATAACATTTACATCAACAACTATCCGATTGATTCGCCAAGCTCGGCCATCCTTTCGTTCAGTCAAGTTCGAGTCAAAATGGCTACAAATGACTCTTTTCCGAACCTAGGGTGCGGGCTAATGATGACGTTTAGTTAGCGCGACCATCAAACAAGGAACTACACTCAAAGTAACGCGAACCGTTCAAGGAATGAAACATGCGTCTATTGATTTTCCTCACTATTGGCTTGATGAGTTACCCGCTCTACGCAGACTACAGTAACCTCGCATGGTCAATCATGGACAGCCAAGGTCGGCGAGTCTATGACACTGATAACGTACTAAAAGCCGCCATAGAACAAGATCGTTTTATACCTTTACGCTTTGATAACGAGTTTAAAGATGCCGCACCCGAACTGTTTAAACAGATCGATGTCATGGGGCAGTTTGAGCTGGATGCTTTTGCTTCTAAAGCTTTAGTTAAAGGCATTCAAACCTTAGTTGAAGAGTTTGCTTGTGCGACTTATCGCCACTACGCACATAAACCAGAAGCACGAAAATGCGACGCTGAAGCACAAGATAAACGCACCAAAGAGGCGATGCCTTTTCAAGATGGGCAATTTATTAAACGCCGTCTAGAAGTCACCACCAATAGCATCCGGACGGGTTTCCCCAACCGCAGCTACGATATTTACCTTCCCAGCGTGCAACAAGCCCCACTGACCATCGTTTGGGGAGCGGTACATGAATTAGGTTCGTTTTTTGTCCATCAACGAAGTCGTAACGACACCGTTCTTACCATCTACATTGACGGCTATAAACTCAACACCGATGGCGAGCGCAGCCAACGAATTACCGCCAAACCTGAAATTGTTTTTGTGGTATTACCGAAAGCCTCAAAAATTGGTCAACAAAAAAGCCAGACCGAAGCCGCGAAGTTCGCACTTGCCGATGCCGATTTTATTGTGCCGCTTTATTAGCAAATATAACAAAATAGCCCTCAAATGAGGGCTATTAAACATCGAGAGCAAACCATTAATTATTTGGGCTGCTTAGCCAGCACTTGGTCAATATCAGCCTTGCTATGACGCTCTGGTACTTGTTCCCACTCTTCGCCCCAAGCACGATTGACAATACGACCACGTTGTACCGCTTCACGTTCGGCAATTTCATTCGCCCAACGCAGCAGATTTGGATAACGCTCCACATCTAAAAACTCAGCCGCGTTATACAAATTACCCAGCACCAAGTTGCCATACCATGGCCAAGTAGCGATATCGGCAATCGAATATTCATCCCCTGCTAAATAACGATTTTCGGCTAAGTGTTTATCCAGTAGATCCAATTGACGCTTGGCTTCCATGGTAAATCGATTGATTGGATACTCAAGTTTCTCTGGTGCGTAAGCGTAAAAGTATTTATGTTATAATCCCCATCAATTGAAAAGTATCGTTTTTGAGGGTTGTTATGAAGCCAAGAGCTTATTCTTACATTCGCTATTCATCACCACAACAAGCTAAAGGGGATAGCTTTAGGCGGCAATTCGCACAAACTCAAAAGTTCTGTGAAGAAAATGGTTACGAGCTAGATACTGAACTCAGTGTCTACAAAGAGCTTGGTAAATCGGCTTTCAAGGGTGAACAAGAAAACCTAAAACGTTTCATTGAAGATTGTAAATCTGGCATTGTCGAAAAAGGCAGCTTACTAATCGTGGAGAACCTTGACCGTCTATCACGAGATACGATAAACAAAGCAATGCGTCAGTTTTTACACCTGCTTGACTACGTTAACATTTATACGCTACAGGATAGAAAGTTTTATACCAGCAACGATGATGTAGACAACGATGCTCAAGTATTCGACATAATCACTAGTTTGTTAATTATGAGTCGTGCTCACGAAGAGAGCCAGACTAAGCGCAAGCGTTTAAAGGAAAGTTGGGAAGCCAAACGACAACAGATCGATAAAAAAAAGTTTGCTACCTCATATCCTCATTGGTTGGTTCTTGCTGATGATTGGGAGTCTTTCTCACTAAAAGAAGATGCAGTGAGAGCGATAAGAAAAATCTTTGAACTCTGCGTTGATGGAAATGGGTATAACCAAATCTTACGCCATTTGAACGATAAAATTGAACAGTATCCAACCCCATCCAAGCGAAGTAAAAGTGGCTTATGGGTAAGATCTACCATTCAGTTGCTCCTGTCTGACCGTAGGCTCATTGGTGAAATGCAGATGTACAAAGGAGCCTATAAAAACCGTAAACCCTACGGTGAGCCAATTGCGGATTACTACCCACAAGTGATTGATGAGGAAACATTTCTCAAAGCACAGATTGCAATGCAATCGAGAAAAGTTGGCAAAGGCAAAACGGGAAAGTACCGATTTTCAAATATCTTTCGTGGCTTTTTGCAATGTGCAGAATGCGGTAATGCGATGGAATATGTTGACAAAGGCAATACAAAAAAACGAAGCCAAAAATATCTAACTTGTACCAGTGCGAAGAGAGGCGGTAGCTGTACCCACTCCAGACACTATCGCTATGAAGAACTGGAGCTAATGCTCTTACACCTTGTAACAGAGAATGGTTTTTTACCTAAACCCGTTGAGCCAAATGATCTCCATCTACAAGTTCAAAAATTAAAAGAACAAAAAGTCTCAGCAAACAATAAGCTTAATGCTCTACTGGAGCACGACTTCACCGCACCAGCAATAATGACAAAAGTTCGAGAACTTAACGAGCAAGTCGCAAGGTTCGATGCTGAAATACAAACTATTGAAAATAAGCTCAATCAAAAAAACATTACCTATCAATATGATCAACTTGTTTACGATTTGATCGATGAACCAAATGAAGAAATAAAGTTCAACAACCGAGTCAATTTTAACTCTAATTTTTCCACGAAGGTTCGGAGAGCAAGTGTCCAAAATGACATCAACTGCTTGTTGGTTGAGTTCGTGATGGAAAATGACGATAAACACCGAATTATGCTGGAACCAAAGTACTACCTTGGGGCTTGTACACTAGCGAATGGAAAAACCGTGCATAAAAGGCTGCACGGCTCTCCAAGTCAGTACCCTGATATTCACGATGATAAGACTATTATTCTTGTATTAGAGCAATATATCGAGTGGTTCTTTGAACTTAGGCAAATCGTTACTGAACTTGACCCAGCGTTACTGTCCGATATCCAACCAATTTTTGACTATGTGATTAAATTGATTAGAAAATATTCCGCTAAACCTGATGATTTTGACAACCTTTTGATGGTTGCCGATGCAGTATTCCAACTTGAGCCATTCGTAGAAAATGCACGAAAGTACAAGGTAGAGCTGCTGTCAGATAACTAACAACTAATACATATTACAGGCGCTTTTTCTTAATCGTCTGTGAGCCGCTTTGTTTGACCTTTAAAGCCAATGAGTTTTCAAGTTCGTTGGCTCTTTTGGGGTTGTATTTTCGAAGCTCGGCAATCGCTGCTTTAGCAATGTCATAGGTGCTTAAAAGATGGGTTTGATGCGTATCGATGATTGCGACTAACTCATCAAGTGCTTCTTGTCGCCCTTCAATTCTATTCGTCAGTTTTTGGGACGGCTCTGTGCCAGCTTTGAGCAATTCATCACGAATAACAATATCTTTTCGCAGTTTGTTATTCATCATCTCTTTCAACTGACCTTTGACGAAATCCGAGTTCGCCAATTGTTGTGTTTTTTGTAATTCGTTTTTCGCTGTTGATTCCAGCCTCGTTTCGTGATCTTTTTTACTCATCATTTTTCTCCTAGCCATACCTTTGAAATACCACAAAAATCAGGTTTGGCAAGGGCTTACCAGTTCTGGGACCACATGGGACCCAGCTCTCCCAATTTGACATCGCCTAAAAATATGCTCTGTTGTGTATAAGAGTTTAAGACAATTAAAGAAGAGGCAAGTTGAGGCTTGGGTTCCCCAAACCACTTGTTTTAAAACAGAAAAGACGTTTTAAAAAGGAGTGTTGATCACTTTCTAAAATCACCTGAAAAATCTCATTTCATTCGATATATTGCAGCTAATTTCAGACAGCGATCTTCGATGAAAAGCCTATCCTGCGCTCTATTAATCGTCTTAGAACTCATTGTATTTGTTCAGCAAGGAGGACGTTATGACGCAAAGGAGCAGCAATACAAAAATCGTAATACGCTGTAGTGAAGAGGAAAAATCAGCCCTGAAATTAGCTAAATCTCAACTAAAAGCAAGAACTTGGCTTGAAATGGTTCAAAAGCTATTACACCGTAAGAAAATCGAACCACCTAAAACCATCATTCAAGACAGTGCTTACCTACTGGAAATCCTGACTGAGTTAAAGCGTTGTGGAAATAATCTCAATCAAATAACAAAACTCGCTAACAGCAGCAAAACCATTACCCCACAAGAAACCGCCCAGCTAAAAAAACTGGCAGTGCAGATCTCTTCACTCAAAAACAAAGTCCTGAAAAGCTTTGTTGTTGAAGGAGATAAGTAATGGCAATAGCGAAACTTTTACACGAAGGGGAAACGGTTAAACAGCTTAAAAACATCATTAGATACAACACGGTAGCGAAAGAATATCTTAACTCCCCTGATAATCCTCGATTGCTTCAAGCTCTATCTAACCTTGGGATTATCGACATATCAGATCCAGCTGCTTATCAAGATTTTATGGATGGGTTTATTGAGGAAGTAAAACTCAACAAAAGCCAATCGACCAACAAGCGACAAACCAAGCTTTACGCTCACGAAATGATTTCGTTTGAGGATGAAGATAACGCCAGTTTCAGCCAAGATGAACTGGCACAAATCAGCGTAGAGCTATTGTCAAACCTATACGATATGGACAACACCCCATATCTTATCTATCCGCAAGTCGATAGTGGCCGTTTGCACTTTCACTTTGTAAGGGGAATGCACAACAGCCGTGGCGATTATCAGCGTGTCAAAAACTCAAAAAGAAAAATGCGCCAAGCGTGCGAAAAAATTGAACGTAAATACAACCTAACGCCAACGGGCAACAATGTGTCTAACGAGATCCGTCCTGCGAATGATCCAATGGCAAAAGTGATGAAAAACCGCAAACTTGAAGCAGTGTATCAACACCAGAAAAACCTTAGCGCAGCGAAAAAGCAAGACACACCACTCACCAAGCTCAAACGTAAATCTTATGATCTATTGATGGAAGATAAGTATCAAAGTGAAGCTGAAATGACGGAGCACACCGCTTATAAACAAGTTCAGCAAAACCTAGCGGAAAAGATACAGGTAAACCAAAAGCTCGAAGCTGTGAAAAAGCGCATTTTTAATCTCTACAAGTCAGCTAACGATGAAGCTGATTTTATTGAGCAGTTAGATGAACAAGAAATCACCGTAGAGATACTCAAACACGCCAAATCAGGCAAGAAAAAGGGAATAGTGTTCCATCACAAAGGGGAAACGATTTCTGGTGGTAAGATCTCTAGCTCTATGACGCTAGGCAAGATCAAAAAGCGTTTTCCTAACTTCATTCACACATTAGAAAAACCACCATCGTTACGAGCGACATTCAAGCAGCAGCGTAAAATGCTGGATTTTCAGATCGAGAACATCAACCGCTATTACAAACAGCAAAGAAACAACGTGAATGGCGACATTCTGATTTATTTCGGCAAAAAGAACATTGCAGCTCGTCCACACAACTACAACATCGTACTATCTAACGACAGAAGCAAAATCAGGTTTGGTTCATCAACCAACAGCTATGATCTAACGTTGTCAATCAACGTTGCACTAGAAAATGGCTGGCAAGCGGCAACACTAACCAATTCAAGTCCCGATTTTTTGAAGCGTATGATGAAAGCTGCGTATGAAAAAGACCCTGAACTGTTGTTTTTTGTTCAGTCAGATACACCCAATCAGCTTGCTTACTCAGATCTATCTAGTATCAAAGGAGAGTGGATGTTCGATGAGTTAGTAAAAGTGATTGAGCACGAACTAATTGATGTAAAAAAAGAAAAACAACTTTTGGTGACAATGAGGAACAAAGCTCGAAGTCCAAGAGAAAAACAGATCGTAAACGGTTTAACTCAAGGAAAGCCTATTACTTTTATTTTAGAAAAATCTTTCCACGAACTGAAGGAGCATCTCAACCAAGACAACCAGCAAAGTTCAGAAATACGCCAGTCATCAAGTATCTACAACACGTTCAGCGAACAACGAAAAAGCGAGTTGAGGGACATAAAATCAACCATTGATGAGTATGAACCTAATGTGGAAAGTAAGCCCTATACAAGTAGCTATAAAATTAATGGTCGATACAGGGACTAAGGCTCTCAACTTCAATAAGTTACACTCACACGTCATATGCTACATAGTGTAGAATGTTTGCCAATATCAATTGGTTTATCACGAGTGAAAATGAAAATAACATACACAGAAGTTCACGATAACCTACGTCAGTTATCGACAAGCATCAAGCCTGAATCATACGTATATGATTTCCTAAACTGTTTTGGCACAGCAAAAGCATCGATCACCCGCTTAAAGAAGAAGTTTTCTGATAGCGATGAAGTTATCTCTAACGGACAAATACACTTTAAGAAAGCCAGCAGTAACCTAGAGCAAGAGCTTGATGCACTGTCACAAAAAAAGTCACTCAAGAAGAACAAGATCCGCTTTGTTTTTGTTACTGATTTTAAAACCGTGTTTGCTCGTGATGTCAAAGCTGACGACACGATTCAGCTCAAGATTGAAGAATTACACGATGAGTTCGAGTTCTTCTTACCCCTAGCAGGAATGGAGCGTGCTAGCCTAGCTACAGAGTCAGTTGCGGATGCTAAAGCAGCCGAAAAAATGGCAAAGCTTTTTGATTTATTAAAAGTCGAAAATGCTATCGAAACAGAAGAACAGATCCACGCAATGAACGTGTTTCTGTCTCGTGTGTTGTTCTGCTTCTTTGCAGAGGATACTGGGATATTCGCCAAAGACCAGTTTACCAAAACACTCGGCTCGCTCTCACACGATGATGGTTCCAATGTCCATACAGTGATGGAAGAGCTGTTTAGCGTTCTTGACACTACCAACCGTGAAAACTGCTCAAATAATTTCAAATCTTTCCCTTATGTAAATGGTGGATTGTTTGCTGAGGCGATTTCGATTCCTCACTTTAACACTCGATCTCGTAGGGCACTTATCGAGTGTGGCTCGTTAGACTGGTCTGCTATCAACCCAGATATTTTTGGTTCAATGATCCAAGCCGTAATGGACGTAAAAAAACGTTCAGAGATGGGAATGCACTACACGTCTGTTCAAAATATTATGAAGGTGTTAAGCCCTCTGTTTTTGGACAAGCTAACCGAGGAATATCTAAAAATCCTAGATACTGACGTTAAAGATGAAACCAAGGTCAAAAACCTAAAAGCTCTTTGTGCAAGACTATCAAAGATAAAAATAGGAGATATGGCTTGTGGTTCAGGTAACTTCCTGATCATTGCGTATAAGGAACTACGTCAGCTAGAGATGAAGATCCTTAAAGCGATTCGCCACCTTGAAGGTGCTGACGACCAAATGAACCTAATGCTCGGTGCTCCACAGTGTGGAATATCCCTCGGTCAGTTCTATGGCATCGAGTATGACGATTTCGCTTGTAGTATTGCAATACTCTCTCTTTGGCTTGTTGAGCATCAAATGAACCAACAGTTCAACGAAGAGTTTGGAGCTAGTGAAGCGACCCTACCTCTAAAGTCGTTCAATAACATCATTCACGGTAATGCTCTACGTATCGATTGGAATACTGTAATGCCGAATGAAGGTGAAGTTTATATTGTTGGCAATCCCCCTTTTCTTGGCTCCTCTATGCAAGAAAAGACTCATAAAGATGATATGAAATTAGTGTTTTCTAGTTCATTCAAAAACTACAAAAAACTCGACTATGTATCTTGTTGGTTTAAGATTGCAACAGAGTACATTAGAAACTCCAAGGCTGAGTTTGCATTAATAGCCACTAACTCTATCTGCCAAGGTGATCACATTGGCTTGCTATGGAAAAACATACTAGATGATTCAAATGAAATAGGTTTCGCACATACTTCTTTTATTTGGAGTAACTATGCCAAAAATAAAGCGGCTGTATACTGTGTTATTGTTTCCATAAGGAATAAACAAAATACAACTAAAAAACTATTTGACAACGGAGTAATGCTCCAAACCAAAAATATCAATGCTTATTTAGCCGATGCTGACAATATCATTGTAGAGAAGGAAAGTACTCCCCTCTCACCTTACCTCCCCCCAATTGACTATGGCAGTAAAGCAGCCGATGGCGGCTTTTTAGTGCTTTCAACTGAAGAAAAGGATGAACTGTTATCTTCCCATCCTGAAGCAAATTCATTCGTTAAGAAATATCTGGGTTCGGCTGAATTGATAAATGGAAAAATTCGCTGGTGTATAT
>NZ_AFWE01000228.1 GCF_000222585.1 Vibrio scophthalmi LMG 19158 | reverse complement strand
GTAGTGGCATAGTGAATTTGGTCACTTAGTTAGAGGTGATATCATCACCTCATAAGTTAACAGGTGACATTATGACAAAACGCACAAGACGACTATTTAGCGCAGAGTTTAAGTTAGAAGCAGCGCAGTTAGTCCTAGATCAAAATTACTCAGTGAATGAAGCGGCACAAGCCATGAATGTGGGTAAATCCACGATGGATAAATGGGTTCGCCAACTTAGAGAA
>NZ_AFWE01000229.1 GCF_000222585.1 Vibrio scophthalmi LMG 19158 | reverse complement strand
TAAAACGAAACGTACGTACGTACGTCTTTTTTTGTTATCTCGCTGAGGAAATCTTATCGAAGAATTTATGCTTCTAGCACGTCTTCTCCAATCACTTCAGAGAACAGTAATCCATCATCAATATCCACATGTAAGCCCATCATAGGCAACCCATGATGACAGACCCAAGAGACTAAAAACACGCAAATTGCGACGGATAAAATTGCGAATGTAAACATAGGATTACCTCTCTTGGGTGGGACATATGCTATTAATTTATGCCCTCTCAAGCGATTAGTCAATCAAGTGAATAACAAATTCTACACAACATCACAAAATTTATGCCAAATAATATTTTTAACTGGGATGATGGGAGATCGGATTAATTCAGATTAGAAACTCATCACAAACCCTTGTGTTAACTTGGCCTTAGTCACACTTCATCAGCCTCACTATCATTAAACTTTCAAGAAATAACTGGCACTAATTATGCTTAATATTAATGAGCGGCAATAAAAATGTTAAACTTTTGTTTTTGTTGGATTTAATTTTGATGGCATTTTTCTGACGTTTTGTTGTCAGATATATTAAGGTGATATGTCATCCACATTAACCGCTTTTAACGACTAGATTTCAGTATAAAACGTGATCAAAGTCCTAGCTATATAAAGCAATCAAAGCTACATTCAAAAGGTTCATGAAGAACTGTATTCAAAAGCGTTCATATGAGAACGCGCTTTCGTGAGGAAATATCATGAAGAAAATGAGAAAAGCACAATTACACCGCGTTCGTATCCAATATTGGAAAGATACGAATAAAGCAGTAAATAAAACTGCGTAATGTGTGTTACAACGACCTCGAAGCTGGCTCATTAGCCAGCTTTTGTATTTCTATAACCCCTATCAATTCTCTCGTATAAAACACAATCGAATTTATAAGCGTTCTAACTTACATAACTCGTTAATGGCTATGCCACTTGATCGGTGCTTGGCACCATGCCCGCCAACTCCTGCAAGATGATTTGCGTAGATTTAGCAAAAACATGCTTATCTTTCCAACCCACAAGCTGCACCATCTTGACCTTACCCGAAATCAAGCATTGGCGAATAATACGCGTCACGATTTGTACATCTAAATTACGGTCAACTTCCAAGCGAGATTTAGCGCACAGCGATTCTAAATCAATATTGAGCACCACTTCATCGCAATGTGAGAGGTAACTGCTCACTTGTTGCTTGAGTTGGAGGCGGTGACTAAACTCACATTCAGGCAATGTCAGCCAGTCACATCCAAGATCTTCCGCATATTCAAACGTTTTTTCATTCTGTAACCGCGAATCAATGCCGATATAAAATAAACGACATTGATTAAAACGAGCCAACGCAAAATGATAAGCAGAACCCATTTCTGGTTCTAACGTTGCTTTGTTCTCGAATTGATTACCAACATGAATAATACCGAGTTCTTTATTGGGCGCATGCAAAAGCGGCAAAGCATGCAGTATGGTTTCGGTACTATTGGTAAAGACGACAGGTAAACTGTTGGAGCCTAAATAGCGACTTAGATTGAGTTGATAACGGCCAACCATTTGATCAGAGAGCAAAAAATGACCGCCATTGCTCCAGCGGCTATGATTTTGCTCTGTCATCCACTCAAATACATCAGATAGACTTTGTTCGGCCATTTCAAATTCGACGGTTTTCATTGGCTTAAGTAACTGAGCTGTACTAATCAAAGCCATTGAATGAGTCGAAACACCTACGGGATCGTGGTTTTTATTACGTCGAAATAGACCAAACATACAAATCACCTTTCTGGAGGGAGTGCCCTTGCCGCTTGAAGTACATGAAGGATGATCCGTTGTTGGTTTTGCAGCACACGATGCGCTGGCGCCATCACGGAGATCGCTCCAATTAACTTCGATCCTTTCATCACAGGAGCACTAATACCGGATACACCGGGATCAATTTCTGATGTACTGATCGCATAACCTTGCGAACGTATAGCATCAAGCTCCTGTTGCCATTCGTTAATTCGATGAGCTTCACCAAAATAGCGTAAGATTTTTTCACGGCGTTGCGCCGGCATAAACGCCAACATCACTTTTGAGGACGCACCTCTTAGCAACGGCTGGCTTTGACCTTGCACATAACTACAACGCAATGCTTGCATGCTCTCTTTACGGCTCACACACAACGCTCGGTAACCAACGGGAACCATGTAAGCGGCCATCTCGCTTGTCTGCTTTTGCAGTCGGTTAAGCACCGCATCAACAGAATCCAAATCATGCTGGCTGGTTTCATAGCTACGCATAAGTAACAACGCAGCCGGACCGATGATCAAGGTTTTGTCACTCGGACTTTCCTCAATCAAGTTCCACTCTTTAAGTAGTTTAAGGTGACGATATAAACTACTAATCGGCGTTCCTAACTGCTCACTCAGCGTTTTGGCTGTTACTGGTTCTTCGTTAACCGCGACTTGCATCAAAAGCTGCAATAGCTTCTCGTTAACCTGTCCTGAATTCTGCTTCATCGAGTTCACACTTATGTTTTATCTTTTCATAGAAGAGTTGCGCAAATTGTATTCCTAAATGGTGAGAAACTATAAACAATAAAGCTCACACTTTCTTAACTGGTGAGAATGACTAAAAATACAAAATGGGAGCAATCATGCGGTAAACTATCGAATATTGAACAAAAACAAGAGAGAAATTGCAGAAAAACTGTCAATTAAGCCATTTAACTGGCTACAAATAACAATTTTTAGTGTTTTATCATGGTGTATACGTCGATTATCGTTCAATGATAATTTATCGATATCATTTCTTTTTCAATAAGAATAGCGTCAGCAGATTCTCATCGTTTGAAATAAACCTTAAACGAAAAAAACAGCCAATGAGTGATCATTGGCTGCGATTAGACATTGTCGCTTTGCTGATAGCATTGTCGCTTTGCTGATAGCATTGTCGCTTTACTGATAGCATTGCCACTTTGCTAATAGATAGTTAGCTGATACACGCCTTTCACTACAAAACCGCTCAACGTTGGCGAACGAAGTGATTTTTCACCAAACAATCTAAATAGCGCTCAGATTTTACATGTTTAAATTGCAGTGGCCGTGGTAACTCACCAAACAGAGGAATCCCCCCTCCCAGCACAATCGGAATCGTGGTAATGATCAATTCATCAATCAAGTCTTCACGCAAGAAGCTTTGGATCGTCAAACCACCATCGATGTAGAGGTTGTGGTAGTCCTTACTATTTAGCTCGGCGACGACATCTTTCAACTCCCCGTTGATAAGAAAAATTTTATCTTCATACCCTTCTGGAACACAGTTCATGGTGCGGCTCAAAACAAAAACCGGTTTTGTATAAGGCCAATCACAGTCAAAACTGAGCACCATATCCACCGTATTCCGCCCCATCACTAAAGCATCGACTTCTGTCATGAACTGTGCGAAACCAAAATCATTGCCGTCAGGGTTTGGGATCTCATGTAGCCAGTCGATTTTATTCTCTTTATCTGCAATATAACCATCAAGGCTGGTCGCTATATAGACGATGTTGGTCATCAGGATCTCCAATACTTGTTAATTGTTTGGATTGAAATTAAAATTAAATCTACATCGTAGAATTAATTGAGTTTAGCGAGTCATCCAAATGAGTGTCAAGAGTAGTAAGCGTGGTCGTCCAGCCAAAGATTCTGTCGCACTGAGCCACGTCAGTATCATTGAACAAGCAAAAAGCTTAATGAGAGAGGATGACAAAGTCCCCAGTATTCGCCGTTTAGCTAGCGCGCTTAACGTCGATGCGATGGCGATTTACCACTACTTTGACAATAAGAATGCGCTATTAGAAGCCATTACCATCTCCTTGATAAACGACATTTACCTGCCTCAAGAAGACCAAACGTGGCAAAATGAACTGATACGCTTATCTCACAGTTATTTACGATTGCTACAACGCTATAATGGCTTGCTAGAAACACTGCTGTCGATGAAAGCGCTTGGCCCAGCCCAACTGTTCACTCAGCGCTTTGAGATGGTCGTAGAGCCTTTACAGCTCGATGAAACCACTATCAATAATGCATTAGGACTCTTAGTGGATTATCTACATGGATTTGCATTGGCAATGAAGTGCAATCAAGACCGAGAATCACTCGATATTACGATGAGTGAAGGGGCGATTTTTCTGATTTGCGCGGCGATTTCACCTGACTAACCCCCTAATACTTTTTCCCTGACAATAAAAAAGCTCTTGTTATTCACAAGAGCTTTCAAATATAAATCAATCACGTCAGTGGTCTAAAAATCTTCCGCTAAGGCATCTTCATCTAACGTGGCAGAGCAACGGATCTCAAACTGATTAAAACTGAAAAAACTCGCCCCATGAGAGCGCTTAGTCGTCACTTTATCCTCACCAAATTGAATCGTGACATGAGAGTAGACTTTATTGGTCACCTTCACCACGTTCTCTTCTAACAAGCGATTAAACTCAGCCTCGTGGCTATCACGTGCATATTTAATTTTTTCCAAGTTCGCATTGGCGGCGACTTTACGTTTATCGATCTGGTCTTGCTCTTCTTCACTGCGATCGGCTTTTGGACGCTTTTTAAATTCTAACTCTTTGCGCACGACATCCATCGTGGTTTCTTGCGCCAATTGGTAGTGCTCTTTATATTTATTTTGGCGCTCTTTGTGCATTTTATAGCGCGCAAAGGCATGGATGTGAGTTGGGGTATCACCTTCGACTCCGAGATTAACACAAGTAATTTTACCGCCAACTTTGGTTCGCCCACCGCTTAACGTCCCTTGACGGCCAGACTCATCACTGACTGTTAAGTTGTTGCCACAGCGAATTTCATTATTCATGCAGTGGATGGTCAAATTGATATCATGACCGGCCTGCAATTCACTAAACTGGGCGTAGTTGGCTTTGATTGACCCACCCGCTTTCAGTAGACATGATTTGGCTTGGTTATCAGAGACATTATGGCCAATGATCCCTTTCGCGACTTCGATATCGCCTTGCGCCTGTACGTCTGCCGATTCCACAAAGCCAGCCACCGTAATATTGCCCGTAGCCCGTACAATCATGTCTGATTCGATATTGCCGCGTACAATCACGTTGCCTTTAAACTTCACATGTCCTGTTGCCACACCGATCGATTGCACCACCAGAACTTCATCCACATCCACACTCGCAGCATGCAAAATTGGCATACCAGATACCGCTGCCACCAGCACATTAGGATCGGTATCGGAAATCACCGTGCCTTTGCCTTCTTTGAGTGGAGCGTCTTTACCGTCGCCAGCAGGGAGAACTTTACCTTGCACGGTTAAACCGGGAGTGCCCATCGTTGGAGGAACACGGCGCATCAAAGATTGGCCCGCGGCGACGTTGATGGTCTCACCCAAATTGAGCATATCCACCTTACCGGTTTCATCTTCAATCGGCGCTAAAACTTGTTTAGAGACATCTTTCACCAAGGCAACGAACTTCGCGTCTTTACCCTCAATCGGTTTTTTACCGGCGGCCACCGGTTGGGTGAACTGTTTACCTGCTTTAAGCTGGTGACTCACGACCATCACCTTTTTTAGCGCGAGTTTGTTGATGCCTTTGGTCACAGAGGCTCGTGCAAGCGCGTGGATCACTTGTGGACCTTGTAGCGGCTTACCGCCGTAAGCCCCCGTCACAACCATGCTAGCGAGCATATCGTTATCGGTAACCAAAACTTCAACGGTCGCGTTGCGTACCTCCGCAACCACGATACCGTGGAATGCTTCCGATTTTCCTTCTTTGGCAAGGGAGAGAAAACGCAATACTTCTTCTTCAAGAACAAAGTAGGCTCCGACATTGAGATCGGATAAAACGTTGGCAAGTCCTTTCTGGTCAAAATCACGCTTAAGCTCCATCTCTTTGGGTAAGCGAGCAATGACCTGTTGCTTATCGTCAGACAGTGAGACGATATCTTTCCACATGGTCGGTCTACCTTGGTAAATACTCTCTTGCAGTGTATATAACTTCACCGGTGAGAAGTATGAAAGCGCTAGCATTTTCCGGCTTGAGTCTGGTAAATAACACAAAGAAAAGTAAGAGGATGTGACAGAGGTTTGAGTAACGAATCACTAGTTATGATTTTCGTGCAAATTTTAGACAAAAATAGCGCCAACAAAACTCGACTGGACGAGGATAAAATCAAAGCAGATAAAAAGAAGATATGCTATTTTCCAGCTATAACGCTTCTTGCATGAAATACTATAATGAGCCAGACGGAAATTCAAAAAACCATCGCCAGCTTTACTTCTATCGAGCAAGCTTTAGATCATTTTGATATTGAGTACGATAGCAAGTTCACCAATGAATACGGCACTCAATTGGTGAAACGCTTTAATGGCTATTTGATTTTGCAAAAACCAGAAGATTGGTTTGCCGCGCGTCGAGCATTGAAAAATGCCTACTGTAAGATTCAGCGCTCACGCTTAGATAAGTACACAAGGCAAGCCTGCCGAGGATGTACTACCTGCCAACGGCGTTAAGACATCATCATCCTAACATCATCAACAACAGCTAGGCGATAAACAAACGAATCTCTAATCACATAGAGCTCTATGTGATTAGAGTGAGAAGAGTGTAGTCAACAACGCTGAAGCAGCAAATACGCAGGGGGGTTACATCACACACTCTTGTGCTTCTTTAGCCTTATCAATACTGCGCTCAATCAACGATTGTGCTTCTTGATTGCTGACGGTTTCCATCACTTTATTCATCAGCTTTTCTGCGGTCGATTCTGATGAAACATCAACTAAACAAGCATACGCATTGGCGATGTGCTCTTTCGCTTCAGTGAGCGCGTTTTGGTCAGCAAAATCCACCGTCAACGCTTCTTGCACTGATTCGGCCAATTTTTCTGCTGACTCGGCGGCTTCACCAAATTGATCAATATTCAGCGACTCAAGATCCACCGATTCGATTTTTTCCTGAAGGCTATCTACGGCGTCATTGGCGGCATCTTGTGCTTGCTCAATCGCTTTGCTTGCGTCATCACAACCAGTTAGAGCAGTAACCAACATCAGCGCGGTGAAATATTTTTTCATGATTAACCTTCCTATTATTACTACATTAGTGGCATTAAGTTATGCCAATGTCCTGCATCTTAAATCAAGCCGCTAAGCACGCAAACTGAAACTTGCCGCCAAATCGCTATACTCCTACCCAACCGGGCTTAATGCCATCTTAAGCAGTTGAATTACTAATAATGTAACAAGCAAACTAACAAGTAAAAAGGACACGGTAAAACCCATGTCCTTTTGTAGCGATAATTTACTATTTATCAACTGGTTGGTTAATCGTCATAATCACCAACATTGGACACGCTATAGCTCGCATCATTCCATGGCCAAGGGACCTTCGCCATAAAGGCCGTCAACTCTGGTGTGTCGGCATGCACCTCACGAATGACAGGCAACGTTTGATGTATATGATAAGGGTTAACAGGCTCTCGACTACCTATCGCACAGAAATAGTCGGCAATGACGGGTAAATATTGGCGCTTATCAGCCAAAGACATCACTGCATCAGCTAATGCGGGATGGCCTTTCGCTCCAACAAGATCACCGGCACATAACCAAGTAGCATACTGGGCAATAATTTGCGCAATAAGATCTGCGCCCTCTGCGTGGCCAGCCGCATAAGGGAAAACATCGTATTCACTTTTCATCGTGACATCACAAGTTTGCTGGCCGTTAAACGCGACATAGAATGATGTGGCATGAGCACCATCCCCCGCCTTCATCTCATAATGAGATTGCCATGATGGCATCAGTGCCAATAGATTTCTCAGCGACTCTACACGCGCATTGTCATCATTGAAGTCTTGGCAAGGTACATCTACCTGACCACTTGTGGCGGGAACAGCACCAATCGTGTTGGGTATGGTCAGTGTTAATTGTGATTGAGCACATTGCAGTTGATTGGTATTGCTATTGGTATTAGCAAGCTCCGCCTGAGCAAGATCGCATTGCCAGAAAAACTCATCGTCTTCCATACCAACGGCAATCATCAAATGTTGGTCGATTTGGCCTTGGATCACCACTGGTTCATGCTCAAATAGGCTTAAACCACGTTCACTGCCTGCTCGTATCAACGAATAGAGCGGCGTTAAGCATTCTCCATTGAGCGATATCTGTTGAATTTTGTTATCTTGCCAGCCAAGCCAAATACTCTGGCCATCTTCTGCTAGCGTAGCCGAGGTTAAACTCTCAATAAACGTTTGTAGTTGATCATGGTGGCTTGAACTGACATCCCCGCCTGCAATAGCAGTTAATGATTCAACCAATTCTTCTCGATCATATTTGTCACAAATTTGTTCAGCGCTCAATGAGCGTACAACGCGATTCCACACAGTTTTCTTCTGCTTGAAATCGATAAACTGCACCGAAAAATCAAAACATGGTTCAACGTCATCAGCGCCTTTGGCGAATGTCACCGTTTCCGCATTGGCCAATATTAGCGTGGCATGCTTTTTATCTTGAAAGAAAATATGGCGAATAGGAATCTCATCTGGAGCCGGTTTGCCTGCTAGATCATAGGTTTCTACAGCTGCTGTAATTGGATTGAAGCTGACCAGTTGATGAGTGCGCTTTTTACCCAATTGGTAGAAAACAAATTCATCACGACCAATATAAACCATGCTGCCACCAACAAAGCGGAAAGGTACTTCATAGTGCTCAATGGTGAAATGAGCAGCACTCAATTGCTCTACCGATGTTTGTGTTAGCGCGATACTAAGATCAGTAGAGAATAGGAGGCTATCTCGACGACGTCCGCTATTCTTTGCTCCCACTAAGTACAATTTGCCGTCCTGCAAGCAAACGTCTTTGGTGGGATATACCTCGAATGAAAATATCGGCGCTAGCGTGAATTTACCTGGCGCGTTAATCGCAGCAATATAAACTTGTCCCATCTTATCAACCGCAACAAAACGTGTGCTATCCAACCATTCGGTTAATACCACATCCTGCTGGCAGCCTTGCAGTTCAAACTGGCTGTGTAACTCGGAATTGAGACCATTCTGCTTAACAATTTGCAATTGCGCGACACCGCCGTAATACAAGCACTGGGTTTGAATACGATATTGCGGCTCTATTTTTTTGTTTTCTTCTGTATCTTTTGCAAGCTGATGCTGAATGCCTAACTCATCTTCGCTCGATATTGCTGAACGATTAAAAAGTGACTTAATTATATTTTTCAAAATCCGACCTATTCAATGGCGATTATTGTTATTTATGGCGATTACGCTTTGTTAGTGGTTGGCTAATTGCTACTCCAGATGCATTGTCCGTTATCATCAAGGTTATAAGACTGATTAGAGAGATCGACACTTCGACCACTACTGTGGATGTAATGTAAATTCCACATCACTGCACCTTGGCTATGGAACTCATAGCGCCCATTGATTTTACCGTCGACAACTTCCAACCAAGTATGTTTGAACTCCCACGGTCTATCAGGGACTTCATTGATGGTTTCTGACCCTTTGTACACGAGGGGAATATAGTGCTTAGATTGCTTATAACGCACTTGTCCGCCCACCCAGCCGATATCTCGGTCTAGATAGGTTTTGAGCTCAAGGTTGATTTTCCCATTAGGGGAGGAAAAACAGCGCGTATCCACCATCACATCGTTGGCAAGTAAGGAGGTACTCACACATCCAAAAAGAAAAGTGATCAGAGGGATAAAAGGTTTCATATTCTTTACTTAATTAATTATATCCATGACGTCACAGCGGCTCGAAAGGCTGCTGTTCTAATATTTCTAACCATTGCTTGAGTAACAGGGCTCGTTGCTTAATCAGCGGAGCCAATAGATCAGATGCGACCTGTGCACGAATTGCGACATACATAGATCCCGCCTGCGGGTATTGCTGACGGATAAGATGACGATTAAATTCGATACTCTGATCGCGTGAGGCTAACCAAGCTAACTGACTGGTTTTAAGTTCCGCCTTACCCTCTGAATCTAAACTTCGATAAAGTAATCGGTAGTAATAATTAAGCTCTTTATCCCACAACTCATCAGCCACGAAACAGCGCAGTGACAGTGAACCGCCAAAGCTATTGTCTAAGCAGGTTTGTACGTACTCAGCAATTGGCCGTTCATAATCAGCAACACTCGCAAATTCGGCTAACGGCTGAAAATGCTCAATCGGCTTTTCGACAAACTCATTGGCTTGGCTGGCACAAGAAAATATAAACAGCGCTAGTGATAGAAGTTTATTCATGATGATCGCTGCGCGACAGATAAAGCGCCACATTGAGCACAGACGGCTTTGCCCTTTCTAATCGTACTGGCACAACTCACACACGCTCGTTGTGGCAATTTAGGGTCATAGTAGCTAGCCAGTCTCATGAACTCTTGACCTTTAATAGAATTCGTCTCAATCCCCTTCTGCTTAACACCTCCATCCGTGACCATTTCTCTTTTACTACTGGATTTTGACGATGCATAAATGGCGATCACCACAACAATGACGATAACAACCAACAACACGAGAATCGCCAAGATATGCAAGAGACCTGACATAGCGAAAAATTCAATTATCCCCTGAGATTCAGACATCAATTTTCCTTAATCGACCTGTTTACCCGCCACAGAATGACAAGAATGGAATGTGAATGGCGCCAACAGTAAACTTATCATCATGGCGTAAATAATAGGGATCAGCGCAACGCTCAAGCCCGCAGCCATTGCAATGGCATCATTGTGGAAATTACTCAGCAGTGAAATTAGGCCATAAACGAACATGAAACCACCACTTAACCAGCAAACTTTAACACACAAAGTTACACGGTCACTTGCCGAGCTATTATTCCTGATAAACCAAGCTGCAATAGTCGGAGCTAAAACCGTGGTCAATGACAATAGATCAACAAAGATGAGCCATTCATTCATCAACGCCAGTTGCGAAATAACATATAGGCAAACAAGCCAGTAACTGATTAATCCAACCTTATTCATTTTTTGTATCCACGATATTGCCATTGTTCGGCGGCGACGTATTTTTCTAACTCTGTGCATAGTAACTCCAGATCTGTGTATCGAGATAGATCGGCACTCGCACCATTATTAGTGAGTAATTTTAACGATTTGATCCTTTGCGAAGAACCTTTGACGATAACGCTTTTTACGTTACCCCATGGCATCGTTTCTGTGGTATCAGGTTCATGAGAAATCATCCCTTCAGGGGTGATCTCTACGCTATGTTGCGCGGCGTACTTTCTAAAGGCATGGCCACCACGAAAATTAAGCAAAGCGGCAAAGCAAGAAAAACAGAACGCGTAGAAAACAGGTTCCAGAGGAATGGTTCCGCCAAGTAATATAGACCCAGCGGAAATCAGTACCGGCCACAATAAGGCGATGAAAATCGGGCCTCGGTATTTATGCTTTACAAATTTATCGGCAATTTTAAACTTCATATCATTCGAATTAATTTATTCTCAATAGAGAGCACGACTATGATTCAAGCCCTTGAGCGCGAGCGCTAGGCGTTCTCATGAAATACAAGGTGAGAGTCGAGGAAAAACGTAGAGTGTGCTTTCAAGATTGCCGTCACTGCAATGATATAGCAAAGCAATAACGTATCTGCGGCCATACCATCCAAGAAATGAATCGCAGTGGCAGCCACTAACATCAAAAGGCCACCAGCCTGATAAGGTGCCAACGTTTTTAGTTCCGCTCGTCGACCATTGAGCACTTTCATGCCTTGATCACTTAAGCGCAACACCTCATTGCAGGAATGGCAATTAAAACAACCATCTCCGCCAATCTTATCGATATGTTTTACCGACAGAACGGTGTCTGCGGCACATTTTGGGCAGTGGTAAAAAAGCGACGTTTTCATCAATCTACTTCCTAGAGCAAAAGGCCTATCTCGCAATTCACTATAAGCCTGAAACCAATAACAACTTGTGCTCACCCTATTGGTTAAATAACCGTAACGTAAGCCGACTGGTTTGAGGGATACACTCATAAAAGGTTCACCTCACTCGCTATAAATCATACTCTTTTGATATACATCTCGCGCCATATTGTTAAAACAAAATGCTTGTTTTTCTTAATGTTGTGGAGCAGGCACGCTTTGCAAACGCTTGCGATAGAACTCTTGATGAACACAAACAATCTTGCCACACTTGAAATGCATTTATCGGCCCAATAACTAGGTAAAATCCATTGCTTATTTTGATTGTTTTACACAAATAGAGCAGACAAGGTAGACGGAATTTGACAGGTCACACGCAGTTTGAATGGTGACAAATCAAACTGTTATTACATTATTCATTAATGGCGCAGAGTCGTTATAATGCAACCAAATTCATTCAAGGACATTGGCTGCATGGAAAATCAAGAAGAGTCTAATCGCCGCCCTCTCGCAGTGCGTAATATTTCTATCACCAAACGTATTGCTGTTTGGCTGAGCCAAAAAAACATCACCCCTAACCAAATCTCGCTCATGAGTATTGTCTTTGCCGCGGTTGGCTTCGCTTTTTCGGCTGGTTATTACTTCTGGCCTGCGCCAGTTTGGTTGGTGTTGTTTGCTCTTATGATTCAAATGCGTTTACTGTGCAATCTTTTCGATGGCATGGTCGCAGTAGAAGGCGGTAAGAAAACCCCAGCAGGAGAGCTGTTTAACGATGTGCCGGATCGCATCGCTGATCCACTATTGATAGTTGCAGCAGGTCTGGTGGCCTACTCCGCGTTTGCCATGCCACTAGCTTGGGTTGCAGCACTACTGGCGGTACTGTCAGCTTATATTCGCGTATTGGGAGTCAGCATGGATTGCCCGGCCGATTTTCGCGGGCCAATGGCCAAACAACATCGAATGGCACTCCTCACCGTGACGCTATTAGTGATGGCGATTAACCAATGGTTTGATTTGCTGCCAAATGTTGGGCTTTATCTGATGGACATCGCACTGGCAACCATGGTGATCGGGTGCGCCTTTACCTGTTGGCGTCGGCTGGCGTTTATTTTCAATACCAAAGAGCAACAAGCACAAGCCGCGTCAGTCGCCGCCAGTGAGCCGTTAAGCGAACCATTGAACGAGAAAGCACATGACTAGTATCCCAATTCATTCGCTGCATATGATGGCAGCCATCACGCTCATACTCGTGATTGGCACCTTGGTTTATCTCTATTTATCACGCCGTAATCCAACCAAGGATTACCACGAACTAAAACTGCGCATTCGCTCTTGGTGGTGGATGATCGGTATCGTCTTTGTCGTGCTCTATCTACCTACCCAATACACGCTGATCTTTGTCGCCTTCTTAAGTTTTATGGCGCTAAAAGAGTTCCTCTCCATCGTACCAACTCGCATGACAGATCGACGCGTGATCTTCTGGGCTTATCTCTCGATCCCATTCCAATACTATTGGTTGTCGATCGGCTGGTATGGCATGTACATCATCTTTATTCCAGTCTACATGTTCCTCTATCTTCCGATGGTTGCGGTGTTGATTGGTGATACCAAAGGTTTTATCCGCTCGGCAGGCATCATTCACTGGGCGTTGATGCTGACGGTATTTTGCGTCAGCCACATGGCCTATCTATTGGTATTACCGAGCAAGAATCCAGAGGCAGGGTCGATGGGCATGCTGCTGTTCTTATTGGTCTTCACTCAGTTTAATGATGTTTGCCAATACGTATGGGGTAAGAGCTTTGGCAAACACAAAATTGTACCGAAGGTCAGTCCGAATAAAACCTGGGAAGGCTTTATAGGTGGTGCGGCTACTATCATCATCACCAGCTATTTTGTGGCCCCATATCTAACACCGCTTACCTCTGTGCAGGGACTGGTGGCAGGAATGATCATTGCCTTCAGTGGCTTTATTGGTGATTTGGTGATTTCGTCGGTCAAACGCGACTTACAAATCAAAGATACCAGCCAGTTTATCCCTGGCCATGGCGGTATTTTGGATCGTATTGATAGCTTGATGTTTACCGCGCCGCTGTTCTTCCATTACATTTATTATCTTTACTACTAGGGCACGACATGAAGATATTCAAAATTCTGTTCGTCTTACTGTTTGTAAAGCCACTCGTGTTTGTTGGCTTAGGCCTTAACATCATTAATCGGCAGAACCTGCCGCTCAACGGCCCAATGGTGGTGGCTGCCAATCACAACAGTCATCTCGATACCTTGGTGCTGTTGGCGCTGTTTCCCATCAGTATGGTGCACAAAGTGCGCCCTGTAGCGGCGGCGGATTACTTTCTCAAAAACAAAATCTCAGCGTGGCTATCACTCAATGTATTGGGCATCATTCCCATCCATCGCTCACCCAGTAAAAGTGATCGTCACGCAGTGTTTGATGAGTGCCATAAAGCGCTTAATCAAGGCGACATCTTGATCATCTTTCCGGAAGGTAGCCGTGGCGAACCTGAAACCATGAGCGGACTAAAGAAAGGGATATATCACTTGGTTAACGAGCATCAGGCCTGCCCTGTCATTCCGGTGGTGATGCGCGGATTGGGCCGAGCGCTACCCAAAGGCACGGCGATGTTTGTCCCCTTTAACTGTGATGTGGTACTGGGAGCACCGATTGAGAAATTTACCGATGCGGATGAGTTTCTGATGACTATGCAGGCACAATACCAACAGTTAGCACAAGCGTGCATTGTGACTCACTACGAAGAATAAACGTTCGCCAAGCATAACAAAAAAGGGCGCGATTGAATTATCCAATCGCGCCCTTTTCTCGTTTAATATGCGCGGTTATTCCGCTGGCAGATCGACACCGATTAGTTGTTCGTAAACGCTCTCATTCTGGCACAAAATCGTTGCCATTATTTTACCCTGAGAAAGCACATCAATCCCCGATTCCATTTTGCCATCAGGCTTGCGCTCTCGTGACGTAAATACCCGATAAACAATCGCGTTTTGCGCGGATGGATTAGGTATTGAAACAGAGTAATACTCGTTTGAACCTGCTCCAATCCATTGATAGGTAGACGCTAGATCGCGAGAAACCGTCAGTTGCAATTCGGCTTCCACCAGCTTTTCACCAAATCGATAATGGATAACAGTGCCAAAATCTTGCACTTCGACTTGTTTACCACTTTGAGTCTGGCAATAAAACAACGTATTAGCGAAAACTGAAGGACTTACTGCGAACGCCGATAAAGAAATTAGACCGACTACAAACGTCTTTTTCACAGCAAACAAACCACGACTAATCATGCTGTGTATCAACCATTCGCATATCAAAATACTGATCATAACTGTGACTGTAGAAGATCCAACGATCATTGCTAAGCCAGTGCTTTTCTCCCATCAAAGCAAACAACCATTCTTGACGATAAGGTTCTTGTTCAGGCTTTAGTTCAACGGTTGGTGATAAGCGAATCGTCACTTCCGGCGTACGCCATTGACCTTCATCATAGCTCTGTAAAAACGCGCTTGATTCTTGGCCGTTATAGTAACCACTGATGCGATGACGACCATCAGGCGAAGTCTCACGATCTTGTGGGTTTTCCTCTATCTCTTCACCCGTAAGAGTTGAAACCAGCCAATCAGATTCATGACCACAAACAAAAGAAAGTAACTGCTCTTGCGGATAGAAAGCTTCAAAACCACAGGTCTCAAAGTCTTCAAGCTGATAGAGACTCTCACCTTTCGTGTTGTAAATATTCAGAGTTTCTCGAATCCAATCTGCGTTCTCCACTGGCTCTTGGGTAACATTGATGCGCTTGCCGAGCATTGCATAAGCACTCTTCGAATCTTTTATTTCGACCAGTTTCGGCTGAGCGTATGCCACTTTATTTTGAACTAAAGCTTGGTATTTTTCGCTGCTAATTGGCGAAAATTCGAACACAACCAAATCTGATTGCGCGTAACAAAACGACGTAAAACCACTGACTAACAACACTGAGATAGCAGTACAACACTTGTTCATTTATCGGGCTTCCGAAATAGTTAACAATGATCGAAAAGACAATTTTTTATCTGTATGGAACAGAGGAAGATCTTAGATCTGAAGCTTTTGCAGCACCAGAATACGTTGATCTGTCATCTCGGTAAGGCAGCAATAGTATGTAATTACAACAATATAGCTAGAACTGTGTTTTAATTTTTTGCACAAACGCAGCGACTTTCACTACAACCACACCTCTTTGCCACAATAGATTACTTGGGAGTCATCAGTGGTGTAACAGGTGAGTCCTGATTTTAAAATACTTTCTGGCAATGACATACCGGGCTGATCATTGACCTTAATCTGGCGTGATTCGCTATCTGAGCGTTCCGAAACCGAACCACCATTAGCCAACGCCCAATCAGCAATGTACTCGTTGGTATTGGCACACAGGGTAATCTCGCATGATTCAGTGCTTTCTTGGCCTTGTTTTATCACCAAACACTGAGTGCTCAGTAGGCCACAGCCAGCGCTCACGTTAGTGCTTAACATGCTGCTCAATAATATAATGGCAACGGCGCAACAAGCGTATTTCATTAATCATTCCCTCTATTTTTAAACGCCCATTGAAAGGCAAACGATACAAACAATAATCTCATAAATTGGGGCTCACTCGTAACTGTGTCAAATCAGTAAATGCGCACTTAATCGCTCAGTTACAATCTCTGAATTGCTATCAACGGAATAAAATACTCGCTACTATGATGAACCCTTTACCATTAGCCTTGCTATTACTGACTGGATTCACTGGCCATGCACTGGCCGAACAACAGCCTACTCAGTCGTCAGAACAGCCATTGTCAGAACAACCCTCACCCTCAAAGCAAGAATTGCTGATCAGAGGGTGTTTTAATGATGGATATCAAGGCCGCAGTACCCTCAAACTTGATCAATATATTGGTAACGACTTATTTATCGATAATTTCCGCGCGTATGAAACTCGCTACCAACGATTTTTAGCCAATGCTAACGATCCGTTTCGTCCACAAGTGCGAGCGAACTTATTGGATCAACCACAGCACTACGCGGCGTGTGCCGATGCGCAATACCAAGGTTATAAAACACGGATGGTGGAAATTTGGTCGCACTTCGAAGCGCGATTAGAGAAAGAAGTTCAGGGGCGAGCAGAGTTTCAACGTAAGGTAAATTGTACTAAATCCTAAAACGCCCTATCCGTAATCCGATTAAAATCAACACCAAGCAAGAACAGACAGCCAGCGTCTGTTCTTATAACAAGTTGACGGTTCTAGCCAATCAATTGTTGTTCTACCAGCCAATCCATTGCCACTAGCAACGCCAATGAGCAGACCGATTTATCTTCCATTGCGACCAACTTCAGCTCTTCAATTTCAGCTTCAGGGCTCATCTCACCGCTAAAATCGGCGAAATAACAGGTAAGCTGAACTGAAACCCCCTCCGCTTTACCATCGGCTTGAGCGGTAAACGTCTCTGCATACTTGATACTGCTTGGATGCAGATCGACCGCCAATTCTTCTTTAATTTCACGAACCAGCGCTTGCTCATCGCTTTCGCCTTGTTCACGTTTACCACCGGGCAGATAGAACAACTCTTTTCCTCGTGAACGCACCGCAAGCACCTTGCCATCACGCACATGGAACCATGCTAATTTATCAATCACTTTAGTCACTGATCACCTCAACAAGAATTTTTAATGATTTGAATTTTAACAATGTATTGGTGTTATCACACCTTTTTGATTAAGTTACTCGCTCACCAACTATGTGTGAATCACCACGCAGTACGAGTATCTCAGCGCGATAATGCGTATACTTCAAAAACTGCCCATACCAATCTTGATCACGAAGAGATTCGGCATCCGTAATCAACAAGAATTGATTAAGATTGAGATTATCTACCCCAACACTATAAGAGCCAATACATGATTGTTTTTACCACTAATTTTGGTGATATTGAGATTGAACTAAACATGGAGAGAGCCCCTGTCAGTTCAAAGAACTTTCTAAAATACTGTGAAGATGGGTTTTATGAAGGCACGATTTTCCACCGTGTTATCGACGGGTTTATGATCCAAGGTGGCGGCCATACGGAAGATATGCGTGAAAAAGAGACCCGAGATCCTATCGTCAATGAAGCAAATCGCGGCTTAAAAAACACCATCGGTTCAATTGCGATGGCTCGCACTGATGCTCCGCATTCGGCTACGGCTCAGTTTTTCATCAACCTAGATGACAACGATTTCCTTGACCATACTGGTACCACCAATCAAGGTTGGGGCTACGCGGTATTTGGTAAAGTCTCTGCTGGGATGGACGTTGTAAATAACATTGGCAAGGTTCTCACTGGCACCAAGAAAGGCCACGATGATGTGCCGCTTGATACCATTACGATCACTAAAGTAACCATCAAATAATCCAGGTGAGATAAAGAGACATGTCCGTTCAAAATCCTATCGTCAAAGATGTATTTGTCGCTTTCCAAGTGATCCCTCGCCTTAAAGAGGGCAATAACTTTGAAGTGGTTGATAAAGCGATTGAGGTGGTCAAAGCCGCCAATGTGCCATACCAAGTGGGTGCAATGGAAACCACCATGAAAGGTGAGCTAAATCATTTACTTGAGATCGTGAAAAACGCTCAACAAGCGTGTTATGACGCGGGCGCACTGGAAGTGATCACCAACATCAAGATCCACAGCAAAACCGAAGCCGCAACCGATACGTTTTGCACCTATGATCGCGGCGTCACCAAAGCCAATCACATGTTTGTGAATAGCTAAATTTATAAATGGCTCAGTTTATCAATAGCCCAGTTTATAACTAGCTAAGCGATTGAATAAAAGAGCTTTGTTACCAAGATCGATGATCATCAATAACGTTCATCGCTCTTGGCGGCTGTTTGGTTATTTAAACGGCAATGGAATGTGTGGGGTAATATGGATATCTTCCAAACATTGCTTTAACAACAATTGTTTCGCTTGATGAATTTTTACAATCGTAAAACTCTCTATATCGCTATCTACCGTTAAACAGACGCAGCTAAAACCATTGTTGCGATTAGTCCGTACAAACTCATCTTGGTTCTCGGTGACTTGGCTAACAATCGCCATAGAGTCATCATCAACCGCTTCACCACCTTGCACGGAAATGTTCCAGCTACCGTCACGATCCAATAATGACATATTACCCGGGGTCGAATTATCAAACCAACCACAACGCATCTCTGCCGCCCCCACTTGGCATGAAGCCAGTACAACCAAACCTAAAGCCAAAACCCTCATTACAACGTCCTTTTTACTCTGTTTTACCAGGTTACTGTTTCAATCATCACGCACATCACCATAGGACTAGAGCAACTCATAGTTATATTCTTCTTTCTTCACATGGCGCAATTTGCTGGTATTAACCCCAAGGATTCCGGCGGAATAGTCAGTGCATTCTTTATTGGCGAGTAATTTATTACCTTTCAATACCATCAAACCGGCATAATCGGTTTTACGCCATTGAGCAGGACCAATTTTTTCTGCGTTACACATCACGTCATAAACGATATAGCTGTAATCACCGTTAGCAAAACGAAGCCGAGATGTTCCACCACCAGAGCAACCACTAGTGCTTAACACAGGCTCATCGAGTTGTAACTCAAGCTTGGTTTGCGTGCCATAGCGGTAACTCACCTTGCCATCTTCAGCCACACACGCAGCCACTGCCTTAGTGCCAATCTCACACGAAAAGACCGCTTGTTCGGTTGCCGGACATAAACTTTCCGCCGCAGTCGTTAACGGTAGAAACGCAAAACCAAGTGGCATGCACACTTTTATTATTGTATTCATCAATTCACTACTTTGAGTTGATTATTTCGACGGCTCATTATTGCCATCACGCGAATCCTTACCGTGGTGTAAATAATTAGATAGCTCAATCAGATTACCGTCCGGATCGCGAATATAAATCGACACTATTTTACCCATCGCACCAGTACGCTCTATCGGCCCTTCGATAATCGCCACACCTTGTTGCTCGATATGAGTAACCACATCCATCAATCTGGTTTTGGTAATAAAGCACAAATCGCTGCTGCCCACTTGCACTAACTCAGCTTTCGGTTCAAATTCTTGCCCGTGTTGGTGCAAGTTGATCTTTTGCAGACCAAAAGCCAATGCAAAACGGCCTGCGCCAAATTCCACCACACTCATGCCCAATACGTTTTGATAGAAATTGATCGTGGTTGGGATATCTTTTACGGTGATCACTAGATGATCAAGATGGCTTATTTCCATTAATACTTCCCTTACAGGCAAGAGGTGGCGAAATTACAGCGACAACAATTAAAGGTAAAAGACGCTATTGAAGTATTTCGTGCGCTCTTCGGTCATTGCCAGTTTGCACTCTTCAATTTGTACGCCAGTCCAGCCACCATTGGCTCCCGTAGAGAGGCCATAAAATTCACATTCGGTATCACGAAATTTTAACCACGCTCTTTGTGCTGCTCGAAATGGTTCAATTAACTCTGCGTTGGCCCATTCTTCTTCCGCCGTAATTCTTTTAATTGCTTGTTGGTAACTGGTATTCAACGCTTTATCGGCCACTTGCATTTTTTGCTCTACGCATAAATACCCAGCCATCGCCCCACCGCCCGCAACTGTACATGGATCTTCCATCTCATCAGAAGATGGTTCAGCACAGAATGCCGATATACTAAACAGCGCCACTGAAAGGCACATCACCACTTTTTTCAATTGCATTCCCTAAAAGATTTTGCCCATCGTTATCAGCAAGCTTCGCATTTAATATTGCCACTCACCGGACTCTTGTAACAGCGTATCACCATTAGCATTAGTGACTCTCAAGTCACCATGAACACTCACAAAATATTCCACCGCGCCATTTTGGAATAGATAACCTAAAAAGGTACAAGGTGTTACGCCATCGGCACAGATGGTATGCACGGTTTTCCCTTTCAGTTGGATCTGATTTTGCGATTTTTTTGAAACACCAAGGTAAGAGACATCGTTACACAGCATCTCCCCTTGATCACAGTTGATCTCGATAGAGATGGTGTAGTTTTTGGTTTCTAATACATCAGCATACGAAAATGCACTAAAAAAAAGCGCGAACGCAATCGCTATCTTCTTCATTACGGTACTCGACCCTTATTTATCAGCACGATTACATCGCGATCTGTCAGTCCAAAACATAACCCGCTTAATCCAAGACATAATCCGCGATGGCACGGTCATCTTGACAACGTTTTAGACTTAACTGGTTCACTTGGTAGATCTTGGTGATACGTTCACGCTCTTTATCAACATCCACCTTCATACAAGCGCAAGCATAACCATAAACACCATTATTTCTCACCACTTGGCTTTCATCTGCAAAGGCTTCAGAAAACCGATATAGCGACGGGGTTTCTTCTAGGTAATCACCCATCATAGAGATTGTCCAAGTGCCATCACGGTCGTGTAACCAGACATTATGTGGGGTTGGATTTAGCACCCAGCCACAACGATTTTCCGCCGCGTGAAGACTAAGGGGCAATAGCAATGCGCACAGCATAAATTTAAACTTCATAGCAGGTTTTGTTCTTTTTAAATAAGCGAATATCACTCGCCAGTTAACGAATAGCGACGCCTGCCACTTCAATAACCGAGTTTACGCTGGCTCTTTCAATGATTTTTAACAAAGTGGTTTGGATCAATTCGCTTTCCCTTACGTCAGTGTCACTGCAAAAACGTTGCTCTTGTGGTGCGTCACCTTCAGCTTGGATAAATTGGATCTCAACTTCACTCGCGCACTCCTCATCTTGGCCATAATAAGCCAACGTAATTTGAGGATAACCTTTGAAGCCTTTATTCACTTGTTTGGCAATGCGTTTCTTGGCTTTATCTAAGTTCATACCTGAATCCTAAATGCTCGATCAGGCAGCAATAATGTGCTTTTATTTCTTTTATAACAACGTGTAACGTTCGATTCTATGACGCTAGCAAGATATTGCTTCGTCGAGACAAAACAAATCGCTTGTACCTCTCTACCCACCACGCTTTTAGTCTGCCTATTCGCCGCTATTTACATTGTAAAGTTCGTATCTTCGGTGGGTGTTTATGACTCTTATCCGTGCTTAAGGATAGGTGCTTAAGGATAAGTACTTAAGAGTAGAGACTTAACGGGGAATCAAATTTTAAACATGAGTGATTTGAGCTTTCAACATTGTCGTAGATATCGCTTGCCATCAAACTATCCACTCCGCTAGGTTAGATTCAGCAATGATCAACATTGAGCTTTGCTGGAAGAGAACCTAAAGCCAACTGGACAAGGATATAGTGAAAAATGGAATTTAAGCGCGTCACAAAGCATGATCTTACTGCGGTAAAAGCACTGGTATCAAATGTATCTCAAAGTGATGTTTTACCCTTGCTGAACGCACAAGGCCAACATGAATACCAACGAGTGGTGCTACCAGGGATTGAAGCAACCTTTGCTACCCCGAACTTCACCACCATCAAAGCAATCCTCAATGACCATCTAGTGGGTTTTGCCGCTTTAAGAGATGGCAACTACTTAACTCACCTTTTCGTTGCCAAATCAGCCCAAGGTAAAGGCATTGGTGGACAGTTACTTGCACACCTACTCCACTCAACGACGGCAGAAACGATAACACTGCGATCGTCAGTAAATGCCGTTAGCTTCTATCACTCCCAAGGTTTTGAGGCTAACGGAGAAGAAGCAGAGTGCAATGGAATCCGCTTCGTTCCGATGAGCTTACAGCGGGCATAGGTTATAGTGAATGGCACTGGATGCCCCATGCTATTTGCTAATTTACCGCAAAGAAAGACAATTGATTTTTCTGAGTTTCAGCCAACTCTGAGAGCTGCCTTGCTGCACTGACACTTTGAGTTACCCCCGTCGCGTTAAGGTTAATAATCTCAGAGATATTATTGATATTCGTGTTCAGCTCCATGGTGACTTGAGATTGCTCTTCGGAAGCGGTCGCAACCAATGTGTTGATTTCAGTTATCTCTGTCATTGCAGACGCAATGGATTTTAATGCTGAATTAACTTCATGAGTAAGTTCTTGATTTTTATTGACCAATTGTAAACATTGATCCATACGACTATCTGCTTTCTCTGAATGATCTTGTAGCTCTTCAATAATTGATTGAATTTCGGTTGTCGAATCCGATGTTCTCTTCGCTAGCATACGGACTTCATCAGCGACGACAGCAAAACCACGTCCGGATTCTCCGGCTCTCGCCGCTTCAATTGCGGCATTGAGTGCTAACAAATTGGTTTGATCTGAGATCGAACGTATTACATCAATAACCGTACTGATCTTATCGGACTGGTGTTTTACAGAAGAAACAATGCCTGCCATTTCCGAGAGGCTATCACTAACATCTTTGTTAGCGCTGTAACTTTCGTTGAAAATAGCAACACCTTTTTCGGTGATTTCTTCAATTTGGCGTGATTTTTCATCAGCCAAAACCGCATTATCTCTCACATTATCAGCGGTACTAGATAACTCATTGATCGCCGATGCAACTAATAGAACTTCATTATTTTCTTTATGCACATTGTGCTCTGATTCTTCCATTATGGTAGAAAGCTCTGTTGACGCTGCGGCGACTTCCTCTCCGACAATTAATAGGTTTTTAATTGTTGAAGATAAATTAACACACGTTTTTTCCAAATCATTGTTGAGCAGGAAGACTTCATTGGTACCATTACAGTCCAAATCAATATCAATGAGATTACCGTTAGACATCCGATTGATATTATTCTGTGCATTCAATATAGGCTTGACAATCTGCTTGGACAAAAACAAAGACAACAATGAAATCGATGAAAAAATAATCAAGCAAAGCACGGAACTGTAAAAAATCAGATCCGTCAATGTTGTATATGAACCATCTATCTGTTGTTGCGCATAACCCTTAATAAAGTCACTCAATTCAAAAGAAGCTGATACCATTGCATTTCCAGCGATGGTTGCGTCTTTATCAAAAGCTTGCCACTCCTGCTCAGAGAGCAATCCCGCTTCATATTGAGACTTTTTTAGATAAAGGTTTTTAGCAAAATATCCATAGTTTTCTATGGCTTTTAAAAGCGAATCGGCCAATGTTTTAGTATGTTGCGATTGCGAGAGTGCAATAACGCTCTCCGTAATATTTTGTTGCCAAGCATTCACATCAGAATCATAATTTTCATTATGAACAAACGACGATGTTGTCAAAATTATACGAATCTTATAGGTGTCCTCAATAACCTTGGCAACAAGTTCTTCCTCGCCAATAATAAACATAAACTCATTGTTGAGTTCATCCACATTAGATCTTATTTTTGATAATGAAAACGCCGTTGTTGCCGCAATACAAATCCCCATCATAAATACAGGTATCAACACCAAATTTCTAATTGAAATATTATTCAACATTTAATTTTTGCCCCCCAGCAGAAAATAGTTGCACTCAAAAATACAAAACATTTCCAAGTGTTACAGAATGTAATCAAAGATGCACATACTATGAACATGCTTTAATATTCTTCATCAAATAATATTTATCAACACGATTGGTTAACGTTGTGAGTGCTTTTTTAGGCACTTATTAAGTAACTTACTGAATTGAAATTTACAAGTGGCGACTTAACATGCAAAAATTAAATGGTAATTCTCAATGAGTAGGAAAAATACGACTAATTTAGAGAGTAGCTTTATAGAAATGTAAACAGTTTATTATGTTAACAAATAAAGATATCAACCATCATTCCTTACAAGTGCTACTCATTATTAACTTTAATTAAATGAAAAAATATACACTCAAAAGATAAGTGTGAATGTCTCTAAGGCTTTATCTTGAATCTAAATTCAAAAATAGAAAATAAACAATCAACTAAATTTATAATTTAAGCTGACCCTACTTACCAAGGCATAGTTTCAAAATGGATCTTTCATATCGTTCAATCTCTCCATCTCCTATACCTCTAAAAACGATATCTCCCAACTAAAACCCCCCGTTGAGTCAAGGATCTCATTCAAAGTAAAGGCCTAGATTAATTTATCGTTCGGTGTTGAGATCGCAGCAAAATGATCGACTGATGTCATTAAACAAAGGATTCAATAAGATCAAAGCAATGATGATCTTTCTGGTTTGAATCTACTCTTAATTTTCACGTTTAACCAACGCAAATTAGGGGCTATAACGACGCTCTATTAGCCAATAGCAAGCCTCAACCTCTCCGTCAGCTTTGTCTAAAGAAACAACGCGCGTACAAATTCAAGGCAAAATGCGTTTACCTTTTACTCCACCCCGTGAAAAAACAATCAAAACCCGATAAGAAAAAGAGGAAATTGACTCATTGGGATATGGTGGCGATAGTAGATAAAATCGCCACCACATTTACAAGATCATCAGTAAAACATAGGGACACCACTTACTTTTCATCCACTCAAACTGAAGATCTAGGCGTTACAGCCAATAAAAAAGCACAGGATCACGTTAGTCTTGATCTCTGATCGTGTCACTTTCGCGGATCAACGCGATAACCGTACACCCATTGGCTGGCAAGAAGTGTTCAGGATCATCACAAAAATGGATCTGATCATTATCAGCGACATAAAATAGCGGTTGCACAAAGTTATGTTTGTGAAATTCAAGATAATCAGCATAACTGAAGCTATCACTTAACTTGGTGTGACGAATTTCCGCGCCTTGGCTGAGTAAACTGGCCAATTGGCTGTAACTGACGTTCCCTCCCATCAGCAATTGCCCATGATATTGTGCAGACACCGTATGCTTCTCACTGGAGGGTTTCTCGCTACGTATGGTTTTCTGTAAGCAATGGACCTTATCTTCACCAAAATCCGTCACGAACTGCATACAAGCCATCATGTTGAAATGTTGATCTGAGGTAAGTGCGACCACTTGGCCAATACCGATCAAGTTGAGATTGTCCTCAGCATGGCTCGAAATCGGATTGCCATAATAGCCCTCCATTCCCTGCATTCGCACCTGGCTGATGTAATCCCAATTTGAATCAGTCAATAAAACACGACGATCATAACGAACCAATGCTTGGCCTATTTCCTGGGCAACTCGGTTAGCGCCAATCAACAAAAAACCACGCGGCTTGGCTTCTGCTACGTCGAGCGCCAGTGCCATTGGTCGTGCGGTAGCACTTTGCAGAACAACGGTACCAATGATCACCATAAACGTTAAAGGCACCAGCAACACCGCTTCACTTATCCCGTACTCCATCAACTTAATAGCAAACAGGGATGAAATAGACGCAGCCACAATCCCGCGCGGGGCAACCCAAGACAGAAACAGCTTTTCACGTAAAGAAAGCCCGCTACGCATCGTAGAGAGGAAAATAGAGACTGGACGAGAGACAAGCTGCATAAAGACAAACAACAGCACTGAAGCAACGCCTAGAGCGGCAAAATCATCTAAATGAATACGAGCGGCTAAGAAAATAAATAATCCAGTGATGAGTAGGATCGTAAGGTGTTCTTTGAAATGGAGGATTTGTTGCAGATTGATCCCCTTTGCATTCGCCAACCACATGCCCATTACCGTAACCGTCAGTAGGCCCGCTTCCGATTCAATATGGTTAGAAATCGCAAACACGCCTAATACAATCATGAGCACCGCAAAAGGTTGTAAGTATTCCGGTAGCCATGCTCTGCGTAGCGCCGTCGCGACAGCTGCGCCTGAGGCGATACCAAAGCCCACTCCTACCGCAATTAGAGTAATAAAGACCTCAACACTGTTAACCGCGCTATGAGAAACAATAAATTCATACACCATCACCACAAAAAGTGCGCCGATGGGATCAATAAGAATCCCTTCCCAACGTAAGATATTGGCCAATTTGGCATTCGGTCGCACCGTTCTTAACAGCGGCACGATAACCGTCGGCCCCGTTACCACCGTTAGGCTGGCAAACAAAATGGCCAATTGCCATTCAAAGCCAAGAAGATAATGCGTCGCGACGCTGGTCAATAGCCAAGAAACCAATGCACCAATCGAGACAATGCTCCAAACAGAGCCACTTACCGCTTTGATCTGTTTGAAATTGAGCGTCAAACTACCTTCAAACAAGATCACCGCTACCGCGAGTGAAACTAAAGGAAAAAGTAGGTTACCCAATACGGCATCAGGATCGAACAACTGTAAGATGGGGCCGAGAACAATCCCCGCTAATAACAAAAACAAGATGGCAGGCAAACGTAACCGCCATGCAAGCCACTGACAACCTAAACCAACAACCCCTACCGCCGCTAAAACCAGCGCTTCGTTACCGATTTGCATTCCTTGCACCTTATATGAACTCATCCTTGATGAGCGGCGAATACGCCATTTCTATCAACTAAGGAAAATATAAGTGATGTTGTTGATTTTTTCGCCATCAACAATCAAAAATAGCAATCTAAGTCTCTGTCTTGCCTATTTTTAACTAGAAAAGAATATAAAAAAACGCTACCACGACGAATCGAAGTAGCGTTGTAAGAATAGCGAGGATCTAAGTCGCGACGTTTTAATCTAAATCGCTAGTTAGTCAATTTGGGGCTCGGGGCTATTGAAACCCCGCACAATATTGGTGAATGTAATCACAGCAAAAAGAACAATTACCAGCGAAAGGTGCCAAGCATGACTCAAGCCAAGTTGGACTAACAGCATACTCACTAATGACGAGACAACCATTTGTCCACCGCCAGACATTGCAGCAGCGGCCCCCGCGTGACGCTTGAACGGTTGCATCACCATCGCTTGAGCACATGGCAGTGCAATGCCGTTACCCAAGATCATCAACAGCTGGCCGAGCATCAGATAAAGTGGTTCTACTGGGCAGAAGAATAGCCACAATGCGGCGCTAAGATGCAGTACTGGTGTGCAGAGTAGCATTTTCTTGCTGCCGATAAGTGGCCTGACCCGATTACAAATACTGGTACCCGCTAGCATGCCAAGCGCAGGAATGATCGCCCACATTGCATATTGATCGGATGTCATGCCAATTTGGTTTTGCATGATAAATGGCATCACCGAAACGGTCGTGATCATCAAACTGAAATTAAGCCAACTGATACTGGCAAAACTAACAAAATAGCGTGATGCCAACAGATCGCGATATTGGCGCAACATTTTTTTCGCTGAAGGCACTTTCGAATACTCGGTCACCGTTTCTTTAAAGCGAACGGTAATAATGACCCAAGCGATAGAGACATAACCCAGCAAGGAGATAAACACCATGCTCCAGCCAAAATGAAAATTGATAAAACCACCAATGACGGGGGCAAACAATGGTGTTATCGACGCCGCCATAGCGATATAAGACATCGCGACAGGTAACTCCGGTCCATTAAAGCGATCTCGAGTCGAGGCGCGTGCTAACACCGCACAACAACCCGTGCCCAATCCCTGTAAAAAACGCCCTGCGACCATCGCGGTAAAAGTTTGGCTGAAGAAAATGATCATCAACAGACCCAACATCGCAATGAGCAATCCCGTCAATAAGACTTTCTTGCGCCCAAGCGCATCCGAAATTGGTCCATAAAGAAATTGCGAAGGGCCAAAGCCCAATAAGTAGACACTAACCAACAACTGAGCTTGCTCAAGTGAAATCGCGAAATCTTTTGCAATCCACGGCAACGAGGGAAAAACGAGACCCATGCTCAATTGACCAATACTGATAATCAAGCACGCTAATAAAATAGAACGAAAAGAAAAAGGTTGGTTCATTTCTTTTCACCCTCTGTCCATGGATTATTTCCACGTGCAGTTAAACCGCCTTCAGCATCAAATTGCTGCAATTTTGCTTTGACTCGTTTGACTGTTGATTCACTCACTGAACAAAGCTCCGCTACATGCCTAATTGAGTGACCCTGTAACAGTTTCATTGCAATACGTTTATGCTTCTCTTTATTGGCAGGTCGACCGCGAAATTTCTGCTGCCACACCTCGGGGTTGTCCTTGAGCGCTTGTCTTCCTTGTTCAGCAGCAAACAATCGATGCTGAGTTTGCACCTTGTCATAACCTGAAAGCAGCGAGAGTAAAATTCGACTTTGTTCTGAATTGGGTTCAAAACAAAGTGGTTCGCAAAGCAGTTTGATGGTGACTCCTTGTTCAAGAAGCTGAGTCACAGTATTCGCCGCTTGATTAAAATCACGGCCAAAAACTGTTAACCACCAGATAACCAGCGTATCTCCAGAATGAAGACGAGTCGCTAGTGCACTAAACTCCGCCCTTTCAAGGGGAGGAACAAAGCCATGAACTCGGTCCTCAATATGCACAGCGTTTGGGGCAAACTGGGTTAATTGCTCAAGTTGATCTCGATATGCACGATTTTTGGGTGAGAAACGAGTGTAGATATAACTGGCCATAACCTCTCCATACTGGGTAAGAACAACAGGCTCATTTAGTGTATTAGTTCATAATGCAGTGGTTCATTATTTATTTCAACACCAAATGAACCACCCCTCGAAATAACATCAACTTTATTTAGCGTAGCTCTCGCTAACTTCATCTATAAATTATTGATCTTAATATATATGTATAAAATGCATGTAATTTATAAAAACAATGCACTTTACTCACAAACTCAGCCGCCTATGATGATTTTAAACGAACAACAGTTCGATCAATTAATCGATACTTAATAATTGTCAATACTTTAGGAGGTCCTATGACTATCCCAACGACAGATATGATAGAAGCTTGGCACGGTTTTACAGCCGGTGATTGGCAGACCGATGTTAATACGCGTGATTTCATTCAGAAAAACTATACCCCTTATGAAGGTGATGAATCATTTCTTGCCGAAGCAAGTGATTCAACACTGCAATTATGGGAACAAGTATTAGAAGGTATTAAACAAGAAAGTCGTACTCACGCTCCTGTCGACTTTGATACTGACGTCGTTTCAACCATCATCTCCCATGACGCCGGTTACATCGATCAAAACCTTGAGACCATCGTTGGCCTCCAAACTGACAAACCTTTAAAACGCGGTATTATCGCCAACGGCGGTATTCGCATGGTGAAAACATCGTGTGAAGTGTATGGCCGCGAGCTTGATCCCTCCATCGAAAAGACATTCACTGAATATCGAAAAACCCACAACCAAGCGGCATTCGATCTTTATACCAAAGAGATTAAAGCTTGTCGTAAATCTGGCATCATTACTGGCCTACCCGATGCGTATGGCCGTGGCCGTATCATTGGCGACTATCGCCGCCTTGCACTTTATGGCATCAATTTCCTTAAAGCCGATAAAAAATCGCAACTGGATTCAACTCAAGCACAACTAGAAAACGGGCAAGATCTTGAAAAGACCCTGCGCCTACGTGAAGAAATTACTGACCAAATTCGTGCATTAGAAGACATTCGTCAGATGGGTTTAAAGTACGGTATTGATATGTCGTCACCTGCGCGCACAGCGCAACAAGCGATTCAATTCACCTACTTTGGCTACCTTGCTGCCGTTAAGTCTCAAAATGGCGCAGCGATGTCTCTAGGTCGCACATCAACCTTCCTCGATATTTATATTGAGCGAGATATCGAACTGGGGCTAATTGATGAGAAACAAGCCCAAGAGCTGATTGATCACTTCATCATGAAGCTACGCATGGTTCGATTTTTACGTACACCTGAATACGATTCATTGTTTTCTGGCGACCCAATCTGGGCAACAGAAGCAATGGCGGGTATGGGTGTCGATGGCCGAACTCTAGTAAGCAAAACCACTTTCCGTTATCTACATACACTGCATACCATGGGACCTGCTCCCGAGCCGAATATGACCATTCTATGGTCTGAGCAATTACCGGCAGCTTTCAAACAGTACGCAGCCAAAGTCTCTATCGATACCTCTTCGATTCAATACGAAAATGATGACTTAATGCGCCCGGACTTCGATAACGATGATTACGCTATCGCCTGTTGTGTTAGTCCTCAAGTTGTTGGCAAGCATATGCAGTTTTTTGGGGCTCGCGCGAACCTTGCCAAGGCACTGCTTTATACCATCAATGGTGGCGTCGACGAAAAAACCATTACCCAAGTTGGGCCACAAGTGCCTCGCATCGACGATGAAGTATTGGATTACGCACGCATCATGCCTCGCTTTGATGAGATGCTAGATTGGCTGGCCACTCAATATGTGACGGCTTTAAACATTATCCATTACTCACATGACCGTTACAGCTATGAAGCATCGTTGATGGCATTAATGGACCGCGACGTTCACCGTACTATGGCTTGCGGTATTGCTGGGTTATCAGTTGTCGCCGATTCGTTAGCCGCAATCAAATACGCAAAAGTCACACCAATTCGTAATGAACAAGGTATCGCGATCGATTTTAATATCGAGGGTGATTATCCGAAATTTGGTAACAACGATTCGCGAGTGGACGATATCGCCTGTGATCTTGTTGAACGCTTTATGAAAAAGATTCAACAAAAACACACCTATCGAGAGGCTGAACCTACCCAGTCTATTTTGACCATCACATCAAACGTCGTGTATGGCAAAAAGACAGGGAATACTCCTGATGGACGTCGTGCTGGCATGCCATTTGGGCCAGGTGCTAACCCTATGCATGGACGAGATGAAAAAGGCGCAGTGGCCTCACTCGCTTCAGTTGCTAAACTGCCGTTTGCCTACGCTAAAGATGGCATCTCTTACACCTTCTCTATCGTGCCTAGCGCACTAGGTAAAAATGAGCTAAACCAGAAAGTGAACTTAGCCGCCCTCATGGATGGTTACTTCCACCATGAAAGCAACGAAGGAGTGAATAACATTGAAGGTGGACAACACCTAAACGTCAATGTGTTAAATCGTGAGATGTTACTGGATGCGGTTGAGAACCCTGATAAATACCCTCAACTGACTATTCGTGTTTCTGGCTATGCGGTTCGATTCAACTCTCTGACTCGTGAACAGCAACAAGATGTGATCAGCCGAACTTTTACCGACCGAATCTAAACTAATAAGTTAGATGCGAGAGTGATAGTGACTAAACGGCCACTTTCATTGTGAACGGCTAAACTAGAAAGTGAGAGGCTTTTGCCTCTCACTTTTCATTTTACAGTGTAAATTGAAACGCCACTGGGATTAGTGACTACGTGGAAAATTATGCGGTGAGGTAAACTGATACAAAGCCGTCACTTTTTTTCCTTGCTTAGTATATTCAAGTGATTCGCATAGCTCTGATGCTAGTACAATCCCCCGTCCATAAGTCAGACTGTTATCACTCAATGTCTGCGCACCTTGAAATTCGAAGCCTTCACCATTGTGCTCGACCATCATCAATAATTGGCTCTTGTCAGGATCGAAATCGAGATCAAGACGAATCCATGCATCCCTATCGAGCTCGGTCAATTTATCTTCTCTTAACTGATAAAAGAGAAAGAAACCATCCGGTTGTTCTTTAATGCTTGAATCAAGATTCAATAAACCGTGGTCAATGGCATTCGATAATAGTTCAGCCAACACCGAACAGACCAAATCCAAATGCGTGCCATCATTGATTAACCCCATAAGGTAGCGACGCACGTCAGTCATCAAACTGACACTCTTAATCACTTCAGAAGAGAAGCGTAGCGTCGACTGCGTGCTAATATGGCTAATGGCATTGGCGTTACTTGTCGACGTCACTTCTTGGTTAGTTGAAATAGGAAAAGTCATAGAAAGGATCGATAAATCGTCATCGGTGGTTCGGTGAGAAAACTGACGGACGGATTCATACAATTTAGGGATGGCAGAATCCCCCCGCTGTAGGGCCGCTTCGAGACGGTCCTGGCCAAATAATTCACCTTTCTCATTGACCGCTTCGGTTAAGCCATCCGTGTAGGCGATAATTTTTTGATTCGGCTCGAGCTTGAGATGAATCAGATCGGTTTCGAATTCACTGTTCGACAGCACACCTAACGGCATGTGCTTAGACACCAACCTTCTGACGATCTTACCGTCTTCAGAAAGAATGTAACCATCGGGTAACCCCCCTCCCCACATTGAAACTTCGAAGCCATTCGCCCGAACTTCAAAAATAGTCGCAGCAAGCATCATTCCACTCGGTAAAAAGCGGCCTAATACTTCATTCAACTCAGTGGCAATTTCTCCTAGAGACATTCCTTTCAAAGCCATCGAGAAAAAAGCGCGAGTTGCAGGAATGGCAGAGATAGCGGCTGGCAATCCATGACCTGTGGCATCGGCTATCATCACGTACACTCCCCCATGGGGACGATTAGCAACGACAATCAAGTCACCGTTAAAAATAGTTGATGGGGTCGATATATAATCAATGCCAAAGATATGTTTGACCTGAGAACTCATTTCTTCTTTGAGGTTAGAGAAGATCGATTCCGCCATGGCATAATCGTAGCGCACCTGCTCATGAAACTGACTCAGTTCGTCGCGCTGAGAAATCACTTCATTGTGCATCCGAACAATACGAAAGTGTGCTTGAACTTTGGCAAGTAACACACTTCGCTCAACCGGCTTCAAAACAAAATCATCCCCAAGCGCTAAACATCGTTCGAAAGAGTCATGGTCATCGAGGACGGTCAAAAATATGATCGCGATATGGTGATCGGGAAATGCCTGACGAATCTCTTGGGCCGTGGTGAATCCATCTTTTTCAGGCATCATCACATCTAACAAAATGACGTCAGGCAGCAATGACATTTCACGCATCGACTCAACAACACCCACGCCGCTCTCGAACGTATCAATTCGTGAGGTGATATGACTGAGCATTAATCGGCACAACTCACGGTTGGTAGCATGATCATCGACTATCATAATACGCATCTTATTCTCCTCACGTGATTCTAAATTTTCTATCGAATCGCGAGATAGCGAGAACTTTTCTTACTTGAGGCAGCGTGTTGGTAATTTGGATCTCCCCGTCACTTTGCTCCAGATAGTTATGCATGTTGATCAAAATTCCCAAACCAGCGCTATCAATGTAATCGACTTTACGCAAGTCTACGGTAAATCGATAATCGCGTTTGTCTGAATAGCAGCGCTTAAATTCTTGGATGACGTGAAATCCAAACGTCCCTTCAACAAAAATTGTAATATGCTTTGAATCCGGATTCACCTCTGTCTCTACAGACATAAGCCCCTCTCCTTACGACCTAACCTGTTACCAAGTGCTGGCTAACGACATTGCCAATCTGACACCCAAAGAAACTTTTCGCCTCTTGTGACTCACTCTCGATTATTTTGATAGTAGATTGAGAGTTTGAATGACATTTCGAAATAGAGGATCCAAAACTCATTCACCGTCCTCACTCGACCAAAGAGGCATAGACGCCGTACGATGGAAGAAAGTTGTCATCAAATAAATTCGATTTAACAAAGAGAAGCTCGTAATTGTGTCGTTTGGATTCGTCTAGCCAACATTAAACTGATTGCTTATTGTTGAGTGTAGGAAGGATTCAGCGATTCGCCAACAGTCGAACAACAAATAACTCATGTCACGATTTAACTGTTTAGATCGCGTATCGAGCTAAGATTTCTCACCACAATCCCCCTTAGGACATTGGGCCGTCTGACGGATTAGCTAAACGCAGTTCAATCTCGCCTAGCAAAATTGATAGCACTAATGATAAAACTCTTTTTAAAGACTAAACAATTTACAGTGTAAAGCTAAGCTTCAATTTACACTGTAAACAGGGCCATCTGCATCACACGGTGATATGAATGAAAGCAGGCTTTTACAGTGTAAATCCGAGGGTATGATTTACACTGTAAAATAACAGATAGAAAGAACAAGAAAGGATTCAGAGAAAGAAAATCGATGAGCGGGGAAACTTCGCTACCGCTAGAGCTTAGATACCCACCGTTGCAGTTCATCACGCAGAGCTTGCTCTATTTGCTTTCTGCCAACTAGCCCAAACTCTTGAGCGCACGCTTCCCAACCCCACTGCTGAATAACTTTACGAATCAACAATGCTGAATCAACTTTCGCCCCCTGGGTAAGTAATGCCTGTTCAATAAAGGGCGCTACATTTTCGTAGTTTGTGCCGCCACCAATGTAGCTCTCAATCAAAGCGAACTTAAGACGAGATACATCTTCACTTTGCTGATAGCTATCATTGGTTTTGCTTTGGCGGAGTAGACTCGCCACTAAGGAGGGTTCAATCTCCCTAAATGCATCTTTCAATTGATAAGCAAAACTTGAATTAAACAAACTCTCAGCTTGCACAATCCATTCGGCGGCCCCTTTAACCATCGCCAAAGAATGGCAACCGCTGGCTTGATCTCGCTGGCTTCCCAGCTTTACCGCAACATAACCATTCGACAACCAAAAATGAAGTAGTGAATCGGTAACACCATAGCTGGTGGAACAGAATTGGTAATCACGATTGTTTTGTAGCTCAGTCAGCATCAATGAGCCAATACCTCGACTTTGCCATGCAGGGTGCACAGCAATACGCATGATGCGCAAACTTGGCACTTGTGCGGCAATATCTAATCCAAGATGGTTGGCCAATGTTGTTGCTATTAGCTGCCCTTTAGGACGGCGTTTTCCTTGGCGAATCTGTGCAACCAATTCCGCTGATAATCCGCCTTCCTCAACGCCAATGATGCAACCAACACAAACCTCCCCTTCAAATCGAGCCCACAACTTCATAGAAGCGTCACTGAGCAGCAACATCAAATCGTTCGGCGTCGTCTGATAATGGGCATTAACCAACAATGCAAAACATTCACGCAGTAAGCGAGGGGATGAAAATAGAGCTTGCTGATCATAAAGTCGTAAGCGGCTATTTGCGTCGCTTACATCATCAACCTCACTCAACTCGGCATCTAACAAAAATGTTTGATATTGCCATTGCTCAAGTGGGTCTTGCGTTGCCCAGCGAATAGGCAGATCCATATGATAGAAGTGCGCCCCGGGTCTATGCTGACGAAGCCAAGTTTGGAACTTCAATGTAAAGCCACGTCCGCACCCTTCATAACCGTGAATCGTCGTAGAGAACACCACTCGATGATAATGTTCAACAATAGAAAATAGCAGCGGCAATGGAATCGCTGCAGCTTCATCGACCAGCAATAAATCGCAACTAGGCTTGCAACGAAGCAGCTCATCCGGCGCGATAAACTCGATAACCGAGTTATGCCACGTTAAGGCTAACTTTGTACGCAGCGCTTCGGGCAACAATCGCTGTGCATGTTCAAACAAAGGTGCAAGGTTCTTAATAACCGGTGAAGTAACTAGGATACGCATCGCTTTATTCTGCGAGAACCTACTTTGCATTAGCCGTGCCGCCGCAATGCCAAGGGCACTTGTTTTCCCTCGACCACGATCGGCAGTTAATACTAAAGGTCGACGACGATGGCCACTCACCACCTTGATGATACGTTCGATTGCCTCGTCTTGTTGGGCGAGATTTTTCAAACCTAAACGATGAGAATCAAAGCTCTGTTGTTCCATTTGATTCAAAGCATCTGTTATTGACGTTTCCGGGGATAGGAGAGTTCCTTCTACCGGAATAACTGGCAGCGGTTTATGTTGTTCAATACAGGCAAATTGGCTGCATGCCCTTGCCAACCACGCATAACTCAAATCATCACAAACGCGTTGATTTAGTAAAAACAAAACCAATCCGCCGCCACGTACCGTACCCAGCGCCGACGTTAAGCTGTTTGCGTCAAAACCATCACGAAGATCAATCAACAACAAACGACATTCCTGCCCAAGAAATTGTTGTCCTTTATTGTAAGTCAGGTAACGTTCAACCCCCGTTTGAGGCTCTCCTCCTAATTGGAAGACCTGGTCGGGATAAGCCGCTATGGCCAGTTGAACGATCGATTGCTGCCAATCAGCATCACCTTTAACCGTGATACCAGATCGATGATTGCGGTGCGTTGCCAACGACGACAACGCTTGGAAATATTGCTCAATAGAATTCATGTCGCAAACAGTCAGAAAGAGTTTCGATTAGTATACTTGTTAATGCCCTACTCTCGCTATTACCGATCGATTAACTCGATTTACCCACGAAAAAAATCTGAACTCCAGACATAAAAAAAGCCGCTAAAGCGGCTTTAAAAAAAATGAAGAAACCAGACCAAGTAATACTATTTGAACTTGTCTTCAATGAAACTAAGGATTTCTTTTAGTGTTTCATCGTCCACTTTTTTCAAATTAAGCGCTAAATTACTGCCTTTACGACTGTAACTAACACGACCTTTGACAAGATCAATTTTATTACTGACTGGACGTTTCGCTGGCATCAACTCTTCAACCCAAGATTCAATCATCTCAGAAACATCTTTAGTAATACGCGCAACACCTTGTGCTTCGCTACGTTGCCATGCGTAGCTGTCTTCATCACGGCACTTCTTAAGCAACATACCTTTATCAGCATGGCTAAGCTGACTAAACTGCTTATGCAATTTAACGATTGTTGGGCGACCTAAATCCGCGACGTTCGGGTATGCTTGTAACAGTTCGAGCGGTAAATCTGCCGCTTTCAACGCACCACTCACCAACGCTTCACTGCATTGGAAAATTTTTGCTAATGCTTTTTGATCTTCAGCTTCGCCACTGTCCAATTTCGCCTGCATCTCTTTGCCTTTTTCAAAAAGAGAAAGCGGCTTGTGTGCATTCGCAACGTCAGAAAGGAATTTAGCATGCTCTGAATTAATGTTTTGAGCGACGTAAATAAGGAAGGCTTTGCCTGCTAAAATGCAAGACATACGACGGCGACTGCCATCAAGCACTTCAATTTTTCCGTCTTCACGCATACGTCCGACAGCTGGGTATTGCTGCCCACGTTCACGTAACGTCACTAAAACATCTGACAAAGCATGTTCATTCAAAAATGATTGTTCACGAGCATTTTCTGCAAAAACGACCGTTTGTGATTCAACCTGATCCGCTTCAATACGAAGCAGTTCGAATTCAACCATATCTTCACCAGCAACCGCTAGCTCAATTACCTGAGCCTGTGCTTTAGCCGCTTGTTGTGCCTCTTGAGGCGTCGTCGCACGACGTTTATTGGTCTTACCAAACAGTCTTGCGTTTAAATCTGAAGTTTTAATTGCCATGAGCCAATTACCCTTGGTTTAGTGAAGACCAGTAACTATGCAGTACTCGTTCTAGTTCTAGTGCGCTCTTTTGTACGGCGTCTTGAGCCGTTGCAAGGGTCTTTTTACCGCCCTCAAAGTCGCTGGTCGTTAAATCAAATACGGTGCTGTAAGTATCGGCACAAGTTTCAAATGCGCGGCTACGTGGGATGGTCGCCATCATCACTTGGTCGCCCAATAGATAGTTCATTTCAGTCAGAACTGAAACTTGCTTCTTGTTGTCATCTTCAAACATCGTTGGCATCAAACGGACGAACTCCAACCCACTCCAATCGTCAGGGAACATTTCATAAACGGTTGGTAGATGTTGGAAAAAGTTAACCGTAGAAGCCCAGTCTAAACGCTTCGCAGCACATGGAATCAACAGTGCGTTTGACGCGTACATTGCATTCCATACGAGTGGATCGACGTGCGGGCCGGTATCAATCATGATCACATCAAAGTCATCAGCAATCTTATCAATCAACTTCTCTTTCAGTAGTTTTACGATATCCAACGACTGATTCTGTGACAGATTTTGCCACGCTTCCGCATTAAACATCGCATCTTCTGGGAAAGCAGAGACGGTTTTTAAGTTCGGATATTGCGTTGGTAGTAAGACATTACGATGTAAGAATTCTTTCGTAATCTCTACCCCTTCAGGAACATTTTCCAACATGATATCGACAGCTGAGTAGATATTATCGTGGTCAGTTAAACTGATCTGAGGGTTAAGAAATAGACGTAATGAACCTTGTGGATCAAGGTCGATAAGGCAGATACGGTAACGCTTTTCTAAATTCAATGCCATGCACGCAGCTAGATGCACCGCCGTCATAGATTTGCCCGTACCACCTTTTTGGTTCTGTACGTTGATAATCCATGGTTTGTTCTCAACATTTTTTTTGCGTTCATAGAACTTTGGCGCACCCGCAGCATCCATCAGCATATGAGCTTCTTGCAGCGAGATCGAATAATGGTTTGCATTATTTTTAGTAAACTGGTGGCCTTCTGCTTCCAACTTACTAATTGCATCGTCTAGTTTACGGCGAGTCAAACCTGAGCGAGTTTCCATCAATGCCTTCGACATCGGTGGGAAATGGTCGTCACTGCGCTCTTCTAATACAATCTCAATACGGTCTGCTTGAACCTGTGCAGTTTTCTCCGCAAGCTGAATGAGATTCTCTATTGTCTGTTCTCTTTTCATTGCCAAATTCCGTTATTAGTAACTGTCACTATTGTACAGCACTATATCCGTTTAACAATAAAAAGGTGAACATTCACTTATAGATAGCCATCACATTAAAATGAGAACAATATATCGTTTAAGTGAATTATAGTAAAAACCACTCAAAAAATGCTCTATTTTCTGTGTGGCATTACAAGTGAAAAGCCGCAGATTTAAATGGTTACACCGTCACTTATTTACAATGTAAAAACGGATTTCAACGCTAAAATCATCTCTTTTCTCGGAACGATTAGTTTCTTGCCACAAATTACGGGCGATGTAAATCGAACCACAATAATTACTGGACTAGAGATCGAAAATGACCAGCACAACACGAAACGAACTCAGTCACAGCAAGGATTTAGTTTGGAAAGAGCATTACGGTTAACGAAAGCATGATCAAGGATACACTGATGATCATGCTTTCGGTTAAATAGCGACGCTATGGAAACATGATCAAGGAAATATAACCAGGAAAAAGCGCTCCAGGGATCACCATCAAGCAAGATCGTTAAATGGATCAATGATCAAGGCAAGTTAGCGTTCGGAAGCATGTAAATTCGCGGGTAAATTACGGAAGAATGCTGATGAACTAAGGCTTAACGGGCGATTTAAGCCAATAATACGACAATACGACGAACACGGGGTTGGTCAGGCCAATAATCAACATTACTTGATCATGCTTTCGTAGCGTTTATTCCCCGTGGTTAAGTGTGAATAATCACAATCGAATTGTATTTCAATTTACTAAAGTGATGATAAAATAAACAAAGCAGCAAAAAGGATCGTTCTACCTTGATCATCGTTACGGTAAAAAACACCACAGCAACGATGAACACGATCATATGCTTAATTTGCGCCCAATCGGTCTGTGGATAACATGTGCATTAACGTTGATCATGCTTCAAGCGTTTGTTTGATCATTGGTTCGAAGTAGGGATGATCATCGTTTCGATTAAATTTGATCATGCTTTCACTAATACAATGATCATGTTTTCGACTCCTACTTGATCATGCTTTCACGAATCAAAAAAATACCACTTAAACTTCAGTAGCTTACAAGCAAAATAGCGACCAGATCATTAGATCATATAATCAATTAAGATCAGTTTAATCATAAAGATCAGTTTAAAAGAGCAATAAGTTTTTTCTTTCTTTATGATCTCTTTTTCTTTATTCTTTCGGAACTATAGCGATATTACGGCTTCTGTGACACGGATCAAAAATGAGTTCTGAACAAAAAATACTGATCAAAAACCCTCGCAGCCACAAAGATGGACACTTATTTGAAGTGTCTGAAATTGCAGTTGATTGGATCGAGCAATACCAACATTTCAAAGGTGTCACAAAAAGCATCGTAGAACTTTTAAATCTCATTTCTTTACGAGGCTTTTCAAGCAAAGATGGTTTGGTCTCCACAACAGAATTGATCGATGCGACAGATGGTCAGATCACACGCGCCGCCATTCAACAACGATTAAGAGCGGCGGTTACCGTTGGGTTATTCGATCAAATCCCCGTTCGTTTTGAAGAAGGGCTTGCAGGAAAAACCATGCTACATAAGTTTGTTAATCCCAATAAACTTATCTCAGCACTGGGTGCAACGAGCCTAGTCACCGAAAGCGTGAAACAATCGGAAAAGAAAAAACGTTCAAAAGCACTTGCTCAAACACAAGTGAATAAACGCTTACTGAATGAATACGGCTTGAATACACCACCAGCAATGAAAGATGAAGCGGATCAATTTATCGTTTCACCAACCAACTGGGCAGGTATTATCGATCAAGCATTAGCGCCACCAAGAACACGTAAAAACTACCAAAAATCGATGGTTTCGATCTCAGGTACACGCGCAGTGATCGAAACAAGATCATCCAAAAACATCATGACTGTTGACGATCTCATGACCCTATTTGCGTTGTTTACGCTGACAGTGCAATACCACGATCATCATCAGCATCAATATCAGTTAGACGCAAAACACGTTCCGAATAAAACACCGCTCTACATTACTGATATTTTGTCGCTGCGTGGCAAGAAGGATAGTGGTCCGGCGCGTGATTCAATTCGCGATAGTATTGATCGTATCGAATTTACCGATTTTCAATTGCATGAACTGACAGGCCGTTGGCTCAGCGAGAACATGCCAGAAGGCTTTAAGAGCGATCGTTTCCGTTTTATAGCTCGTACCATTACTGCATCGGAAGAAGCCCCTACAGAGGGCTCTGACGGCGAAATACGCATAAAACCGAACCTGTATATCCTGGTATGGGAGCCATCGTTCTATGAGGAACTGCTAACACGCGACTATTTCTTCCTTTTTCCACCAGAAATTTTGAAACAACACACCTTGGTATTCCAGTTGTACAGCTATTTCCGTAGTCGTATGTCTCGCCGCCATACCGATGCAATGTTGTTAAGTGAGCTCAACCAAAAACTAGCGCGTAACATTGAATGGCGTCGTTTCTCGATGGATCTGATCCGTGAATTGAAACGCCTATCCGATGGTAAAGGGGGAGAGGATCTTTTTGTGGTTAACCTTTGGGGTTACCACTTAACGATCAGTGCAATGATCGACAAAGATAAGATCAAAGATTATCACGTCGATATTAAATGCGATGTTGAAGAGGTGTTACGTTACTCACGTGCTCGCACCACTAACGCTGGTAAACGCAATATGGCGCCAACCTTGCCGAACCCACTTCGCAACGAAATGGTCACGCGCCAGCAATTGGATGAACTGTCGCAAATTATCGATGGTGAATTTGAGCCTATACAGCGCAAAGAGCGTTCGCCAAAAGGTCATTTAGGCCGTCGAGTGAAGCAACGTAAGCACCTTGTAGAGATAAATGCGGATGAAATTACCATAACCTTATCCAAATATACCTCAGCAGAGGCCCTAGAACGCAGTATAGGCGCTTTAGCGGCTATGACAGGGCATTCACACAACTCAATCAAAGAAGAGTGTCTGGAGCTCATAGACAAGCTTGACTGGCTTCGTGTTGGTAACGATAAGATCCCTTATGAGACATTAAGTAAGATGATCGAACTGTATAACGCACAAAGTGAGAACAAACATTTATCGATCGAGCGTCTGATCGCCGGCTTAGCGGTTCGCCGTAAAGTGTGTAAACAAGTGATGGATGGTCACTTGGATGAAAGTGTATTCCGTGCTTTGGATGAAGTGGCGATTTAGATTTGAAGTGGATTGTAGAAAAAACAGACAGTTTTAGTACATTCCACTGACAAAACACTGACATAACGTCAACAGTGCACGTTATGATGAAGGCGAATAGACAACCTTTTGTCCTTTCTGATGAAACCTGAGATTGAAATAGTCTCAATAGATTGGCTCATATATTTGTTACATTCATTCTGAATTGTTTGGCGAGTTCTTTTGAACTCGCTTTTTTTTGCGCTTAATTTCTCCCATCGAGATGAGAGCCTCATCTTGGTAAGTAGTCGCTAAGCCCAGTGTTCATTCGGACGCATGAAGCAAAAAACGGAACGATGATCAAGGCAACATTCGATCATTTAGCGATAAGTTAATGCAACCGTTGCGATCCTTGATCATGCTTTCGTTCTTCATTCCAGGCATGAGCTGCCATGAACTCCACATGTGTCTCGACAATCTTATTTGATTCAAGCTGCCACTGATGCTGTTGTTGCTGATTACAAAACTCTAAAGACAGCACCGTTAAATGCTGCATACGCTTCATTGACCAATCTTTGAGTTCGATTTCCGCCATTGGTTGGCTTACCGTTGCTTGCAGCTTGGCGTATGCCAATTGAAGGTATTGGTAAGCCAGCTTCGGATCCTGGTAACGAAAAGCATGAAAGATACGTAGGCAACCGTCGAGCCAACACGCGATCGCCTTACTTTGCAGCTCGGTGATCGATGGCCCCCATACCGCATCGGGTACATTGAGGATCAATACTTGAAGATGTTTCTCTTGATCATGCTTTCGGGTTTGATGCCAATCGCTGATCTCGTTTACCCACGTATCTAGTTTCATCATGCAGCTTCAACCAACTGTTTTACAAAGTGATTCGGTCCGACTTGGTTCACGCCTTGGGTGACAATCGCACTGGTTGCGCGAATTTGATCGGCCTCTACTGAATAGTTTGGTTCAGTTTCGACCAAATGACCAAATGGAAGATCGGGATCTGGCACCGCAGAGATCAATAGCTTGGTGTAAGGATGTTGTGGGTTGGTGAGGATCGCTTGAGTGTCTCCCCATTCAACAATTTGGCCTTTGTACATCACTGCAGTTTCTTCTGCGATGTAGTGCGCGGTCGCAAGATCATGAGTGATGTAGAGAAAACCGATACCAAGATCTTTTTTCATTCGTTGCATCAGATTCAGTACACCTAGGCGGATTGAGACATCCAGCATAGAGGTTGGCTCGTCTGCCAGTATCACTTCTGAGCCGACTGCGAGGGCGCGCGCTAAATTCACACGTTGGCGCTGGCCGCCACTCAGCTCATGAGGATATTTACCTAAGGTGTCCGGCGCGAGTTCCACCAGCTCAAGCAATTCTTGCAGGCGTGCAGGGATATCACTATCGCGCTTTACTTGTTTATGGATCTTCAAAGGACGAGTTAAGTGATGCTCGATGGTATGAGTTGGGTTGAGTGAACCAAACGGATCTTGAAAGACCATTTGAACCTTACTGCGATAATCGAGCAATTCTTTACGACTGTGGATGTCATTGATATTTTTGCCATGATAGAGGATCTCACCACTTGTCGCAGGGTAGACCTTAGTCATTAAGCGGGCACAGGTACTTTTACCACAGCCTGATTCGCCCACTAAAGCGAGCGTGCGGCCTTTGTGGATGTCAAAGCTGACGCCTTGTAAGGCTTTAAAGCGCTCAACAGAAGAGAAGCCACCGCCAATGGTGAACTCCTTCACGACGTTGTTGAGTTGAATGATTGGTTCGCTCATGCCATTGCTCCTTCAGTCGAGTGCTTCCCTTCATGGATATTCGGGAAAGAGGCCCATAATTTTTGGGTATACGGATGTTGTGGGTTATTGCGGATCTGTTTCGAGCTGTTCACTTCAACGATTTCACCATGGCGCATGATCGCGATACGGTTACACAATTGGCTCATCAGCGCCAAGTCGTGGGTGATAAACAGGACTGAGAAACCAAATTCTTCACGCAGTTGATAGATTTGCTGCAAAATCTCACGTTGTACCACTACATCTAATGCGGTCGTGGGTTCGTCCATGACGATCAGCTTGGGATTGAGCGATAACGCGATCGCAATCACTAAGCGTTGGCGCATGCCACCACTGAATTGATGGGGATATTCAGACAGACGATCACGAGGAATATTGACCAAATCGAGCAATTGTTCGGCGCGTTTGGTCGCTTGCTCTTCGTTCATGCCACGGTGATGGCGAAGTACGTCAGCAAATTGTTCTTTGATTGGAAGCACAGGGTTGAGAGAGTTCATGGCGCTTTGGAAAACCATGGCGATCTCACTCCAGCGGATTGCACCAATCTCTTTATCCGAAAGTTTCAGCAGATCACGACCTTCAAAGTGAATTTGTCCTGCTGAGATAAAGGCTGGCGGCTTATGTAAACGGTTAATGGCAAAAGCAATGGTACTCTTACCACAGCCTGATTCACCCGCTAGGCCAAAGATTTCACCTTTGCCAATATCAAAACTGACCGATTTGACGGCGTTAAAATCGCCAGTATCGGTAATGTAATCGACGCATAAGTTGCGAATTTTAATGATGGGGTCAGCATGAAAAGCATGCTGAAGAGTTTGGTCACTCATAACGATTCTCACATGATAAAGATAATGATTATCATTAACTCTTAATTCGAACGAGAAAAGAAGTCTGGTATAAAAGAGTGAAGTTGGTCGTAAAATAGTCGCAAAAACCCTTGGGAAGAACGAAAGGATTTAATCGAAGTAATGGTGATTATTTGTGCTTGAGATGATCTAGAACAAAGGGAGTATTTTCAGCGGAGCCTTTAACTGTACTGCGCAATTTCATTAGGCGCAAAATAAAAAAAGCCGATTTTCATATCTCTGTTTTGAACTATTAGCGATATCACATTCCCGAACGAATCTACTTAACAAGCTAGGGTTCAGTTTGCTAAAGATTAGGGCGTCCCTAGCATGGTTTGTTCGGAGGTTTCCTATGTCCATCAATTCTATCGACCATGATGAAATGACAAGTATTGCAAATAAGTGGGACTTCACGGAAGAAGTTGAATCGTTAAAGCCAGTGACAGTTGTCAAAACTGCCCAAGCGCGTCGCCGCATCGAAATGTTGCGTGAGATTCGTGAAAGTGGCTTAACCATTGAAGAAGCAAAGGAACTGGGCTTACTTCACTAAGTCGTTAATTGCATATACTTGTAAACAGGGTGGCTAATCTATAAGCCACCCTTTGTTGTTTTTGATCTGACCACTGTTTTCTTCTCTCAACATTGCGCTCTTATGTGCTATATTTCCGCTTTGTATTTTTTTTTGTTCGAGATCTTACTATGTCGGTGAATTTGTCGCTGCTACCCGCAGATGAAAAAAATAAGGTTGAGCTAGATAAGCAAGCCTCATTTTTGGTCTGGAAGCTTCGAGAGGCGAAATCTGGCCCTGAAGAGATAGTACAACAGGCGAACCAACTGGTTGATGAAGTAGAACGCACTTGGTTTATGCAAAGTGTTGAGAAATACAAACGAATGATGGGCATCGCGTGACCCAAAGCAAATGAGGCGAAATTGAAAAGCCCTCATTTTTTGCTAGAATCCCTCGCGTTAAATTGAAATTAGAGAGAACATCCCAATGGGAAGAAGTTTTGAAGTGCGCAAAGCCTCTATGGCGAAAACTGCAGGCGCAAAAATTAAAGTTTATTCCAAGTACGGTAAAGAAATTTACATGAGCGCCAAAAATGGCGGTTCAGATCCAGACATGAACTTGTCACTACGTCACTTGATCACGAAAGCGAAAAAGGACCAAGTTCCTGCGCACGTTATCGAGAAAGCGCTTGATAAAGCAAATGGCGGCGGCGGTGAAGATTACCAACCAGCTCGTTACGAAGGTTTCACTCCTGGTGGCGCTAGCGTGATCGTTGACTGTCTTACTGACAACGGCAACCGTACGTTCCAAGATGTTCGCCAATGCTTCGTAAAAACAGGCGCTAAAATTGGTGTTGCGGGTACGGTATCTCACATGTTCGATCACCAAGCTGTATTCCAGTTTAAAGGTGAAGATGAAGAAGCAGTACTTGAAGCCCTAATGATGGCGGATTGTGATGTTGCTGATATCGAACTAGAAGATGGCGTAATCACTGTTTACGCACCTAACACTGAGTTCTTCAAAGTGAAAACAGCACTAGCAGCTGAATACCCAGAGCTAACGCTAGACGTTGAAGAAATCACGTTCGTACCTCAAACGTACACAGAAATCTCGGCAGATGACCAAGAGAAATTCCAGAAGTTCCTAGACCTTCTAGAAGACTGTGATGACGTTCAACAGGTTTACCACAACGCTGAAGTTTAATCTTCGCGCTGAATTGGTATAAAAAAGGCTTCGCACTGCGAAGCCTTTTTTGTAAATAGACCTTGAAGGTACTTATATAGTTAATGATTCTTCTATTTGAAGTCATTTTCTTGGTGAGCGTTTAGTCTTTTACTCACAATATTGCTCCTCATACTCGAGAGGAGTATACGTCGAACCATCAAGAAGGCGGTTGTAAGCCAAATATGCGATGGTGCGCGCTTTGGTGTTGTAGGTTAACGCCACAATTGTTCTCGATGTATCAATTATGTCATCAACTGAAATTCCTAGAAAGGCTTTACAGGCGATAACCTTGTCATATTTTCGGCTAATTTCCCAAGCTATTCTGGCGTTTGCATCGCTCTTATCACTGAAGTCATAATTTAAGTTTTCTTGTTGATAACGAGCATTTTGCTTTAGTACATTGCGAATCGGCTCTGTGATCTCCAAAGCGTTGATAAAGGCTTCAATGTCATCTCGTATTCCATCATTGTTTTCATCAGGGCCGATTATCGAGTCACTCCGATCAAGCAGATGATCGAAGTTTTCATAGATAACGTTAAACTGCTCGTCGATGGTTGCTTGAGATTTCAATTCTTCAATGAGCTCAGCTGTTTTATCTATCACTATTGGACGCACTGGCTGTGGATTCTGAGTCTTTTCCATCGATTCAATATTACATCCGACGAGGAACAATATAAAAAATGTAGAGAGATTATTCATATCGACATCCTATTAATAGTGTAATAGGGCAGAAAATATGGTTATTTTTATAACGGTTCAATGTAATCAGTAGGAAGTTTCCATATTGATTATGGAAGTTAGAGTGAAGCAAAAAACTTACAGACAAATGTTTGGAAAAGTCTTATTTGTAAGATGTTGATCGAGATGGGCTCACTATGATGAACTGCCCAACGACTCAATTTTCCAGTATGTCTCGTCGCAGATGGTTTTAGAATCTCGCCTAGACACGCGTTTGTTTGAAAAGTAGGGGCGAGTTATGGCCAAGCTGCTTAAGATTAATGATATGAAGGCGTTATTGGGCTAATCATGCTTTTTAACTTGATGGAATTATTTGTCAGTTTACAGTGTAAAGGTAATTAACATACTGAAAATAAAAAATAATATTCAGTTATCGTTAGTTGCACGCCATCTGTATTCAGCGTTAAAGTGATAGAAATATGAAGGTAAGGTTTATAAAAAACCATTAAATTCAGCCTCTTCTGACAAACGCGGATCAATAAATTGTGTTTGTTCTGACGTAATTGGCTCAAACACTTCTAATATTAGAAGACGATATCTGATTCGTTGAATAAGGAAGAAAGATGAATAAAACACTATTAATTCTAAGCAGTGCTGTTTTCGTTCTAGCGGGTTGCCAAGATGAAGCGCCAGAAAAGCCTCTCTCACAAGCCCCAGCGGAGCAAGTGACGGAAAATGTGACCGTTGATGTTACCGATGGTGTTCAAACGATATCACAAGCAAGCTCGACCTTGTCTGAAGCCAGTAGCAGCGTTGTAAGACCTGAGGAAGCGGTCAGTTCTGCGGAAGGTCGTTTGCAGCATAGTGCGCGCAATTCTCTTGATTGGGAAGGTTTATACATCGGCACATTACCATGCGCAGATTGTTCAGGTATCGCAACGTCATTAACGCTTAATTTTGATGGCACGTACGAGTACGATCAAAACTATCTTGGTAAAGGCAAAGAAGGCGAATATAAATCAAGCGGTGAGTTTATTTGGAATAGCAAGGGTGACACTGTCACGCTATCTAAGGAGGATGGCTCACTACAGTTCTTTGTGGCTGAAAACGCCCTTATGATGCTGGATGTTGATGGTAATAAAGTCGAAGGCCCGATGGCAGACAATTACACATTAGTACAACAAGAATAATGGGTGATTGACGAGTGTTTTTATTACACTCAATCGCTTAAATCGATAGACGATAAAATCTTAAAAGCAGCCTGTGGGCTGCTTTTTTCTTGTCTCATCGATAGAGCTGTGCCCCTGTGTTCTATGGCTCGAAAGGGTGAAGTTATATTGACAACGTAATAGCAAAGTAACATTAGCCAAAACACAGAAAAACATTACAATACGCCGGATTTTATAATGACGGCGGAATGTTCCTTGAAACTGAGTAAAAGATTAAAGCACCTTGATCAAATGGTGGGCAGTGGTTATAGCCATATTTGGGATTGCTGCTGTGATCATGGTTTCCTTGGCATGACATTACTGTCGCGTCAGGCCGCAGAACACGTCCATTTTGTCGATATTGTACCGAAATTGATGCAAGAGGTTACTGCGAACCTACAACGCTTTTACCCACATTCCATCTCCCAATGGCATACGCACTGTATTGATGTTGCTACCTTGCCATTACAACAGTATCAAGGCCGGCACTTGGTGATCATTGCTGGAGTAGGTGGGGATCTGATGATGCAATTTGTTGAGCAGATTCATACGGCTTTCCCGCAGCTGGCAATCGATTTTCTATTGTGTCCCGTTCACCATCATTACGCGCTACGACAAACGTTGATTAAGCTTGATTTTAGTTTGTATAAAGAAACCCTGGTGGAAGATAACCAACGTTTCTATGAGACCCTACTGGTTTCTTCTGTGCCTGATAAGACACGTAAGATCCATGCTGTGGGTGAGTTCATTTGGCAACCTAATTGCGAAGAGCAATCTCTTGTGGCAACTAAATATCTGGCTAGGACTCTCGAGCACTATAGCCGAATGCAACAAAGCAAAGACGTTGCTCATATTGTTCATGCTTATCAGGCGGTCACTATTGAATATGCAGAGGTTGACTGAACGATTTCATTGCATAGTGAATTAAAGTACTGATTTTCTGATAAATTACTCTGGTATTTTTGATATCAGCACCCAGCTCCCAGTTTACCTCTTCGGCAGGGCTCGTTTAAAACGCGAGTACCTGAAAAGCGATGCCATCCGTGGCCTTGCCGATGATGTTTTTCCTCTCGTGATTCATTAAATGTTGAAGTGATGTTGATTGAATTGGCATGCACTCATAGCAACTATCATTTTTGCACATATTAATTGAGCTGCTGAATTGAAGCGGCATAGACGGTAATATTATTGATATCAGACGAGTTTTTTGTTGGATGTGCTTTAATTTAGTTGGGCCTCACTATAGATTACGGCCTACAAAGAAGTACAACTTATCAGTGATAAAACCCATACGATAATAACCAACGCTCGTCATGGCTTACATACTTATAAGATCAGTTTAAAACGTTAATGCAACTAGGAGTAAATAGATGGAATGGTATCTTGCAGTATTAAAAAAATATGCCGTATTTAGTGGTCGTTCAAGACGCAAAGAATATTGGATGTTTTTTTTAATTAACCTTATTTTTACCTTGCTACTAGGGTTCGTTGATGGGCTTTTAGGTACGGTTGTATTGGGCTTTGTTTATAGCTTAGCGGTACTTATTCCAAGTATTGCTGTGGGTGTTCGCCGTTTGCACGATACTGGACGCACAGGCTGGTGGTTATTGATTAGCTTGATCCCAATCATCGGTATCTTGGTTCTGATTTATTTCATGGTAGGCGACAGTGCACCAGGCCATAACGAGTACGGTCCAAATCCAAAAGGTTCGGATGGCATGTTTATCTAGTTATGTGATTTTGCATCATAGATTAGTATGAAAAAGGCGAGCATCAGC
>NZ_AFWE01000230.1 GCF_000222585.1 Vibrio scophthalmi LMG 19158 | reverse complement strand
TGTTTCCTAATTCGATTTCAGTTAAAACACGCCTAAATGACTGATTAGGCGATCACCATCATTTCGGGCATTCCTAGTTCTGTGAGCTTGTTTAACGCTTTTGTCATGGCATAAGTCTCACCAACTTGAGCATTGTAATTTCTTAAGCTTAATGTCCCTAAAGCAGCTTTTTAACTCGGAACATCGCTGTCTCTGAGAGAGAATATGGTAGCCGTGCTTCTTTTTCCAATGCTTATTTGAACCATAGAGTTTCTGGTATCCGACCGCTAAATTGCGAGGGTGGCCTCGCTTCCTGAAGGCAGCCCCTTATCTCGGAGGAATGAGTGGAGCACCTTGTTTGATGAGAATGGCTTCGTAGCACAACCTTGTTTCATAAGCACCATCGCCAAATATTTCTGCGATTTGTGGCCGAGTCTGTCTGAGCAAATTAGGTAGCACTTCACTGTCGCTTACACTCGATAAACTTAACTTAGCAGCAATGATTTCATGTATGTCGGTATCAACCGCTAAATGCAACTTTCTCTAGACTCGGCACTTCCCGTCAATGCCATGCTTTTTGACTTTCCACTCGCCCTCTCCCTCTCCGTAGACCTTTAGTCCTGTCGTATCAATGGCTAAATCACTGAAAATACGGGGCTCCCGCGCTTGTTTTGTTTGCCTTGTTTCCACTCTCTTATCGCTTCCTCGATAATTAGAATGGTCGGTTGATCTGTTCTATAGAGTGCGTTGTTATGGAATTACATGCAACTTATTTGTATACCGTATTTTGGTGTTTTAGCGTTGTTATTGGTGTTATTTTGATTTAAAGTCTTCAAAATCAAAAGACGATAGGATTTCTATTATGGGTATTATTAAGCAAGTGACGGAAATAGGTAATCGAATGAATTCTGATAACGCGTCACTTAAAGAGGCTTTACTAGAAAGTACGCAAGTGGCGGTTACTGATGAAGATCTACCTGAAGGGGTTAATCGGTTGATTTATAATCACACCATAACTAAAACATCTCTTGGTGAAGATATTTTTCGTGTTTCAAAGAGCACTTATCTAAAACGCATAACACAAGCAATTGAGGATGGTGTTATATTTGAACCTATTTTTCATAATCGTTCTCACCTCTTCACACTTGCACAAGTCCATCAGCTTATGCTTCATTATAATTTTGAAAGATTTACCGATAACTACAATTCAACTGTGGTAGCTATTAAAAACTATAAAGGTGGAACTGGTAAATCAACAACTACAGTAACTATTGCTATGGCGACAGCGTTAGACTTAGATCTCAATGCAAGAGTGTGCATTGTGGATCTTGATCCGCAAGGTTCCGCAGCAAGAGGTATAATTAACGTTAAAAATGAACAGGATGAATTATTTGTTACTATCGCCGATTTCGCGTGTGCGGAATATGAAGATGATAGTGAAGTGGCTCAATTACTTGAAAATGGTAATCTATTAGAAGACATTGTTCGTGCTGCTCCTTTTTCTACACATATACCTAACCTTGATGTTATCACGGCATTCCCTACAGATGAGAAGTTTACCGATTTGTACTGGGAGTTAAATGATAAAGAAAAACGAGATGAATTATTGACTTATTTGTCTAGTAAAATTCTACCTATTCTAAAAACAGAATACGATATTATTTATTTAGATTTACCTCCCCAAAATTCGCCTATTACCTGGGCCGCAGCAGAGGCCACAGACATGATCATTACCCCTATCACTCCAAGAACTTATGACTATGCAAGTACAACGTCATTTATGCTTACTCTCTCAGACGTTCTTCAAGCTTTACCATCAAAAGGTTCAAATATTAAGTGGTTAAAGATTCTTCCCGTCAACTACAGTGAAAATAATCGGCAAGAGAGAAAGACTTTTGACCGATTATTGAGGACTGTAGGAAGTGATATGTTTACCACTCCAATCAAGCATAGTCCCTTATTTCTTGAAGCTGCGAGTATGAATAGAACTATTTTTGATATAAGAAAAACAGAAAGTACTTGCACGTCATTACAATATGAAACCGCCTGCTCTTCAGTTAGAGAGGCTTATAATAATTTCATAAATGAACTTAAAGTTATTGCAGCAAAGAGATAGGGGTCTATAAATGCGAAATAAAGACAAATCAAAATTATTAAGATCTGGCTCAAAATCAGGCATCTCATCTCTGAAAGGGGCTTCAGAAAATGTAAGAACTTTTCTTAATGGGAATTGGAAAGCAAAGCGTGTTGTTATTCCAAGCCGTGATATTGAATCTAAAACAGATATACACCCGTTAAACCCAAGAAATCAAGATGCATTAACTATTGAAGCAGTTAGAGATATCTACTCATCTATAATAAAAAATGGTGTAAATCAAGAAGGTATTGCAGTTAGATGTAAATCAACGGGAAGGCTGATGTTGTTAGATGCAAGTCGTCGCAGATTTGTGTGCTTGCAAGCTGAGGTAGAACTACCACTTTGGGAGTTAATTGGTGATGTGTCAGATGAAGACATCTTAGCAATCATCAATGATAGTCAAGAAGTTAAACGGTGGTCTTATCCTGAGCATGCTCAATACTTATTTCGAATAGCTAGACGTAAGGGAATAGATGTTGATACTGCTAAACTAGAAGATCTAGCTTCAGCTCTATCAATAGGTCGTGAATCGTTAAGGAAGAGAATTGCAGCAAATAATGTTGTTTTACCTCTTCGACAGGTATTTGTCGATTTTGAAGGAATACCTAATTCATACTATTCAGATCTGATTAAACTGCAACGAGATCTTGAAAAAAATCATGTAGACATAGCTGATAGCATGAAGTCTTTTAGTAAAGTATTACAATTCCCGGTGGATTGTATATCTATTACTGATAGACAAAAAATCACACTAGAACAATTAAAGTTGTTTATTGCTGAATCATTAAATGTAAAAACAACGCCTAAGGAATGGAAAAAGGAGTATCTGGCATCGTTTGACAAGAAAGGAAGTTATGCCACCCTAAGTCAAAGTCCAGATAGAAATAAGATAAAAATTGAGCTTGCTCGAATTGGTGCTGATAAAGAAAAGCAAATACTGGAATTTATTAAGTCGATTTTAAATACATAGTAATCTACCCGAACAGTAAGTAATAATTAATGAAAATGTCATTTAAATCATAAAGATAGGGGGGTTGTACTTTTAAAACAAGGGGGGGTGTCGCAGCGCTTTATCATCATGTTTTTATTGTGATAGCTACCTCCCCTTTTTTCTACCCTTTCAGGATAGGTTTTTTCCCTTGATAATCCTTTCCCCTTTGGCGCAGCCTCCCATTTTTGTTTGTGCGGTTAGTGGGTTCAATGCTGGTACTGGATAACAATAGTTATTTTTGCCGCAGAGAAAAGTAATGTGGTTTGCTGGTAAGCGCACAATTAACCCCACATTCTAAACCCTACAAGACTTTGTCATAGTTTTTCTAACCTACTGGAGGAACTATGATTCAATCAGAAGAACACCAATACTGGATGGCTATCGTCACTAAGCAGCAAGAAAGCGAGCTTTCTGTTCCCAATTTTTGTAAAGAGCAAGACATCAGCTACCCCAAATTTCATTATTG